>DASPVV010000285.1:0-12703 GCA_035622175.1 Terriglobales bacterium | reverse complement strand
GCGGTGCGCTTTGTCCAGCGCGTCCGCAATTTGCACCCCGTACTTCAGCACTTGCTCCAGCGGCATCGCCCCTTTTTCGAGACGCTTGGCCAGCGTCTCCCCCTCGAGGTACTCCATCACCAAATAATCGACCCCATCCTGACTGCCTACGTCGTACAACACGCAAATGTGGGGATGATTCAGGCTGGAAATAGTCTTGGCTTCGCGTTCGAACCGCTGCTTGCGGACAGGATCGGAAGAGAGGTGTGGCGGCAGAACCTTGATGGCCACGGTGCGGTCGAGCCGCGTATCTTTTGCGCGGTACACTTCGCCCATACCGCCCGCGCCGATCGGGTCCAAGATCTCGTAAGGTCCCAACCGAACTCCGGAGGATAGTGCCATTTGGCTGCAATTCTACACCGAAGAAGTTTGGTCACACCCAAGCGCAGATTATGCATTCGCTCCGCGACCGGATACATCCTTTGAAACGCACATGCGGAGCAAGAGCGAGAATGCAATTACCCGCGACAAGTCTAGTGCTGTATCTGAAGCGCCCGAACATAGCAGCGGAAGGATTTTCGTTCATGGGCGCTTCAGATACAGCGACTTGAAGGAAGCCACCCGTCAGGTCTATGGGATCTGCATGTAGTTGGAGAGAGTTTGTGGGCTCGTAACGTTTCTTCCGCAAATAATCGAAGGTGAGATTTCTTGCCACCGCATAGAGCCAAGCAATGAAGTCATGCCTACCGTCGTACTGATGGCCGCGTTCTAGCACGCGAAGGCCAGGTTTCCTGGAAGAGGTCCTCCGCCAGTTCACGATTTCCCGCGAGGTATACCAGATAACGCAACAGCCGGTGTTGATACTGCTCGATGAGACGGTCCAGCAAGTGCGGATCGCGCCGACGAAGACCGCGAGCAACTACTCTGGCCTCGGGCTCCAGGTCGATCTGAGGAAATATGCTGCGGCGTTCATGCTATCGGATATACGGGTGAGCACCTAAACAAAGATGCAAAACCCGGTGGCAGGCCTTTCTGAGACTTTTCACGCCCGTGCCTCGTAGAAAGGTAACGGTAGGAGGAATTGCGATGAAACCCTCTTTTGCAATGTTTGTGGTTGTCCTACTGCTGCTTAGCATTATGGCCGGCTGCGTACCGGGTCCTAACCCATCCAAGAAAATGGCGAGCGAACACGGCGAGATCGCGGGGTTCTGGCTGGGCCTCTGGCAGGGTTCTATTGCTCCGTTTGTGTTTGTGGCATCGCTGTTTAAGACCGACCTCAACGTCTACGAGGTCCACAACAATGGAGCCTGGTACAATTTCGGCTATCTATTCGGCCTCACCTGCTTCTTCGGACGGGGCGGCAACCGGGCATCGCGAGTGGTGCAGCGTAGCAGGGTTCCGGGCGCAGGAATAGACAACTAAATCCTTAGTCCGAAACTATCAAGAGACGGGTTTCTCGCCACCAACTCGCGAATTTTCGGCAAACAAGAAACTGACGATTCATCCCGATGACTTCCGGATAGCTCGTCATACAGAAATAATCGACAAAAGGAACGTAATTTCCTAAACGCCTGCCGCATTTTTTCAGCGACCAGAGTTGGGCGCGCGCCGTCGTCGTTATTTCTTCAGCTCCGCTGTCCAATTCGTGACTAGCGTCAGCGGCGCGTGGATCGTTTCCGGTTTGACGGCGGCCATGATGAAACGCTGGCCGTCGGGGAAAACGTCGTAGGTCGCGGAGTAGGGGGTTTGGAATATGCGCCTCTCCGAAAGCGCCTTGACGGACCCAACCGCAAAGGAATCCTTCCCCGCCGTAACCTCGGCCGCCATCAGAATCCCATCCGTCTGGCAGAAGAAGAGTTCGCGCCCGTCGCGCCGCCAGCGTGGCGTAGTCGCGCCCGTGGAGGAAACCTGCCACTTCCCTTTGGCCTGGGGGAACGCAGTCACGTAAACCTCGGGCCGGCCGGACTCATTGGAGACGTATGCCAGCCAGCGTCCGTCTGGGGAAGCTTGTCCACCCGAGTTCGTGTAGGACGCGTTCAGGTACGAAAAAAGTTTGCCATCGCCCGTCAGAGGAAGAATGGCGATTTCCGCGTTGCCTTGACGGGACTGAGGGCGGCTGTCAATCACCAGGAAACGTCCGTCTTCGGACCACGACTGCGGGCGCTCGTCCTCGGGACTTGGGTGCAGTGCCTTTTCTTCGGCAGCGCCGGTGATGGGCTTGACATAGACGTTGGATGAGCCGGTGCGGCTCGAGGCAAACGCGACTTGCGAACCGTCCGGAGACCAGGCAGGAAAGGTATTCAGCCCAGCGGCAAAAGTAAAACGGGAGCGGATGTGGCTGTATAGATCGAAGATCCAGATCGTTGCTCCGCCATTGAGCGTCTCGGGTTCTGCGGTGGCCAACTTTTCCCCATCGGGAGAAAGCCGGAGGAAAAGGAAGCCTACTGCTGCCTCCAGAGTGGAAAGCTGCTTGCCGGAACGGTCGGTCACGATCAGTTCGACGTCCGCGGCGGTTCCGGTACTGGAGTAGACCAACTGGCCAGTCTGGGACAACGCGAAGCCGGTGCGTAGCATAAACATCTGCACGCTCACGTCTCCTGCGATGGGCTCCGCTTCCCCCTCCAGACTCAAGCTCCTTACATCAAACCGCTGGGCAAACAATGTGTTATTCCGCGCATACACCAGATACCCTGGCGCGGCATACTTTGCCTCGCTGAGAACATCGAGAATCTTCTTGTGCGAAAAGGAGTCCAAAGAACCCACGTAAACGGCCGATGGCTGGTTGGGCGAAACTTGCCGGCCCAGATACAGGAAATGCACTCCGTCGGGCAGAAAATCAGGCCAGCGATTCGTCGTTTCGCCCGTCGAAGGGTCCAGTTGTGTCACGGGCGTAGGAACTCCCCCGTTCGCCGAAACTCGTAACAGAGGGCCTACAATCGTAGGCGCAAACACGATTACTCCCTGCGGACTCCATGTGCCGCCCCGGCCTGCGGGCGCGTCACAGATCAACTGCGCCGAGCCGCCAGTAGCGGGTACTTTCTTCAGTTTGCCGTCGGCAAAAAAACCGACCCACTGGCCGTCGGGCGACCAGAAGGGGAGAACACCGTTTTCGGTCCCGGCCAGTCCCTGCGCTGCAAGCGAATTCAAAGGGCGCATCCAAAGACGGCTCGTGCCCACGACCGACTGTACCGAAAACACCAGGCGCGTGCCATCTGGAGAGAATGCATAGCCCGAGGAGGCTACGCCACCCATGAATGATGTGTTGTCTGGAGGCAAGATACTGGAGCGAAGGGTGGGTGTGCTGCTCGCCGGGCGGTGGAAGTAGGCAAAGCCGAGAACGAGAGCTGCAATTGCTAACACAAGTGCTGTAGCCGCCAGTGCGACAGCACGGAATTTCCATTTCGCCATCGGAGCCGGGGCGATGACCGACGAGGTCGACGAAGACGCTACTCCTTCCGCGATCCACTTCAGCTGCAACTTCACATCGTGCACCGTCTGGAAGCGCTCGTCGGCATCCTTGGCCAGACACGTTTTCACGACGCGGTCCAGTGCCGGGGGCGACGTCGGCTGCACTGCGCTGATCGGCGCGGGATCGCGTTCCAGCACCGCCGCGATCACGCTCGCCGTGGTCTTTCCTTCGAACGCCCGTTTCCCCGTCGCCATTTCGTACAGCACCGCGCCCAGCGCAAAAATGTCCGAGCGCGCGTCCGCTTCTTTCCCTTCGACTTGCTCCGGAGACATGTATTGGAACGTGCCGACGATCATGCCCCGCGCGGTCAGCGGCTGGTCGGCGGATGGACCGGAAAAAGTCATGGTCAGACTGGAGGCAGGTGGCGCGGTTGCCGGAGTGGCTTTGGCCAAGCCAAAATCCATCAGCTTCGTGCCGCTCTTCGTGAGCATGATATTGCCTGGTTTCAGGTCACGGTGGGTGACTCCCGTCTTGTGCGCCTTCTCCAGCCCCTCGCAAATCTCGATACCGTGCTTCAGCACCTCATCCAGCGTCAGCGGCCCTTTCATCAGTCGATCCGCCAGAGTTTGCCCATCGAGAAACTCCATCACGAGATAGTCCATTCCGTCCTGGTGGCCGACGTCATAGAGGGTGCAAATATTGGGATGGTTCAGCGATGAGATGGCCCGTGCTTCGCGGTCAAAGCGCTGTTTGGCCTCGGAGTTGTCGGAGAGATGCGCGGGCAGAATCTTGACGGCAACGGTGCGGTCGAGACGGGTGTCCCGTGCGCGATACACCTCACCCATGCCGCCTGCACCTACTGGCGATATGATCTCGTACGGCCCGAGTTTTGTGCCCGAAGTAAGAGCCATCCGTGCGCGCAATTATAGTCCGGAGGAGTGGGCTGTATTGTGCCCGGTTGGCAATCCGGAGACTGGCCAGAAACGGACTACAGGGAAATAGGTCCTGCCTTGTCGGCTAGCGTTTACCCTTCGAGCCATACGGGCCGAAAACCACATTATGGCAACTCCTTGGAGAGGAAACGCTTTTTTGCGCAACACCGATATGTCTAATTCGTTAGGACGCTCTAAGCGGTGGTCCTAAGCCGCGCCGGGCGTGCCACACCGCAAGCACTCTCACCTCTTCACGGCAGGCGACATAGTAGACGTGATAGCGTGTTCCTTTGAGCAGAACGCGGCGCGTATCCGGTACGGGAGACTGAGGATAGGGCCGTCCGATATGTGGTGCGTGGCTGAGGAGATCGAAAGCTGCCGCGAGTTCGGCGGCGAAGAGGTTGGGCGAGGCAGTGCGATTCTCGCGCCACCACTTGTCGATGGTGCGCATTTGCGCATTAGCTTCAGGTGTTGTTCGGACAGGCAGGCTCACTGCCGGCGGCGCAGCTTTTCCAGAATTTCCTCGGCAGGCCGGAGGCTACCTGCTTCGGCGGATTTCCAGGACGCCGAGAGCGCTTCGTGCAAGGCATGCCGTTCTTCGTTGGTGAGGTCATCGCCCTCATCGTCGGCAACCAGATCGACGGTCGTCCCCTCGGGTAAGGTTGTCGGCTCGTCGAGAACGAGGCGCCCATTTTCAACGCGCGCTCGAAGGGGACTCATACCACCTACTTTACGTGATTCCAGGGAGGCCGGCAAGACTTGAGGTGCCGATGTGCCGATGCAGCGCCCGCCAGTTCCGCGGTCATATACCCCGGGACTGAGCTGGGGATATCAGAGTAGCGGCCTACCTACCTGCAACTGCTGTGGCCGATTGAGCCTCATCCGGCTCGATACCGATCCGGTCGTTGACGGCGGATCTCTCCGCGAACCCGGTGTTTCCTGCCGATGTCACCTCTCAGGCTCCAGGTTGAATTCCCACACCGTTTCCAACGGAGCCTTGATGATCACTTCTTGCTTGGAGCGAAAAGGCGGTCTCATGTGGCTCAAGGAATTCTTCCACGATATGGGAACTCACCAGAAACTGCTATGATCGCTACCCATGCGCGAGTGGCGCTCTGGAGTGTGCGGGTATGGCTAAGAGCTTGGTGCCCAAGCAGCGCGCGCCCATTCCCCATGCGTTCGTGCTTGATGCGATTTCCACACTATCGCCGTACACGCGTCCGATGTTTGGCTGCCTTGCAATCTATGTAAAAGACAAAATCGTGTTGATCCTGCGGGACAAGCTTAAAAACACTGCGGATAACGGCGTATGGCTCGCGACTACCCAAGAACACCACCAGAGCCTGCGGCGCGAGTTTCCGAACATGCGGTCGATTCAAGTATTGGGCAAACGGGTAACGGGTTGGCAAGTTCTACCAGTCGATGCGCCTGACTTTGAATCAGCGGCGCTGCGGGCATGCGAGCTTGTGCTGGCTGGAGATGCTCGGATCGGCAAAATTCCGGGCGCACGAACGTCGAAGTCTGGATCAAAAGCGGCTGGAAGATCGCCGAAGCTGATCAAAACCTCGAAGAAACACGGGAACGCAATTGACTTCGACACGGTGCGGAAGATCGGCTTGGCGTTGCCCAGCGTGGAAGAGGGCACAGCCTACGGGTCACCTGCGCTCAAGGTTAACGGAAAACTTTTGGCGTGTGTGCCTGTTAATCGTTCGGCTGAGCCGGGTTCGCTTGCGGTTCGCGTGGGCTTCGATGACCGCGCCGAACTGCTCGCAGCAGACCCGGACGTCTACTACGTGACCGAACACTATCTCAACTACAACGCCGTGTTGGTTCGCCTGTCCCGCGTCACACCCGATGTCCTGCGGGACTTGCTCGGCATGGCTCACAAGTTTGTCACCGCACATGTCGCACGCCGTTCGCCATCACGGAACCGACGCAAACCTGTCTGATTCCGGCTGGCTACGAGCCTCGGAGTTTCGCAACCAGCATGTACAATCCAAGCCCATGAGCAAAGTCAACTGGTCTCGCGTTGTCGGCTGCGGGCTACTAGCCGGGGTCGTTTGGATCATCCTCGGTTCAGGCGTCACTGCACTGCTAGGGCGCGACTTCGCCGCTCTCCCCAATAACAATCTGGGCAAGCCCACATCTGGCTTCCTTGTGTTCAATGTCGTACTCGACCTGCTGGAAGGCATCTCCATCCTGTGGCTCTATGCCGCCATTCGCCCTGTCTATCGCCCTGGCGCGAAAACGGCAATCATCGCGGCTTTTGCATGGTGGTTCATCGTCAGCTTGGGAGACGCAACGTGGTGCTCCTTCGGCTTCTTCCCGGCGAGCACGGTCATCCCCCTGATGATCGGAACACTTCCTGCCCTTATCGTAGCCACGCTGGCGGGTGCCAAGTTTTACAAGGAATGATTAGCCTCAGGCTTCTACTGCGGTGGCGTAGGATGCGAGGAGTGCAATCCCTGATGCGATTTGTCCTCGTAACTCTAGCCCTCAGAATGCTCCTCAGTGTCGCGGCACTAGCGCAGGATGTTCCTAGTCAGAAAGTCGATCAAATCTTCTCGGTTTACGACAAACCGGGATCACCGGGCTGCTCACTAGGAGTGATTCGCGACGGTGAATTACCGGAAAGCCTACGGTCTGGCAGATCTTGAACTTGGAGTTCCGCTTTCGCCGCAGTGCGTTTTCGACATGGCTCCGGTGTCGAAGCAATTCACAGCCGCGTC
Organism: Terriglobales bacterium; assembly: GCA_035622175.1. Lineage (GTDB taxonomy): Bacteria > Acidobacteriota > Terriglobia > Terriglobales > Acidobacteriaceae > JAFAGX01. The sequence continues at coordinate 5,654 of DASPVV010000285.1, read as the reverse complement.
GGTAGTCCTTGCGGCAGAGCGGGGCTATCTTTCGCTAGACGATGACGTTCGCAAATACATCCCAGAGCTTCCCGACTACGGTCATGTAATCACCCTGCGGCAGATGATTCACCAGAACAGCGGGCTCCGAGACTTCCTTACACTTCTCCTTCTTTCAGGTAACGATAGAGCAGACTTCAATTTCGCCAGACGACATTTTCAAAATTGTGGTTCGTCAAACAGGGCTGAACAACATCCCCGGAGACGAGTGGATTTACAGCAACACGAACTACCTTCTGCTCGGTATGGTCATTAAACGGGCGACCAAGAAATCTCTCGCGGAGTTTCACTGCCGAGAACATCTTTAAGCCTCTTGGTATGTCGCACACACTTTTCTATGACGGCCACACGCTCGTGGTGCCCGGTCGGGTTGCCGCATACAATTCAGGCTCACGCGACAGCTTTCACGTGGACTGGTCTACAACGTTTGCAGTGGTCGGGGGAGGCGGTCTGATGAGCACCGTGGATGACCTGCTTCTCTGTTTTATGCCAACCGACTCGGCAAAGGAACGCTCGTTCAGGAATTGCAGACGCCGGGTGCTATCAACAATGGCAACAAGATCAGTTATGCGATGGGACTGCACTTGAGCGACTATCGAGGCTTGCCAATCGTGGAACACAGTGGCGGAATATTCGGTTACCGCACTGAGCTTTTACGCTTCCCGGAGCAGAAATTCACCGTGATCTGCCTTTGCAATATCGCGAGTGCCGTGCCAAAGAAGCTTGCGCAACAGGTCGTCGATCTCTACTTGGCGGACAAGTTGCGACCCCGAGCAAGCGCCCTCAATCCCTCAAGCAACGGGGGCTTCCCCGATCCCGCCGAATTTGCCGGCAAAATACCTCGATCCTCGGACGCACCTGATGTTCACCTTCACCGAATCGAATGGTAGTTTGATGGTGGCTAGAGAAGTCCTGAGGTGGATCGACGCGAATCAGTTCTACGACCTCGCAAGCGAGGTCATTACGTTTGAATCATTAAAAGGCACCGTGCAGGCGAAGTTCGATATAACGGGAGAGACCTACTTTTCGGGTAGCCGGATCTAGGAGATCCATCTGGGTGAACCCGCGTTGGCTTCTTATACGGGAGAATTTCGGAACACAGAACTCGATGCCGTTTATGGCTTGTCTCTGGAGAAGGACGCCTTATCTCTGCGGAACCGCGACAACCCGCCCCAGAAATTGACCCCTATGGCGAAGGACGAATTCGATGCTGGCGGCCTCGGAACGCTGGTTTTCGAGCGGGACTCAGGCGGGCGAGTTTTCGGCGAAAAAGCTCGTGGCATTGAGTTCAAGAAAATAAAGTGAGCACGGTTCTACAACCAGTAGCCGCAAAGGCTTCCGAGAAAGCGCAAAATCGCTGCAGCGCGACAATTCCTACCCACAAATTCGCCCACAGCGAACGGTTCCTGCAGTCCTTTTCAGCGACTTAGCAGCCTCGAGAATGTAAGTCGCTGGATCCAGATGTCCGGCGGAAAGCCCAACCCGTCCGCCGATGACGTTGACGACGAAAAATTCGACTACGTAGACTTACTGGAGTACCTCTGACCTTTACCCAAAGTGCGGAACATTAGGTCGAGTCACGAACGGGAGCCCTATGTGTAGCAAGTGAAGCTCACAGGACTCGCGGCGATAGTTCGTGGGGTCGAAGAAGGTGCTCATTACTCGAAGAGAGTTCGTCCGGCAAACAGCTTTCGCCGCCGCGCTCTACGGGTGCCCGGTTGAGGCGCTCGCGTATCTCAAACAGGAGACAGCCATGAAGAACAAGCGACTGCGGGAGAGAAGCAAGCAACCGTTTTGGCGAAGCTATCGTGTGCGAGGGGTCGGCGCAGTTGTCCTTTGTATTGGGCTGTGCTTCCTCTGGATTCCGAGCCATGCTGCCGGGAGAACATTGGAAGACCAGAACAAGGCGATTGCGCGGGCTGCGTTTTTCGATTACCTGAACCACCGGGACTTCAAGCGGTTTGAAGAAATCCATACCAAGGACTTCGTGAAGCACTACAACAACAGCCCGGCGGAGAATCTATCGGAAGAAATGCGGGACGCAAAGGGGCAGTTTGATTCGTCCTCCGATCTCACGTTTACAGAAAACTGGATGATTGCCGAAGGAGACAAGGTCGCGGTGTGCTTTACTGCCAAGGGAACCCATGACGGAGTCTTTGAGGGCGTTCCTGCAACGGGGAAGCATTATGAACTCTCGGGTATGACCGTATGGCGCTTTGTGGGCGGAAAGATCGCTGAAGAATGGGTGTTCTTGAATGACCTCGATCTGTACCGTCAACTCGGCTTGTTCAAAGAGCCGGGATCAACCGATCATTGAGTTCAGTCGTTGCAAAACGACAGACTGATCCTGTGTACGGCGTTTGTTCGCCCCACCGCACGGGTCACATCCTATAATGAACATCTTCGGCCTCCTTTTGCCGAGCCCTTGGTCGTTAGGCACTTCCAAGTGTACTCAGCATTTCAGGGGGCCGACGACTTTATGAAATCAATTGGCCCTTCGGAACGACGCTTCGGGAAACGTTTTGTCTGTTGGAGAAGTCTAAGAGATAAGGCGGACTATCCTAAGAGCCGCTATACCGCGTTGACGTTTGAGCGTAGAGTTGGAGGCGGGACAATCCACCCGGAATGTTGCCATGAAATGTCTGTGTTTCACGCTGCTGCTCCTCGGGATGACTAGCGCCGTCTCCGCGCAACGGCCGCTCGTAACCCCGGAAACGGCGATCGATTCTAGTACGCTCCATCAGTGGCTTCACAGCGGCGACCCGCGTCTGATCGCGTGGGCTGCCGACTTCGCACGGAGAGCACATAATGCCGAGATCGTCGCCGAAATGCCCGCATTGCTTGAGCACTGGGCCATTCCGCAGGCCATCGGAGATGGCGACTCGCAAGCCGCACAGCGGCGGGCCGTCACCGCGATCCTCGATACCCTCATTCAGGAAAATGTTCAGGTTCCAATTCCGGCAATCGCTGCTGTCGCAGAGCTTTTCCCGGCGCAAGCAGCTATCCTGATTGGCCGTCTTCCCTTGTCCGAATCGCGTGTAACTCTACAGGATTGGACCTACGGAGAGACGGGAACCTGGACCGGTCGCACGCTCGCACGAATTGCGTCCATGATGCTGGCAAAGGATCCGGGGCCGAGCCGCGTATTCTTCAATCGTGACCTGGGTGACGTTGGATTCGTGGCCAGTATTGTCGCGGCCTCCGAAGAGGAGTTGCAGATCATGGTCGCCGCTGCCAAAACCGAGCATGAAGGAACGGGAGGCGGCTCTTGCGGAGACTCCTTCGGACGCAAGCTCGCCCCGGGATGGCCACAGGTTTACAGTTATGGACTTGAGGAAAATGATCCTCAAGTGAGCGCACCGGTCGTCGTGGATTTGGATGGCGATCGCATCGTCTCCATCCGCGCCAAAGAGAATGGCGGGTGGGGATCTTGCTACGGAGTCCAATGGCCCGACCCCTCAACACGGCACCGGCTGATCGCACATTGGCTCGGGGTCACCGACAAGGAGATGTCCTGGCAGCCGGTCGAAGGCTTTACCATCGTCTGGACCAACAAGACCGAATACCAACGGCAGCTCGGTGAGATCACCGAAGTCCAGCGGGAGAAGCTTCATGCCACAGTCGACGCTCTGCGCCAGCGAGGGCTTCTCACGGAGAGAGAGGCGGCAACCGTGACCCCAAGGCTTATTGTCACCGTCCAGTGCGAGATCAAACCGTGCCCACTTATCTAGCCGGGTTGGACGATCTCCCGTGCGAGAGGCTGGGAAGGTGATTAGCTGAAACTTGGGGTGTTCTACGCCTCTTTCGGCTCGTGAGTTCCCAAGCTTAAATTCGTTGCAAAAATCACAACTAAAGGCAATCCATGAGAAATGTGATCTTCGCAATCAACATTACTTTAGATGGCTGCTGCGACCACACCAAAATGATTGCTGATGAAGAAATGCATGAATATTTTGCTCGCCTCATGCGAGATGTTGACCTACTCGTCTTCGGGCGTAAAACCTATCAATTGATGGTTCCTTTTTGGCCTGATGTCGCAAAAAACCATTCTCAGACAAAAGCAATGAACGAATTTGCTGACGTATTTGACTCCATCAACAGAGTTGTTTTCTCACGATCGTTAGAGAGCGCTGAAGGAAAAACGAGAATTGTTCGTACGAATCTTCGAGACGAAATAGCTAAATTGAAACGGGAACAAGGCAAAAATATTTTGATCGGTGGTGTAAGTGTTCCTTCGCAACTCATGGAGCTTGGCCTGGTTGATGAATATCGTTTTGTCGTTCAGCCAATCGTTGCAGGGGAAGGGAGACGGTTGTTAGAAGGCGTTAGCCAACAGGAGAGATTGCAGTTAAAACTTGTTGAGTCGAAGATCTTTCAATCAGGGTGTGTTGCGCTTCGTTACTTGAAACAGTGACGGAAAAAATCTGCGACGGGAGCAATATTTCTACATCCAGCGGCTTCCCCGGTGAGAAGCATTCCTGTCGAGAAATTCTTACCCACAAATTTACCCACAGGGAACGGTTCCTACAGTCCTTTTCAGCGACTTGGCAGCCCCCGCTTAGAATCTAAGTCGCTGATTATCCGTGTATGCCTAGACTGTCACGGCAGAGGCCGCGGGTTCGAGTCCCATCATCCCCCCACTCCATCATTTTTGGCCCCTTGGAACGCATTTATGCTATCGCGAAGCGAGAAATGCTGATCCCAAACATCGGGTCCATTGCGGGTTCTACACGCTGGGCGCCTATTGACTTCGCTGGCGTACCAGCACTAAAGAGGTGAGTGCGGGAGTGTATCGTGCAGCTGCACGACACGCCCCCTAACCACATTCAAGAAGTTTGCCCATGGACTGGGCGGGAAACCATCTGTCCTGGTGGCAGCAGATCGCAAGTTTTGTGCCGCCCACGGGGCTCATTTTTTCTTCTTCGGCTCCGCATCCCAGTTCTCGACCAGAGTGATGGCCACATTGGGCTGCCCAGGTTCGTAGCAGATGATGAACCGCCGGCCATCTGCGGCGACATCGTAGCCACCAAGGATGGAGGTGTAAACGCTGGCTTCAAACAACGGCTTCACGGGGCCAATGCCAAAGCTGGAACCATCAGTTTTTACTTCAGCGGCCATGATTCTGTTGTCAGGAGAGAGGTAGAACAACTCTTTGCCATCGCGCCGCCAGCGAGGGTAGCATCCCCCGCCCTGGGAGACTTGCCACTTCCCGCCCGATCCGGGGAAGGGCACGACGTACACCTTTTGCTCGCCGGACTCAGTCGAGCAGTAGGCCAGCCATTTGCCGTTGGGGGAAAAAACGGAAACGAATGCGGTAAATTGAGATTGCACAAAAGGAGATGGTTTTCGGTCGCCAGCGAAGGGAAGCATCCAGACTTCGTTGATTCCCTGTGGGGCCTGCTGGTAAGCAAGGAACTTGCCATCAGGAGACCAATCCGTCAAATACTTCACGGACTCGTTCTCTTCCAAGAGTTTCTCTTCGTTCCCAGAACCATCCGCCGCCTTTTGATAAAAACCAAACTTCCCGCTGTGGAGTGACATATAGGCGATGCGCTGCCCGTCGGGAGACCACAACGGACTCAAGCTCGCTCTTCCGGAGCTGTTGCCGAAGGTCA
>DASPVV010000284.1:0-6371 GCA_035622175.1 Terriglobales bacterium | reverse complement strand
TATACTTGGTAGGCATGCCTTTGCCTATCGAGCCTCAACCGCTGATAGCTGTGCGCGACGTGAGGGCGAGTAGTCGTTGGTATGCGAAACTGCTTGGGGCGGACTCGTCGCCTGAGCATAGACACCGTGACTTCTATGATCGCCTGTTCTCCTCGGACCATTTGATCCTTCAACTTCACGCATGGGACGAAGAGCATCACCCCAACCTCGTCAACGCGAATGCCGCGCCTCCTGGACACGGGGTATTGCTTTGGTTCGAGGTCCACGACTTTGACTCAGCCGTGGATCGAGCGCGCGCATTGGGTGCAGAGATCATCGAAGAGCCCCATGTGAACCCCCGCCCCAAACATAGAGAAATGTGGCTCCGCGATCCTGACGGCTATGTGGTGGTCATCGCAAGTCCAGACGGCGAGTCTGGTTAAGAACTTCTGACGGCACGCAGTGTAAGCGCACCGGCTGGAAGCGGCGGCACAGGATTGAGCTATTCATCGGCTAAGGCTTTTTCCTTTGTGAGATCAGCGTCTTCGCGTCCATCGCATTGGGATCGTCATAGCGGTCGTGATGCCGCACCCAGGCCATAGGCCAAGGCAATCCCTCTTCGTCCCGCCCTTTCGGCGTGAGGTCGAGAAAGTTGTAGGTGGGAAGCAAAATATCGAGCCCGCGGGCGTAGGTGGAATATGTATGGAAGATCTCGCCATCTTTCCGACAAAAGACGCTCAGCCCGGGCCGTTCTTCCGACGGAAAGCTGGAGGGTTCGTAGTTGTACTCGGTTTTGCCGCCCTCGATCTCCTGTCTGGAAACCGAAACCTGGAAGTGACGATTGAAGTCGGTTCCATGCGATGACAGCCACGGGAAATGCCATCCCATGCGCGTTTGGAAGGCTTGGATCTCCGCCAGGGTCGCGCGCGAAATCACCGCAAATGATGTGTCCCGCTGGGCAAGGTGCACCGCGGCCGCATCAAACGAGTCAGCCAGGAACGAACAGCTTGGGCATCCTTCTTTCCAACCTGGACCAAACATGAAGTGATAAATGATGAGCTGGCTGCGGGTGCGAAACAGCTCGCTCAGTGTTTCTTTCCCCCTCGGTCCCTCGAACACATAGTTCTTCTCAACTTTCTCCCAGGGCATTTGCCGTCGCTCGCGGCTGAGCTCGTCGCGCAGACGTGTGAACTCTTTTTCTTTGGCTAACAGTTTCTTCCGAGCGGCCAGCCATTCGGCTGCCGACACCACTCTTGCGCTTGTTTTTTCCATCGTCGCTATCGTCATGAGATCACACCTTTTCCTTCGAATTATTTTTCTCGCGTCTCTTCTTGGCAAGAACCGTCATGACCAGCGCGGTCAACCCGCCGGTTGAAATCGTGCTGCCCAGTACTACTCCCGCGCTGGCTAGGCATGCTGGACACATAGAGCCTCCTACTTCGAATTGCTCTCACCCCGCGACTTGATGCGCAGGTTAGTGTAAGTCCATCCGGGTACGACTCCGCGCCGGTGCTCGTCTTGAATCACTCCAAAGGCTTTATGATGGAATTTGATGAGCGTCCCCCCATCCTGTTCGCTCAGCCGGTACTGCACATTGGAAACGACGGCGTACGACATGAACAGCGGACCCGTGATCTCGAGCAGGGTCGGCCGCTTGACGGCCTGCACGTGCCCCCATAAATGGCCGTTGCCGGCGCCAAGATCGCGGAACCATCGTCCGCCGGGCCAGGGCTCAAGGATCATCGGCATCTTGCGCTCCGGTGTCTCATGCTCCGGCCCGATCTGCTCGAGCAGCGCTTCGAATGTCGTTTCCAGCGTCGCGCTCACGTGAATTTCCTGAGTGACGGTTAGGGTCAAACTCTCAATTCCCGGTAGGGTCGGACTGATACTCATGCTTCCTCCGTGGAACTGTTCTTGCAATCTCTGAGCTTATCGCGCTCGACTTGCCTGGCCTTTTCCTCGGCGCGTTCCCTCACGCGCAGCAGTTGGTGCGCCCACAGGCGCGCAAAGATGTTCGTCCACTCATGCAAAGGACGAATGCCTTCCGGATTCGCTTCATACAGTATGTGTCTCCCATGCCGTCGTGCGCGTACGAGTCCGACGCGCCGCAGCACTCCCAAATGCTTCGAGACCGAAGGTTGCCTGATCCCGAGCCTCACCACTAGGTCGGCGACCGATCGCTCACCTGAAGCCAAGAACTCGAGAATCTCACGCCGCCGCGGCTCCGCCACGGCATTGAACCCGTCAGAGGTGGTTGCAGCCCGTGCCACTGATGGACTATATATTCCTATATAGGAATATGTCAAGACTTGGCGAGTTTTTTTTCGAGTCGGCCGAACTTCTCCACAAAGAAAAATCGGACGATGACACTCAAAATCCCTCTTTGTCTTATCGGGAGCCTCACGCGCAGGGAAAAGCAGGGCGTGGGAGGGGGCAACTTTAGCAGTGCTCTGTAGCCTAACCCGTTCATCGTGCCAGCGGGTCAGAAACCAGGGGTTAAAAAGGCGATCTCAACAAGGCAGCAACATCCTCTCATCGAATTGCATCTCAGCTAACCCGGGATATCGGTATGTACTATTGCACGCTGAGAACAAATGTCACGGAGTGAGTAAGTGTGCCACTGGTCGCCGTGACGACCACGTTCGAAGTTCCCGTGGGCGTCGCGGTTGGCGGTGGAGGCGCGGTTGGCGTAGTGCTCCCGCCGCTATTGCTGCCACCTCCGCAACCGATTCCCGTGACGAACAACGCACAGAGCACCAGGCTAAGAACGCCCGACCGTCTGGAGTAGCCGCCGACAAGGAACACACACGCAAGACCGCCTGCGAAGCTTGCCAGCCACCAACCCGGTCGAGCGCCAGGTCGAACCAGACGTGCCGATGCTGCGGTCGTCGTGACCGTCAGCTTGGTGGTCCCGCTGCCGGTGACGGCGGTAGGACTGAAGCTGCAGGTCGCGCCGGCAGGAAGCCCTGAGCAAGAACTGGAAGCAAAGTTGATGGTTCCGTTGTACCCATCGAGGGCTGTGATGGTCAACGTTAAGGTCCCGTCACCTCCGGGGCTGGTGATATTGATTGCAGGGGTGCTGCCCCCGGAGAAGGAGAAATCGCTCTTTTGCGTGACCAAGGTTGTCGCGGAACTGGACGCAGCGTAATTGCTGTCCCCGTTGTAGGTGGCTTTCACAGCATAGCTGCCGTTGGGGAGCGCCGCAGCGTTGTAGGTAGCAGTGGCCTGCGCTCCTAGTAGCGCGCCCGGCAGCGTCGTGAGCGCGGGAACGGGGGCTACGCCGACCGGGCTACCGAGCTGAGTGCCAGTGAGGAAGAAGGTGACCGTACCCGTAGGGGGGGTGCCGCCGCTATTGGTATCGATGGTCGCCGTAAACGTACTGCCCTTGGGCGCCGGGGCAGACGCAATCACGGTGTTCGTCGAGGCCTGCGTGATATTCAGGGTCACCGGGGAAGAAGTGCTGGCCTGAAAGCTCGGATCTCCGGTGAACGCGGCCGTAATCGAATGGGGTCCCACCGCAAGCGTAAAGAGCCCCGTGGGAGTGCCGCCGGGCGGACTGTTCAGGAAGTTAGGAGTAGCGACGTTCCCTTGGCTGTTGGGGCTGATGTCGGAATAGCCCTGGATGGGACTGCCTTCATCTAAGAAGCTCACCGGTCCGCTCGGGATGCCCTGCTTCGACTGCCCGGCCACGTCAGCCAGCAGATAGACAAAACTGCCATAGGGGCCTGCGGTAAAGGGAATGAAGTTCAAGTTCTGGTCCAAAGTCAGCGCAGAGAGCGTAGTTGTGCTCGGCTCCGGGTTCACGGTGATGGCAGGGGAAGGCAGGGATGTGCTGGGCGCGAAGGTGCCGTCGCCAGAATAGCGTGCCTGCAGAGTGTAGGTCCCTCCCGGCAACGATGAGACGGTTTGGGCAGCGGAGCCGCTCACGAGAGGAAAGACGCCGACGGAACTCTGCTGGTTGGGGGTGGGTCCAGTGTTTGGCAGAAGGGCTACGCTGCCGGTGGGCGTCCCGCTTTTCGCCGTCACCGCAAAATCGATCTTGACTGGGGAACCGTGCGTAATCGTGACCGGACTGCTGGGCTGGACAATGGTCAGGGTAGTTGTGGTCGGGTTGAACGTAACCGAATTCCAATTGTTGACCAGGTTGGCCGCGTTGACCGAGCCCAGTCCGGTCGCGAGATCGTATCCCACGGTCGCCGGATACAGTGGGCTGGAGGTGCCGTAGCTCGCCTCTCCTGGCACTGCATTGTTGCCCACGGTCACGTCGTTGAAGACGCAGGCGCCGGCTGGAAGACCCGAGGTATTGGAAGCGTTGCAGCTGGAAAGCTTCTCGGCGGCTGCCAGCTTGTACAGCACATACTGAGCCTGGCCCTGGCGCGCGTTCATTTTCTGGTCTACCAACGCCATCATCCCGGCAAATGACGGCGTTGAAGCCGAAGTACCTGCGACGGCGGCAAAATAGATATAGCCCTGCGAATCCGGGATGCAGGACCCCTCAAGACATAGCAAATATGGATCATGCCCGGCGGCGGTGAGAGAAACGTCGGGCACATCCCGGCGGCCGTCGTCAGGAATGCCTGCAACCCCAGACTGCCAACTCGGCTTGGGGAAGATGCTGCTGGCGCCACCGCCGCCCGCGAAAATGTTGGCGTTCTGACTGCCACATTGCGCCGCAGTACAGCTTTGGTTCCAGACATCCTCGGGAATGTAGGAAAGTGCTGATTCGAAGACAGAAGAATTCGTAGAACTCCAATATTTACTGTCATCTCCGTTCTCGTTGAACATCGTGCCGCCAACCGCAACGTCGAACGGTGTCGAGGCCAGAACGTTGACGGAGAGTGGTCCGGTCGCGACCGCTTCGACGTCGGGGTCGTCGCATCCCTCCGCACCGGAATCTCCCGCCGCGACAAAGTACGTGATCCCCTCGGCCGCAGCCTGTTCGGCGAGAGTTTCCGTTCCCTGGACATTGGTCGCGAGAGCTTCGCAGCCGCCGAAACTTTCCGTCATGATGTCCGCGAGGTTGTTATCCACGATGTACAGCTCGGACAGGTCGACACCATCGGTAGTATTCGTGGTGGCGGAAACGACTAGGCTCACTCCTGCCCCTGGTGCGATGGCTGACGACCAAGTCGTGTCCAGGGTCGCTTCCGCCTCTTCATCGCCTCCGAGATCGCCAGGATCTGGGCCGTCGAGAACCGTACCGGGAGGGTTGACATAAGTGATGCCAAAAACTTCGGCGAAGCCGGTTATGTCCGAGCCGCCGTTGTAGAGGTCGCTCCGACCCACGACCGCGATTGTCCTGGCGGTGCCTTGGATGGCGGGACTCGCGTTGTAAAGCGGGTTGACGTCGTAAATCTTCGCGTAATCCGCGGGTCCAAGCGCGTGTAACGGCGGATTCCCTGGAAATGTCACCTTGGGAGGCTTGCCGTCGCCTTGCGAGACTAGCCTTGCCGAAAGCCTGTGCTCCGCGATGTGGATCATCGGCTTCTTGATAAAGTTGTGCAGCGTGAAAACCCCGGCCACGACCGGGGTCAAAGCGGTTGGAATCTGCGGCTCATTCGCGTTAGCCCAGTAGTCTTCTCCCTTCACCACGTATCTGTGAATGGAAGTATGAAACGCCTCCTGCACCTGGCTGGCGACGCCGGAAAATTCAATCGTCGTCCGCCCCTTGGCCACTTTGGCGATTTGAAATCCCTGAGATTGCAACCATGAACTTACCGCCTGTATGTCGTGATCGTTCGGACCAAACTGCAGCCCGAACTGCTCGGGAGTAAGCCAGCGATGATAGTTGGGCGAAGCCTTATCCTGCTGCTCATCGAGCAGCGTACGCAAGGCGGATTCCTGTCTTAGGCTGCGCTTCAAAACCAGCAGCATCCGGTCCATCGGCAAATCCGGCGGGGCCAGGCCGCGATCGAATTGACGACGGGCCAGGGGGTGGATGTTGCCCTTCAAGAGGGTGAGTTTGGTCTCGTCCACCGGCTCGATGACGCGTGATGGGACCACAGGCTGGTCGGCGAAAGCGAGAGGGGTCAGGAGGGCAAAAACGGCTAACCGCACCACAGAAAGGGCTGAAATACGCGACTGCATTTGACTTCTCCCAAGGCGATTTTCTGGTGTGGCAAACCCTTGCCCTCTTCAGTGAGAATGCTCAACCCGCGATACCGAAACCGTGACTTGCCCGGCGCCGCAGCCACCTGCAGGTCGCAACCCGGACTGCGAGAAGGAATCATATCTGAAAATGGCCGTAAATGGCGGTATAAATTGCTTACGATAGCGCGGGTGATACGGGCTCAGATCCTCGAAAGGTCTGCTGCTCGCGAAGTGGCAACCTAGGCCTCAACACCGGGTATGATGTGACTTTGCGTCGGGTGAATATGCAGGGTGCGAGGATA
>DASPVV010000283.1:0-6898 GCA_035622175.1 Terriglobales bacterium | reverse complement strand
GCGCCCTACCAAGCTCCGTTCGCAACGGGACATCAATCTCTGGCGGATCCCGCTGAAGCTGTCGCTCGCCGCGGTCGGTTTGTTCGCGATCACCCTGATTCCCGACATCCTAGACAAGTATGGCATCATTCACATCCCGTCATGGTTGACGATGGGCAGCATCGACGATGCACGCGCGATCCTGGCGGCGATGATGGGAGCTGTGGCCACTGTTCTGGCATTGATCTTCTCGGTAGCACTTCTCGTGCTGTCCATGGTCTCAACCTTGTTCGGCCCGCGGCTGCTATACCGGTTTCTGCAGGACTGGGTTACGCAGGTCACGATCGGCCTGTTCATGGGCACGTTTGTGTATATCTGCCTCGTTTTTCTCGTCACGCATCAGGACCCACAATCGACCTTCATCCCCCAGGTGTCACTCATCACAAGTTGGGTACTCGTCGTTCTTAGCTTCGGGTTTCTTGTCTATTACAGCCATCGGGTGGCGAAATCGATCCAGAATCCTGACATGATCGGCGCGATTGTCGACGACCTGTATGTCGCGGCACGAGGCGCGCACGTGTCCGGGCCTGGGGAGGGCACCGGCCCTTTGCCAGACGATGATGCGATCTTGCACCAAGCCGAAATTGGCGCGACCGTGCCGTGTCTGAAAAGCGGATACCTGCAGCACGTCGATCACGGCGCGCTGGTGGCAGCAGCGCACGCAGGGGAGGCGCTGATCGTGCTCAAGTTTCGACCGGGCCAGTTCGTGCTCCGCGGTGAACCGCTCGCGGCAATCGTCCCGACAGAGAAGGGCGGCGGCGCGATTGAGATGGCGATACATCAAGGAGTGCACATCGGCCGTCACCGCACCCTTACCCAAGATAGCGAGTTCGGCATCGCGCAAGTGGTTGAGATCGCAATCCGGGCGCTGTCGCCCGCGGTCAACGATACCTTTACAGGCGTCGCCTCGGTGGATTGGCTCGCTGAGGCACTCCTCACTCTTGCTGAGCGCCCTCCGCTTGAAGGGAATTGGTACGACACCAGCGGTCGACTCAGAGTATGGATGCCGCCGGTGCGGCTCGAACGCCTCGCGAAACTCGCATTCGATCAAATCCGCCAGGCGTCCGGAACGACGCCAGCTGTGCTCATTCGCCAGCTCGAGGCCATCGGTCGGCTGGCGCCGCGACTTCCGAATGCATGCCGTCAAACGCTGTCCGAAGAAGCAGACGCGATTCTCGAAACCGGCAGCGCGTTGGTAGCCATCGATCGCCGAGACCTCGAGGCGGCTCACCGGCGCGCGCGCGCCACACTCGATGAGCTGTCACGGCGGGAAGGGGTGAGCGAAAACGCGCCCGTGTAGGCCTGCGTTCTGTCGATCTAGCGATTTCGTGTTCCAGATTTCCGATAGACGGGGGCCAACTGCTCTGACGGTCCAGAGGCAGCTCCCGTAAGCATCGTTCACATTCTGGCCGACCGAACGATCGCGCGGCGCAAGAGTGCACCGCGATGACTGGAGTTGAAGCAGTCACCAATGGTCAGCGTCTCGCGGGCCGACTGACAACCACGGCCCCAGCTTGCTCTGACTATCATCATTACCATCCTGATGGTCATGTCTCCGTTGCCATCGAGGTGCACTCATCTGATACTGAGCAGCTCCTTCTTGGGCTGTTTTGTCGCAGTGTGGTCATGCGAAGGTTCACTAAAATTGTGGTTCACCAAAGAGTCACTGACAAACTGCTGACCCTGAAGAACCGCCTTTATAGCGGGCAAGAGGTCGCTTCCGGCCTCCGACTTGACTATGTACGCGCGTGCACCTGTGCTCAAGGCTTCTTCTACGATGTCAGGTGAGCGGTTTTCGCTTATGAAGAGAACCTTTGAAATGGGGCAAACCGCTCGGATTCGGCGACCGGCTTCAATTCCATTCAGTGTCGGAAGACCGAGATCGAGCAGGATCAGGTCTGGTTGCAGTTGCTGGGCTTGTTGCACTGCTTCTAATCCGTCCGACGCCTCGCCGACAAACTGCACTTCTGTTTCATTCGCAAGAGCCGAGCGGGTAAAACGACGCCAAGGTTCGTAATCATCGACCACAAGAATCCGAACATTCCTAGTCACTGTTTCCTCCAGCGAAGAGCAAGTTTTCAAACACACCACTGCGGGAAGCCGAAACCTTTGAGACCGAGAGCGGATCTGTACGATTGATGCCGGAAGGAAGCGACTTAGCGACTCCCTTTGAACGGGAACTTTTGGTTGCCATAGATCCTAGAAAGTCTTGCCAGCGACCATAAGCAGGTGCTCAAGAATCGGGCCCAGACTGAGCACGGGGAAAATGTAAGTGCACCCACAATCAGGATTACGGAGATCAACAGCACCGTGAAAGGAGGCGTGGTCACCGGGAACGTTCCGAGAGATTCCGGGAAATAATTCTTACCCGCTAGATTGCCAGCGATTGCCAGCATTGGAATCATCATCAGGAAGCGCCCCGCTAGCATGGTGAGGCCGGTCGCGGTCTCATACCAAAGCGTATTGATAGTCAAACCACCGAAACTGGAGCCGTTATTGGCCGATTTCTTCCCCTCATTTCACGCGCTCACAAAAACGCACGTAAGCGATGGATAGAGCGAAAAAGCCCACGGTAACTCCGACGAAGATCAGATCCTGCTAGTCCTCACTTGAGATTTATTCGTACCACGAGCCTTCTTTGCGGCCCCGCCACCGGTGATGCCCACCGTTGCGGCGTTTTGATCCTTACCGAACAGTGCCCTACGTCAGTGAGGAATAGCGGCTGATTTGAGAAGTCTCGTCGCCACTGGTAACGCAGCAGATGCATCGAATAGGCAAACATGAGAGGTTGACGTTCTTTCCCAATGGCAATCAGGAACCGAAGGTAGAACGCTGCAGCCGCCATGCAAGCGACGACCATAAGGAATTTCGCGAGCATGCGTGGCTCCCTTAACGGCCTCCGAGTCTTCGAGTCTGGCGCGAACTTCGAGTAAGACGGTCGACTCGCATTACGAGCTTTCTCACACTGTAGAGTTCGCCGACTAAAAAAGTTATGAGAAGTGTCTAAATTTTTCCTAAATTCGTGAGAGCTTCGTTAGGGCCTTGCATCGGCTGGGGTGAGGAAATGAAGGGATGCGTTTGGATGTGCCGTACCTGCGGGGACTTTTATCGCTGGTCCGGGAGATGAAATCGGTAACCAAACCAGGGCTCGGTAAGAAGGTATTGCGGATTTGCCGGATCGGGTTCAATTTTCTTACGGAGTTGATTGATCACGACGTGCAAGTACTCGATTTCCTCGCCGTAGTCAGGTCCCCAGACCGCTTGCAATATTTTGCTATGAGGAATGGCTACGTTGGGATTGGAGATCAGGTAATGGAGGACCGCGAACTGCTTCGGAGTCAAACGCACGTCTCGGCCGATCACAGACACATGCCGCGTACCGAGATTCACTTCGATTCCATCGAAGCACACCACCATCGGGCCCTCCTGCGCCAGAGGAACCCTCCGTAGCGTGGCTCGAATGCGCGCGAGCAGTTCCGGCATACTAAAAGGTTTTGTCACGTAGTCGTCTGCTCCCGCATCCAAAGCATCGATCTTGTCTTCATCTCGTTTTCGCACCGTCAACATAATGATGCCAACGTCGGAGTTCGTCCGGATCGCGCGACACGCTGCTAGTCCGCCCATGCCCGGCATGTTGCGATCAAGAATGACCAGATCATAGCGTTCGTCGCGAAACTTCTCCAATGCTTCTTCTCCACTCCGAGCGTCGTTCACGACGTAGCCCTGTTTAATCAAGGCGGTCCTCATCACACGCCGGATCTGGGGTTCGTCATCTACAACGAGAATGTTTCCTGAATTCATGGTTCGCTTTCTAGGCTATCGGTACGCTGAACGAGAATTGTGCACCACCCTCGGGTCGATTCTCGGCCCAGAGCTTTCCGTGATGCGCATTAACGATGTCGCGGGTGACGCTTAACCCCACTCCGGTCCCGGCGACCCAGTCCCTGGTTATGGTCCCCCGATAAAATCGCTCAAATATCGCCTCCAACTCACGCGGGGGAATTCCCGGGCCTTCGTCTTCTACTCGTACGGTAATCATATTCTTGGCCTGCGCGGCTGCTATCGTAATCGTCGAACCCGGTGGCGAATATTTGACGGCATTACTAAGCAATTGTCTTAGCGCAAGGCCGAGCAGATCCGGATCTGCTTGTAGAGCAGACATGCCCTCTTGAACCTGAACCTCTATGGGTCTACCATCCAAGAGACTTCTAAGCCGATGAAGCGACCCTTGAATTAGATTCGTAATCGACACTTCCCGTGCCCGGATGTGCGCCCTGCCGGGTTCAACCCGAGCCAAGTCCACGGTTTCATCGATCATGCCACTGAGTTTGTTGACCTCTTCTTCTACCACCGCCAGCAGGTCCTCTTCTTCCGGTTCATGCGCATAATGGCTTCGTGCCGTAGTCACAGCGCCCTTGATCGATGTAAGCGGCGTAGTGAAGTCATGAGCCAAGGCATCCAGCAAGGTGCTTCTGAGATGCTCACTGTGGCGCGCCGCCTCAAGCCTATTTGTGATCTCCTGCTGCCGGGCACGTTCAATCGCGATTCCAACTAAATTTGCGATTGCTTGCCAAACTGGTTCGGAGACCGGATTGCCAATAGCCGCAAGACTTCCTACGATTCTTTCTCCCAGCATCACTGGTGCTACGATGAGTTCGGTTTCTTGGCCCAATTCCTTTCGCCACACAAACCAGGACGCCGTTGCAATGGCGATGTCGCGTAGTTGTTGCTGCTCAAAACGACAATCAGGGCTGGTAACACTGATTTCCCCGCTCAATCCATCGCAATATGCGAGAGCAACAAAAGCAAACTGCTCTTTCACGAGGCGAGCGATTTGGTTGCCGAGATCACGGGTTGTAGCGACCAACATCAGCGACCGGCTCAGCTGGTACAGACGTTCCACCTCGATTTGTCTCGTTTGTGCATCGTTCGCGCGCTGACGTGCCAGCGAAGAAAGTTTGCTGGCGGTGATTGCTGTGACCAGAAAAACGAAAAGCGCTACCCAGTTCTGAGGATCGGCGATCGTAAGAGATAGAATTGGAGGCAGGAAAAAGTAATTGAGACACAGTGTCGATGCTATGGACGTGACGATCGATTCGGTCAATCCCCACTTCGCGGCTACGAGCAACACCAACAGTACATATAAAAAACCCGCGATCAAACTGTTGACATGAAGCACAGAGTAGCTTGCCCAGGTTGCTGCTGCGACAAGCAAGAGACACACCAATATATGAGTCGTGCGGGAAGCAACCGCCATGAAACGCTGCAGCATAGCCACTCGATTTTCCCGCAGATCTACACGTTCCGAGTTCGGCCGCAACGGCATTCTGCTTTACTGATTCCATCAAAAAACACGACAAAAGTGCATAAAGAAGTTCGGATACCTTATTTTTTTCATGGGCCAAGCCTTTAGGAGTTCTTTAGAAAAGTAATTCGTCGGACGCCACGCACGCCGCATGTCTTTCCGTGCACTGTGTCATAAGGTCGCAAACGTCCAGAACATTTGCTCCTACCCTGAGAAGACATTGTCCGCCGTGGCGGCTCAAAACCCTGAGCATGGATCTCGACCTTATATGAACCCGGCTCTAGCTGGACGCGACCTGCTTCGTCGGTCTCCGCGCTACATTTCGAACCTATATCGAGGCTCGTGATGGTCACTGGGGCACCGGAAACCTTGGCTCCGGTAGAATCGCTCGCCTTTCCCTGAATCGCGCCGGTAATCTCGCCCTGACCTAATGCGTGGACTGACAGCAGGCAAATAACAACGATGCCTGAGAGGGCATGGGAAGACCGTCGGCTCACGCGATCAGCCGTCCGATCACACATCGGCGACCGCATTGAAATGTTGCCAGCGGTGTGCCTCTTTTTTAGCCGGAAAACGAGAACCCCGGGTTCATGACACGTGCCGGAAGCTCGGAAGATCTGTGTGGGTTGCTAGGGAAAAAAAAGGGTACAACAAAGTTGACGAGAACTGGGCAGCTAGGAGAACCCGGGATCTCTTGGCAGGCTAATCGGCCGTTGGCCACGGGCAATCTGAATTCCTCTGTTGTGATCATTGTTTTCAGCCGCATGTAAAAAGAGTCAACCATTGAGGGGATTGCGCTGAATTGTATATTTCTTTACCGGAGGGGCTACAGCAGGTGCGACGAGGTATTCGAGATCAGCCTGGGGTGCAAGCCTCTGGCTGTCAGACAGATTTTACACAGACTTAATTTGCTGTGGGCGCGGGTGCAACGCTAAAATCTGTGGTGTCTACATTTTCTGTCGAGAGTCGAAACCAGATACCAAGCTGAGAGGAAGCTCGGCAAAGTGAGAAGAACCGACAGCTTCGCTTGGTTGAACTACGTGTACTGCAATATCTGGCAAAGGCGAACGACCAAAGAAAGGCTCTGCAATGGCCAATACACCAGAAACCAATCAGAACTCTGTAGTTGCAACCTTCGGTCAGCACTCTGCGGCTGAGAACGCAATTAAGGAACTCAAGAACGGAGGATTCGATATCAAGAGGCTGTCGATTATCGGTCGAGACTACCACACTGAGGACAATGTGGTTGGCTTTTACAATACGGGCGACCGGATGAAGTATTGGGGCAAGTGGGGTGCGTTTTGGGGCGGGCTGTGGGGCTTGTTATTCGGGGCAGCCGTCCTGTTCATACCGGGTATTGGTCCGGTCGTTGCGGCCGGTTCTGTGGTCACATGGATTATCGCCGCGCTGGAGGGTGCCGTCGTGGTGGGAGGTTTGAGTGCAGTAGGCGCCGGACTGTATAGCCTCGGCATCCCGAAGGACAGCGTTGTGAAGTACGAGACTCTACTCAAAGCTGGAAAATTTGTGCTCATTGCACACGGGACCGCCGAAGAG
>DASPVV010000282.1:0-14496 GCA_035622175.1 Terriglobales bacterium | reverse complement strand
CTGCCGCTCGGCGAATTCCTTGCACCAGCTTTTCATGCCTGCAACGACGCCCAGATATTCCAATTTTGAGGAGTGCAAGTCGTGCGACATGGCTTGCACGTCGTTCGAAAGCTCAGTCGTCTGTTTTCGAAGTTCTTGTACGCGGCGTTGGAGTTCAGAGGGATTCTCTTGCAGTTGTTCAAGTTCCACTCCCAACATCGCGAGCCTCTGGTTGATGTCATCATGAAGCTCTCTTCCGATGCGAGCGCGTTCTTGTTCCTGCGATTCGATCAACTTTCGACTCATTTCTGAGAGTGCCTCTTCCATCTGCTTGCGACGGGTAATGTCCTCTGTGAGGATGAGAATCCCCCCCACAGCGCCTTCAGCGGTCTTCCAAGGGCGAACCTCCCAGCGTGCCCAATGAGTGCCGTCTTGCCCATCCCAACGGTCTTCGTCCGCTCGCAGGGTTTCTCCTTCAAGGGCGCGGCGGTGAACTTCTTTCCAACGCTCCGGCATGTCTGGAAAAATCTCATAGAGGGAACGCCCTAGTACCTGCTCTCTGCCGGATAAGTAATCAGAACACCATCGGTCACTGACTTGCAGACAACGCAAGTCACGGTCGAGCATCGCCACTCCTGCTGGCACGTTTTTGACGAATATTTTCAGCAGTCCCTCCTGTAATCGAAGCGCCACTGTCTGAGTTTCCAAAGCGCGATTCGTCTCGCGTAATACCTGTTCCGCCCGCTTTCGCTCAGTGACATCGGCCACCATGCCGACAAGCCGCAGCATCCTGCCTTGCTCGTCGAAGTGAGCGAGGCTGTTCCGCTCCAGCCAGAGAAAAGTGCCGTCGCGGCGTGCCATACGATAGCTAATCTGGAGATGGGGATTCTCAGGACTAAGGGCGGCAATCGCAGCCTTAACACTTTCTCGGTCGTCCGGGTGAATTCTACCCAATATCTGCTGACCAGTAGTCTCTACTGGCTCATCGCTCCCAAGTATCTGGGCGAAATCTCCAGAGCGCGTGATCGCATCGGTAGCAGCATCCCACTCATAGGCGAACATCCTCCCTGCTAGTGCCGCCAGACGCAACCGTTCTTCGCTCTCGCGCACTGCCTGTTCTGCCCGCTTTCGCTCGGTAATGTCGACCGATATTCCTACCATTCGCTGCCGTTCCCCGTTTGCCGCACAACAGTAGCGACCTCGTGAGCGCAACCAGTGAGTTGTTCCATCCCGCCAAACCACACGGAACTCCTCGTTAAAACCCTCGTCTGTCTCGCTGGCTCCTTGAATGGCACGCTGCAAACGTTTAAGGTCGTCCTTGTGTACACGATCCCAAAATTCGTGAAGCGAACCCGAAGTCTCATCGGGTGACATTCCGAGGAGGGCATGCGCGTTGCCGAACCAGACATTGTTACCAGTCCTAAGATCGTAATCAAAACCTCCGATTGAGCCAGATTCAATAGCAAGGTGGAGTCGTTCATTTGTGGCGGCGAGTCTCTCTTCCGCCCGCTTGCGGTCGGTTATATCCATGTTGACGCCGAGCATTCGTGAAGGCTCGCCGGACTCATCCATAAGCACCTGCGAGCGTGCAGCTATCCAATGAACACTTCCGTCAGGCCACAGGACGCGCCATTCTGCCTCTGCGGGTCGTCCCGTTCTAATGAGTTCTTTGGATAACTCGATGATCTGCCCCCGGTCATCGGGATGAACCAGATTTTCGAAAGCGCTCAGCGTCCCACCAAAGCCGCCCGGCGGCAAACCGTATAACGCCTCCGTCTCCGGCGTCCAAACATCCACTCCCGTGCGAAGGTCCAAATCAAAAGTTCCGATGCGAGCGGCCCACTGTGCCAATCGCAGCCGGTCACTTGCTGCGGCGAGTTCCTTTTCCGCCCGTTTGCGTTCCGTGATGTCACGAGCGATTCCCGACGCTCCGACGATCCGCCCGTGTGAATCAACTATCGGTGAAACCGTCAGCGATATGTCTATGCGGGCGCCGTCTTTCCTCTGGCGCACAGCCTCGTGATGCCTCACTACCTCGCCTTGCCAGACCTTCTTTAGCACCCCCTTGGCGTCTTCACGAGCATCTGCTGGCGACAGGAAAAGTATGTTCTCGCCAATCGCTTCACTGGCTGAGTAGCCAAAGAGACGTTCTGCCCCTTTGTTCCAATCCGTAATGACGCCGTTCATGTCTAAGGCCGCTATTGCGTCGTCGGAGGATTCGACAATTGCAGTACACCTAAGCTGGGTATCTTCGGCTCGCTTGCGCTCCGTTACGTCGATAGCGATGCCGATGTAACCCGCAAACGAACGATCCCGATCAAATCTTGGCACGCCGATGTCAAGAATCCAGCGATACTCACCGTCATGCCGCCGCAGCCGATACTCCATTTTGAACTTCTCTCGCCGATCAAAAGACTGCGTATAGGTTTGGAGGCATCTCTGCAAATCATCCGGGTGGACACCTTTCGCCCAACCATTCCCAAGCTCCTCCTCGATTGAGCGCCTCGTGAAGTCCAGCCAAGGCTTGTTGAAGTACGTGCAGAGTTTGTCCTTGCCTGACTGCCAGATCAGAACCGGAGCACTATCCGCCAGCAGGTGAAAGTGTTCTTCGCTTTCCCGCAAAGAGGCTTCTGACCGATTCAGTTCTTCCACTCGAATCCGCTCGGTCGTTTCACGAATTGCACTGATCGCGAAAGTCTCAGTTCCGATGGTTAAACGGCTAAGGCTCACGTCTACGGGAAATTCAGTTGTGCCGTTACGCAGTGCGAAGATTTCCGGCACTTGCATGAATTGGGTTTCTGGATTTGCAAAGAAGTGTTCTCGGTGCTGTCTATGGCGTTCGCGGAACCGGGCAGGAAGCAGTGATTCAACCACTCTACCGATCAATTGCTCACGGCTAAATCCGTAAAGCTTCTCCGCTTGCAGATTGGCAGCTACAACTTCTCCCGCCCGATTGACTACGAGCATGGCATCGGGAGCCGCTTCCAGCACCGCTTGGCAGTTGGCGTCAGCCCACTTGGGCGCGGCATCTTGATGTCGGGGAACGGTAGACATACAGCCGCCTGTGCGTCGATTTTGACACACTACAATCACAAAACTAAGTAGGTCAAGCGCTGTTATGCTCAGCTCGGTGTTCTTCACAGCCTGCAATCGAAGTCGGCAAACGGCCCAGAAGGTCCCAGTGACCAGTTTCGGGCATCCGAAAACAACGGGAAAAAACCGGGAAACAACACCCCGAACAATCGGGACTGCGGCGAAACGTTTTTGAACCACCAGCTTACAAGCTCAAGAAAGCAATTCAACTGACAGTTTTTGGCAGCTTCCTCTTACTGCTCCGGGTGCCTCCGGTGCCCGTTGACCCGCCCACAATTGCGTCATAACATTTCCGCCAGTGGCAACATCCTCCCAACTTGTGGGGCAGACGATCTCCCATTACCGCGTCCTCGAAAAGCTCGGGGGCGGCGGAATGGGTGTGGTGTACAAAGCTGCGGACATCGAGCTTGGGGAGAATCCATCCGAAGCCGTGTCGAAGCCACGATCGCTCGATCCTATCGCAACATGCTCGATCGTGCCGTCTTGCAAGTTACAGATTCTAGGAGTGCACGACGTTTTGATGAGGGATCTGTGTCGTACACGTACCGTCCACTATACGTGTACGAGATAGGGGCGTTCCGCCGAGTTTCGGGCGAAGAGAAACAGTTTCCGGAGCTGCTAGATGCAAAACTTTGCTGGATCCATAGCACTCGCGCTCTAGCCATTCTTGCCTCGAATCTATAAAAAAGATGAAGCGTCTAGTCGGCCATCTTCGCCACGTGGAGAACGAATCCCGTTTTCGGCAGCAAGGAAGTCAGCTCAAACGCGTTGAAACCATCGCCTGTAATCTCGGTGTGCCGATAAAGACCAGGCTCGGTTTCGACGGTCTCTCTGCGCCCTTCAAAATCTTCAAGAAATTGCTGGGCAGCCTTTGCATCGACTTCCTGACTCTTCGCGCGGCTGATGAAAGCTTCCGCGGCATAGGAGCGAACGAGTTTGGGCCAATATTTTTGCAGCAGATCAGTGCTGGCGAACATGTCGGCCCAAATGATCTCGCCGTTCACAGCTACGACTACGCCAACCGCATGACGATCGCGCAATTGCTTGATCAGGCTCTGATAATCATGCTCCATCGGAGCCGCCACGGTGTCCAGTTTTTGCTCCACTTCCTCATTCTGCATAACCTTGGCGTAGGAAGTTGTGCCATTGACCGCTGCGGCCATGGGAGCAGTTAGCTGTGCAGAGGCCCGTGCTTGTGAACCCCTGACCTCCGACCAGACTTTTCCTTGGTCTTTATCAGCCATGGCTTTGGCGCGGACACCAGGCGCTGCCATCGGCGAGCCCGTTGCGTCGAAGCTCATCTTAGGGCCTGTCCAGCGCCCGGGTTCGACACAGAAAACTCCGAGATCAATGGGATCACTCTCTGCTGGCACAAGGCGATCTTTGCCAATCACACGGTCCTGCTTCCCGCCGGTCACAATTTCGCCGGCCAACAAGATCAACGGTCGTTTCGAATTGTTCACCAGCACCAACTGGTTGACTTGTGGACCATAGTCGCGTCGCAAAGGAATACCGTCGTGGCGTGGGCGAACCAGCGGCGCAATGCTGCCGGACTCGCTGACTACCACTTCGCCGGAGCGCAGCCCTTCATCCAAAGTTAGGAATTCCTGCGTATCGTGTGAGATCGCCGCTACTACAGGAAACACAGCCAGATTCCCATGGCGTATTGGCTCCAACACTTTGTAGTGGGAAACCGACAAGATCTCGCCGCCCGGAGCCGGGTGGGCAATCATCACCGCCAAATTAGGAATACCCGCCAACGCCAGAAGGGGAACAAACGACGGGAATCTCATATGCGCCTCCTCAAATCTGCAGAAACGCCCCAAGCCGGTCTTTTGAGCGCCTTCTCCGACTCTCCCTGATTACCGAACGGCAAAAATCCAGCTACTTGCGTCTAAAGACGTAGCATCGAAAAGTACCCCCCTCTTATGGCCAGAGCTGGCATCCAATCCAGTGTGGAAGGTTCAGGCTTGGAATTGGTGGCAGAGCTTTATAGTCACAGGGCCGACTTTGGTCTGAGGTCTGAGCCTTGACGACTTCCAAGCACGGGGAGGTTTGAGTGATCTTCGACTAACGGCCGATTCAAACAGTCGGCTTCTTGGCTATCAAGGGAGTGAACACGATCAGGTTAGCCCCGGCATCTGTCCAGAGCAGCCCATGTGTTCCGAATCTGCGGAAGCCCAAGCCATCGAGCTGGATCATATAAAGGACAGGGATCGTCACAATCGCGTTGAGCACACTGAACAGCGTACTGGCATCACGGGTCTCCGCGCCGACAATCTCCACCACTATCGACTCCTTCTGCCGTGCCAAGGCGTCGAAGATTTCCCCCAAGTGCCGACGCGCCTGTCCAAAAAAGGCTTTGCGCCGCCGCTTCGGCACGAACCCGACATGGTATTTGCAGTTCCACTTCGAATGGGATAGGCTCTCGTAAAAGTTCAGACATTTCATCCTCCTTTCAAGGGGTCTCATCAAGCCACCTGAGGAGGATGTTATGCCTGAACGGTCAAACCTCTTCGCGTCTCACTGGTCGAACCAGTGGCTTACCCAAAAGCGAGTTAGCGAATTAGATACGTTTGTTAATTTACGGCTCCTAGTGGATGCGCAAACCCCTGTGGGAGAGCGTGCCGCTCGAAACATGCTTCAAATCGATGCACGTTTCCGCGGCGATTAGCAAACGCAGTTGATAACGAGGCCAGCGGGCGCTTTAATCTTTTCGAAGAGGAAATTCAGAATATTGGTTCAGCGATCGCTGCGGAGGTTAGTCGATGGATTCAAAGCATAATGCCAGGTTCACAATCTTAGCCTTGGCCGCTACGCTGCTCTCGGGAGCGGCCTTTTACTTTGGCGCCGGCCTCCATCCGCACTGGTGGCTGGTTTGGGTTGCGCCGCTGCCCGTGTTATTGTTGGCACCGTCGCTGCTGTGGGGCTGGTCGCTGCTAGTTGTATTTGTGGCGAACGCCCTTGGCGCACTCAGCTTCTGGAATTATCTTCGGCAACATCTTCATTTCCCGCTTTCGGCCCTCGCGGTGAATTTGTTTGTGCCGGCAGCGGTGATCGCGCTGGCCGTGCTGCTTTTTCGAGGCTTTTTCCGGCGTGGCCAAGTCTGGCTGGCGGTGCTAGCTTTTCCATCACTCATCGTCGCATACGAATATCTTACCGAGCTGGTGCTTGGCACCTTCGGGAACACCGCGTACACGCAGCTCAACAATCTTCCTGTCCTACAACTTGCAGCGATAACTGGCATGTGGGGCATCGCCTTCGTCGTCATGCTGTTCGCGTCGGCAGTGGCTGCCGCGATTTTGAGCCGTGGTGCAACCCAGCGCAACCTGGCGCTTATGCTGGCCGCGGTTCTGATATGCGTCTATCGCTACGGCGCTTGGAGGCTGCGCAGCACGCCTTCGGCAGCGCAGCGCATTATTGTCGGACTTGTCTCAACGCAATTCCCCGAAAACAGGTTTCCGGCGTCCGACGCTCAGAAGATGCAGTTGCTGAAGGACTACGCGGCGCAGGCAAGCGCGCTCGCCGCTCGCGGTGCAAAGATCGTCGTGCTGCCTGAGATGACCGTGCAGGTATCTCCCTCTCTCTCGGAGGAGGCTAATCGTTTATTCGAGCAGACCGCGCGCGAATCCGGTGCGCAGGTGTTACTTGGCCTTTTGAATCAAACGTCGTCTGGCACGTTCAACGAAGCGCGCCTGTACCTTCCATCAGGAGCGATCGCAGCTGTGTATCGAAAACTCCACCTGGTCCCGGTGGCAGAGGCGGGGACGATGCCAGTGAAGGATTATTCTGTGCTGGACCAGCCCGAGGGAACAACCGGGATTGCGATTTGCCGTGATATGGACTATCCCAACCCCGCACGTACTTACGGCGAGGATAGAGTAGGGCTGCTCCTCGTCCCCGCCTGGGACTTTGACGTAGACCGCTGGTGGCACGGGCATATGGCGCTGATGCGCGGAGTGGAATACGGCTATAGCATCGTTCGCTCAGCGAAGGTAGGCTTGCTGACCGTGAGCGACGACCGGGGGCGAGTGCTCGCGGAAGCGAGTACGACACCGCAAGCGCCTTTCACAAGTCTGCTGGCCACCGTACCCGTGCGGCACGATTGGACGCTCTACCAGGCGCTCGGCGATTGGTTTGCCTGGCTTAATCTGGCGCTGTTGTGTGGTCTTGCCCTCTTCGCATTCCCTGCACGGCGCGCGATTAGAAGCTGAACGCAATGGGCGAAGTGAACTGGCTGGCAAGGTGCGAATGAGCGACGCCCGCTGAGTCGCTCGCTGTTCAGCTACTCTGTTCGTGGTTGGGTTGCAAACCGGTAATTGAAGCACACAGAGACTCGGGCCAGCAGTCGATTTTTGGCGTTATGATTCACGGGAGTCGAACTTGGAAACATTGTCCCTAGCGCGTTCACTCCCGTGCTCTCCAAGATCCCTTAGTTTGGGGCACCCACTCTGGGGCACCCATAAGAAAACAACTGAGAGCGACGAGCAGAAAATACGTGAGTTTGTACGGTTGAAGCACCACTCACATGGATTGGACCAGGGGGTCGGAGGTTCAAATTCTCTCTCCCCGACCATCTATTCCCAAGCAGCTCATTGGGTTATCGCCGACCTCAATTTTCCGAATTCCGGGAACTTGGGTCCATTTGGGTCCAGTTAGCAGATCTTCGACCTTCTGGACCGCTTCCTTGCCCCCGCGGGCAACGAGTGAATATAGATTCCTCGTGTGATCTCCGGGGAGGAGTGTCCTAGGAGCGATTGCACCGTGCCGAGCGGAGTTCCTACTGGGTCCAGTGGGCAAGAGGCCCCAAGCGCCTTTCGCCTACAATTCGGGGGCCTCTAGGCGACATCTGCGACGATGTAAATATCGCCACCTTCGACGATTAGCATGGGCTCCCAATCCATTAGACCTGCCTAACATAATCAGCATGTGCGATGGCCCGACGCTACGTGGTTGGATGCCACTACACCAATCATCCAAGTCTGCAAGGAAGCTTAGGCCCTTCAGACTAGTGCGAGAATGGTGACCGGTATTTTGACTCAGCATTTCGAGTAGCATGCCAGGATGCGAGAGCGACCATCAAGCTCGGAATTATTGGGGTTGGCCGCGTTTCTTGCAGTCCTGGCCTTAGCCGCGATTGCAGTGGCGACGGCGTCCGATGAGGCGGTCCATAAGGACAGTGTCGACGCCAGGGTCAACCGCATAGCGAATGGGCTTCTGCCGGCCGCAATTATCAAAGGACAACCGCTCCCCTTCATGACGCTCGCGGAACGCATGAAGTATTACGA
Organism: Terriglobales bacterium; assembly: GCA_035622175.1. Taxonomy (GTDB): domain Bacteria; phylum Acidobacteriota; class Terriglobia; order Terriglobales; family Acidobacteriaceae; genus JAFAGX01. Next base: position 6,136 of record DASPVV010000282.1, on the reverse strand, counting down.
CGTCCCCGAGGTCAGCATCGCGTTTTTCGACCACAGCCAGGTCACCTGGGCACATGCCTACGGCCTTGCAGACAAGGCGGCCAACAAGCCCGTTACACCGGATACTTTGTTTCAAGCTGCATCCAACAGCAAATCCATAACTGCGTTCGCGGCGCTTCGTTTGGTCCAGCAAGGGAAACTGAATCTCGATGAGAACGTAAACCTGAAACTGGTTTCGTGGAAGGTTCCCGAAAATGGGTTCACCAAGAATGAAAAAGTAACCCTGCGCCGATTGCTGAGCCACACTGCCGGTATGACGGTTCCTTCCGTCGGAGGATATCGAGCCGACGAACCGATGCCCACAATTTTGCAGGTATTGAACGGAGAGAAGACCAGCAATGAACCGGTTCGTGTGGATAGGGTACCGGGCAAGGAGTTCCGCTATTCGGGAGGAGGCTACGTAGTCGTACAACTGTTGTTGATGGACGTCACCGGCAAATCCTTTCCCGTCCTGATGCACGACCTCGTATTTGAGCCGCTACGGATGACTCACAGCACATTCGAAGCACCGCTCCCCAAGTACCTCTGGCCAGAGGCAGCCCAGCCATTTGACGGCCCTCCGAATGGGTGGTTTTTCTATTCCGCCATGGCTCCCGCCGGGCTATGGACAACTCCATCCGACCTATGCTTGTTCGCCATGGAGATTGAAAAAGCGTATGCCGGACAGTCTAAAATTCTTTCCTATGAGATGGCACACGAGATGCTGACCTACCAAAGCGAAGAAATCTACGGCCTGGGCGTGGCGCTTGGCCAGCGTGGACACACGGTGCGGTTTTGGCATTCAGGCGCCAATGGAGGGTACCAGTCCCTGTTCGAGGGGTATCCACAAACAGACCAAGGTTGGGCGGTCATGACGGACGGTACAGGCGGCCTGCGGCTGATTGGCGAGATTCAAAGGGCGGTCGCTCAGGAATATCATTGGCCTGACGGTCGGATGGAAGAACACACTCTTGCCAAGATCGATTCGGCTGCTCTTCGGGCGTATACGGGGGTCTATCTTTTCGGCGGCCTTTTCAAGTTCGTCATTACGCAGGACAACGGAAAGCTTTGCGTGCAATACCCTCCATTTGGAGACAAGCCTCAGGAGTTGTTGCCCGAGTCGGACACACGTTTCTTCATGACCAGCCAACCGGTTGTAATCGATTTCCAACGGGAGGGCGAGGGATCGATAACCAAGGCCAAATTACGAAATGGGCCGGAAGAGTTGGACGGAGAGAAGATTGCTGAAGCACCCCGGTAAATGCTCCCGACCGGCAACTGTTCAAATATGGCGATTGGGCCTCTCCAAGGCCGCAGCGGGGGAATGGCCGCCGACTCACTTCAACCAGGGACAGACCCCGCGTGGGTCCACGTTCACCAACCAGCGCCCAGCCGCAAGAACGGGAGCGTTTTCAACGCAGGGTGCGAATCGTCTTCTCGGACAATACTAATCCTTCGGCTTTGCAGGGAATAGTCCTCACGAACGTGAGGATTTCCTCCATGACCGTGGCAGAGGTTGTCATTGGCCCGCGGTATCGCCGCGGCAACAAGTCATTCTATTAATTCAGGACTCATTCTGGATCCACCGTTGCTGAAGTGATTCTCGTGCCTGCTCGGTCATAATGTCGCACGCCCGCGCCGATCTTCCGCCAGAAACACATGGAAACCGTCGCCGCAGGCTCGCTGGCAAGCTGGCGCATCATCAGTGCGACTTGTATTTTCGTTAGGGAGCTCATGTGGCCTCGCTAGTTCGAGAAACTTGTTCTGTCCTTGGAGTCTTTCTTGCGCGGCTAGCTGCCCGTCGTCGACTTCCTGCAGAATTCGTTGCAAATAAGGAAGTTGGGACTCACCTCTTCGCCATGGCTTCGCTCATTTCCTTAGGACCGCTGTTAAATCGTGTTCCCACTTACGGCGATACTCCAAGCGAACCTGACATGAGAGGTTTCGGCGCCCGCCCGTCGAACCCATGAGTCCCACACACGACAGGCCGGAAAACTTTGCTGCGCAAACGTTGGGACCAATACGCCTTCTGACTCAGACCCACGCGCGGCCAGCACGGCGTTCTTAGAGTTTAGGAAATAGTGCCGAATCGCCAACTACGTGTTGCATTCCAAACCAAGTCAATTAATTCAGCGACTGGTAGTTTTGACAATTGTCGACGCACCATCAGAGTGATAAAGGGTGGTCCTATCCCGTCTCTTCAACGGTACAGGCGTTAGCCTCAATCCAAGAGGAAGGAGAAAATCATGCCACTGGTCTGATTCGAAGAAGAGAAGTCGAAGAGAGCCCTGAGACAAAAGAGAGCGGGAAATGTGCAAACATCGCCGCTCATTTTGAGTGAGCAAGAACTGAAATGTTGCCGTCCTTCATTTGGAAGGCGCAGGAGAAAAGCGATGCGAAAAATTAATCGCAGCCCGTGGTTAAGGAGCATGACAGTGGCAGTTGCCCTTGTGGCTTGCATTGTGGCAACAGGTCAGGACGTGCGCCACAACTCCATGCCGGGAGTAGACTTTTCCAAGTATCACACCTACAAGTGGATCGACATCGAAGGCGGCGCTCACCCGAACCAGATCGTGGATGCGGAAATCAAGCAGTCGATCGACTCGCAATTGGCGTCCAAAGGCTTGACCAAGACCGACAGCGACAAGGCTGATCTCTATATCGGGTACCAGATCGCTGTAGATAAGGAAAAACAATGGAATGCCTGGAGCTCCGGTCGGGGTTTCGGGGGTGGTATGGGATCGGCCACCCAATCGACCATCAACGTCGGGAGTCTTGTCCTCGACATGTATGACCCGACCAGCAAGCAGCTGGTCTGGACGGGAACTGCAACCAAGGCGATTGATCCGAGTTCGAACCAGGAAAAGAACCAGAAGAACTTGGATAAGGCGATGCAGAAACTACTGAAGTACTATCCACCCAAATAGAACCAGACGGCCAACCCAGAGTTCCGAGTTCTTGGTGCAAAATTCACAATTCCCACGGTTATCACCAGAGCGCAGACCGAGAGGCGAAACATGAGCAGCAATCCTGAAATCGTCAGACTACAAGGTGCCCGTACGGCGAAAATCCCTTGGCGAAAGTGGGGTCCTTACTTGAGCGAAAGGCAGTGGGGTACGGTCCGTGAGGACTATAGCCAGGACGGCAACGCCTGGGACTACTTCAGCCATGATCAAGCCCGATCCCGTGCCTATCATTGGGGCGAGGATGGCCTTGCCGGTATCAGTGATGAGAGACAGTTGCTGTGCTTCAGCGTGGGTCTATGGAATGGCAAGGATCCGATACTCAAGGAGCGTCTCTTCGGACTGACAAACAGCGAGAGCAATCACGGCGAGGATGTAAAAGAGTACTACTTCTATCTCGACAGCACGCCCACCCATTCGTACATGAAGTATCTGTACAAATACCCGCAGGCTGCTTTTCCCTACAATGACTTGGTCGCGACTAGCAAAAACCGCAACCGGGGCGAAATGGAATATGAACTCTTAGACACGGGCATTTTCAACGGTGATCGCTACTTCGATGTCTTTGTGGAATATGCCAAGCAGACGCCAGAGGACATCCTCGTCGAGATCAGTGTGGCAAATCGGGGGCCTGAGAAAGCAACCATCCACGTGTTACCAACTCTTTGGTTCCGCAACACCTGGACTTGGTGGCCGGAAACCCAAAAACCGTCCTTGAAGCAGATTCCCGCAATGGGAAGCTCCCAACGGGTAGCAACGTCCCACAGCGAACTCGGAGAATTCTACTTGTACTGCGAAGGAGACGTTCCCCTGCTGTTCACAGAGAATGAGACGAACAATGAGCGGATCTTTGGTACTCCGAATGCCGGTCCTTACGTCAAGGACGGGATCAACAACTACGTAGTGAATGGGAAGCAGGAAGCCGTCAACCCGAACCACGAGGGAACCAAGGCTGCTGCGCACTACAGATTCGACATCGATCCAGGCCAAACGGCGACGATCCGCCTGTGGCTCAGCGACAAGGCAGCCACCGCGATGGGCGATGCCTTCGAGGGCTTTGCTGAAATCATGCAAACTCGCCGTCTTGAGGCGAACGAATTCTATGAAGCGATCACGCCACCCAGAGCCACCGAGGATGAGGCACGGGTGATGCGGCAGGCACTAGCCGGAATGCTATGGAGCAAACAGTACTTTGGGTTCGACGTGGACAAATGGCTGGTGGAACATGGTGTGGATCCGATGAACTCGAGTGGCAAAGAGATGCGGAATGTCGAATGGTTTCACATGGTGAATGACCACGTCATCTCCATGCCAGACAAGTGGGAGTATCCCTGGTACGCCGCCTGGGACTTAGCCTTCCACACCATTGCCCTTTCCACAGTCGATGTCGATTTCGCAAAAGAGCAACTTGGTTTGATGCTGGAGGAGTACTTTCTACACCCGACGGGTCAGATTCCAGCGTACGAATGGAATTTCAGTGACGTGAATCCGCCAGTGCATGCCTGGGCCACAATCTTCCTGTACCGGACCGAGCAGGCACTCCGCGGAGAAGGGGACGTCGAATTTCTCAAGCGGTCTTTCGCGAAGCTGATCCTGAATTTCAGTTGGTGGGTGAATCGCAAAGACCGCTTTGGCAAGAACGTCTTCGAAGGCGGCTTCCTGGGACTCGATAACATTGGCGTCTTTGACCGCAGTGCCCCGTTGCCTACCGGCGGACACCTGGAGCAGGCGGATGGAACGGCGTGGATGTCCCTATTCTGCCAGAACATGTTTGAGATCAGCATGGAGCTGGCAGCACACGATGCCTACTTCGAAGACATGGCGATGAAGTTTGTTGACCACTTCGCCCTGATCGCAAACGCGATGAATCGCATGGGGGTGGATGGCATGTGGGACGAAGAGGATGGCTTCTACTACGACGTTCTGCGTTTCCCCGACGGAAAGGCCACGCGACTCAAGGTCCGCTCCATTGTGGGCTTATTGCCAATATGCGCCACGACTGTTATTGAACCCTGGCAGCGCCAGCGTGTGCCGCGGGTGATGCAGCTTTTTCGTGAGCGGTTACAACGAATGCCCCAACTGCTTAAAGCTATTCATCCCACCGGACCGGGCCATCTCGGACACGGCGAGCGTGGAATCGCGGCATTGGTAAAACCGGAACGGTTGCGTCGAATTCTGTCGCGCATGCTCGATGAAAATGAATTCTTCAGCCCATATGGCATACGGGCACTCTCCCGCTACCATCTCGAGCATCCCTACGTCTTCCATGTGAACGGCCAGGAGTACCGAGTGAATTATCTCCCGGCAGAATCCGAGACCGGCATGTTCGGCGGAAACTCCAACTGGCGCGGACCAATATGGATGCCAATCAATGCATTGCTGATCCGTGCCCTGTTATCGTTCTATAGCTATTACGGCCATAGCTTCACCATTGAGTGTCCAACAGGATCGGGACATCGAATGAATCTGTTCGAGGTAGCTCGGGAGATCGCTAATCGATTGACCCGGATCTTTCTGCGCGACAGCTCTGGGCGTCGGCCAGTCTACGGAGGTACCGAGAAATTCCAAACCAATCCTAATTGGAAGGATCACATTCTGTTTTACGAGTATTTCCACGGCGACAACGGAGCAGGGCTGGGAGCTAGTCATCAAACCGGCTGGACCGGTACCATCGCAAAATTGATTGAATTCTTCGGGCGGATCGACGGACAGCAACTCCTCGAAGGTGGTAAAGCAGCAGCATTTGCTAAGAAAGAACCGAAACGAGATATACAGGTTGCGTGATCAATTTATGCCCGGGCTCGGCTGAATTTAACCTCCTTCAGAGTCGAACGTGGGCTCCTCCAGCAATCCCATTAGCGGGGTAAGTGTCCCTTGGCAATAAGTAGCCGCTTCGCGAGCGGCTGTTATAACTCGGTAGGTGTTGAAACAGGCGTGGGACGTCGAACAGTTGCGGTACGCTATCCGCGTAAATCGCGTTTCTTTTGACCTCGAAATGCTACACCGTCAGATGGTTGCGCATTCCTGCGAAAACGATCAGCGTTCCTGTCTGAAAGCGATCGCTGATCCTGCCAATCCGATCAGGGCGATCGGAGCGTAGCGACGCTGGCGGGCTGATTGTGGAGGAAGTGATCGGAATCGTCAAGCTAATTCGT
>DASPVV010000281.1:0-8311 GCA_035622175.1 Terriglobales bacterium | reverse complement strand
GTGACCACGACTGTACCTTCGGCGAGATCACCCAGGTCGATCCAGAAGGCTCCGAGTGACTCGGAAAACTCGCGCAGAACATTGGCGAGCTGGCCCTGGGTATTCCCCTCATTGACATGATGATCCCATCCTCCGATGTCGGCGAAAGCCACCTGGACTCCCAAATTCGCCTTGATGAGCTGAGCCAACTGCCTCAGGCTGTCGCCAAAGTGGCCCCGAGGATAGTTCGCCCCTGGCCGAGGCACATACTTGGACGGATCGGCTGACTTCAGCATCTTGACTGCTTCAAACGTCTCACGTCCGGTCCCGTGCAAGACCGAGTCCACCGATTGTTCGTACATGGCCTCGAATGTGTTGGCGATGGGCATGGCCCCGGGATTCTTTCCACCGACCCCAAATTCGTTGATATTGTTGAGCGCCACGGCAGGTTCTGCGCCGGAGAGGATGCGCGGCAGAGAAGGCCCGAGCGATACCGCGCGAAATGCCGAATTGTCTGGGTGAGAACGCAAGCACCGGTTCAGCCACCCATCCTCGGTTGCCTTGATTCCAGGCGTACCCGATTCCATGAAGTCCTGTGCATCAAAATGCGAGCGGGTGGGATCGGGCGAGCCGGCGGCGTGCACGACGGCCAGATGCTTTTCGTTCCACAACGATTGAAACCCCGCCAGCGCGGGATGAAAGCCAAAGAAGCCATCGAGATCAATGGCCGAACCCCGGGGAATGTTGATTGAGGGCCGCAGGGCGTAATAAGCCGGTTCTCCGTGGGGCACGACGATGTTCAGGCCGTCGGCGGCGCCCCGCTGGAAGATGACGACCAGACGCTTGTTCTCCGCTTCCGACTCGTCCGCTCCATAGGCGGCGCGTCGAAGAAATCCGGGCAGAGCAGCCGTGCCGACGATGGCCAGGGCCCCGTTCTTCACAAAGATGCGTCGCGTGATCGCCATAAAAGTGTGGCTCCTAGTGAATTACGCTGCATGGTTCATGGCAGCGATGGACCAACATTTTCTATCCCCAACCCGCACCTCATGGTAACGTTCCGTCGTCCGTTGCCGCGAACTCCGCGCCCGGGGGGCGAAGCTACCTTCGCTGAAACTCCGGTGACCCGAGCAACAATCCGCCCATCAGGTTCACATTCGGCGCACGCGCAGGATCGTCGAGCTTGCGCTGGCTGATTTGTGGATCGTCAAGCCGGGCGGCAATCGTCTCGTGGGTTTGCTGCGAGACCTCGCCTGCGAGCAGGCAGGCCACTAAACCATCGAATGTCTTTAGCGATTCGCTGGCATCGGGGGAGGGAGAGGCCGGCTGTCCGTCGAGCAAGCGCTTCCAATCAACCCGCACACCTTTCAGTCTCCCGGCGCTAAGTGCGAGCGCAAAGTTCATGCGTTCGAGTAGGGCCGAGGAATTTACCCACGCTTCGGCCTTCATCGAATAGCCGGTGGGCGGCTGCATTCCGTAGAGGGGCATCCCCATGCGCTGCAGTTGACGGGTGAGCGCCGTGGCATCGCTGATGTCGGCCTGCGTGACTCGAAGCGCGGAGACCACAAACTCGAGTGGCGTTTTCACCTTAGCCCGATACTCATCGTCTGCCCAGAACTCCGGGGAGTCGAACATGGTCTTGAGCACTTCCCGAATGTCGCCATCTTTCTTCAGAAAGGTCTGGGCCATGCGATTGACCAGAGTTGCAGGCGGGTTGTCCGAGACAAAGCGGACGGCGAGCTTGCTCGAGACTAGTTTTGCAGTGGATGGGTGGCGGGCCAGGATGTGGAGGACTTCGAGGCCCTCCTTCTTCCCCCGGAATTTGATCCGGTGGCCGAGCACGGTTTTCTCTCCCGGATCATGCATGCGTTCGTCAAAGGTAAACTCACCGCCTTCCCGCGGCGGTTTCAGCGTCCAACCGGTGAAAACCCGTGCCACCTCGGTCACATCCTTTTGCGTGTAACCGCCGTTTACACCCAGGGTGTGAAGCTCCATCAACTCGCGGCCGTAGTTTTCATTTAGTCCGACGCGCTTGCCGGCGTTTCGTGGCGCCGGCCGTCTCCGGCGAAGGGATCCCGCGGTCGCAACGCCGGTGGCTTTTTCGGAATTCGGACCCACGCTCAACCAATTATCCAGATAAAACAGCATCGCCGGACTCTGGGCCGTCGCGACCAGCAGATCTTCAAACTTGCCGAGGACACGAGGGCGGATCACGTCGCGCTCGTAGGCCGTCAAGAAATAGCGATCCATACCCTTGCCGATGAAAACGTTGAAGTGATTCAACCAGAAGTCGGTCATGACCTCCTGTAACTGCCGTTCGCTGTAGGTTTCCCGCAATATTTTGCTCTGCATCAGCTCGTCGGCGACGACCTCCTGCGGGTTGGCCAGGGCGATCACGATTTCGTGTTGCCTGGGGGTCATGCCGAGCGTCAGTTCCTCGCTCTTGCCCTTCAAGGCGGGAGTTAGAGCCCGCCGTTGCTCGGGAGACATCACGAGGAGTGCGTGCAGACGAGCATCCGGCGGCAAATCGAAAAGGGCTTCTAGCCTCGCCTGGGCGGAAATTGGATCTTCTTCCGGGGCGGCGGTCTTGCCCATCTTCTCGACGTTATTGTCCACGTCGGCGGTACTCGAGTTGGACTCCTGCTTTTTCTCCTGCTTCTCCTGGTAGCGTTCGAGTTGTGCCGCGTACACCGCTCGCTTGACCGGGTCGGAGGGAAGGGACTGCCGGCCATCGGCGACTGCCCGAATTACTTCAGGGGGCGGAAAATTTTCGATCAGTTCCCGGGTACTCATCCCGAGCGTGGGAAAGGAGCGCAGGCGGGTATCGAGTTCGCTGTCGTTCATCTTCTCAGGATGGAGCTGCTGCTCCATCCATTGGTCCACGCCCATCGCCTTCACCCGTTCGAGGTCCCCAGGGCGCGGCCCATAACTCAGTCGGTTGAGAACATGGAGGGCACGCTTTTGCTCGGGGAGGCGCAGGAAGGCCGCATCGTGCTTTTCTTTGTTTCTCCCAAACCCCCAGGGAGTCGAGATCGACAGCCCGCCTAGAAGCACTGCGAGAGCGAGCAGTCCGCCCGAGGGACGGATCCGGGCCAGAAGATTCATTCTCACCATCAAACCCAAAGGCGGGGAAAAGTTGCCGGGGAAAATGGCGGCCCTTCTCCTGTTTTTGGCCTCCTCTGTTGGCCCGTGAAAAAGCCTCAAAAACAAGCTGCCAGCAGCGAATCCCCAGCCAATTCCGCGATACGCCGGTCGAAAACCTCCGCCACCCTGCGGCGCCCCGAAGCCATCAAGTGAGATACTGCCGACCGTGGCTCATCTTGTGTTGCAGGCTGGCGGCCAGTTGGTCGATGTCCGCCGCACCGATGCTTTCGGCGATGTGCCCTTCCAGGAAAGGTGAGCGATTGCTCCCCACGGTATCGCGGCGAACCTGCACCAACAAAGCCTGCACCGCGGTCACGTCGAACTTTTGCGGCGTCAGGCGCACGATTTCGCTCAGCGTGGCCCCGAGCGAGATCGGCTCGCGGTAAGGCCTCTGGCTGATCATGGCGTCGAGCGTATCGGCGAGGGCGACAATGCGGACCGCCATGGGGACATCTTCATTATTCAACCGATCAGGGTAGCCAGAGCCATCCGCTCGCTCGTGATGCCAGCGGACAATCTCCGGGATCTGGGGCCAGGGGAGCTGCACCCCGCTGACGATGGTGTGCCCGACGACCGTGTGATCCGCGATCTCGCGGAATTCCTCAGGATCGAGCGATGTCGGTTTGCCAAAAAGACGCTTATCCACCGCAACCTTTCCAATATCGTGCAAATAGCCAGCGGCACGCAGTCCGCCGATCTGTCGACTGTCGAGGTTCAGGGCCTCTCCGATGGCCGCGGCATAGCGGGCGACGCGCAAGGAGTGGCCATGCAGGTTGATGTGCTTCACATCGATCGCGGTGGCAAAAGCTTCGAGCGCGCTATCGTAAAAGCCGTTCAGAGAGGCCATGAGCCTAAGATTCTCGCTAATCCGTTGGGTGAGCGTCTGGGCGAGAGCAAAATTGTGGACGGCGAGGGCCACATAATGGCAAAGCAGCTCGAGCGCCTCGAGCTCGCTCGGATCATAGCCTGCGCCACCCTCCCGTAAGCCGAGCGCCACCATACCCACGAGTTTGCCCCCCACCTTCAAGGGCGCAATGCAGCGAAACAGCTGCGGCGCTACATTTCCGTTGGAACTCAAGAACTCATCCAGGGTGACTAGATCCACGGGAATCGGACCGCGAGCTGCAGTAAGGCTGTGGACATGCTTGGGCAACAAAGGGATAATGGCGGGCTCGGGCATCATGACAAACCCTAGAGCAGCCACCGAAACGAGCAGCGATGGCTTATCGCTGTAGGTGAAAAGGGCAGCCTCGCGCGCACCGCCCACCTGTTGTAAGGCGGACAGCATGGACCGGGCGGTCTGGGGAAAGTCTCGCTCCGCCGTCAGAGCAGGGCCCAGATCGGAGAGCGCTTCGACAGTCTGCAAGAGCCGCCGAAAATTGTCTTTTTGCACCGCCACTGCACCGGCAGGAGCCTGAACCAGAGCGCATTTAGAGTACCATGCGCCCAACCGGCAATTTTGTTATTAGTTTGGTGCGCTCCAGCCCGCGCGCGAGGAGTTATTTCCGAGTTCCGGCTTTGCCGATCGCGGCGAAGGTCATCACGCTTGCGGGGCTTTTGGTTTGCTGCTTCCAGCGGGCGAACAACTCGGCGTAGGTTGCGGTGATATAGTCGGCCGGTTGAACCCCCAGGCGGCGCGCCGTCCTTTCGATAAAGCGGGGCGAACCTTCGATTTCACTGAAGTTCCCGATCGGGGTTTCATCGACAACCACCGCGCCATTCCCATCGTTCCATTCTGCTCGCAGCTTTTCGTATTGGAATGTCGGCTTAAAGTGCAAGGCCCGCAAGATCACGGCCATGCTGCGACCATCGCATACTTCGGTTTCACTCTCCACCCGAGTCTTGTGGCGCCCTGCCTCGCCCTTTGCCTTATGGGTCAGGAGCCATGCCGTTCCATATTGGCGCAATCGGAGAAGCTCTCCGCGACGTCTCAGCGGCGTCCCCTCAAGATCATAGAGGGTATTCATTTCGCGCGTAGGTTTTGTGACCCTGCGGAAGCCCAGGCGGCGCAGTTGCCGACCGAGGGCGCCCAAATCGTCCACCCTAAACTTGATCTCAATTTCCTTCTGGGAAGACATCTGAAAAAGTATAAGCCCTCGGGGGCCACACCTACTGGCGGCGATGCCCCGCGGACGGCCGACGGGGGATCGGAGTGGAGGCTTAGGTGAACGTCGGCAGTTTCACCACATCATCTTCCGGCACCGACTCCATGGGCTGACCCGCCTTGCGCCATGCAGCCAACCCACCTTCGATCACAAGGGCGTTGAAACCCCGCTTGCGCAGTTCTAGCGCCACCCGGGCGCTGGTCGCTTCGCGCGCTCAAGTACAATACAGATAGATGTCCTTATCTCTCGGCAGGTTCCGGATCTCCTCGACGAGCTGATTGGGCTCGAGCCGGATCGATCCCCGAATGCGTTGCGCACCGGCATCATAGTAGCCGTGGCTACGAACATCCACGATGAATATTCTGCCCTTTTCTTCCGATTCCAAGCGCGCGGCCACTTCGCGAACCGGAACCCGGGGGACGATTTCATAAACCTTGCTCTTCCGGTACAACCGCAGGCGATAGACGACATAGAGAACCGCGGCCGCCAGAAGAACGTCGGCAAAAACGTGCCCGGCACGCTGAAAGCTACGTATGATCATGGCCAGAAAATCCCGGAACAAGAAGCCCAAGCCAGCATAGAGCACCACATACAGCAGGGCGGCAGCGGAATCGAGTCCCAAGAACTGCCGGAATCGCATTTTCATACTTCCCGCCAGTGGCGCAGCCATGGTGTTCATCCCTGGGATGAACTTCGCGAGGAGCACAGCGACCTTGCCCCGCTTGTAGAACAACTCCGCCGAGCGCAGGATGCAGGTTTCCGGGTTCAACGATACGCGACAGAGGACGCCCAACAGAGTCCAACCCATGGAACGGCCCAAAACAAATAGCAGGATGTCCCCAGTCAGGAAGCCAGCCATGGCCACAAGCAGCACGAGGGACCCGTTAAGCGTGCCCAAAGCCACCGCTGCCCCGGCCGGCAAAAGGACCAAGGCTGCGGGCAGAGGCAAACCCAACGCGTCCGCCAACACGAATACAAAGACGAGTAAGTACCCGTGCGGAGCGATCGAGGAGAAGAAGTGGTTCACAGACGGTTAAGACTGCCGCTACTATAACAAAAGAACAGCCGTTCGCCCCTGGCCGGCTTGCCCAAGCATGCTCCGGCGAAGGTGTTTTCGGATCGTGCCCAGAGGAAGGAAAAAGCCCCGGAAAACATCTGTTTTCTCGCGACCGGTCCTCCCCAACCTCCGCTACTTGACACGATCGACCACAAAATCAGGCGCCCACAGCAACACCCGCTTGGCTTCGACATTGGGGAAGTTGCAGATGGCATTGCGAGCCAGCGTGGCATATTGGATGGCTCGTTGGTGTGCCGCATCGATGGATCGGTAATGCTTCAAGATGGCGAGAACATCCGCGTGGCTCACGCCGTTGAAGGCGCGGTCGCGGATCACCGCCCCGATCTTCTCACGCTCTTCGAGCGTGCAGCGCTCCAAGGCGTGAATCACCGCCATCGTGACCTTCCCTTCCCGCAAGTCGCTGGCCACCGGTTTTCCCAGCACGTCCTCGGAGGCGGTGAGATCGAGAACGTCATCCACGATCTGAAAGGCCATGCCGAGATTGCGCCCGTACTGCGCCAGATTCTGTTCCTGTTCGGGGGTCGCTCCGCCCAGAATGGCGCCGACCCGCATACATACGGAGAACAGGCAGGCGGTCTTACGATAGATGAGGTCGAAGTACTGGTCCAGCGAAATCAACTGTCCTAGCTTCTCCATTTGCAGCAGTTCGCCTTCCACCATTTGCTGGGTCAAGTCAATCAGCGTGTCCAAGATGCGAAAGTTGCGCTCCTCGACCGCGATTTTGAAGGCCTGCATATAGAGCCAGTCGCCGGCGAGCACACATTTGGAGTTCCCCCATTGGGTGTTGGCCGCGGGACGCCCGCGACGGATTTGCGCTTCGTCGATGATGTCATCGTGAACCAGGGTGGCGGTGTGAATGATCTCGACCACGGCGCCGAGCTTGATCGCACCCCGACCCTGATAATTAAACAGCCGGGTGGAGAGCAACAGCAGCATAGGGCGGATGCGCTTTCCGCCCCCACGACGCAGATACTCGCCGATCTCAGTGATGGCTTCTACCTGAGACACGGTATCGCGACCAAACTCCCGCTCGATGGCAGCGAGATCCTCTCTGAGGAGGGCAAAGATCTCTTGACTGTTGATGGCTGGTGATGTGCTCACGTGCTTGCCCATTGGGCCCCGCGACTGCGGGCTCAACTTGTCCGGTAATTGGTGAATTGCATATCGATGCCAAAATCCTGCTGCCGCAGCAAGGCGATAATTTCCTGTAAGGTATCGCGGTCTTTCCCGCTGATACGCACCAGATCTCCCTGAATCGACGCGTTCACCTTCTTCTTGACGTTCTTGATCAACTTTACGATCTCACGCGCTTTTTCGATAGGAATCCCTTGTTGCAGCGTGATCCGCTGCTTGACGGTACTGCCGGCCGCTACCTCCACCGCGACGTAGTTCAGCCCTTTCAGGGGGACACCGCGTTTCACCAGCCTCTGCTCGAGAACCTCCTTGACCGCCTTCAGCTTGAACTCATCGCTCGAGTGGAACACGATCGCCTCTTTGCCCTCGAGTTCGATGGTCGAGCGAGAATCCTTCAAATCGAAACGGGTGTGGACCTCTTTGAGCGCCTGCTGGATGGCGTTGGCAACTTCCTGAAGGTCAATTTTGCTGACAATGTCGAAACTATTCTCTGGCATGATCGTGGCTTCCCGTTATCAGATTACGCCGCCCCAGGGAAAGATGCTCCCTAAAAACTAAATGGAGTTGGCATTTTGGGGAAGCGAAAAGAAGCGATAGAAGTTTCTCGCGGTCTCACCGCCGACGTCCGTGGCCAACAGGCCTCGTGATTCAGCGATCTGCCGCGCGGTCTCCGCGACAAACGCGGGTTCATTGCGCCGGCCGCGGTACGGTACGGGCGCGAGATAGGGCGAGTCGGTTTCGATCAGCATGCGATCAAGGGGCATTCTCGCGGCCACTTCGCGAATCTGCTGGGCCTTGGGAAAAGTCACATTGCCGGCGAAGGAAATCATGAAGCCCAGATCAAGCGCCCGCTGTGCGTGCTTCCAGGTCCCGC
>DASPVV010000280.1:0-15309 GCA_035622175.1 Terriglobales bacterium | reverse complement strand
TGCCGACGACAGAAGGATCCGACCGATAGTGGGATTTCCAATATCCATCGCTGATGACGACTACGGTATGTGCATTCTGAGCGTCATCGCGTTCCTCAAGAGAAAAGAAGCGACCCGCTTCAGGCTTGATGCCGAAGAGGTCGAAAAAGCTGCCGGTGACCATCTCGCCCCATACACGTTCTGTGTTAAGGGCTTCGCCAACCGCAAAAACGTAGCCGCGGTAGGCGGTTACGAAATTGACCAGGTGCAGGTTGTCACGAAAATCGCGGAAGTCGAGATACGAAGTCGTGATCGGCTCGGCATCGGGGGCAGTGTTTTCGATCGCTACAACCCGTTCGGGCTGAGCGGCTCCGGGGAACGGATTGAGGACGAGCGAGCGCAGCCAACTGAAAATCGTCGCGTTTGCGCCGAGTCCTGCCGCCAGCGTGAGCACCGCGACTGCCGAGAAACCGGGACTTTTGATCAACTGCCGCAGCGCATAACGAAGATCTTGTCCCAGTCGGTTCATCTCAGGTTCTCCCCCGGTTCGGCGTCGGTGCCGCAGTGCCCAGTCAACAGCAGTGAGAAATGATCCGTCCCGGTCGCCGATTATTGCATTCGCACCGCAAGGCTTTTACCAATCTAGCCAAAGTGTAACCGCTTGATGGCAAAGAGCAACTGCACGCCGCTGTTGACACATGAGTTCAACGGGTGTCCGCGCTTGCTTTTAGGTGTCCGGAACCGAACAGGGCACCATCGGCCGAGGTAGCATGAATACTCGCTCGGATTATTATTTTCGCCGAACGGGTTCGACGAGACACAGATCGATGCTTGGGCATTGTGGCACAACGATCGGCAGCTCTGATCTCGGCGCTTTCCAATCCTGCTGCAACTCGGCTTTGGCGCTGGCGACTGGGATGGAAGGGATACACTCCGCCATCTCCGTCGTTCAAAATCCAGAAGGAGGGAGCATGAACACACAAAGATATCAGTATGGAAGTCTGACGCGGAGAAAACGAACTCGCACGGAAGATGTCCGGCAGTTTCGTTACTACGAAACCAATCCTGAGGGGCAGCGGCGTCGGCGTTCAAGAATCATCGGTATGCTAAGCCAGTATCCGACGCCGACGGATGCGCTCCGCATTCTCGAACGATTTCGACTGCGGCTCAATCTTCAAAACCGATTTGGTCTACCCGTGACGCTGGATGCTCTGGCGGATGACTGCGTCGAGAAGGAACTGCCATTGCTGCGCTATGGAACCCAGCAAGCGCATCTCTCCAGCTTGCATCGCTGGATACGACCGCGTTGGGGATGCATTGTCTACGAAATCAAGCCGATCCAGGCTTCGATCTCTGCCGTTGGCGGAGAAATCAACGGTAAACCTGCGGAGCCTTTTGCACCTCGTATCTCAGCACGGACGGCGGTGGGAGATAACCGACGTTAACCCCATTGATCTGGCCGAAACTCCCATCGGGAAGCCGAGATAGTATTGCGAGCGGGGCGCAGGCCGGGAGTTTTTGCGGTCGGCGATGTGCGCGCAAATAGTTTCCGATTCACGATGGCCACAAGAGGCGCGTTCTCGTCGTCGCTACGTGCGAATTCACGGCCAGAGAAAAGAGGAATCCCCAAAGTTGCGAAGTAATTTGGACCTACCTGGTTGTATTCGAGGACAGGTTGGTCGTTCGGAGAAGGCCGATAGCCGTCCACGGCAACCGGCGTAGAAGAGAAATCGCTGCCATATCCCAAGGGCGTGACCCGGGCGAAAGCAACGGAATCAATGCCGGGCACTGCGCCAAGGCGGTCGATGAGTTCACTCTGAAATGCCTTGGCTCGCGGAACGTCATAGCCAGCCGCCACCAGCGACACTGCGGTGACGACTACGTTGGTCGTGGAAAAGCCTGGGTTGGTGGCGCGAATCCTCTGCAGGCTTTCGAGCAACAGAGCCACGCCGACGAGCAGAATGAAACTCAAAGAGAACTGAAAAATGACCGATCCCGATCGAACCCAGCCTCGCGAGCGAACCCCAACCACACCGCCGGACTCGGCCTTCATTCGCTGCATCACGAGAATCGCTAGTTGCTTGCCAGGGGTTACGAAACGATACTTACTGTGCGCGGGGGCTCGAACCCGGAAGGGGGTTATTAGTCGATGAACACATCCCCGGCTTGTGAGGATGTGGCGTAGAGTTCGCGCACGCCCGTTATCTGCCACTCGTGTAAACTCGACGTGCACTCTCAATCCTCAATTTGACTGTTTTACATTGGTATGGGCGATGACATCATGATTACTGGTTCTTACCCAGGGGTTTCGTTTCGCATTTGGCTGTGTGTCGCATTTACGGCGCTCGGGCTGATGGCAGTGTCCACGCACTCTCCTTTGTGCGTCCATGCACAAACGGCTCAGGTACGACGGGTTCGGCAGGAGCTCCCGGCGGATTCAGTTGCCAAGGTGGGCACGGTTGATTCGGTTGCCACGGTCCACGTTGACGTGACGCCGAAGCACGTTCTGAATACGATCAATCCCGACACTGCGACGGGCGCGTGGATGGATGATCTAAGTAAGGCGCAGGTGGACAATTTGAGCAAGCCTGAGACGATTCAGGGGGTCAAAAACTTGGGCTGGGGTTCCATCACCATGCGTAACAACAGCGAGTTGCGCCTTGCGACATGGCACTGGAACGAAAACGGCAAATGGAGCGATCCAGCGACAAAGAGCGGCTATTACGTCGGCAGCGCCGACCTGGGCGAACCGATCCGCTACGGCTATTCGTATTCGTTGCCTCATCGCGACTTTATGACTAGCGGCGATTCACCTTTGGTGGCTGGTTTTCAAAGTTACTGGAAGAGCAATCCTTACCTAACCAGCCATTTCACGGGCGAGAGCGATGCGCTGCACGCGCAATGGGTAGTGATCGATATGGGCACCGCCCGCGTCGTCAATGCGATCCATATCCAATGGGTAAATCCGTATGCCGTCGTTTATGTTGTGCAGTACTGGGTCGGCGACAACAACGCGATGGACTGGGATATGGGCCCGAATGGCGTCTGGAAGCCTTTTCTATCGGGTGCGGTGCTGAACGGCAGCGGCGGAGATGTCAATCTGAAGCTTTCGGATGCGCCGGTCACGACGCGCTTCGTTCGCGTTTTAATGTCGAAATCCTCCGGAACCTGCGACACTCACGGGGCGCAGGATATTCGAAATTGCGTCGGCTACGCCCTTCAGACGCTGTCCGCCGGTACGATCGATAGCGTCGGGAACTACGCGGTTGTTTATCCGGCTAACGGCGCAGAGCCCGGACCTGGGGCGCCGCCACGCCTGCAGGGCGCTGGAGACCAAGAAGTAGTCGCTGGTTCGCCAGCGGACTTGACCGGATCGTTTTTCGCATCTTCAATCGATCCCTGGCACCAGGCTGACAACCTGATCACCGGCGGCCACGATCAATACAACGGCATGGACAATTTCTTTACCAGTGGATTGACCATGGGGCATCCGGCGCTGGTTGCATGTGCGGCGATTTACGACACTCCCGAAGATTGCGCCAATGAGGTTTCCTACATTCACAAGCGTGGTTATCCAGTGGTGGGAATTGAGGTCGGGGAGGAGTGCGACGGCAAGCACATGACGCCGGAAGACTATGGCGCCATTTACATTCAAGTGGCGGATGCGGTGCACAAGCTAACGCCCGGCGCCAGGTTGGGCGGCCCGATTTTCGAAGGTGTCGATAAAGACATCACCCTCTGGGCGGACGATCAAGGACGCACTTCCTGGATGGAGCGATTCGTCGATTACCTGAAGGCCCACGGACATCTGAAGGATCTCTTGTTCATGTCGTTCGAACACTACCCATTCATGATCAATGGATTCAGTCCACCGAACGACTGGGCGACCCTTTACATGGAACCCGGAATTATGAAGCACGTCTTGCATATGTGGCGTGAGGACGGTGTCCCCGCGGATGTGCCGCTGATTATTTCCGAGAGTGGAATCACAGCGGGGCGAAGCGGACCCGGCTACTTGGGCGTGACCGGCAGCGCCATTTGGGAGTGCGACGCGTTTGGCACATTCTTTGAACAGGGCGGCACAGCGTTCTATCGGCCGGCGATCAATTATGGCGCCGGCGGTCACGGGAACCTCAGCGCCAACGGTGGCGCTGATGGCGGCGGAGCGTATGGGACGCCTGCATATAGTCCCTATTCCTCCGCACACCTGATCAATTTCGAATGGTTGCAGCACGGTGCGGGAGCGAACAAGATCTTCCCCGCCTCGGCCGACCTTAAGGACGCTGCCGATCGGACCGTGGTTACCTCATACGCTGTCAAACGTCCTGACGGGAACTGGTCCTTTATGCTGATTAACCACGATTTGAATGCGGCCCACCCGGTTCATCTCGTCATCGACGATTCCAAGCACGTCAGCCATTCATTCGTCCAATCTGTAGCTCTTGTGCAGTATTGCAACACCCCTGCTGAGGATAAGAACATCACGATTGCCGCCACGCCCGACGGCATGTACACACTCCCAGCTGGATCGATCACGGTGGTTCGCGGGAAGCTGCGGTAGTTCAGCCGAGTTATGGTTGCGTGGGGTGGATTTGAACCACCGACCTTTGGGTTATGAGTGAGTAGAAAAGCGTAATTTCAACGAGTTGCGCGGACAGGGACGAGCTTCAAAACACCTGCCGGAACTGCTCGGACACGTAATCCTCCCTTAATGCCCCCTCGTCGTTTGGTCGAAAAATATAACGATCAGATCGTTGGGTCGGCTTCCCAAAGATCGAGGGACGAATGAAACCCTCGGTAAGGAGTACGCTGTACCGAACTTTCGAACTTTCATTGTCGTCGCCGACACCTCCGAAGATGCGGTATCGGAGTGAGTGTCGATGGGACCGCTGCCTTGTTACACCGATCGACGGCGATGATCTAGAGGAAGGGATCCTCGATCCGTAGGCCTCCGAATCGTTGTCCGTGTTGAAAATCCTCGCTGTAGAGAATGCCGCACCGCCCCTCGGTTGCGGAAGCCACAATCAAGGAGTCATACCAAGAGATCGAGTACGTGGTCGCAAGTTGCAAGGCTCGACTGTAGAGACCATGCGAAGAATGCACCGCTAAGAGAGGGCGAAAGGTTGTCGACAGGTATTGCTCCGCCTCCGTGCCCGACATGGGTTCTGCAAACCGCCGAAGAGCAACGTTGAAGAATTCCTGTACGACCTGATAACTGACGATCCCTTGGCGTGCCTCGATCGCTCGCCGGATCAGTTTGGTGGCCCGGTCGGCCTTCTTTGGAGCATTCTTGTCAAATGAGTAGACGAAGATATTTGTATCGAGAAAGAACCTATCGCTCATTCATCTCACCGCGCGTGAAACGTCGTCCCGCCCTGACATGCTTTAGACGCTTCATCAGGGAATCAAATTCCCGCCCACTCCCCGATTGCCCGGTAAAGTGCTCCAGCCACTCCCTAAACGCGGCGTTGAGAGTCTTGCGCTGAGCCTTTGCGATAAGGCGAGCTTGTTCGATGAGATTCTCATCGGCGCTTAGAGTGATGTTCTTCATACGAAAACAGTGTACACAATTATAGTGTGGGAGCGCAAGTCCGGCTGTGAAACGAAAATCAACTGAAGTACGATCAATCTTGTCTTTATAGCTCGCAGTAGCTCGCAGGGTTGGACAGATCAGCGCACGAGCGACCGCGGTCTACTCGAACATGGCGTTTAACGGTGACTTCACACCCGTGATCTCCAATGATCCCTCAGGTTGGGGCACCCACTCTGGGCACCCATAAGAAAATAACTGAGAACGACGAGCAGAAATTACGTGAGTTTGTACGGTTGAAGCACCACTCACACGAATTGGAAAATCAACAACTCGGCTAATTTCCGTTGGTTCGGGACCAGAGGCTCAGCAATCAGTCTTTCAGGAACAGAGGGCAGCCCCGATCGCACGCCACGACTGCAGAAAAACTGTAGCAGTTCTTCACAATTCGACCTCGGGGGGGCGAGCGAAGCGGCCAGGAAACAACAGAGACCTATGCGTGCGGGGCCAACCTGGATGCTCAACCTTTTCATGCGGGTAGGGTCGACGGCGCCCGCCGAAGCAAAAGTGTCTTACGATTCCGAATACGTTCTGCAGAGCGATTTCTGGAGGGCGGTGGCCCACCGTCGTCGGCTCACGACTTGAACTTACGCGGGTATATAGTGGAGTCTTGCGGAGCAACCTATGACAACCGTAAGACTGTGGAGTTTTTCGGCATTCCTATCACTGGCGGCCATCCTCGCTCTTCCGACCCTCTGTCGAGCCCAGGCAGCCCCGGGCACTCAATCCTGGAGCGCCAGCAGTCAGCAGCAGAGCCCTGACGGCAACATCAATCCTACGCGCACCACTCAGACGCATACGGAAGCCGACGGCCGCATCGTGGACAAGACGACGGTGGAACGGCTCGGCCCCGACGGCCGCTACGTCCTCTTTTCGGAGACGGAGAAAGAGTCGGTGCGGGTCAGCGACACGACCGTTCGCAACATCGAGCGAAGCTTTGGCCGCGACCCGGACGGCAACCGCACGCTGATTCAGGAAACGCAGGAGGAATCGCGCCGCCTGCCTGGCGGCGAGGAGAGGATCAACCGCACCGATTCGCGCCCGGACGCAGACGGTCGCCTGCAGGTCGTTCGGCGCGAGCTCGAGGATTCGAAGCAAGTGAGCTCTGATGTGCGCGTGACGAATACGACCGTGCTTACGCCAGATGTGAACGGGAATCTCTCTGCTGCCGTGCAGACCGAGCAACGCGAGACGAAGAGCGGCGACGGCAACGTACAATCCACGAAATCCACTCTCCTTGCGGACGGCAATGGCGGATGGAAGCTCGGCGAGGTCCGCGAGAGCACCCTGAAACAGGAAGGTGGCGGAGCCAGCAGCACCGAGCGACGAATTTTGCGCCCCGATTCAAATGGCCATCTCTCGGTGGTCGAGCGCACGGTCGAGAGACAGATGCTGGTTTCGGGCGAGGAGCGCGACACAACCGAAACACATTCAACCAACCTTCCCGGCCAGGCGGGCGACGACAGCCTGCAACTTGTGCAGCGTGCGACGACGGTGCAGCGGACCTCTTCGAACGGGGGGCAGAGCACCACCCGCCGGGTCGAGCAACCGAATCCCGGTGACCCCAGCGGTGGCTTGCAGGTCACGCAGGAAGCCATTGACATCGTGCGCCCCGGTGCTAGCGGCGCGAGCGAAACCCGCACGGTCCTTGTCCCGGACGCCAACGGCAACCTCGGCCAGGTGTGGGTGGATATGGGCAAAACCGGCAACCCCGCGGCGATCCAGGTAGACACGAAATCGCAAGGCAAACCGCAGTAAGCGCGATGCAGTAAGTTTTACCGAGGATTTTCAAGGCCGGGTTCGATCAATTCGCGCAGATCGCAAGTGATCTGAAGCGTTGAAGGCTGCCAATCAAACCAATTGGGTGAAAATTCGAATACAACACCTTCGCGGCGGACCAACCTTGCGTGATGGTGAAGCCGGCACGTGCATAAATTCGGTGAGAACATGAGCCGATGGCATCCGCCGGTACTTGGTACCTTGGGGGTTCGACCCTCCCCCCGAGGACGCCCTTGAGAAGAACGTTTCACCGAACACCACTGCAGAGATCTTCGTTGTACAGAAGAAGACGCCTCTTCGCATCGGATATGGGGCCCTCCCGGACGCCCAGTGGGAGTGCAACGGATGTTGCTGATATCTTCGATCGGGTTGGCATCGAGCAAAACCAGATCGGCGATTTTGCCAAAAAAGTTGAACTTGAACGACGGCAGCGGATTGTTGCTGCGTTTGATTTAGCGACTCCGCGTCGTCCCTCATGCAACCCCGCTCAAGGAAGAAGGGTTCTTAGCCGGAGAGCGGTTATGTCTTAGAGTCTCTTCGAAGAAGGGCTTGGAGTGGTGGGGAAGTTCTCTCTCCAAAGCCTTCAGGCCGGCGATAAAATCCCCGATTCGCGTGTTGAGTGGATGCAGATCCTGTTTCACGATTACGAACGCGCGGGTTTCGGAGATTGTGACCGAGATGCTGCTATCCGCCGATGCCTTGGCTCCCTATCTCCTGCTCCGTGAGCGGTATAACATTGCTGTCGGCCTTCGCGCGAACTCATCGATCTGATCCGCAAGATGAGTTTGGCCAATCCTGGTTGGGGCGCTCCCGCATCCAAAGGGCATTTGTGTACTGTGCCCAAAGACCGCCAACCCTCATCGCGACCTTTCCAAATTCTCCGCTGCCAACAGTGTTGTAGCTCGGAGCGTATTGCCCTGTGAAACTTGTGGTGGCGCGAGCGGTGCCTAATGCGAAAGCCAATGGGAGCCAATGGGTACCGACGAGCCTGAGCGGCCCTGATTGAGGTTGGTTGCGGGGGGTGGATTTGAACCACCGACCTTTGGGTTATGAGCCCAACGACATGAGGCATTCCAAGAACTTACAAGGCGCGGGAGGCTACCTCAAGTGCTTGTAGGGGACCGATAAGGAACCGCAGGAAACTCTTATTGGACAGTCAACGGACAGGCGGGCCATTCGATGGCCTGAGTGTTGGAGTAAGAATGCTTCTGTCATGCAGGAGAACATCTAGTCGTACAGGGCCCAGCCCGAAGGTACAGATCTAAATCTGATCAACGGGTTATGCCGGTTGTTTCTCGGCTTTCAAGAAAAGGGCACCAAGAGGAGGCAAGGTTAGTTCGAGCGAGTAAGGGCGTCCGTGGACCGGCCGCTCGGTAGCATGGCCACCACCAAGATTACCGACCCCGCTGCCCCCGTATTCTGTGGCATCGCTGTTCAGTAACTCTCGCCAGAATCCTCTCGAGGGAACACCCACGCGATATCCCAGTCGCGGCACAGGCGTAAAATTGCACACCACCGCGATCGTTTCCGCCGGGAATTTCGCTTTGCGGAGAAACGAGATTACGCAGCACTCGTTGTCATTTGAATCGATCCACTCGAAGCCGGCAGGGTCGGTATCAAGCTGGTGTAGAGCGGGAGATTCGCGATATGTCTGGTTCAAGTCTTCGACCCAGCGTTTAAGACCGCTGTGCATGGGATATTGCAAGCGATCCCAGTCCAAGCTGCTCTCGTGATCCCATTCATGAATTTGGCCGAACTCTCCTCCCATAAATAGTAACTTCTTTCCGGTCTGAGCAAACATGTAAGCGTAAAGCAGACGCAGATTGGCGAACCTCTGCCATTCATCGCCGGGCATTTTGCCAATCAGCGAGCCCTTGCCGTACACCACCTCGTCATGGGAGAGCGGCAGCACGAAGTTCTCGGTGAAACCGTAGAGCGTACGAAAAGTAAGTTTGTCGTGGTGGTATTTGCGATAGATGGGATCGAGCCGCAAATACTCCAAGGTGTCGTGCATCCAGCCCATGTCCCATTTCAGCCCAAATCCTAGCCCACCGACGTACAGCGGCCGTGAGACCATCGGCCACGCCGTCGATTCCTCGGCAAAGGTCTGAATGTCAGGGTATTGAGCGTACGCCTCTTGATTCAATTGGCGAAGAAAATCGATCGCCTCAAGGTTCTCGCGGCCCCCGTGTTGGTTCGGAAGCCATTCGCCTGGCTTCCGCGAATAGTCGAGGTAGAGCATGGAGGCGACCGCATCCAGCCGAAGCCCGTCAACGTGGTATTTGTCCAGCCAGAACATTGCGCTCGAGATCAGGAAACTGCGAACCTCGTTCCGTCCGTAGTTGAAGATGTACGTTTTCCAATCGGGATGAAATCCCCTGCGTGGGTCGGCGTGTTCGAACAGGTGGGTACCATCGAAATACGCCAGGCCATGGGCATCGGAGGGAAAGTGCGAGGGCACCCAGTCCAGGATTACGCCGATCCCGTGCTGATGCAGGCAATCTACCAGATACATAAAATCCTGCGGAACTCCGTACCGGGCCGTGGGCGCAAAGTAGCCGGTTGTTTCGTATCCCCATGAGCCGTAGAAGGGATGCTCCATGACCGGGAGCAGTTCCACGTGCGTGAAGCCTATGCGCCGGGCGTATTCGGCCAGGAGTGGAGCGAGCTCACGGTAGCTAAGCGGGCGGTCGTTCTGTTCGGGCACACGTCTCCACGATCCCAGGTGTACTTCATAGATCGCGATCGGTGCTGACAGGGAATTCCGGGTCTTTCGCCTCTCCATCCAATCTTTGTCGGACCATTGGTAGTCCAAGTCCCAGATCACGGACGCAGTGTTCGGCGGCTTCTCGTGTCGCACGCCGAACGGATCCGCCTTGTCAACAACGTATCCCTTGTATTGCGAGCGGATGCGAAACTTATACAAGTCTCCTCGTTTGGCGTCTGGGACAAATCCCTCCCAGATGCCCGAAGTCCCGCAAGGATTTAGCGTGTGCCGACGCTCTTCCCAATTGTTGAAACTGCCGATGACGCTAACCTCTCGCGCATTGGGAGCCCAAACACGGAACGAGGCGCCAGGCGCCTCATCGGACCGATCCAGATGAGAGCCCAGTCTGTCGTAAACGCGAAAGTGGCGTCCTTCGTTGAATAGATAGAGGTCCTGAGGTGTCAGCAAGCTGGAAGTTGGAGAGGTTGTAACCACGTTTGGACCTTTCTTCGAGTTCCTAATCTTTCTACTCTGGTCAGAGTCCGGGAACGCCTAAAGGCTGCCAGAGAATGGTGGCGCTCGATCATCTCCGGCATCAGGTTCCACCAGGGACGGCTTTGATCCTGGCAACCCGGCCATTCGCACGCATCCAGACACAAAGGTATTTGTTCACTGCCTGCACGGTGCCGATCGCACAGGAGTTATGGTTGCCGTACCGCATCGCGGTTGAACACGAGACAGTCGCTGACGCCATCCTGAAATGCATCGCTTCCATTTCGACGGCTCTTGGCATCCGCAGCTTGCTCGCTACGTGAGTCCCTCCCTTCGTCGTTTCAATATAGCCTACCGGAGCCCTCACTCCAGAAGGGTCATCAGCACAAGTAGTGACGGAAGGTAAATGATCGAAGCTGCAAGAAGCTGTCGAGCCGAGGAGTTGCATTTTCGAAGGCAAATCGTACTCCATAATATAAAAAGCCGGCCGATCGGACTGCGGCTCCAAGGTAGTATTGGACGCTCGCCTTGCCGGTGAAGGCCGGCGACAAACTGACAGGTATCAAGAGCAGGAGCGGCAACAGGGTTTGCCAATTCACAAAGCCGGCCCTTGCCCCCTCGTCATGCGGCAACACCAAATAGCCGGCACGAGCATAATCCTCACGGTACATCCAAGCGATCGACATAAAGTGCGGGAACTGCCACAGGAACAGCACGAAGTAAAGTATCCCTGCCTCGAAGCTGAGCCGGCCAGATGCAGCCGCCCACCCAATCAGTGGTGGCATCGCCCCCGAAAATGCTCCGGCCAGGGTGCACAGCGGCGACTTTCTCTTGAGCGGAGTGTATGAAAACAAATAAGACAACGTGCCGAGCGCGAGCAGGCTCGCAAGCTGATTGACTGCAGCGGCAAGATAAACAATTCCGAAAATCGAAAATGCAATACCGAACCACAAGACCGCCGAAGGGTTGAGCCGGCCGGCCGCCAGCGGCCGCCGCGCGGTGCGGCGCATTTGCGCATCGAAGCGGCGCTCGATGTACTGATTCAGGGCGCCACTTCCGCTAGCGATAAATAACATCCCGAGCACGGCATTCATGGATCGCAGGAAGGGAAAATCCCGCCCCGCCATGTGGCACCCCAAGTAGAACCCGGCAAAGGTGGCAACCACGATCAGGAAATTCACTTCCGGCTTGGTCAGCGCCAGATAGTCGAGCCAGCTCCTTGAGTCCCCAAAGAGGCTGTGTCTCGCCGCTGGCAGCTCGAATGCCGTAAGAATCGGTTCACTCGTCATGTGAGCGCCTCCAAACTCTGTGAAACCGACCTCGGTGAAACGCTCTGGGCAAGTCTTGGCCCAAGCGAGTGTGGTTGCACTAACCCGACCTGAGGAAATCTTGGGGCGAGTGAGAACAGTGGCCACCAAACCTGCACTTGCCTTGCCGAACGATGCCTCCACGGGCAGCGGTGTTCGCGGATGTGACGCTCGAAATCACCACGAAAGGGCCATCCGCTTCGCAAAGAACACCCTGGCCCCCCGCCGCGCGGTCTGCAATCACGACCCCGTACCTGATAAGTCAGATTTGGCGGAATGTCACAAGAGCAACGGGATTTGCTAACCAAAGTCGAGAACATGATGACCCGCCGTAGCTCGTGGTCTGCGGAGCCCGATCTACTGGGGTGAGCCAGGGTTCCTTGACATGCCGGCTGGGTCGTCCGGACTGGCAGTTGTTTCGGGATGGCTGCCCGGAACTGAGTTGGTTCCCTTCGTTTGGCGGCAAAATCACCGACGCGATCGCAATCAACCCCCGCATGGCCTGCTCCTCCTCGTCACGGAAAAATGCAATACGCTGCCCAAACCGACGGCAACGAGCGTGATTTGTTTCAACGCCTTGAGAACACGAGAGATGCAACGAGTTCGAGCAGTGTCCAAGTGGATGAGGAGATGTCACCTGGCGCTTTGACTTGGCACTTGTGCCCGTCACATGCCAAAGAAATGGCGCAGGACCGCACCGCCGGCGGCTTTCCGTGGTCAGGTCAGAGAAGCGAAACGGCAAGAGCGGTGGATTTTAGTGTTGCTTCCTCAGACGATTAAATCAATTGTCCCTTCGGTGTACGGATGATCTCGCCCGCTAACGCTCTGAACCTTGTCTGAACAGTTCAACCTCACCCCGACTGCTTGTCGCCTGCAGATGGAATCTCGATTGCAGTAACGATACACAGGAGCACAGCGCTGTCGCGATATAGCAACGAGCACGCGTTTGTGCGTCCGTGCATGAGAACGGCAGCATATGAAAGCTGCGTTCAACGGCAAATCTTTTTAGGAGATAAACATGTCGCGCTTTCATTATTCGTCGCTGCTCAGCGCATCTGCTCTTGTTTTTGCCCTGGGCTCAACTCTTGCCAGTGCACAGAATGGCAAGCTGCATTTGCAGGTTACTCCGAAACAGGCATATGTCTTCGTGGACGATCGGGCGATCAGCGAAGCCAGCAAGCATTCCTCTCTGAGTCTTAGCGTGGGCGAACACAAGATCGAATTGGTGAACTATGGCTACACGCCGGTAACGCGCTCAGTCAACATTGAAGCAGGAAAGACCACGAATCTCGAAGTGAGTTTGCAGGCGGTGGGCGAGAAAGTGTCCGGGCAGTTCGGGGCAATCAGCATTAAAGGTGCAGATCGGGGCGCGGTACTGCTCAATGGAAAGACTCCAGATTTCTTTGTGGGACATGGTGATGAGTTCAATACAGATTTCTTGTGGTGGAAACAGGAATTGG
Organism: Terriglobales bacterium; assembly: GCA_035622175.1. Classification (GTDB taxonomy): domain Bacteria; phylum Acidobacteriota; class Terriglobia; order Terriglobales; family Acidobacteriaceae; genus JAFAGX01. Next base: position 1,995 of record DASPVV010000280.1, on the reverse strand, counting down.
TGGTTCCGCCAGGTACGTACGAAGTGACGATCAAGGGGCAAGACAAAGACATCTGGTCGGGATCAGTCAATGTGGCAAAAGACGAACGTACCATCGTAGAAATTCCCCACGGTGTGACGAAGATGGTCGCTTGGCATCGCGGCGAAAAGCTGACGGCTGTGCCGAGATTCAGCGCAGGCGTCGCCAGCGCAACTGTGGCCGTAGCCAAACCTAGCGCAGCGCTGGAGGCGAGCACCGAGCAACTGAACTGTGGGGACGCATCCCAACTCAAGTGGACCTCATCCGATGCGCCGGAGGTCGAAATCAGCCCGGTCGGAACGGTTGCTAGCTCAGGCGAACAGTCAGTCCAGCCCAAGCAAACAACGACCTATACCCTGAGGGCGGTCGGGCCAGGTGGCACTGCCGACTCAAGTGTGACCGTAAATGTGAACGTCGCTGTTCAAGCAGATCTGAAGCTGACACCCTCCGTTGTCCAATACAAGCGGGAGGGCGACAAGGTAGTCGAAGATGATAGTGCGGCCCTCAGCTGGTCAGCCAGCAACGCCTCATCAGTTGCGATCGACTCACTGGGTGGAGTCGAGAACTCGGGCAGTCGCAATCTGACTGTCGTTCCGCAAAAGACGGATCCAGGGCCGGTGGATGAGACAGTCTCCTACACGTTGAAGGCAACCAACGATTGCGGCGGAACTCAAACACAGACTGTTGCTCTTCACATTGTGGGATCGATTGAGCCGGGCGCTCTTTCGATGCGGAGCGTATTCTTCCCGACCGATCGACCACGAAGTGCTGGTTCGGAAGCAGCCCTGCTTTCGAGTGAAAAGGAGACGCTCAAAACCGTTGCGGAGGAATTCAACAAATATCTCGCCTATAAGAGTGATGCGCATCTCGTGCTCTCGGGACATGCCGATAGGAGGGGAGCTGAAAGTTACAACAAGCTGCTCTCGCAAAAGCGGGCAGAACTCGCGAAACAGTTTTTGGTCGAGCAGGGAGTTCCCGCTGAAAACATTGAGACCCAGGCACTTGGCAAGGACAACAATTTAACTACTGACAACGTAAAGCAATTACTCGAAGAGGACAGCGGATTGAATGCCGAGACGAAGCAGACCGTGATGAAAAAGTTGGAGAACCTGGTTCTTGCCTACAATCGGCGGGTAGACCTCACCTTGAATGCTACCGGGCAGGAGTCCGCTCTAACGTATCCGATCAACGCGGATGATTTTGCAAGTTTGGTGGATCGCAATGGTCCTAAAAAGCCCAATGCTGTCGAACTGGCGGCGGAAAAGGAAAGAATCGGCAATTAGAGTTTGCACTTCGAAGAAGGACAGACACCCTGGTCGTCGCGATATCTTTGATCCAAGGTCCCAGAAAACGGCGGAGCAGATCGTCAGCACGTCTGGCACCGGCGCCCGCCAGAGAATTGAGAATCCAGAACAGTATCGATCGGAGGACTTGCCATGATAGACCAGCAAAACAAGAAATGCGCGCACATTCCATGCCGCTGCAATGTTCCACACGGCCAGGAGTACTGCGGCGAGGTATGCCGTGATGCAGGGAGCGCAGACGTAGAAATTTCCTGCCAGTGCGATCATCCACAATGCCCCCTCGTTGTCTAGGCAGGGTGTTGTAGGCAGAAGAAAAACACCAAGGACATACAGGACAAACAAGATGAATCGTGTACAAAAGTTCGGATTGGTTTTTGTGATGTGTCTGGTCGTGCCGCTGCGGTGGCAGATTCTTTGGAGCTGAAAAACGGAAGCCTCGTCAAAGGCAGGTTCATGGGAGGCGACCAGAACAGCATCAACTTCCAGGTTGGGTCGTCGCTGCAGACCTATAACATTGGCGATGTCCGTGCGCTCCGGTTCGATCCCGAGCCGGAAGGCGCAGATATCTCGGCGGAGCAGCCGTATTCATCGTCAGTCTCGGCAACAGAAACTGCAAAGACTTCCTCTTATGTGACCATCCCCGCAGGAACAATAATATCGGTACGCACCATCG
>DASPVV010000279.1:0-26371 GCA_035622175.1 Terriglobales bacterium | reverse complement strand
TTTGTAGCTTCCCTTGGTGTGGTACTTTCCAATCACGATGGCGACGTTCGAGTACGCGATTACTTGCATATTGTCGTTGGTCACCAGCGTGGCATTGTATTCAGGGTCTTTGTTGTCCGTTAGGAACTGGGCTTTGTTCATTACCGTGCCATCCTCGTCGGTGTAGACGAAGCGTTCTGAGACTAACCCCCCGAGCGCCTTAGAGTCGTGCTGAACCTGGGCCATGTTCCACGCGTTTTCCAAGGCGAGGAGCTTGCTCTTGTCATCCAGGTCACCTGCGTGCGCCGACGTAAGCGCCATCGCAGTGAAGGTGACCGCCAAGAAGCCGAGGAATCTACCCACACCACAATTGTGCAATGTTGCATGCCATATCGAAATGGCACATCGAGGGAATCGATGACTCGAAGCGGTCATTACTGTTGTTACGTGACGGATGTAATCACCGAGTTCAACTCCGAATACAGTGAAACCAGCTTCGTTCACTATGAACACTTTGCGTATCTTAAAACCTCGGATGACAATCTTGACTAACACAAGTAGGCTGGTTTCGTTGATTTCAACATGACGCCGATGAAAAATAAATAAGGAGGTGTGATGGTAAAAAAAGTGAGCCTGAAACGCCCACGAGCGAGTGGCGTAGACAAATACATAGCAAACACCCCCAAAGAGGTTCGCGGCAAATTGAGGGGGATTAGGGCCGCGATACACGAGGCGGCACCAGGCGCGACTGAACGCACAGATTACTTCCAAATGCCTGGATATTCCTACGAGGGCTACGATTACGACGGGATGTTTGCCTGGTTCAGCTTTAAGAAGCCATATATACGGCTGCATTTGCGACCCCCAGTAATAGAAGACCACAAAAAGGAATTTCAAGGTTGCGCCACAACAAAGGCCATTGTTAGCTTCCCAGCAGACAATGCGATATCGATGGCCTTAGTAAAGAAGCTTGTGAAGGCGAGTCTAAAAGTGATGAAGGATAAGTCCAAGTGACACTTGCCAGCTTGTTCCTCTTCTCGGAAATCGGCGACCTCCGGCGTCACTTCGATGCAAAGTGCACCACTTCAGTACGCACTGGCCGACATGGACGCTGATCTACGTCGTTAGGCGCCTCGGTCTTCGCGGTCTAAGTACCCGCTCACCGTCTGTTGTGGAGGTAGACGCGTTAACAGTGCAGGTGCTTCCGGTCCCGGATACGGGATACGGTGACAGCCGTAGCTCCTTAAGGGTTGTGAGAAGTGCAGAAGTGCATGCATGGTTCCACGTCCTCGAAAGATCGAACCACCCCAGCGCTAGCCCTCGGAGATAAACCAGCCTCAGCTTGAACCCTCGCTCTTTGGGCGCAAGCCGTCGACCCCTTAGTTCACCGGCCCCAAATATCGGTCCAACCAGTTGAGCGTTTCCTTGATCACCTCGTTTGTGGGTAAATCGTGGCCGGTATCGTAGACCACGCGGCGCTTATGTTGTTGGGGTGTCCCGAGCAGGCGGAACAGCGGTTCCTGAGAGTAGGGTGCCGGGTAGATGAAGTCGAAACGGCCATTCAACATCAAAACAGGAGCCTTTACCCGCGGCGCAAAATTGAGTTGATCCACTTCCGGAAGCTGCTTAGCTAAGAATAATCCGGGCGAAAGGAGTATCAACGCTTGCAGACGGTCTTCCACGGCGGGCAAGAGAGCCCCCATGGCTGCTCCCCAACTGAAGCCCTCGTAGGCGAACTTGTTGTGATCGATGTCCGGACGGGTTTCGAGATAATCGATCGACCGACCCAAGTCCTTAGACCAATAGATCACGTGGTCCCTCCAGTTGCTGGTGTCTTTAGGAAAGCGTTTGAAATTGTCCCAACGGTCAAAAGTTCCCTTGTACTCGGGAAAGATCACAGCTCGTCCGCTCTTGACTATAAAATCGAAGGCTCCCAGATAGTCTGCCAAGTTTGCGCTGGATCGCTCGTAAATAGCGCCAATTCCGGGGAAGTGCACCACGGCTTGGAACGGCGGGGAAGTCTTCCTAGGCAGGAAGAGATACGCTATAACTTTTTCGCCTCCATAGGCTGCATCAAACGTGATCTTTTCTTCTTTCCAGTATTCCGTCTCCGCAAGCGACTCCACCACGGGATGCAACGATGTCTTATCGTATGAATAAAGGCTTTTGTAAGCCTGAAAAACTTGATCAGAAACCGGCTTCTCCGAATCGTAGTCCCGTCGATGAGCCGTGACTGACTCGGCGGCTTTAGCTTCCTCCCCGGTCAAGACATACTTGGCGCAGCGAAATCCAAAAGTAGAGGAGCGTTGGAACGGAGATCGAGCGTCGGCTTCGTTGAACATATACGTCGGCTCACTCCAGGCGCCACCCAGGATATAGCGCTGGTCAGAGCCCGCCTGGTTCAAGACCCATTCTTTGACGTTGCCAGCCATATCCAAGGCTCCGGTCCAGCTCATGCCCGGGTAAGCTCCCACGGCGGCGGGTCCCCGCCCATCGAAGTTGCTGGCTGGAATCATGCTGGCTGCAAACTCTGGGAGAGCGGCCGTTTTCCAGTGGTAAATCGTAGGCAGCTCCTTGCCTGCGAACTCGGCGTAAGCCGCGGCCTCGAACCAACTCACGCCCGTCACGGGATAGTTGTCCTGCCCCCGCGGGTATTCCCCTTGAATCCAGCCGACCGGCCCTGGCCTGCCGGTGCTGTCTTGGAAAAACTTCATGGCCTCCTCCCAGGAAAGCAAGCGGCCATCCTTGCGAAACTCCTGCTTCCAGTACTCCTGCTTTTGGTAACCTCCTTGGTCGACAAACCGCTTAAACTCCGCGTTGGTGACCTCGAACCTGTCAATCCAATAGTTGCCCAGCTGAACCGCAGGCGCCGTCTCGAAACCAGGCAGTCCGTTGAGGCTCACGGGAACGGTGTCAGATCGAGAGCTGGTCAGCTCGACGGGGACCATCCCAGCAACGGCTTTATCGAGCTGATCCATGGTTACCGTCGGAGACTGCCAGAAATCCGGGAATGTAGCGCGCTCCACCGTAGCAAAACCCTTTAACTCGAACTTCCAGATTGAATCCACGCGTGGAAATCTCCGCTTCTCGATGGGTGTACGACCCACCAACTCCCACTTCGCATCGGGAGCGTTGTAATTCCGGCGATAGACCGAAGCTCCGGAAGGTATCGTATGGATAGAGTCTGTCCACGAGATGTCCGACCAGAATTTGACCAGCATGGGATCACGTGGAATGTACCGCTCAGCCTGAACCGCCAGAGCATAGGCTTCGCCCAATTGGTCGTGCTCGATGAGCTGTTCGATTTGTGGCACCGCCTCGTCCTTCGCCCACCTGACTCTGGAAGAGTGGTGAATCCACCAAGCAAAGAGGCTCACCAACATCAGCAAGCCGAGCAAGACAGGGATAGCCACCCTGGGCCGTTTGCTCTGCCGGAACAGCACTCTCAAGTTGACGGCGCTAACCGGTTCGGAGAGCGCGCGGCAATTCTCGAGTTCTCGCTCGATCTCCGGCACCGCTGCGTATCGTTCCGTAGGCTGCTTTCGCAGACAACGCCGGATAATGCGCTCGAGATCGTGGGGCGCACCTTTCAGGCATTCGTGCAGCGGCTTGGGCTCCTCACGGTCCACCGCGGCGATGGTGGCGGCATCCGATTGGCGCTGGAAAGCTCTTTGGCCCGTCAGCATCTCATAAAGAACAGCACCGAACGCAAAGATGTCGCTGCGGGCGTCCGCCACTTTGCCGTGCAACTGCTCGGGCGACATATAAGGTAGCGTGCCCACTATCTGTGCACTACCGGTGAGGACCTTGGTCATGGTCTTATCGTCGGCGGCAGCGCGCCCTTCGTATTTAGCCAGACCGAAATCGAGCAGCTTCGCCCCCGTCGCGGTGAGCATAATGTTGCCGGGCTTGAGGTCGCGATGGACGATCCCCTTGCGGTGCGCCGCGCCCAATGCGCTCGCCACTTCAATGGAGAGCTTGAGGGCCTCGTTGAGTGGGAGAGCCCCCTTCTTCAGGCGAGCTGACAGGGTCTCGCCCTCCAGATACTCCATCACCAGAAAGTCCACTCCGTCCTGGCGGCCGACGTCATGGAGAACACAGATATTGGGGTGTTGCAGTCCGGAAATGGTCTTGGCCTCGCGTTCGAAACGAGCTCGCAGTTCGGGGTTCTGATTGAACTGCGAAGGAAGTACTTTGATCGCCACCCCGCGATCCAGCCGGGTGTCGCGCGCACGATACACTTCGCCCATACCGCCGGCACCCAGCGGCGCGATGATCTCGTACGGCCCGAGTGTGGTACCTGAGCTAAGGGACATCTGCGGGTAATTATAGCCGCGCGGGCTCGTGCAACTGCTCCGATCCCCATCGGTAGTCAGACCCTTGAAAACGGCGGTGCGCCAGGGATGGCTCGAGTGCCTTCCCGATCTGTCCGAGCCCTACCAACGTCAAACGCGCCATCTCTGGCTTTATCCCACTGTCCAGCAAGGGTCGGAGGCTAGCGACGTTTTTCGAGCGCGAGCGAGAGCGAGCGGTTGGTAGATGATCCTAGGTCCCAATCCCGACCATTGCGGCTTCTGGCCCGCAATTCTCCCTACATGCAACACTTTCGGCCTTGAAATCCCCCGGTCGTCAATGATTCCTAGAGGCAGCTTCTGCTGGGATCATGGCCGGGCCGTTGCCGCCTCCTGCCGTTGACCGCAGAAAGGCCTCGCCCGGGCGACCAACCGACATTCGTCATGCGCCGAAACAGCCCATCGCGTACACTCTGTTTTTGGCGAATCGGTATGGAAAAACAGCAGGTCCGATTTGTAATGTTGCTCTTGTTAGTCGCGTATGTGGTGGGTAGGATTCTTCAGCTCTTTGCAGGGCGGGTTCCAAGTCTCCTGATTGTCGTACTCCATGTCATTCCGCCAGCGCTCTTCGCTGCCGTGCATGGAGCACGCATCTACCGTTGGCAGGGTAGCATTGTCTTCACAATCTTATGCGCTGCGGTCGGGGCCTTGTTCGAAATCCTAAGCCTCCGAACCGGCTTTCCGTTTGGCCATTACGCGTTCACCGACCTGATGGGACCGGCGGTCTTCGGCTTGCCGATCATGCTGGCCTTGGCTTATGTCGGGATGGGTTATTTGTCCTGGGTTCTCGGTCTCGCAATCCTACAACTTCATAATCGGCAGCTGTCGGGCAGGAATCTTGTTGTATTGCCTGTCGTCGCAAGCTTCGTTATGACCGTTTGGGATCTTTCCATGGACCCAGTCTGGGCAGCCATTGATCACGCGTGGGTTTGGCGAGATGCAGGCCCATATTATGGAGTGCCGATCGGCAATTTTTTTGGATGGCTTCTTACTACGTATATCTTGTATCAGCTATTCGCTCTCTATCTGGCAAACCGAGGGGTGGTTTGCTCGCCCACCAATTACCTGCTTCTCGCTATCGCTTTCTATGCCGTTTCTGCCGCAGGAAACCTCTTGGTTATCGCTCCTGCATCTTTGGGGCAAGTCTTTCTTGATGCCAGCGGCACCCGTTGGAGTGTTTCGACCATCCTCTGGGCGTCTCGCCTTATTTCGGTGTTCTTGATGCTGCCTCTCAGCCTGTTTGCCTGGATGAGAGCTTCCCGCAAATCAAATCCAATTGGGCAGTGTGTTGCGAACGAATCCGGAAGTTAGTGTCAAGTGATGACATTACGAAGGAGCAAAGCATTAGGGCGAGGACATTCGGTTGTATCCCCGTTGTCCTTTCAAGCGGAAGCGCCTGTACCTTTACTTCTTTACTTGCAAGATCCCGTGCAATGCTGCAGACCGGACATTATGCGTTAACGTCTATCAGCATTGAAATCGGAGACCGCAGACGCCTACATTGCCGTAAAGGGAGGGCCTGAGGTAAGCGTGCCCGATTTTCAAATTCATCGGGTGCATTGATCGCCCAGCGCAACTGGAGAGACAGTGAGCGGGGCCATCGAAGGACAAAATAAGAGCGCTTTCTTTCGATGAGGCACTCGATTAGAAGCTAAATCATCTGCTTGCCCAGAGAGGTATGTTGACTATGACTCGCGTATCGTGGGTGTTTGTAGGCCTCATTCTGCATCTTTCGATCGCTCTATCAGCCTCAGCAGCTCAAGCGAAGTCTTCCCGTCGGCGCAATGTCATTATTTTCGTCGCGGATGGACTACGCCATGGGTCCGTGAACGAAAAAGATTGCCCGACTCTTTTGGCCATCCGTAAACAGGGTGTCCATTTCAAAAACAGTCACTCGCTTTTTCCAACATTGACAACTGCGAATGCGGCGGCCATTGCAACTGGTCACGGAGCCGGTGACACGGGCGACTTTAGCAATACGATGTGGGTGGGTTATCCGATGTTCAACTCAGGCAACTTCGGACTGGCACCCGGCAGCCCAATTCCGTTTGTCGAGAACGATCAAGCGTTAGCCGATATGGACGACCATTTTGGTGGTAACTATCTGGGTGAGGAAACGTTGCTCCAGCTCGCACGCAAGAACGGGTATAACACTGCGACCGTGGGCAAGGTCGGTCCTGCGGGGATTCAGGACGCCAGCGCCTTGGCACTCGTCAATGGGAAGTTTTCCACGCCACCGGCGACAATCATCGTCGACGATGCGACAGGCACTCCGAACGGCCTTCCGCTTTCTCCGCAAATCATAGAGCGACTGCTAAAGGAAAACTTGGCCATCGAAGCTCCGACAAGGAGCAACGGTTACGGTCCAACATCTCCGTACAATAATGGATATGGCGGTGACAATTCGAAGGCAGGCACTTTAAGGCCCAATACGGTGCAACAGCAGTGGTTCGTCGATGTAGTGACCCGCGTCATCCTTCCACTCTTCGAAAGCGCAGCCGACAAACCTTTCGCCCTTGTATTTTGGTCGCGTGACCCCGATGGCACGCAGCACAACCAGGGTGACAGCCTTGGCGCATTGCATCCAGGGATCAACGGAGAGAGTTCCTTTTCTGCGGTCAGGAACGCGGATCACGATTTGCGCCAACTGCTCGACTGGCTGGATTCTCACCCGGCAATTCGAGGGAATACTGACATTTTCGTAACCTCAGACCATGGATTTGCCACAATCAGCCGCCGCGAGATTGACCGAAACGGACACCCGACCTCCAGCGAATCCGCGAAACATTACTACTTGGACGCCACCGGACGAGTGGAGACCGACAGGGGCGTGTTACCTCTCGGCTTTCTCGCGATTGATTTGGCATTGGGACTAAAAACCAATCTTTTTGATCCGGATCAGCGTGGACCCAATGGAAGCCGGAAGCCCTACAAACAGCTGCGACTCGCTTTGGATGCTTGGGAGCATCCTCTTTTAGGAAACGGACTCCTCGGCGACGATATCCTTAAACCAGACGGGGCTGACGCGAAAGCCATCATTGCATCCAACGGCGGCTCAGACCTGATCTATGTGCCCGATGGCAGCAAGGACATGGTTGGGAGGATTGTCAATCTCTTGCTCACATACGACTATGTCGGCGGTGTGTTTGTCGATGATAAGTACGGGCCCAACGGTGGAGCGCTTCCTCTCAGTGCGATTTGGCTCGAAGGTTCAAGCGTGACACCTCGACCCACGGTAGTGGTTGCCTTCAAAGTGTTTTACCTAAATCCTGCTGACATACAAACTGCTGTTCAAATTTCAGATACGTCGTTGCAAGAAGGGCAAGGGATGCACGGTGGTTTGGGGCGAGATAGCACGTATAACAATATGGCTGCAATCGGCCCTGATTTCAAACGGGGATTCGTGGACATTGCTCCTGCAAGCAACGCAGACATTGCGCCAACGCTTGCAAGGGTGATGGGAATGACGCTGTCTCCTAAGGGCAGGTTGACTGGACGTGTGCTCGAAGAGGCGCTGGCAACCGGGCCCGAGCCGGCAATTGTGAGACAAAGCATGTTGGCATCCACAACCGTGAACGGCATGCGCACGGTTCTGAACTTCCAAGAATTGCAGGGCGAACACTATTTGGATGCGGCTTGCCTTGTTGGATCAGGCGTCGAAGATACTGAAACGCAGTGTACGGAGTCGCACTCGAAATGAGTTTGGCGATACCTACTCGGAAGTCTCTCAGCAGTAGAGTATGCCCGCGCCACAGATGAATGTAGCCGCTGTTACAGAAAAACGATGTTGCACTCCGCCTCCGGAACCAGGGGCGGACTTGTGGCAAATGACCGTTTTAAAACACTCTGGCGACCTCGAAGCCTTGGATTTGCCTACGCTCTCCGATGAAGAGCTGATGGGGCGCGCCGCTGCTGGCCGCGATGAAGCGATCACGGTTATCACCGTTATCATCTGCTAGTTTATGACGTGGCTGTGCGCATTGTGCGAGATCCGGCAGAAGCCGAAGACGTGGTCCAAAACGTTTCCTCGATACCTTCCGGGCAAGGGCGAATTCCGACTCCTACAAAGGCATACTCAAAGTGTGGATACTTCAGTACGCCTATCATCGGGCGCTCCGCAAGAAACGGCACCTGGTGTCGAATCACTTCTACACTGGGGAGGGCTTGGAAGTCGCCGTCGAAATAGCTCCAGTCAGCCAATTCGGGGCGAGTTGCCGGAAACCGGGCGGCTGGCAGAAGCGAACCGTTGCGGTGTGCACCACGCATTCCGGCGAGTTCCTCAAGCGATCAAACTCAAAAACGGCCTCACTTCGTCCAGAGTGCAAAGAGACCTTCGCCGTCCACGCTCCACAAGCGTACACGCACAGACTCGTCGAGATTTTCCCGTCGATGGGTGGGCCGAGGCCCATGCGAACTCAAAACTTTTGCACCAAGGTCAGTGAGCAAACTGTGGATTTTGCGCCATCGGTTTCGGGAACTTCCGAGCCTGAGCTTGCGTAAATTATTGCAGGGGGCTTGGTATGCTTACCTTCTTGCTTTGGTGCGTTCTGTTTGTAATATGCTGGCCGCTGGCCCTGTTGGCTTTGATTCTGTATCCGCTTATTTGGCTTTTGCTGTTGCCGTTCCGTCTGGTGGGAATCGCAGTCCACGGCGTGCTCGCTCTTGTATGGGCGGTCGTGATGTTGCCGGCACGGTTGCTTAGCGCTCCTTTCCGGCTCGCTTAGTTTCCCTCTGTTGCCGAGAGAGGCGCCAGCGAGAGGCAGCAGTAACGGCGGGGTACTACGGGGCTAACGAATAATATCTCACGGGAGGCATTGGGCAGGGAAAAGCATGAACAGCGACCAGCTGCGGAGATTTGATGGGCAACCGCACCCCGCAAATTTCAACGCCCGCAACCGTCGACGCTCTCCCGGTTGGGATCTTCCCATGCGGTCCAAGGATCGGCCCGAATGACCGACTCAGAAATTCGCTCGGATAGTTGTCCGGTTGCGCGACAACTTGCTTCCCAACCCGGACAATCTGGTGGCCTCCGCCAATGCCCATACGCCGCCAAGCACCACTGCTGCGGACGGTTGAAGCGTTGGAAGAAGAGATGCATAGCATGTGCAACGGGCCTAGCCTAAGCGGGGTATAGCCATGCCAACACTTTGGCAGGACTTACGGTATTGGGGCAACACCAGAGCTTATGACATAGAACTTTTTTCCAAGCTGGAGTCGTATGTAAGAACCGGAGGATGCATGAGAGCCGGCTCGAAGCCGGAAAGGGGAAAGCCTTGCGCAAGTTCCTGAAGATTGGCGGCGTCGCCTTTGGTGTCATTCTGTTGCTCATCGCGATCGCGGGTGGTTTGGTCTATGGGATGATGCGCCACTTTTACCCCTCGCCGCCAAAAGCCAGTTACAGCAAGCCGAACGATCCGCTCGAAGCGCAGCGTCAGGATCTCGATTATTTTGCGAAGTTGATGGCGATGGACCGTTCTTATTCGACTGGAGCACGCGCCCAGGCGGAGCGCCGTCTGACAGAGCTCGCCGATTTAAACACCGTCACCCCAAGGCCGAATTTTCGCGTAGCACTCATGGAGATTGCCGCGCTCGCAGATAACGGTCACACACGCCTGGACAGCGATTCCGGTGCCGACCCGATGGAATTGCCAGTGCGCGTGGCAGCCTTCTCTGACGGCATCTATGTGTTGCATGCGACCAAGACATACGCCGATCTTCTGGGCGGCAAGGTGGTCTCAATTGACGGCCATCCCGTCGATGAGGTGATGGCACGACTCGAGCAGCTTCGCGGCGGCACTCCGCAATGGCGCAAGGCATACGCGCAGGTGTACATCAGCTGGCAGGACGTGCTGGTTGGCGTAGGCATTGCGCCTGACATGGGGCACTCCACATGGACAGTAACATCACCATCCGGCACGACCGTTACTCGCACCCTGACGCCTTACACGCCAAGCGAGGACGAACCGGACATATTCGTGAACCGCATCTATTCGGCCGAACCCCTCAGGCAGTTGGGGGCCGATTGGGTTGCCTATCAGCCGGACCGGCCCTTACCGATCACTCTTTCCGACTTCGATACGACATTTCGCCGTGTTCGCTTGCCGCACTCCTGCATCATGCTGATCCAGTTCAGGTCTAATGATGACGAAGGCAACAACAACATTAAGGACTTCGAAGCTGCGACCAAGGCTGATATGCAAGCGAGCGAGCCCTGCCAGCTGATCTTCGACAACCGCTTCAATGCTGGTGGCAATCTCACTAAGACCATTTTCTTTGCAAAGGATCTTCCGAACCTCATCTCGCCGAGCGGCCATATCTATCTCCTAACGTCCGGCATGACGTTCTCCGCAGGAATCACTACCACTGCGGTTATCAAGCACTCGGGCGGCGACCGCGTCACCGTTCTGGGCGAGCCAGTGGGCGACAGACTGGCATTCTTTGCCGAAGGAGGGCGAGGTTGCCTACCGAATTATCCTTTGTGCTTGCACTACGAGACTGGCAAGCATGATTACGGGAATTCCTGCACCGATGTGGACACCTGCTTTTGGTTGATCTGGTTGCTTCCAGTAGGCGTGAAGACGCTTCAGCCGGATGAGACCATCACGATGACCTTCGATGACTGGCGAGAAGGCCGTGATCCGGTGTTTGAGCACGCGATGGCATTGGCGAACCGCAATTAAATGCTCTACAGCCGAAGCTACTTGGGGGCTCGCTATCGATCTTTGCGTGGGCGACTGGGAACCCCCAAAGCCATCAAGGCCATGGCCCGTTATCTAGCATGCTTGGTCTATCGCAATAAAGCACGAACGTCATCGGTGCAGTGTAGCCGAAGGAGCGTTCTGCATTTAGCGTTCCGCACCTAACCCCTCTAAACCCTCTCCGTCACGGAAATAAAGGATGGAACGAACGAAACGAGTCTAAAGTAAGCAACGTTACCGCCGTTTCATCAGTAGCTCAACCCAGTTAACGACTAGCGTCAGTGGCTCCATTGACGTCTCGCTTCCTTCGCTTACCATCAAGAATTTCTTGCCATCGGCAGAGACATCATAAAGCCATCCCGGGCTGGAAGGAGGCCTAGCCTGAAACAGCGGCTGAATCTCACCGACGGACAGGCCCAAACCCGTTTCCTCAATCCGAACTGACATCACTTTGTAATCCAGTGAGAGGTAGAAAAGCTCCTGACCATCGCGCCGCCAGCGCGGCCGAGTCCCGCCATTGGTGGAGATCAGCCATTTGCCGCTACCGTGCAGGAAGGGCACTACGTAGAGTTCCTCTCGTCCTGACTCAGCCGAGACGTACGCCAGCCATTTCCCATTCGGAGACAAGGCTGGCCAGACTACGTCAAACTGGCTTTGCACCACGGGAACGGCCTTGCGCTCGCCAAATAGCGGCAAGATCCACACTTCCATGGGCGAATTGGGTTGCGTGGCTTGGCGCTCAAACAGCAGGTAACGTCCGTCGGCAGAGACGGAGGGGTAGAATTCCGTGGCGTCGTCCACTACAAGTGGCGTTGTGGTTCCAGTTCCATCCGCGGCCTTCTGGTAGACGTGGGGTTGCCCCTCCCGATCCGAGAAGAAGACGATTGACTTTCCGTCTGGTGTCCATTCCGGTTGCCCACTAACAGCCGCCTCAAACGTGAGCCGTGTCCTAATTCCGCGGGCGACATCGTATACCCAGATCGCACTTGGCTCCAGGGTAGCAGCAGCCAGCTTACTGCCGTCTGGGGAAATGGCTGTTGTTCCATACTCGCCGGGGGTGCCCGTTTTCGCCGTCTGCTTGCCGGTTCGGTCCAGCCACAGAAGCTCATCACCGCTTGTGAGCGTGCTACCCGATTGATACACCAGAACGCCGTTTTCCGAAACTGAAAAAGTCCCCTTGCCGAGGATGGGATTTCCTGCGACCCGTTCAATCAGCGGCTTCGCGTCTCCCAGAGATTGCAACTTCTTCACATCGAAGTCCTGGGCCATCAGCGTTCCTTGACGCAAGAAGAGCAGATGGCTCGGGGGAACGTAAACGGCGTTCGAGTTGTTGCGAACAATGAGCCTGGATTCCCCGCCAGAGAGAGATGCGGCATAGGTTGCCGAATCCGCAGGCGATCCCGCCGAGAACAGGAAGTGCTTGCCATCGGGAAGAAATTGTGGCCAACGGTGATTGGTTTGCTTCAGGGCTGCATTGAGTGTTGTCACGCGTTGTGGCGTGCCGCCGGAGGCCACAACTCGAAAGATCGGTCCAATGGGGCTGGGCGCGAACAGGATTGTGCCGTCGGGTCCCCAGGATCCGCCGCGAGCGGAGGAGACGTTACAAAGGGCCATGGGCGTGCCACCGGAGGCCTCGATGCGATTTAGTTTGCCATTGGCGAAGAATCCGAGATAGCGGCTATCGGGGGACCAGAATGGCAGAGTTGCGCCGACAGTACCATCGAGTGCCTCCGCCGTAGTAGAGTCTAGTGGTCTGATCCACAGATGCACGAAACCATCCGAACCGACTGCGGAGAAGGCGAGCCGTCGGCCATCGGGGGAAAGCGCCGGCGGACCTGCAGTGAACCCTACGAAGGAGAACTTCGCATTGGCTGGTGGGGAAATTTCGGAAACGATAATCGACAGAGGGTTCGGTGTGCGGGCCACCAAACTTATTGCCAATGCGATCGTCGCCAATAAGAATACTGCGGCTAGAGCCCAGCCCAGACGCTCGCGCACTTTTCGCTGCGAGGTTGCCGGGGATCCCAGGGAACCTGCCTCGCCGATCCAGTGAAGCTCGCTCGCTAGGTCACTCGCGCTTTGCCACCTTCCGTCAGGAAGCTTCGCGAGACATTTCTTGACAGCACGATCCAGCGCTGGCGGAGTCAGCGGATTGATTGTGCTCATGGGAGCGGGATTCCTCTCGAGGATGGCAGAGGCCACGCTAAGTTGGCTCTTGCCTTCGAATGCGCGACGGCCGGTCACCATCTCGTAGAGGACTGCGCCGAAGGCGAAAATATCGCTGCGGGCATCGGCTTCCTTGCCCTCGATCTGCTCCGGAGACATGTACTGGAAGGTACCGATGATTGTGCCCTGTGTGCTCAATGCGTAAGCCTCGGCTGGTGTCGACTGCGTCATGCTAAGGCCGGAAGAAGGCGGGGCAACTGCCGTTGCTGTCTTCGCCAGGCCAAAATCCATCAGCTTGGCTCCGGCTTTCGTGAGCATGATGTTGCCGGGCTTCAAGTCGCGGTGAACCACGCCGGTGCGATGAGCCCTTTCCAGACCTTCGCCAATCTCGACCCCGTATTCGAGAACCTGCTGCGGAGGCAGCGGTCCCTTCCGCAGGCGGTCGGCGAGGGTTTCTCCTTCAAGAAATTCCATGACGAGATAGTCCGTCCCGTCTTGGTGGCCGATGTCGTACAGCGTGCAAATGTGGGGATGGTTCAGTGATGAAATCGCCCGCGCCTCGCGCTCAAAGCGCTGTTTAGCCTCCGGGTTGGAAGAAAGATGTGAGGAAAGAATCTTGACCGCAACCGTGCGATCCAGACGCGTATCGCGCGCACGGTACACTTCACCCATGCCACCCGCGCCCAAAGCGCATTGAATTTCATAGGGACCGAGTTTGGCACCAGGGGTAAGGGCCATTCGTGCGGACCATTATAGTCGGCCCGAGTGCGGCGATTCCGAGTGTATCGGCCACCCGGAAGTTGACCTGAACATCTGACAGCACAGATCCAAAAATATTAGCCCTCTACTGCACTTTTAAAGTCAGCGGTAGGGATTGGGTGTCAGAATCTCCCGATGCGGTTACCGTCAGCGTGTATTGCCCGGTTGGAGTGCCCCCGGAATTCGCCTGGTTGCCACTGCCTCCGCCACAGGAACAAATCACTATCAGTAGGAACAAGGGAAACCTCGTGAGCCACCGCTTTCGTCCCTGCGCTGGCAACACAAGCCACCCGAAGAGAGCCACGCCCCAGAGCCACCGCAGGCTGGGATATAACGTTGCGCTTGTCCCTGCGGTTGTCGTCACAGTAACGGTGAGTGATGTCTTTGAAGTAGGACTCACGTTTACACTACTCGGCACGGAACAGCTAGCGCCCTGAGGGGCCCCGGTGCAGGTGATGGTTGCGGTGGCGCTCACACCTGCTCCACCGATGATGAGCTTGTAACTGGCGGATGAGCCTGCCACGACTGTAGCGGATGCCGATCCACCGGATGCAATTGCCAGCCCAAGGCCCACTCCAGCCCCTGAGACTGGCACCACTTGGGGGCTACCCGCGGCATTGTCGGTGACGGCAATCCCGGCAGTTTGAAGGCCGCCAGCAACGGGTGCAAACGAGAGCGACATTGAGCAATTGGCGCCCGGAGCTAAGAAGGTTCCACAGGTGTTGCTCTGCTGAAATGAAGCTGCACCGGTCCCAACGATCTTAATCCCAGAAATCGTCAGAGTAGCCGATCCCGGATTCTGTAAGGAAATTGTCCGAGCTGGGCTCGTAGTCCCAATTGTCTGCGTGGGGAAGGTAACCTGCGACGACGAGAAGGAGAGCAGAGGAACCTGTGGGGCTATGGTGAAGAGAATGGCATTGGAGCTGCCACCTCCGGGCGCCGGATTGCTGACCGTGACCGACGCCGAACCGCTGTTGGCAAAATCAGTGCCAGGCACCATAGCTGCTAGCGCTGTGCTCGAGTAGTAGGTTGTCTGCAAAGCAGTCATGTTCCACATGACTGCCGATCCTGGAACAAAGTTCTGGCCATTCAGAATGAGTAGCAAGCCAAAACTGTCTTTGGGTGTCGACGACGGCGTCACAGAGATGAGCTGAGGAACTGGACTTGAGCTTTGGGCTGCTGCCAGGCTGCTGGTCAAAAGAAGAACATCCTGGTTTCCTGAACCATCCTGCGCAGTGAATGCAAAGCCGTTCGAACCCCAACGCACCAAAGATTGCGGCTGATTTTCTAACTGCGTGAATGCCAATGCACCCGTCAATTCATGTGACTGTTGACCATACCTGGAGAGTACCGTGGCTGCAGACGTCAGATAGGGCTGGGCGCCGACGGTAAAAAGGTTTCCGTTCGTCACATCTATCAGTAAGTCGCCGTAGTTGGGATACGAGGTTGCGTTATCAAGGGTCACCGGGAAAGTTCCCACCTGGGCCCGGGTGGAGGGATTCCAGATCTGACCTGAAACTGTGTAAAGCAGCATGCCATCGGAAACAACCTGGGCACCGGTTGTGTCATCGATCCCAAGATTTTCCGTAAAAGGAGTAAACGACAGCCCCTGGGAACCGAGGGTGATTACATTGAAGAAGGGATTCAGCGCCGTTGAGAACGGAAGCGAGTATATCGTCAGCGGGTTACCCGCAAAGGCGATGCTCAAAAAGTTAGTTGTGAGGGGGTTCGGATTGGGTACATAGTTCACCAACCCCGTACCGTTGTACAACGCGAGCTCTCCGTAGGCATAGCCAGGCACGCCGACGGAGAGAACAACCTCTTGCGGTGAACCTGGAACTCCTTTCAGATCCATACCCGATAGGGTCGAGCTGCCGACGTTATTTGGCGGAAAAGCAAACGTCTGGTCTACCTTCTGCGTGGAAAGATTAATGCGCTGAAGGGTCTGATCCTGTTCGGCAACCACGAAAAGATAACTGCCGTCACTAGACGCGGCAAGAAGGTCCGGATTATTACCCACCGGAATCGGCGTCCCCAAAACTGCTGTGGCCGGATTGATCGGAATTACCGTATTGGGGTTTGTCGCTGCCGAAGACGGAATAGACGCGTAAATCATCTGAGAACCTGGAACACTCGCGACAAATGTAGTCCCTAAAAAGACTCCCTCATAGAGGGTCAATGGCACTGCAACGCTGGTCCCGCCGCCCGGTACTGGATTTACAACATCCACCGCGACCTCCCCGATGGAGCCTGTCACGGCGGAATCCAGTGTTGCTTGCAGTTGCCCGCCGCCGGAGTATGTGGTCGCTTGCGTAATTCCGTTTACTTGAATCACCGAAGCGGGGTAGAAACTGGCTCCCAGAACTTGCACGGTGATAGCGCCGGTCCCGATTTGGGCGGTCGGCGAGGTCAGGGATTGAACTACGGGAGCCGCATACACACTGTCTCCGGTCCCGACCAAGCTGAGCCCCGCCCGCGGATGGGCTGGGTCGTTCGAAACAATCGTGAGGACACCTGTGCAAATCCCCGCGGCAGTGGGTGAGAAGGTGATGCTGATGATACAGAGAGAAGTTGGCTGCAAGGTTCCTAAACAACCGTCCTGTGTTATTGAGAAATCCCCATCCACGGAGACTGCTGTAATGGTCAGAGGAGCACTACCGATGTTCGAAAAAATAAAGGTGTTCGGCAGCCCGCTGGTATTCACCAGCAGATGGCCAAAGTTGAAGCTACCAGAGAATGGACTGAGCTGTGGAGTAACCCCCTGACCCGAAAAGGAAATGAACTGCGGCGAAATTACAGCGTTATCTTTCACAGTCACTGTTCCTGCGGTTGGAGCGGCACCCGTAGGTGTAAAGATAAGGGAGATCGGACATACTGTGCCTGCCTGGAGTGTGCCGCAACTCTGTTTGACCGTGACAGCCGCCGCCGAGGAAGTCATACTCCCGATCGATAGCGGAGCATTCCCACAGTTCGTCAGGTGCACAACCTGAGAGCTAGGCGTGTTGGCGAGCACCGTACCGAAGTTTACGTTCCACTGATCCAAGCAAACCGAAGGAGCTGGCGTCGCCATGTTGAGTTCGGCGATCACAGGGTGGTCGCCTGGCGCGGGCGGAACCGGTTGAAAGCTGCCCGTGGTGGTGGGGAAGTCTGTTGCTGACGTTCCACCTGCAACGACTATGTTGTTCTGAGAATTGATGGCGATCGCCGCAAAGGTGGTTCCATTCGAGGGCTGATCTGTCGGGCTGAGAAAGCTGCCAAACAGAAGAGAGCTCAGAGCGGTATTCATCTCCGCCAGCACCATAGTCTCGTTTCCGGACTGGTAAAGAGATACAAACGGATGAACGAGGGGAAAGTCTGGTGAGGCGGACATCCCGCCAACGTACACATTGGAGTGGCTGTCGAGGGCAATCCCCGAGAAACTGGTCCCGGCAGGGGTTGGTGTCCCCCCAAGGTAAGTGGCGGCAAGAACGCTCGTTCCCGCACCATTCAGCTCCAGAAGGAAGCCGCTGTTGCAGGTACAGAATACAGATGACTTCATCGTCTTCTGATAGGCGTTGCCGCTGACCGGCAGATTCGTCTCGCTGGTTTGGCCGGTCACATAAGAGTCCCCGAGGCTGTCGACGGCAAATCCGCCGACGCTGTCGGTGCCGGGAACGTAGGTTGCATAATTGATGGCGGATGCGACGGCATTCAATTGCAGAACAAATCCTGCGGTAACATTTCCAACGTCGAGACTGTTGGGAAAGGTTGGCTGAACCACGCCCGAGGTGCTTGGCAATCCGGGCCCTGCCGTGCCGGCAATGGTGGCCTGGCCGTTTGCATCTACGGATATTCCTGCAGGAAAGAAAAGATTGTTACTGCTGCCGACGTTTTCTGCAGCCGTCCCTGGGATGATCGTGCTGTAAACCAGCGCACCGCTAGAGTTCGCTTTCAGCACGAAAGTCGAGCTGAACGGATAATTTGGAACCGTCGTCGCGAGGGTACCAGGGGTTATCTCAAATGCCGAGCTGTCCGTGATACCGGCCACATAGGCGTTTCCCGACTTATCCACAAAAAGACTTGTGGTTACGCTTCCCCACTGAGGAACGGGCCCCTGAGCTCCCCCAATCAGCCCAACATAGTTAAAGGCGCTGCCGCTCGGATTGAGAGAGGCGAGGAAGTAACAGGAATTTCCTCCTGTGCAGCTCGTGGTGGGAACCGATCCTGCTTGCGGAAAATCGTCGGCACTCGAGATGCCCGCAACGATGATATTCCCGTTCGAGTCGAGCGCAATCCCTCCACCGACTGTGGTTCCATAAGAGCCGGACCCACCAAGGAACGTTGAATAGAGCAACGTCTGCCCCGTTGGATCAAGCTTTGAAACAAAACCAGTAGATCCGACCGTCGTATCGCGAATGCCATTCTTGACGGGAAAATCCAGAGAGTCAGTCGTGCCGGTAACATAGACATTGCCGCTTGAATCGCTAGTGATGGCAACGGCTTGATCGTAGTTACTGCCTGCCAGGTAGGTCGAAAAGATGAAGACCGGATCAATCACAAGTTCGCGAGCTTTGTCATAGGCTCCCAGTCGAAATTGAATCGACTGGTCCGCGTTTACGACAAAGGCTGCCGCAACCAGTCTCCGTCCTCGGGAAGACTGCTGATATGCGACGGGTTTTCGGAAAACAAGGTCGCCACTTGTACACGAAATGGAAAGGTCGCCGGAAGCCGTAACTGCCAGTTTCTGTGCTCCCTGGATTCTGAAACGCAGCTGAGTCGGATCGGCACGAGCCGCAACGCGAAAGTCGTGCTCCATATCTGCGCCATTCCCGTGGAAGATAAGATCGATACCTCGATAAACACCGGGATAGACAACCTGACCCTCCTGGGAAACGCCCCGAATCCAACCCGATGGATCGGCTCCGATCAGGTAGTTCGAAAGACCCGGAAGTCGGTTGCGCCCTTGAGGAAGAACAGGTGTTGCACCAACCAGCCGGAAGCCGATTGCGGTACGAGAGTTTTCACGACGGGGCAGAACGATATCCATTCCCTGTTCTGAAAAGAGCACTAAGATGCCACCGTGGCGAGTTAGAAATTGATATGAACTTGGCGCCTGACCGATATTCTTTTCGAAAGTGATCGGTATCGACATGATCTTCGAGGGGACGGGTGCTCCCATCACAGGCAGAGAAAGGACGAGAGCTGTTAGTACGCCAAGGACGGCGATCAGAAGTGAGTCGACCTCATGTTGCATAGAGCAACTCCTATCTGCATAGCTAACTTGAAATGTGGGCACCGTCCCTACGACGAAGAAGAGCCAATCTTAGGTGGTTCGGCTGAGTGATTGGCAGGCACGAAAGGATCAGCGGGTAGAGGTGCCCCCTAGCGCGAAGCGAGTCCGTCGCTCACCTCCCAACGCTCAGTCCCCCCCCAAGAAACTGCGGCGCGTATGATTATCCACACTTACTCGGGTTGTCAAGTAAGTTATGAGACCTCCGGCCACCCTATACAGAACCAGTCAGTGAAGCAGCCTAGAGGTTCGGTCGCGTTTGACCTCGACTCGTACTCATCCACCGGCAGCCGGATGTGAATCATGCCCTCGCCACCGGAAGATGCGGCGGGCGCCAGGTCCGTCAGCGAAAAACCTTCGGGTGCCACGTGCACCGGCAATCGTTGGGCTCCGCCCCGACTGCCCAACTGTCCTGCACAATACGGTTGCGCCCGTTGAAAACCAGGTTGGCCTTCAGTCCGTGCCTGCGCGCTATCTCGGCTACGGACACCCCCTCGACCGGCGTCTCTTCCCCAATCCGTCGTTTCTCCTCCAGCTTCAGAAGGCGGGTGTCCACGCCGCGAGCATGGCCTCTAATTACACCCGTGTCTAGACGGCCATCGACGTTCATCGACGTACGCTTACGTCTATCGCATGCTCAGCAAAGGACAAGATTGGGTTGACCGTGGCGCTGCCTACTACGAGCAACGACGCCAACAACGCGAACTGATCCACTTACAACACAAGGCCAAGCTCTGGGACTTCAATTGGTTGCTGCCCAGTGATATTCAAGCGCCCCAACCACGGAGGCAAATAGTGGAAGTTTCCAGTGAGGGTGGAGTAATCCGCAAAAGCCATGGATGACCTTCCGAGTCCAACGCCTGCTCAAAATGATGGGCGAAGAAACAGCGCAAGCCTTCGGGATACGGCCAACTTCAGATCTTTCATTGACTTGCCCTCCTTCCAGTCCTAACATTTCAGCCCAATGATCGGACAGATCTTCTCGCACTACCGCATCGTCGAGAGGCTTGGCGGTGGCGGGATGGGAGTGGTGTACAAGGCGGAGGACATAACCTTACGCCGCTTTGTCGCTCTAAAGTTTCTGCCGGACGACGTAGCCAGAGATCCGCAAGCGCTGGCCCGGTTCCAGAGGGAGGCGCAAGCAACTTCCGCGTTGAATCATCCCAATATCTGCACTGTCTATGAGATCGGGCAACAAGACGGACGGCCCTTCATCGTCATGGAATTTCTCGACGGCGTGACCCTGATGCACCGCATCGCGGGAAGGGCCCTTGATACCGACACGTTGCTGGGTCTGGCGATTGAGATTGCCGACGGACTGGATGCCGCTCACAGCGAAGGCATTGTTCATCGCGATATCAAGCCGGGGAATCTCTTCATCACGAAGCGAGGACACGCCAAGATTCTGGATTTCGGCCTGGCCAAGGTGAAGCCCCCGAGCGTTTCAGACATCAGGTCGAGCAGCGTTTATGGCGTGACTGTGGAGGAATCGCATCTGACGAGTCTCGGCTCGACGTTGGGCACGGTGGCGTACATGTCGCCGGAGCAGGCGCGGGCGAAGGAATTGGATGCGCGCACGGACTTGTTCTCGTTCGGAGCAGTACTGTACGAGATGGCTACGGGCCTGTTGCCGTTTCGCGGCGAGAGTTCGGCGGTGATTTCCAAGGCAATTTTGGACGCGACGCCGACGGCACCGGTGAGGCTGAACCCGGAAGTGCCTGCGGAGTTGGAGAGAATCATCAACAAAGCGCTGGAGAAAGACCGCAACCTGCGCTACCAGAGTGCAGCGGAAATGCGGGCCGACTTGCAGCGCCTGAAGCGGGATTTCGAGTCCACCCGCCAAGTTGGGCCAGGCGATGCCCATGCGATCTCCATTTCAGGATCTGGTGCGGTCGCGGGGAGCACTTCAGCACTGCCCGCGTTTACCACTAGCTCAGTGGTGGTCGCTGCGGCGAAGCAGCACAAGTTTGGGTTTGCAAGTGCAGCGACTGCTGCTGTCGCCCTCCTTGTCGCAGCAGGGTATGGCGTTTATTCTCTTACGCATCGTCCTGCCGCTGCGCCATTCCAAAACCTCAGCATCACTCAGGTCACTAATAGTGGCAGAGCCTTGGGCACGGCAATTTCCCCGGACGGAAAATACGTTCTCGTCGTGACGAACGAAAACGGCCGGAACAGCTTGTGGCTGCGCAATGTTGCCACCGGCAGCGACACGCAGGTCGTTTCCCCTTCCCCCGGCACGATCCATAGCGCCTCGTTTTCGCCCGATGGAAACTACGTTTACTTCCGCCAAGCGGAAAACGGACTCAATACCGACTTCAATCTCGATCGCGCGCCGGTATTGGGAGGCACTCCGCAAGCGGTGGTCCACGACGTCGACAGCTCGATCAGCTTTTCTCCCGACGGCCGCCGAATGGCCTTCATTCGTGCCAACGATCCCGAAGCCGGGAAGTACCGCTTGCTGTCTGCCAACCTCGACGGAGCCGATCAGAAGGTGCTCAATATTGCCCCTCTGACTATTCTTGCGCGTTGGCTCGCATGGTCCCCTGATGGGCAAACAATTGCCTATCCCGAGTTTCAACCGGAAAATGCGCTCAGCGGAATTAACCTGTTCTACCTACGCTCTGGAAAGATCCAGACCCTAACCTTTTCCGACAAGGCCATTTGGGAAATGACATGGGCCACGACTGCTGATGGTCTGTTGGTCATTTACCAGCAAAAAGGCCCCAACTACAGTCACCGCCAGATCGGCTTCGTTTCTGTCCCCGGGGGCCAGTTTCGTCCCATTTCTCGCGATACCAACAGTCACGCAACTTTGTCCCTCTCGGCCGACGGACGGACGCTTGCCACGGTGCAACAGAAAGCCGTCAGCAATTTTTATGTTTTGCCGGGTGAAGGCAGCGCAACGGCCAATGTCGATCCGTTTCTTGCTGACAGCGAGCAGATCCAGTCTTTCCATTGGACTTCCGATGGCGGCTTGCTTACGACAGACGGCACGCGACTGATACGGCACGATGCCCAGGGGAGAAGCTCCCGCCAGCTTGTAAGTGATCCACTAGCCCAAATTCTCAATCTCGCTGCGTGCGGCGCTCAATATGTTGTCTTTCCTTGGGCATTCGCCGCCGGCACGAACTCCATTGGTATTTGGCGGGTGAACGCGGACGGCTCCTCTCCTATCAAACTGGCCGACGGTCAATTTGAAGTGGCCCCCGTGTGCTCGGCGCATCAAGAATGGGTTTATTACGAGCCCGACCGGAAACAGATCAGGCGTGTCCCCTTGGATGCCTCTGCAAAATCCGAACCGGTTCCCGGCAGCGAGATTCCTCATGGGATCTTGGTGGGCCGAGAGTTGGCCATTTCGCCCGATGGCAAAACCCTGGCTTATCTGGTCGAGGTTTTGACTTCGGAGCAGCAAAGCGGCATCGAAAAGATCGCGTTGCTGGACCTCGCCACTCTGCGTTCGCCGCGCTTATTGGATGTAGATCCTCGAATCTCCACAGCCGCGCAATTCACAGCAGACGGAAAGTCCGTCGCCTACGGCATTCGCCAGAATGGGGTGGACAACATCTGGATTCAGCCCATGGATGGTTCGCCCAGGCGACAGATTACCAACTTCGACCGAGAGCAAATCCTTGCTTTCCACTGGTCGCCGGATGGCCGGAGTCTTGGCATTCTGCGCGGCCACACCGACTCCGACGTCGTGCTTTTGCAAGAGTCCAAGCCGTAAGGCGTCGCTCGATAAACAGAAAGCAAATGGCAGGAGCAAGATCCGCGCACCTCGGGTTCGTGGTTGTTATCAAGGCGATGGCCAGCTTGCGCTATTTGTTCGCTAGGTCTCACGTCCCCGTCGCCGGGCCCCTGCAAACAATGGCGCGATTGACTAGGTAAAAGGAAGATGAGCTCGCACATCACAAGCCCCCAATACGGAAGCGGCGATCCTCTCACGTGTAACTCAAGCTGAAGGGGGGACTTGTCGCAGAGCGCAGCCGAATCTAACTCTGTGATTGCTTAGGTCTCAGACAATACCCCGCGCTCTCCTGATTAACGCTGCGTTAACAGCAATCCCGTATCATTGGGACATGGCTAATGAGGAACACAACCGAACGCTGACCAACGAAGCCCAGCGGCGCAAGCAGCAATCGCTTCTCGTCGAGCTAGTTGAGCGAAAGATTCGCTCCCGCGCACAAGCCCTGTACGAGGAGCGTGGATACGTGGATGGATTTGCGGTGCAGGACTGGGTGCGAGCGGAATCAGAAGTCCTGGAAAACAGCGCCCTGGCGTCAGGGTTTTGGCGGTTGAGGGTCGAACCCGAACAGTCCCACGATTGACGCAGCGAATATCGCGATGTTGGGCACTGCTCGAATCAATAGGTCGCAAACGAAAACCTGCAGTCAGACCACATTTAGAGGTGAACATCTTTCGCCGGGGGTGTGCTACGGGCTCCTGGCACAAAACCCGGACCGCGATCCGCTTGCTGAAGGGTGCGACGCCGGAAACCAGCCACAGGTACGGCAGCGCTGGCGGCGGCAAGTCAGCTACGGAGCCCAGGTGATTTCGATTTTGCAAGCGGTGTGGGAGGCGGCGGATTATCTCTGGTCGATGCGCCTGAAGGCCCGGCTGCTCAGTCGATGCCTTCCTCCGCTATACTAGCCAGTGAGATGAGCAAGCACCTCGAGTCGCTGTACCAGAATCTTCTCAACGGCAAGCTACCCCATAACCTGAGTTGGAGCGAGGCCGTCGAACTGGTCGAGCATCTGGGTGAGGTTCAACCCCATGGAAACGATGAGTTTGTGTTCCGTGTCGGCAGCCAACGCGTCTTCTTCAAGCGGCCGCGCGCCCATGATCTTGGCGTGGAGGAGGTTTCTCGGCTGCGCAAATTCCTGAAAGAAGCCGGATCGGGTGCGCCTAGAGAAGAACCGGCCAAGCCCCTCCGTATGATTGTCGTCATCGATCACCACGCCGCCCATGTGTATCAAGATTTCGGTGGAAGTCGTCCGGCAGACGAACACAAGGTACGACCTTACGATCCTTTCAATTTCCACCACCATCTGATTCATCGCAAGGAAGCTCACTACCGTGGCGAGCGTGTCCCCGAAGAGGATTCGTTTTATGAGGAGATCGCGAAAGATCTCACTCCCGCGCATGAGATCGTCCTCATCGGTCACGCCACCGGAAAAAGCAACGCTGCCGACTTCTTGAAAGAATACTTGAAAACCCATCATTCCGACATTTCTCGACGGGTCATCGCTACCGAACGCGCAGACCTCTCGGCGGTGACCGAGCCGGAAATTGAGGCTCTAGCAAAGCGACACATGATCGCGGTCGCCTAACAGCTTGTTGGTAACCGCGATTACCCATTGATCAGTGATGTGGCTCACCTGTTGACCATTTTCAACGGTCATTGGCCGTACACTGTGCTAGCCTTCGATCTTAAGACGGAGGCCAAAATGCCAGAGAACAAGACCAAGGCTACGACTTTGAGCGTCGGTGCGTACATCGACGGCCTGACGGATCCGACGCGACGCTCCGAAGCGAAGCAACTGATTCAACTTATGCAACGAGCTTCCGGCGAGAAGCCGACACTCTGGGGACCGTCCATCGTTGGCTTCGGAAGCTATCACTACAGATATGACAGCGGGCGTGAAGGGGACATGCCGCTTATCAGTTTTTCACCGCGCAAGGCTGCTATTGTTCTGTACAGTATGCTGGGCCACAGTGAGGCAAGAGCCCTGTTAGCCAAACTCGGAAAACACACGACAGGAAAGGGATGCCTCTACATCCAAAAACTAGCGGATGTGGATAGAACAGTCCTTGAGACCCTGATCAGAAACGCGGCTGCCCACAACCGTCCTCGCAAGTCGTGAGCACATGCCTTCTGAAGGCGATGCTTCACTCACGAAGCCCAGCTTCTCGGTGAGAGAAAGGTCCGAAATCCGGGTACGACCATCTCAGTTTGAAATGATGGGGAGAAGCGCCGCCGGGGGAATGTCCCAATAGTTGCCGACATAAACCATGCTCCCGGTGCCCCTCAGGTCCACGCTTTTGCCGGAGCTGTTGCTGTTGAACGACGTATCGCCCATGACCATGGCTTTATTGTTGGTGATTCCGGTAATCGAATCGTTCATGAAATTGAAAACGCAGTTCTGAATAATCGTGCTTGCCATGGTATCGGTTCCAATGTTGATGCCGTGGACGTGCCCGTTCGATGGCAAGCCGCCCAGCTGGCTGTTGCGCACAGTGAGCACGTTGGTCGGTGCCGTGAAGTGCACGACGTAATAGTCACGGCCATCATTGGCGCCGCCGATGCTGGCGATATCGACGTTATCCACCTCTACCTTGTTGTTGCCGGCGCCGAGCAACCAGCTGCCTAAACTTCCATCGGTCCGGAAGTCGTAGATAAAGAGGCCACTGTCCACGCCGAGATTGAAGCACGGCGTGTTGCCCGTCGGAGACTCACCGCCGTAGACGGCGATCCCGCACTCGGACATCGAACCGGTGAAGTTGTTTTGGAACGCATAAATCCCCGCCGAACTCGAATCGATGAGCGTTCCCATCCCGTCCCAGGCGACATCGAAGATCGACCCGCCCAGCAACGCGCCTTTATCAAGGAGAATCCCGTATCGCCAGGAGAATGTTTCCGAGCCGGTCACGGCCAGCGTGACGGTTCCTCCCGCCGTGATGTGGAAAATGGCGTTGACGTAATTCGCCTGGTTAATGGCCGACTCGCAGGCGGAAGAAAAACTGCACATATTCAACAGCGGCCCCGGCGTGAAGCGGTTGTTGCTCAGCGCCCAGCTATCGCCCGTACTGTTCAGATTAAAAAGAAAATGGTAGGCCCACATGGTGGAGTTGGAGATCTTCACGTCCTCCGACTCACCCTGGGGTGTGATCGTCATGCCGTCGTAAGCGTTGACGATCACGATATTGTTGATGACTCCGTGGTTGAATCCCTTGCCGACGCCGCCATCGCTGAACAGCGGCGGATAAGCTGTCTTGCCCGTCGTCTGATCCGGCCAATAGAAATTGATGCCGGAGATCTGCCAGCCGGTTTCCAGTCGAAACGGAGGCACGGTTTCGCTGGTCAGAAGAATGGTAGTCCCGTAATTTCCGGTGTCATCGCCGGCAGGAGCTCCCACGCCCAGCATCGCGCA
>DASPVV010000278.1:0-59343 GCA_035622175.1 Terriglobales bacterium | reverse complement strand
TGGGGGCGCTTTTTATGTTTTTCCCTCGCGCGTCTGCGGTTTGGGCCCTTGCGTTCGTCATCCGGCTAACCCTGCCAGCTTGCGGACAATCGGTAATCTCCACGCATTCAGGGATTGTCCATTTTTTTGAGGGGGCGGTTTACCTGGACGAGCAGCCACTCGAATCTCATCCGGGAAGATTTTCCAGCGTTCCCCAAGGCGCTGAACTACGTACGGGGGACGGCCGTGCAGAGGTGCTGCTTACGCCGAACGTCTTCGTCCGCATGGGCGAGAGGACGAAGATTCGCATGCTCGCGAACGAACTCTCGAACACGCGTGTCGAATTGCTGGCGGGGTCGGTGATGGTGGATTCGGCGGAGCCTGTCTCCGGTCAATCGGTAACCCTGATTTACAAGAATTGGAGCATGCGCTTCCTCGAGGAGGGCGCCTACCGAATTGACGCTGATCCGCCGCGCTTATGGGTGTTCCAGGGTAAGGCGGAAGTATCTGCCCCCAGCGATAAGGGGGTGGTGTCGGTCGGGCATGGCATGGAGCTGCCCTTCGCGGCCGTCCTGGTGCCGGACCGAGCGATCGATCCGCCCCGCGACGCGCTGAGCGTTTGGGCCGAAGGCCGGCAACAGTCGATCTCCGCGGACAATGCTATCGCAGCGAACATCCAGGACCCCGCTTCGCTCGAGGCGTCGTATTCCGGCCTGGGCAGCTTCACCTACTATCCCCCGCTCGGTCTGGTTCCTCTGCAGTCGGGCTTGTTCAGTTCTTACAGCTATTTGGGGTACCAGCCGGGGTTCAATTCCCTGTACTTGCCCGGCTACACTTCTCTGCCTTTGTTCTTCGGACTGGGGTCGGGTGGATTTCCAGCGCCTTTTCGTCCCCACCCGATACCGGTGCGCCCTATCCCTTCCACGCACCCGCTACCCGTGCAGCATGCTTCCCAGTTTGGCGTGACGCACGCTGCTTCCCCGATTGGAGTACACCCGGGCGGCCACCACTAGTCACCGGGCAAATCACTGAGCGGGTGCGTAATATCCGAGCCGCCAGTGCACTTTGAGAGAAGAACCCAGGCCAGCAGGCTCGAGAACCTTCACCTCCACCTTGCGGTACTTTCCATCTCTGGTCTTGTTCTTAGGGTAGTAGCCAAGGACGTACTGATTGCGCAATTCGACCGCGATCCGGGTTGCCACACTCGGCATGTCGCCCGAGGCCGCGGCTGCGAAAGCCCGCCCACCGGTTTGGGTCGCGATTTCCGACAGCAAACGCGGTCCGGAGATTTCCTCCGGGGCCAATCCGAGAGCGAAGACCGGTTCGAAAACACCCATGGCATAGATTTGCACGTCCGCTTCCCGAACCAGCGACTCGATCTGGGCCGCGGTGTAGTGGCTGCGGTTGTCCCCGCCATCGGAAATGACCACGATCGCCTTGCGGGAATTCTTGGCCTTTTTCATCTCGAGGAGCCCGCTGTCGATGGCGTCCAGCATCGCGGTCAGACCGCCGGCCTGAGCGTTCTTCAGAGCACCCTGAATCTCCTCCCCGTGGCTGGTGAATCCAATCGATACCTTGGCCAGATCCGCGAACTCGACGAGAAACGCCTCATCATTTTTGTTCAGGGTGTTCAGCAACTGTGCCGCGGCGTCACGGGAAGCGGCAAGCTTATAGTCCATGCTGCCGCTCTCATCGAACAGCAAGCCGACCGAGAGCGGCGCATCCTCGCCCGAGAAAAGCGCCAGGTCCTGCTCCGCCCCGTCTTCCAGCAAACGGAAATCTTTTTTCTCAAGCCCGAGAACGAAACGGTTCAGCGTATCGGTGACGGTCACCGGGATGAGAACCAGATCGGAGTACGCGCGGAAGGTCGCCACCGAACCCTGCTGCGAGTTTGCCGCGGGGGAGGTCAGCGGCGGAGACTTTTCTTTGGAGTCAGTCTGTGCCAGTGCCAAATCCGAGAACAAGGCAAATGCGGCTGCGGCGCAGCCCACGCAACCGATCAAGGCCCAGGCTCTCCAGTTCACGATCCTACTCCCAACCATCGAGAGGCACGGCTTCGCTGAGCGTCGAAGCCATCGCCAGCCCGCGGCTTGCTCAGGAAACACTGCCCCAACCGCAATCGGCGCCTCCGTTCAGCCTGCAAAGCGCCTCTTCGTCGGCCATCCGCCGCCTCAAAGTATAGTCCTCAAGCTGGACATCGCCCGTCCATTGTGTCTCTAACCCATTCGACATTCGGCGCAAGCCGCGCTCTTGGCGACTCGTGGATCGGTGGCGCCGTTAGACTCGCATAATGATTGGAGATGCCTCCTGCTGGGTCGCCCAGGAAACAGCCTTGGCGTACACCGCCACCTGCCTAAGGTAGGTTTCAAGGGCGACCTCGAGTTCGCGGTCCGTCTTGAAATCAACCACCACCCATTTGTTGTCTTCGAGGAAAGCGAGGTCCAAGATCCCCTCGAGCAGAGTTCCGTCGCTCTGCGTGATGGTAATCGGAGTCTCGCGGCGGCATTGGCCCGATTGCCAGGCTTTCCTTGCTCTCCCGAGGAGCGGATGAGCTAAGGCGCGCCCGACGGCGAGCACCGCTCCCTCCTTCTCCTCCTCATGAGCCGCCAAGACTTTCGCATGCAGCGAGACCAACTGCTCGATCTGACTGCCGTTTGCATCCAAGGGCACCGATGCCAGGGCAGCATGCACGAGCGCACCGAAACGCGCACCGGAGGGACGTTCCCGCTCTCTCGGCAGTTCGATCAGCTCGACCTCGGGCGCCGGGCTTCGGCTATGGCTGTGGCGAGCCTCGGCCGTGACGGTGCGAAAGGTCACGCTGGGTGTCCTGGCCTTTTCCCTTACCTCCTCCCACCCTTTCCGCCAGCCCTCGTAGCTGCTGAGGTCATGGCGGAGAATCTCCGGGTCCGAAGGTTCTTTCAGCAGCTCCTCTTGACGTATACCGAACCGTTGCGGCACATCCAAGGTGAGAGCCCGCGGGTCCCACCATACAACCCCATAGCCTCGATCCGGCATGCCCGGCTCGGCGAAATGGTGCAGCCCCGGGCAGACGGTGTCGGCTTCATCGCCCACGAAATCTGGCGGCCGCATGAGCACGCTGTCTTTGCCGAACTTTGGACAGGCCACAGCCGCACCTGGTTTCTGCCGGTTTTCCCGCAAGGGATAGAGGGCATCGTAGAGCGGCCTCACCCACCAGTTTTCGACCGAGCCCCACGAGCGGCGGGGATCGTCGCCGATGGTTGGAACCACCAGCAGGTCACGCGCTCGGGTGGCGGACACGTAGGCCAATCGCACCCCCTCGGCACGATCGCGGGCAAGCTCGAGTGGAGCATGCCGGTGGAGGTCCAAGGGCTCGCAACCGGCCAGAGGAATGGCACACAAACCGGCGCGGGCGTCGATGTGGCGGCTGGGTTGCTGACGCGAGATCTTTGCCGTGATGTCAGCCAGGATCACGACGGGAAACTCTAGCCCCTTTGCCTTATGGACCGACATCATGCGAATCCCCTCACCCCCCTCCTCGAAAATCGGCGCTTCGGCAGCCTCTGCGGCGCCAGTTCCCCCATTCAAGTCTTCGACGAAGCCGCGAAAGGACAGCCCGCCGGAAACCTCGTATCTTCTTGCCAGTTCTCGAATATGCAGCACGTTGGCGAGCACTTGCTCGCCCGAGGGGCGCAGCGCAAATGCCAGGTGGGCGCGGGTCGCCCGCAGTAAGCGGTCGATGGTTTCCTCGACCGGACAACGATTGCGTCCGCGGTGGAGTTTCGCGAGCATGCGCAGGCTTTCGACCACATCCTGAAGCTCTCCGGAAAGCGGATCCGCGGGCAAGCGGAAAGGATGGAACGGGCCCATGCGATGCCGGTATTCGAGCAAGACCTCGTCCGGGATGGCGAACAAGGAGCCTTTCAAGGTGGCAAACACGGAAAGTTCGTCATCGGGCCACTCGATGGCGGTGAGCGCGGCGCGAAGTGTCTGCACCTCCTCGCGATCGTGAAACGACTTGCCACCCACCAGCAGATGGGGCAGATTTCGGGCTTCTAACGCGCGCAGATACGGCCGTGCAATATCGTCGTCCCCACTGACGAAACGGCGGAAGAGCAGGCAAACGTGATTGGGCCCGAGCGGAACCCGGTTCTGCGGATCTCCCGGCGTTGCAATCGTCCAACCGCTGTGTCCGACCAGCCACTCGACGAATGCCGCAATCGCATCCGGCAGGGAGGCCTCGACCGCCTCCATCGAGAACATCCTTTTGTAGGGACGCGGTACCGGCAGGGCGACGATCGACGGCTGACCAGGGTAGTCCTCGCGAAAGGGGGAAAGTGGAACATAGCCGGCCTGCAGCGTATCCGCGTTGCCGTCCATCGCAGGCGCGAAGGCACGATTGATCAGGGCCTGGATCGACGGCAGCGACCGGAAACTGGTAGTCAATTGCAGGAGCTCAGCGCCCTGGCCGAGCAAAAGTTGTTTCACCTCTTCGTAAGTTCCGACGTCGGCCCGGCGGAAGCGGTAGATGGCCTGCTTGGGATCGGCTACGATGAACAACTTGCCCGCCTGCGGGCGCACGGTTCGCCAGTTAGTGGCTTGCGGATGATCGGCCGACAGCAGCACCAGGATCTCTGCCTGCAGGGGATCGGTGTCCTGGAACTCATCGACGAACAGGTGGGTGAAACGTTCTTGGAAGTATCGGCGCACACTGGCCGATTGAACCAGCAGATCGCGGGTCCGGATGAGAAGATCGAGGAAATCGAGCCTTCCGGCGCGCTCCTTCAATCGCTGATATTCGGCCACGGTTTCTCCGAGCTCGGCCTGTAATAAAGCGGCAAGATCGGAATTCGCCTCGTCCACGAATGACTCGAGGAGGGCGATCAGCTCTTGATGCAGGGCGAAGATCTGCTCGCGCTTGATGTGTCGGTTATATTGCGACTTGCCCTTACGTGGCTTGCGCAACGGCTCAAACCGGCGGTCAGACGCCACCAGGACCAACGTCGCCTCCAGACCGTCGTAGTCTCGCGGTCTTGCCTTCTCGGCCGTGCCAATCTCGCGGCTGAGCTCCCGTGCCCGAGCGGTGTCGAGAAAGAGATTGTTGCTCGCCTCCGAAGGCTCCGCCGTGAGTTCCGCCAGGCGATGAAATTTCTCGACTAGGGCATCGATGGCGGCTGTGCGGTCGAACGGTGGACGCTGCCAGGGAGCGGGAAAGTCGCGCCAGTTGGCCAGCTCCCAACCCGCGGCCGAGAGACTGTCGGGCGGCGCGTTCCGGGTCCTGCGGCGCAGCATGCGTCGTGTGCCCTGGGGCAGGTCTTCGAGTTTCCCTTGGAACCAAGCGTGGAATGCCTCTCGGTAGAGCTGCCGGCTCTCGGCCTCGCTCATCACGTTGACTTCGGGATCAATCTCTGCCTCGACGGGGCGCTCGCGCAATAAATCGCCGCAGAAGGAATGGATCGTGCTCAACCGCGCCTCCTCCAGGTGCGCGAGGGCGTGCTCCAAATGGCCGCGGGCCTCCGGGTTCTTTTCCGAACGCCTGGCGTTCTCCAGTTCGGAGCGCAAGCGCAGCTTCAACTCTCCCGCCGCCTTTTCCGTGAAGGTCACGCCCACGACACGGCCGACGGTGGTTGTGCCCGAGGAAAGCAGGGCAACGATGCGCGCGACCAGTTCGGTCGTCTTTCCCGTCCCCGCGGCAGCTTCGACGACCAGCGTTTTGTCGAACACCGTGCGGATGCGTTCGCGGGCTAGGCTGTCGATCAATGGCATCAGGGCAGATCCCTCAAGGCTTTCAGTTGCACCAGATGAGAAATCTCCTCTTTTCGACCGAGGCGGATCGGTTCATAGGGACCGCAGACGGTTTGGAAATCGCAGTAGTCGCAGGCCTGCTCCCGGGGTGCCGGAACCAAAAAACCAGCCGCGATTCCGTTGTCGACGGTGCGCAGCGCGAACTCGGCGCTGTGCCGCGCCAAGGCATCGAGCGGAACCGATCGCTCGCCGAATCCCCCGGCCGTGGTGCAGTAAAAGAGTCGACCTTCGACCACCGGCCGCTGCAAGGCGGCCTCCACCGCGAGCGCGTAGAGGACGGGCTGCAGGTGTTCGCCGTTCCCCAGCACCAGGCCCTTCTGAGTCCAGTCCTTGCCCGTCTTATGGTCGGTGATGCGCCACCGGCTTTCGTCTTCGCTGCGCTCGATAAGGTCGACGACGCCATGGAGTTTGGCACCGGCAGCAAGCACCACTGGGTCGGGAAGGCTGGCCACGTCGCGCTCCTGGTTGGGAGCCAAACCGAACCCGAACTCGAAGTGGACTGGCACCCAGCCATCCTGCTCTGCCACCTTGCGCAGCCAGAGGCGCAGATCCGCCCGCATGGATTCGATCTCGTCCTGCCAAACCCGGTCGATCGCCGGCGCTAGGTCCTCGTACGCCTGCCTGGCCAGGTCGTCCACAATTCGGTCGAGCAGCTCGAGAGCGCGTGGCAATTCGGTCGACCTCACCGGCAGCAGGCCTCGATCTTTCAAGCCACGCTGCAATTTCGCCTGGATGCGGTGAAAAAGCCTCCCTCGGGTCAGCGGATCCAACTGTGCCAGAGGCGCCGGATCTTCCCGGGGCGCGAGTCGATAAATCTCGGAGAGCAGAAAGCGATAGGGGCACGCCGCGAACTTTTCCAGGCCAGAGACCGAATAAGGCCGCACCTCGAGTCGTTGTCCTGCGAGGATCTCCATCACCGATGGGCAGGTCGTGAACAGACCGTCGTAGACGGACCAGGCTTTGTGCCATCGCGCCCAGCGGCCCCGCAAGGAACGGGCCAGGCAGGAATTGAGCTTCAGGACGTAGTGGAGACGCCCGGCCCTTGGGACCTCCGTGTTGATCAGAGGCCAGACGCTGGCCAAGTCGTACTCAGAATCATCGATGGCCTGGAAGGGATCGCGGGGCGCCGGCCAAGCCAGCCGGCTGCTTCCGGATAACTCCGCGTTGCGGGCCAGGCCTTCGTGATCGGGCACCGAACCGGTCATCGACCGCATAACATCGAGGGCATAGAAGGAAGGCACGCGAGGCCGGGCTTCGGCAACCTCCAGACGAGGATAGGAAAGGTAGAGCCTCTGCCGAGCCGCGCCCACGGCAAGCTGCAGCAGTAAGCGCTCATGCTGACTGCGTTCCGGCAAGAGGCGCAGGTCGCAGCTGAGTTTCTTCCTCAGCTGATCCAGCAACAGCGGATCTTCCCGAAGCTTCTGGGGAAACATCCGTTCGGCCAAACCGGCAACGAAGACCACATCGAACGAGCGTCCTCGCGCCTGCTCTGGCGTGGTCACGAGCACGCGTCCGTAGCGGCTCTCGGGCGGTTCCTGTTGCAGGTTTGCCAACCAATGCTCGAGCACGATCCGCGCTTCGGCCAGAGAGACGGAGTCCACCGGCGCCATCGGCTTCATGTCCGCGAGCACCGCCAGCACCCGCTCCGGCCGGCGCAAAACCTTGGGTACAAGCCGCTCGAGCGCGGACGTCCATTCGCCCCAGGTCGCCGATGCAGGCAACGCGGCCAGCTCCTCGATTACCGGAAGAACAAAGCCTCGCAGGTGGTGCAAGTTGCGCAACTTGCGACGGACAGCTTCGACCCGCGGCGAGTCAGGTTCTTCTGCTTCGATCGTCTCGAGCTCGACGCGGAACTGATTCTTGAGTCCATCCAGCCGTCGCGCCCAGCGTTGCTTGCCGCCGATCACGGCGGCCTCGACAACCAGCTGCTCCCACTTCCAAGGGGCTCGCAGGTTTCCCGCCAACTCCGGTTTGTCGGGATGATCCGGGGGGCTGTCAACCTCCCTTGCCAGCACATCGGGAACGACTTCCACCAGGCCAGCCGTAACCGGAGTTAGAGCATCGTCCTCGGGCAGGACAAACTGCACTCCTCGATCAGCAGGAATGCCATTGCCATCCAGGTTCGGAACCTGAGCGAAAGAGAGGTACTCGGCGAAACGGCGAGCGGACAGCCCCTCGGCGGCACAGGCCAGTAGGGACAACAGGGCCCGGCCCGAAGGATCCGGCCGGCGAGTTCCACGGGCAAAATAGGCCGGGACCTCGGCCCGCGCCAGCGCCGACTCCATCAGACTGGCGTAGTCCTCCGGGGCTCTGAGGAGAATGGCCATGCGGTCGAAGGGGATCGCTTCGCGCGCTTCCGAGAGCACGCGACGCGCAATCTCGACACACTCACGCTCCTCTCCCGGAGCCGAGAAGAATACAACTTTGTCGTCCACCGCACCCGGGGGTGGAACCGCCTCGGAAAAGAGGTAAAAGCCCAGCTTTTCCAGGCTGGAATCGCGGTGCGAGGGTGGAAGCTCAGAGCTTTTGGCGCCGAGCCCACTGAGGTAGCGGAGGGTTCGCAGGTCTCCTGTGGGACAAGTGAGCAGAACTTCCGGGGAAACCTTGGCCAAGGCAGAGACGAACTCCCGCTCGACGGGCGAGTGAATGGGAACATCCAGGAACAGCAGCGGATGTTCGACGAGCTCGGCTCCGCTTTGGACTTCCTCCAGGGCGGCGCGAACCAGAAGCGATCGGTCCGCGAGCGAGGCCTCCGTCATTTGTTGCTCGAAGCATTGAAGAAGGGTCGCGTTGTCCGGACCGGAGTCCCCCAACCGCTCGAGATCCTGCGCGGTGATGTCCGCAGCTCGTAATTCCACAAGTGTCGAGGTGGCCGCGCGGGCAAAGCCTGGGAAGTGAGCGACCGGCGTGAAATAGCGCAGCCGCCCTTGAGCTTGCGCTTCGTAGGTTGCGCGCACTGCGATCGCTTCCGCCCCCAACGCCGTACCCGGAACCAGGCCTCTTGCCGCCAGCCGTTCCCGGGCAAGGCGAGTTGCTAACTGGGTCAGGCTGAAACGGTGCACTCCGAAGGTGGCGGGCGCTCGGCGAAGCTCTCGCACAAAGTCATCCACCGCGTCTCGCCAGGCGCCGATGATCAACAGTTCGGTCGCGGGCGGAAAGGAATGGACAAAATCAGTGGCGGCACGAATCCGCTCGTGCGCCGAGAAGGAATTGAAAATTCGGATCATGTTGCATGCCGAACGAAGCCGCTATGCCGTCGACCCATCTCCCGGGGTCAACCGTGCCGCTGTCCTTCAAAAGGGCTGTATCGATTATCGGCCGATCCGGCGAATCCGTAAATGCGCTTCGCCCGGTAGTGGGCTGTTCTGAAATTTGGCGGCTAATCGTAACTGCCCACTGCCGACGTTCCGGTAGGGACGCATTTTGGGTAGTGTCCCAAGGCTCGGTTGGTAGCCGGGCAGACTACGATTCTGGCGGAGGCGTCAGCGCGAACCAAAGATCAGCCTTGAGCATTCCAAGTGTTCGTAACAATTCCATCCATTGCGCCATCGCTCGGTGGTGACGAACACTAACAGCATTCGAGAAGTGAGCCCTGCCAGCCGCAGTTCGCCCAACCTGGGGGCCAGCCAGCGGCCGTGCAAGATATCGCGCTTGGGGCATTCCTAGGTGCAGGCCCAGGGAATGGTGGGAGGGTGAGGAATGAGGCTAGGACTGCGCTGCGCCTCCGGCGGATGGAGAGCCATGCATAAACTCCCCTTCATGGGGCAGGTTTTCGCACTGTCCGCCATGCTGGCAGGCGGAATTGGGCTGACCGCTTTTGGAGTGGACGCGGCGGTGACGAACGCAGAACAAGGGGGCCGGGAGACCGCGCCTGCCGACCCGCAATCCGAGCGTGGGCCCGTGATCGAAAACGATTCGGAACTGCCAGCGGCTTATCCCCAGCAGCCTTATGAATTTCGTTTTCACGCCCGCGGCGCGATATCGGTGCTGCACTGGAAACTGGAGAAAGGCGCGCTGCCCCCGGGAATCAAACTCGACGATAACGGCCTGCTGGTGGGTGAGCCGGTCCGGGCCGGAGAATTTCGATTCACGGTGTCGGTTGCCGAGGACGGCCGAGGGGAATCGGCGGTGCAGAAGGAATTCGTGCTCGAGGTTCTGGCCGCGCTGGCTCTCCGTTGGAAAGATCCAGCGCATGTGAAGGGAAGTCGCATCGAGGGCACGGTCACGGTGTCGAACACCACGCCCGACGACGTCGACCTGACCTTCATCGTGCTGGCCGTCGCGGGCAACGGAAGGGCGACGGCGATCGGATATCAGCATTTCTTGCTGGCCCGTGGCACGGTCGCCAAAGACCTCCCCTTCGGCGACACGCTGCCCCATGGCGGATATGTCGTACATGTGGACGCCGTGGGCGAAGTTGAGCGAAAGAACCTGATTTACCGGGAGCGCATGCAAACCGCGCGCGCGCTGCAAGTGACCGTGGGGCCCTAGAGGTGTGACCCTACGACTGGTTGAACCGCCAACGCTTCTTGAGCTTTGAGGTTCTTCTCGCCACCTCATCCGGAGCAAAATTGATGAACTCCGCGCGGCATCCAGCGGAACACAGCCAGGCGTGGAGATAACGCCCCGGGAGAGTGTGAGGTTCAAACTTTGCCGACGTTCCGGTAGCGATGCACCTGCGCGAATGCATCCCCTCCCGTGAGAAGACATCGGGACTGTTGCCATGCCCGCCGGAAACCTCTCGCTCTTGCACGCCCCTGTGTGACGGTTCCGATGAATACTTTCACTATGACCTCCATGATCGGTCCGGGCGAGTACCGTGCCGCAGCATCGAGTTGCCCGTAATCGCCGTACAGCTTTACGACTTGGCCGAAATCAATATCCGCTCCGAAGTGCTCTTCCATCGCATCCACATAGAATCGGAACCCGTCAGTGGTCAGCTGGATTCGTTTCGCAAGGCGCTGTTTAAGATCGCCAATGAAGGCGTTTGTTGTTGCTGTGTCCCGCTTGCCGACTGCAAAGCTAGGAATCAGCTTTGTGTTGCCATCAAGGGCAACGAATACCCACGCATCGCCAAACTCTTCGGGATCATCTTCGCGAAGCCGGCGCTGCTTCTTGGCCACGAATGTCCAGATTTCGTCAGACTGAAACACGGCAGATTCCGCAATCGAGCATCCATCAGGTTGAGCAGCGTTCGCCGGCAAAACCAGTAGCCGAATGATGGTATCCCGATGCAAGCGCGTAATCCGTTCGACGCTGCGAATGCTCGTTCCTTCAATCAATAGTTGAATCGCAAGCAGTGCTTTAGCTTCGGGAACGGTCATCGCCCCGAAAAGTCGCGCGTGCTCTTCGGTGTAGGTCTTACCGCATTGCGGGCAGCGGAAGCGATGGAGCCCGTTACGATGCGTGCCGAACTTCGTGCATGCGACGCTACACTGCAAGCATTTCATGAATGCAGTATACAGCAAGCGCTTGCTGTTGTCAAACAGCAAACATAATGGACCAGCGGAACGGCTCTGCTTCGACTCTTTTGAGTTGCGGGGGGTGCTAAACTAAATGGTAACGAGGTGTTCATTTTATGGCAGCACTGGAAAGGGAACGTAAGTTCCTGATTTCACACAAAGATGAGCTGCTGAGACAATACGGTGGCAAGTTCCTCGTTATCAGCGGAGAGCAAGTCACAGGGGCATACGACACGATCGAGGAAGCACTGCAGAACGCTGCAACCCAGCATGGACTAGCTAATGTTCTTATCCGCCGGCCAGCCGATGCTGATCTTGTGATCTCTGCACCAGCCCTTAGCTTAGGAATTCTCAATGCCGATCCTGCACGTTCAACTGGCGGCACAGGGACAAACAGCGGACGGTAAGCCTGCTCAACTGGCGCCGGCGGTGGCTCTCCAGCAGCGCGGTCCGGTCGTTCCTGTAGTGGTTACCATTGAGCAAAACGCAGGCAAGGGATTATTGGCCCAAGGGAAACCGCTGCCCTCCCCAAAGACAGGTCTAGCATTGATCGATACGGGAGCAACCGGCACGTGCAGTGACGAGCAGTCGGCCCAGGAACTCGGCCTTCCCATAATTGATGTTGCCAAGCTTACTTCTGCCTCTCATGCTGATCAGGACTGTAATGTTTATCCAGCCCAGATCACGATTCAGAACTTAGGGCTGAGTATCAATTCCCCGCACACAATAGGAGCGACCCTGGCTCCTCAAGGGCTACTAATCCTTCTCGGGCGCGACTTGCTGGCTGGATGCACTCTGTTCTACAACGGCCAAGCTGGCCAATTCACTCTGTCGATCTAGGTTTTTCCGTTAATACCGTCAATTCGCCCCGGGATCCTTTGGCGGGCGACCGCCTTTTCGTTGTTTTCTCATAGCGGCAATCTTGCGAAAGTATTCCGAGCCGCGCTTCGCCGTTTGTTTCCCACCCTTTTTGCCCAGAGCGGCGGCGGGTGATTGCGTCAGGAGGTGATCTGCAAGGGAGACAGCGGCGGCCAGCAACTCGTGGGCGCGCTCGGAGCGTGAATCGGGCAGCTTCGTTGTGGCGAGAACGTGGTGCGCCTGGAAGATTAGGTTGCGGAGCGCTCGAAGATCGTTCGGTGCCATGCCAGCAACCGTAGCACCATTTTGTGCTGCGGTGCAATCGCTTGCTGTTCTTGCTTCAACGCAATTTTAGGACACTACCTGCTCCCGCCGGTCCGTAGTACGCGTAGGTTCTAGGGCGCGGGCACAATCTTCAAAATCACGCCGTGGGGTTATCTGACCACGCTCTATAACTTCAGCGGCCCAGACGGATGGGGAGCGCAAGGACTTTTGCAGTTCACAAACGGGACCTTCTACGGAACCATCGTAGCCGGTGGGGAATTCAATGACGGCACGATTTTCAGCTTGTCGGTCGGGCTCGGCCCGTTCGTACGCACGAGGCAGATTGCGGGTG
This sequence comes from Terriglobales bacterium, assembly GCA_035622175.1. Classification (GTDB taxonomy): domain Bacteria; phylum Acidobacteriota; class Terriglobia; order Terriglobales; family Acidobacteriaceae; genus JAFAGX01. The sequence continues at coordinate 46,644 of DASPVV010000278.1, read as the reverse complement.
CGGTGGGAGAAAGCGTCACCATCCTCGGACCCGTGGGGGGCGTGACACGCGTCACTTTTGGTGGAACTCCGGCAACCCTACCAAGCAGTCTCGGGCAGTGCGATCACGGCCACCGTGCCGGCGGGAGCGAGCACGGGCCGAGTCAAAGTAACCACACCCGGCGGGACCTATTCGAGCATCCAGGTTTTTCGAGTGTTTCCGTAGGGTTGGGATCCCCGCTATGTACCCTGCTCGCAAGGCAAGTTCTCGTCAGCTGCAAGAGTTTTTGCAGAGCTGCGGCCGGGCAATCAAGCATAGGTCAGCTCCGGCACGTACTCCTCGACGTTGCCCTTTTCGAGGAGATAGGCACCCGGGCCTTGCTGGCCGCGGACCGTGCGACAAAATTCGGCGACGAAGAATCCGGCCTGGAGGGTTTCTGTGAAAGCCCAGCGGGTAGCGCACCGCCATTCGCGGGCGAGCGCGGGATCTCTGCGCTCGACCGCAAGGATGTCGCTCGGAATTTCGATGGCAACTCTCTGCCGCTGCAAAGCCGCCGCCAGATCGGCTCGGCACGGGTGGCCGTCGCCATTGAATTGAACCAAGGGAGACAACGTTGCCAGCAGATCCAGCATCTCGGCGCGACCCTCTTTGCCTTGAAGGCGGGCTTGAACTCGGCGACTTGTAATCGGCCATCTCACCCACAAACGGTCGGTGCTATTGCGATGAAGAGGGCTGGAGGTTTCCGGTCCGTAGAAATCAATCCGGTAGGACTGGGAAATCACCCCCAGCTTGGCGAAGTTCAGATGCGCATTCTTGCTCTGCAGAGGATCGAACGTCCACGTGATCTCGTGGATGCGCAGATCGCCAATGCGAAGGGCCAGGACGCGTTCCCTCTGCGCCAGTTTCAGCTTGTATCCTAGATCCCGATCGCGGTAAGCCGCTCGCACCGCAAGCATGTGGGAGTGGACGTTTGGCCTGTTCTTGTCCAGGCCAAGAAATCCGAAGGCAAAGCCGACCAGCTCAGCGCCCTCAAAAGCTCCTACCCAAATGCCGCCCGCTTCCCGAGTGGCGACCGTCAAAGTTATGGGCAGCGTGTCGAGATCCGACAGTGCCCATACCTCCCGCTCCACCGCCTCGACCTGCTTGAGATCTTCAAACGTCCGCAACTCGCGAATGGTGATGATGGAATTGGATCTGATCTCAGGCATCTTCGGGAGCCACCGACGAAGCGAAAGAATACGCGAGAAACCCTCTCCCTGTCAGCTCATCCTCTTAAAACGCATTCGCCAGGCCTAGCCACGTCCTTGGTCCCCCCGGGTGGCGCGATGGGCCGTTTCGATAACCTTGCCGCTTGCCAGAGACGCCTAGCGAAGTAAATAATTGTAAAGAGGCGCCACAGCCAATGCAGTTTGGAATATCATGATTCTTGAGGACTTAGACTACCTCACTTTTCTGGGCGATTGACCAAAAATCCGCATCCCAAGCGGGCGTCTCTACGTCCAACCTCTTGGGATTACTGCATAGAAGATGTGGTCGAGCGAGCTTCTTTCCCCGGAGACGAGGCGAACGAATGACAACTGCCTTTAGCCGATCGAACCCTAGGCAGACGGTTTGTGGACCCTGCGTCGGCTCGACCCATCGAGCTGGCCGACGGTACAGGTTCTTGATACCAACGTTGCTACTGCTTTCCTGGACCCTTCTGAGCTGCGGGGGTAGCTATCCTCGACCCGGATCGGCACGGGCCAATGTGGCCCAAACCGTACCCGTTTCAGTTGCGACCGCCGAGCGTCGCGATATGCCTTATTACCTGACCGGCCTGGGATCGGTCTCGGCCTTCTATACCGTCAGTGTCAAGACGCGGGTGGACGGCGAACTGGTCGAAGTGAACTTCAAAGAAGGTCAATATGTGAGCAAAGGCGACCTTCTGTTGGTCATCGACCCGCGTCCCTATCAAGTGGCCCTTGAGCAGGCGGAAGCCACGTTGTTCAAAGACCAGGCCTCGCTGCGCGATGCCAAGCTGAACTACGATCGCTACAAGGGTCTGCTCGAGAACTCAGGGGCGATGTCGCAGCAGCAAGTCGACACTCAGAAGGCGCTGGTCGACCAACTCGAGGGCATGGTGCGAACCGATCAGGCAGCGGTGGACAATGCCAGGCTGAACCTCACCTACTGCCACATTACCTCCCCCATCAGCGGCCGCGTTGGTCTGCGGCTGGTCGATCCCGGCAATATCGTCCACGCCACGGACACAAACGCCCTGCTCGTCATCACGCAGCTGCAGCCGATCGCAGTGTTGTTTACCCTGCCCGAAGACCAGCTTCCAGCCGTGGCGCAGCACATGGCAAAGGGCGCACTCGAGGTCGAAGTCTACAGTCGGGACGATCAAACCAAGCTTGAGACGGGGAAACTGCTGACCATTGACAATCAAATCGATCAGAGTACCGGCACCGATCGTCTGAAGGCGGTGTTCGATAACAAGGACAATGCCCTGTGGCCCAATCAATTCGTCAATGTCCGATTGTTGCTCGAGGTTCGCAAGAACAGCACGGTGATTCCCGCCGCCGCCATCCAGCGCGGGCCCCAGGGGACCTACGTATTCGTGGTGAAGCCCGATCACACCGTGGACATTCGGCCGGTGACGGTTGCCTTTACTCAGGATAACCTCTCCAATATTGTCGCCGGATTGACGCCCAATGAGGTGGTCGTGACCGACGGCCAGGATAAGCTGCAGCAGGGCAGTCAGATTGAGGTTCGCACTCCTGCGGCACCCGTGAACCGTGCGCAAGAAGCGGGCACGCCTTCCGGTAGTGCGCCTCCCGAGAACCGAGGTTCAGCAACGCCGGGCAAATGAATCCTTCCCGCATCTTCATTCTCCGACCCGTCGCGACCGCACTGCTGATGGTGGCAATCATGCTGGTGGGCTTTGTCGCCTATCGCCAGCTCCCGGTCTCGGCGTTGCCGGAAGTGGACTATCCCACCATTCAGGTGATGACCTTTTACCCGGGGGCCAATCCCGACGTAATGGCATCGTCGGTAACCGCACCGCTCGAGCGTCAGTTCGGGCAGGTCCCGGGCCTGACGCAAATGACCTCCACCAGTTCGTTTGGCAGTTCGGTCATCACGCTGCAGTTCGGGCTGGACCAGAACATTGACGTCGAAGAGCAGCAAGTTCAGGCAGCGATCAACGCGGCTCAGACCTACTTGCCATCCGATCTGCCGAATCCCCCGATTTACAGCAAGGTGAATCCAGCGGATGCGCCGATTCTCACGCTCGCACTCACCTCGCGGTCGCTGCCGCTCTCGAAGGTCGAAGACTTAGCAGACACCGCGCTGGCCCAGAAAATCTCTCAGGTGACCGGGGTCGGCCTGGTCTCGATCAGCGGCGGTCAGAAGCCGGCGGTTCGGGTTCAAGCCAATCCCACAGCCCTGGCCGCCTATGGTTTGAGCCTGGAGGATGTGCGGGCGGCGCTGGCTGCGGCGAACGTCGATCAAGCCAAAGGAACCCTGGACGGGCCGCGGCAATCCTTTACCATCGGCGCCAATGACCAATTGCTGTTCGGCGATCAGTACCGGCCGATCGTCATCGCCTATCGCAACGGTTCTCCGGTACGGCTCTCCGATGTGGCGACCGTGACCGACGGGGTGGAAAACATCATGCAGGCGGCCTGGATGAACCAGGACCCCGCCGTGATCGTGAACATCCAGCGCCAGCCCGGTGCGAACATCATCAGCGTCGTCGACCGCATCAAGAAGTTGCTTCCGCAACTGCAGGCGGGGTTACCGGCGGCCGTCAACGTCTCCATCCTGATCGATCGAACCCAGACCATTCGCGCTTCGGTCAAGGATGTGCAATTCGAGCTCATGCTTACGGTTGCGCTCGTAGTGATGGTGATCTTTCTGTTTCTGCGCAACCTCCCAGCCACCACGATTCCGAGCGTAACCGTTCCCCTGTCCATCGTGGGCACCTTCGGGGTGATGTATTTGCTGGGCTACAGCCTCAACAATCTCACGCTCATGGCGTTGACCATTTCGACCGGATTCGTGGTGGACGACGCCATCGTCATGATTGAGAACATCTCGCGCTTTCTCGAAGAAGGCGATGCCCCGCTCGAAGCGGCGTTGAAAGGCGCCGGGCAAATCGGCTTCACCATCGTTTCGCTGACGGTTTCGCTCATCGCCGTATTGATTCCGCTCTTATTTATGGGCGACATCGTCGGCCGCCTGTTCCGGGAATTCGCCGTCACCCTGGCGGTTACGATTTTGGTCTCGGCCGTAGTGTCGCTCTCGCTCACGCCGATGATGTGCGCCAAGCTGCTCAAGCCCCCCTCCGCGTCGCAGCAGAGCCATTTCTACCGCTCCTCGGAGAACTTTTATAACTGGGTGATCGAGTTGTACGGGCAAACGCTGAAATTCGTGCTGCGTCACCAGACCATAACCCTGCTGGTGACGGCAAGCACCCTGGTTCTAACCTTGTTTCTGTACATCGTCGTTCCCAAGGGATTCTTTCCGGTACAGGACACCGGGGTCATTCTGGGCATTTCTGAGGCTCCGCAGAGCGTGTCCTTCCCCGCTCTCGCCGAACGGCAAAAAGCGCTCGCCGCCATCATTCTCGAGGACCCCGACGTGGCCAGCCTATCCTCGTTTATCGGAATCGACGGAACCAACCTGACGCCCAACACGGGACGCATTCAGATCAACCTTAAGCCGCGCGACGAGCGCAAGGCCAGCGCGACCGAGATCATCCGCCGCTTGCAGCCCAAGCTGGCGCAGGTGGAGGGCATCACCCTGTTCATGCAACCGGTGCAGGACTTGACGGTTGAGGATCGGGTCAGCCGCACGCAATTTCAGTACACCATGGAAGATGCCGATGCGCGGGAACTGGCGCGTCTGTCTTCGCGGTTGGTCGACAAGCTCCGCACCCTGCCCGAGCTGCGCGATGTTGCCAGTGACCAACAAACTGGCGGCCTGCAGGCGGATATCGCCATTGATCGCGACACCGCCTCCCGCTTTGGAATTTCTCCGTCGCAGATTGACAACACCCTGTACGACGCCTTCGGGCAGCGGCAGGTGTCGACCATCTTCACCCAGCTGAACCAGTATCACGTCGTGCTCGAGGTAGATCCGCAATTTCAGCAAAACCCGGGCTCGTTCAAAGATTTGTACGTGAAATCGGCCACCGGGGCGCAGGTGCCGCTGTCGGCCTTTACCCAAGTGCGCACCTCCCCGACCTCTCTCGCCGTAAACCACCAAGGCCAGTTTCCGGTGGTGACGATTTCCTTCAACCTGGCCCCCGGCAAGTCGCTCGGTGATGCTACCCGGGCCATCGATCAGGCGGAAGCAGCAATCGCAATGCCGGCCAGCGTTCATACGGCATTCCAAGGAACGGCAGCAGCGTTTCGCAATTCCCTTTCGACCGAGCCGTGGCTGATCGTGGCTGCCATCGTGACGGTTTATATCGTGCTGGGCGTACTCTACGAAAGCTACATTCATCCGCTGACGATTCTTTCTACCCTGCCTTCGGCTGGGGTGGGCGCAATTTTGGCATTGTTGGTCACGGGCAAGGATTTGGGCGTGGTGGCGATTATCGGAATCATCCTGCTGATCGGCATCGTCAAAAAGAACGCCATTATGATGATCGATTTCGCGCTGGAGGCGGAGCGTCTCGAGGGAAAACCGCCCGAGGAAGCAATCTTTCAGGCATGTCTGCTTCGTTTCCGTCCCATCATGATGACCACGATGGCCGCGCTGCTCGGCGGTCTGCCTTTGGCACTCGGAACGGGTACGGGGTCGGAGCTGCGTCATCCGCTGGGCATCACCATCGTGGGCGGGCTGCTGGTGAGCCAGGCGCTCACCTTGTATACGACCCCGGTGGTCTATCTGTGGTTTGACCGGCTGGCGAAGAGGTTTGAGCGCTTTGCTCTGCTTCACCGCGTCGAGGAACCAGCGACAGGAGATTAGTCGGTGAACATCTCCGCCCCATTCATCAAACGGCCAATCGGGACGTCGCTGCTGACCTTGGCGCTGCTCATGTCCGGCGCGCTGGCGTTTAACTTCTTGCCCGTGGCTCCGCTGCCCCAGGTTGAGTTCCCGGTCATTCAGGTGTCCGCCAGCCTTCCCGGAGCCAGTCCGGAAACGATGGCCTCGGCGGTGGCCACGCCGCTCGAGCGTCAGTTCGGACGGATCGCGGGTATTAATCAAATGACGTCGGTGAGCCAGCTCGGCTCGACCGGCATTGTTTTGCAGTTTGACCTGACCCGCAATATCGATGCGGCGGCGCGCGACGTTCAGGCGGCCATCAACGCGGCTCGCAGCCAGCTGCCGACCTATTTGCCGGGCAATCCCTGGTACCGCAAGGTCAATCCCGCCGACGCTCCCATTCTCATCATGTCGATGACCTCCGATAGCGTCACTCTGCCGGATATCTACGACCAGGCCAACTCCATTCTCTCGCAGAAGCTCGCGCAGGTGAACGGCGTCGGCCAGGTCTATGTCGGCGGAGGCGCCAATCCAGCCGTACGTGCGGAAATCAATCCGCACATGCTCAATAACTATGGCATCGGACTGGATGCGGTGCGCAACGTACTGAGTGCGGCCAATGCCAATCGTCCCAAGGGCGAAGTGGCCAATCAGAGCCATGCCTGGACGGTGGGTGACAACGATCAGATCACGCGCGCCGACCAGTACCGTCCCCTGATCGTTGCCTATAACAAGCAGAACGGAGCGGCGGTGCGTTTGGGCGATGTTGCCGAGGTCCAGGACTCGGTCGAAGACGCGCACATCTTCGGTCTGTCCAACGGGAAGCCGGCGGTCATCATTATTGTGTTTCGACAGCCAGGGGCAAACATTATCCAGACCGTGGATAATGTGCTGGCGATTCTGCCCCAGCTGCAGGCCTCGATTTCGCCGGCCATCCAACTGGCGGTGGTCTCGGACCGAACCACCACCGTGCGCGCCTCGCTGCGCGATATCGAAATCACGCTGGGCATCTCCGTATTGCTGGTGATTCTCGTGGTGTTCGTCTTCTTGCGAACCGTGCGAGCTACCGTCATTCCGAGCATCGCTGTGCCCCTCTCCTTGGTCGGCACGTTTGGAATCATGTACCTGCTGGGGTACAGCCTGAATAATCTGTCGCTCATGGCGCTGGCGATTTCGACCGGCTTTGTGGTGGATGACGCGATCGTCGTGCTCGAAAACATCACTCGTTATCTCGAGAAGGGCATGGGGCCGGTTGAGGCGGCATTCCGGGGCGCGCGGGAGATTGGGTTCACGGTATTGTCCATGAGCACGTCCCTAGTCGCCGTCTTCATCCCCATTTTGATGATGGGCGGGATTGTGGGACGTTTCTTCCGCGAATTCGCCGTGACTCTGAGCGCGGCGATTGGCGTCTCTCTGGTGGTTTCTCTCACCACCACCCCCACCATGTGCGCGCAATTGCTCAAGTCGCTGGGAGAAGAGACGCATGGCAGGGCATACAAGGCCAGCCAAAAGGTGTTTGACGCGATCCTCGGAGTCTACCGGGCCAGCTTGGCCTGGGTGCTGCGCTATCAATTCGCGGTTCTGCTCCTCACCATTGCCACGGCCGGCTTAAGCATCTACCTGTTCCAAGATGTTCCCAAGGGGTTCTTCCCCCAGCAGGACACGGGCCGAGTCATGGGGTCGGTGCAAGCTGCGCAGGATATTTCCTTTAATGCCATGCGGCGCAAGATGCGTCGCTATGTCGAAATCGGCATGCACGACCCCAATGTCCAGACCATGATCGGCTTCTGCGGGGGCACCACCGCCATGAACCAGGGCCGCATGTTCATAACCTTGAAGCCTCTGCGCAAGCGAAGCCTCAGCGCCGATCAGGTCATCGAAGAGCTGAGCGCCAAGTTTTCCGAAGTCCCCGGCGCTACGCTCTACATGCAGGCCGCGCAGGACCTGAATATCGGCGGCCGTCTCAGCCAGGCGCAGTACCAGTACACCCTGCAGGGTGAAGATTTGAACGAACTGAACGAATGGGCGCCGCAGTTGTTGCAGAAACTGCGCGCCCAGCCGCAACTCCAGCAGGTCAACACCGATCAACAGGACAAAGGCCTCGAGGCCAACGTGATCATTGATCGCGACACCGCAGCCCGGCTGGGAGTTGCCGCCCAAGATATCGACTCCGCGCTGTACGACGCTTTTGGGCAACGCCAGGTCTCGACCATTTACGAGCCGCTCAACCAATATCATGTGGTCATGGAAGTTGCTCCGGGTTTTCAACAGAGCCCGGATACGCTCGATACCACATACGTGAATTCTGCCAACGGAAACGTGGTCCCACTCTCGGCCTTCACCCGCTTTGGACCCGCGAACACTTCCCTGGCGGTGAACCATCAGGGGCAGTGGGCGGCGGTGACCATCTCCTTCAATTTGGCCCCGGGGGTGTCTCTCGGGCAGGCCACCCGGCTGATTGAGAATGCGGAACGCTCCATCAAGTTTCCTGCCACCATTCATGGCAGCTTCCAGGGCACGGCGGCCGCTTTCAAAGAATCCTTGGCCAATGAGCCCATTTTGATCATGACGGCGCTGCTGGCGGTTTATATCGTGCTGGGGATTCTTTACGAGAGCTACATCCATCCCATCACCATCCTCTCCACCATCCCCTCCGCCGGGGTCGGCGCGCTCTTGGCGCTGAAGTTCACGCACAATGAGCTCAACGTCATTGGACTGATTGGTATCATCCTGCTCATTGGCCTGGTGAAGAAGAATGCGATCATGATGATCGATTTTGCGTTGGATCAGGAACGACACGCCGGGCGCTCCCCGCTCGAAGCCATCCACGAAGCCTGCCTGCTGCGCTTTCGACCCATCATGATGACCACGGCTGCCGCGCTGCTCGGCGCCTTGCCCCTGGCACTCGGTACAGGAACCGGCTCGGAATTGCGGCGCCCGCTGGGCCTGACCATCATCGGCGGGTTGATCGTCAGCCAGGCGCTGACCCTGTTCACCACTCCGGTTGTTTACCTCTATATGGACCGGCTGCGATGGCACCTTAGCCGGAGAAGGACTGAACTCCCAGGGTCGGTTTCGCCCGCTGCCAGCCATGCCGACTAGCTCGCACCGAAGTTCAGGGCCGACCGGCCAACCGTCTCCAGCACTCTTGCCCTGGGCCCTGGATCCCAATACCTTGCCGTCTCTGCGGTCTTGTCAGTGATCTGCGTCAAATCGTCCTATTACTAAAGTGACTTGCCCGTTGCAGGTCGCCTGTTACGATTCCATGTAACCGCGGCGAGAACGGCGGGGGAGTGAGGTATGTACAAAGCAGTAGCCTTGATGGCTTTCTCCCTCATTTTGGTAGGCCCGATCGAGAGGGTGTCAGCCCAGAGCTACCAAGTCATCTCGGTAGCGGACGGCGGCACCATCAGCGGTACCGTTAAGTGGTCCGGTCCCAAGCCCCACCTGAGCCGATTCCCCATCACCAAGGATCCGCAGATCTGCGATCCGGACTCAGAAAAAACTCGTGACTTGGAGCGATTGATCATTTCGCCCCAGGGCGGTGTTGCCAACGCCGTCGTGTACATCAAGGAAATAAGCCGAGGCAAAGACTTTGATCTCCCGCCGGCGCGGCGCTTCCTCGACCAGAAACACTGCCGCTACGAGCCCCACATACTGCTCGTCCCCGCCAACGGAACCCTCGACATGAAGAGCTCCGACGCCACGCTGCACACCATTCACATGGAAGGCGCAGCCAGCTACAACTTGCCTTTTCCGTTCCCTAACCAAGTCGTCTCTCGAACCATGCCCAGTCCAGGTGTGGTCAACTTAAAATGCAACGGCGGTCACGTTTGGATGAATGCAGAGATGTTCGTAGCCCGTCATCCTTACTACACCGTGACCGACGCCGAAGGCAAATTTGAACTGACGAATGTTCCTGCCGGCCAATACGTACTCGTCGCCTGGCACGAGGGTTGGGAAGTGGCCAAGCAAGAGGCGACCTTTGATGTGTTGACGGAGAAGCGAGTGCAACGGCCGATCTTCAGCGATCCCAAGATCACGGAGAAAAACGTCACCGTCGGCGCTGGAGCAAACGCAGAGGTGGACTTCCTCTTGTCCGACAAATAACTGCACCTACTTAGACCCTGCCCAACAAAAACTAGGCACCGGCTGTATTGTGTCCCTCGGAAACTACAATTGGTCTCACCAACCCCGGGACACCGATCGTTGCCTGTTCGTTTTCGGACATCGAAGGCCCAGCGGTGGACACCCTGGGTCGACAGTAGCATTCTCTTGTCCTTTGCCATGAGGGGGTTAGACTTCACCTTGGATTGGTAATAGCCTTGCGATGAGAGGGACCCATTGGACGGTGGGCTGGGGATTGGCCAACCCACGGCGGCACTGCTGGTGCGAGGAGGAGGAACCCGAGATGGGCGGACTGGCCCAAGATCTTCGCTACGCGCTGCGGCAGTTGGGGAAAAGCCCGGGGTTCACCGCTGTGGCCCTCGTGACCCTGGCTCTGGGCGTTGGTGCGAACACCGGTGTTTTCACGCTGGTCAACGCGGCGCTGCTGAAATCCTTGCCCGTGCCCAATCCGGAGCAGCTCTACCTGGTCGTGGATAACCCGCCACAAGGCGCGCGCTTCTCGTATCCGATGTTTGAGGACGCGCGGGCAACCATGCCGCGGGGCTCCGAATTAGCCGGCATGTCCTGGCCAGCAACGTTCTACGCATCTTTCGGCGGCGGGCAGCCCGAGATGGTCACCGGGCAGCTGGTTACAGGAAATTATTTTCAAATGCTCGAAACGCATTCCGAGCTGGGGCGTTTGTTGGGCGAGGAGGATGACCGCGTGATCGGCGGTAGCCCGGTGGCGGTGATCAGCTACGCCTGCTGGGAGCGGCGTTTCGGACGCGATCCGAATGTGGTCGGCCGCAAGCTCGTAGTAAACAGCATGCCGTTGCAGGTTGTGGGCGTTGCCGCACAGGGCTTTTGGGGCACACACGTCGGCGCCGCACCGGAATTCTGGAGTTCGACTGCCATGCAAGCCGCGGTTCGCTATGCCCAGCACTACAGCGAGAGCGGCGATGCTAAGTCCGATCAGCCTTGGCTGCCACAACGGAATATTCGTTGGCTGCGATTCATGGTGCGCGCCAAGAATCACAAAGCGGAGTCGGCAACATCGACCGCGCTCAACCAGGTGTTTCAGGTGAAGCTCGAGCAGGAGGCTACCGGGATCAAGGATCCTCAGGAGCGAAAGGCCCTGCTCCGGGAGCGATTGCTGCTCCAGCCCGGCGGCCACGGAATGTCCACCGCTGCTCTTAAGGATTTTTCGCAACCTCTGCTGGCCTTGATGGCGATGGTCGGAATCATTCTGCTGATCGCCTGTGCGAATTTGGCCAATCTGTTGCTGGCGCGCGCCGCCGCGCGGGAGCGCGAGATGGCACTACGGCTTTCGATCGGTGCAAGCCGGGCGCGGCTGGTGCGGCAACTGTTGGTAGAGTGCATTTTGTTGTCCGTTTGCGGAACCTTGCTGGGCAGCGTGTTCGCCTACTGGCTGTGCAGGATCTTGCCCCGATGGGCATCGGGCAAGAGCTCACCGATACCGCTGAGTCTTGCCCCTGATGCCCGTGTATTTTGGTTCAGCGCAGCGGTTGCCGTGCTGACAGGAATTGTTTTCGGGCTTGCCCCGGCGTTCGCGGGAACGCGAGTTGAACCCATGCATGCCCTGAAGGCGGGCGGGCGCGCAGCCCCGGGCGGCGGAGCGCGCTGGACGCTGAAGCAGACACTGGTGGCTTTGCAGGTGGCGCTTTCTCTTGTTCTTCTGGTAGGGGCAGGGCTGTTTATGCGCACCCTGCAAAACTTCACCAGGCTCGATGCCGGCTTTGACCGCGACCACTTGGTGAACGTATGGTTCGACACCCACCTCGGCGGCTATTCGCAGGCGCAGCTTCCGTCTTTGTACCGCCGGCTGATCGCACAGGTGGAAACGCTGCCCGGAGTGCGCTCGGCAGCGCTGGTGAGCTGCGAGATCGCTTCCGGATGCGGCGACGCCAGCGACATCTATCTACCCGGCGTGCCCCACGCCAATGGCGAGACCGACGCGCAACGGCGCCAGGTCAGCCAGGAATTCTTTGCCACCGCCGGCATTCCGCTCATCGCGGGCAGAGGTTTTGCCGACTTCGACACCGAGAAAAGTCCCGCTGTCGCCGTGGTGAATCAGGCTTTCGTGCGTGAGTTTCTGCACGACCAGAATCCCCTGGGCCAGTATTTCGGTTATGACGGCGAGCATCCTTATCGCATCCAGATTGTCGGAATGGTGAAAGATTCTCGCGTCAACGACATCCACGAAAGTGCTCCGCCCACGATCTACCACTCGCTGGCGCAGGATGCCGTTGACGTTGAAAGCCTGTTAGTTCGCAGCGCCGCAGATCCGGCGCAACTGATATCGCAGGTTCGGGAGGCGGTCAGGAGCGTCGACCCGAACTTACCCATCGGCGGCGCAGGCACGGTGGCTGAGCTGATCAGCAGCAGCCTGGCGCAGCAGCGCCTGATTGCACGGCTGACATCCATTTTGGGCGCATTGGCGCTTGGGCTGGCTTGCCTGGGACTTTACGGGGTCATGTCGTACACGGTGGCCCAACGCACCAGCGAACTGGGAATTCGTCTGGCCTTAGGGGCGACGCCCCGTGGTGTGCTCTGGCTGGTGATGCGGCAGAGTGTTGCCTTGGCGGGAGCAGGTATCGTCGCCGGATTGTTCTTGTCGCTCCTGACTGCGCATACCGTAAGCAGTCTCCTATTTGGGCTAAGTCCTTATGACCCGGCGACCATCACCGCGGCCGCAACCGTGCTGCTGGCGGTGTCGCTGGCGTCGGGTCTGAGGCCGGCCTGGCGCGCGGCCAGAGTCGATCCCATGGTGGCGTTGCGGTACGAGTGATGGCGCATCAATACTTAAGCAAGATTTGCCGGCAACCGATCTAGCACTCCTGAACTCGCGCTGCCGTTATTGAAATGCGGAACTCCGACCCCCAGCCCCACCCTGACGAACCTGCGCGCGACCGAGGGAGAAGTCCAACGCCTCCCTTGGCTCATGGCTGATTCTTTCGTGAAAGGAGCCCTAGAACCCTGCTGGCAATCTCATCGGAGAACCCGAAGCGCGCTTTGGCGCGGGAATACCACTCTACCGCCAACCGGTCCAACCAGATCAAGGCCGATTTTCCCATCCCGTCGCTCGGGCGAGCGCGATAGTGGGTTGAGGAGGACGCCATACGGCGGCCGCGCTCGGGAGAATAATAATAGAGCGCCAAGCTCTTGCGCGATTCACCCATCGGACAACGGATTGGCTCGGGGAAACCGTGCAGGGATCGCTCATGGGTGTTGAAAATCAACACATGGTTGAGCAGAGGCGGATATTTCACTACGCAGAACTTCATCTCCGCGTCCCACAGTTCGATGGCGCCGCCCCATTCCGCACGCCAGGCCGGGTTCAAGTAAAGGATAAGGTTGACCCGCCGCTTCCAGTCTTCGTGATAGTGATGATGGGAAAAATCGGTATGGACATTCAGGAAGCCGCCGCGGCCCGCCTGATGCAACCCGCCGCCTTCCAGGCTGGGGTCGGCAATGAGGTCGGCAATACCGGTCAACCGCGACAGCCAAGCCAGAAACCGGGGTGTGTTCAGCTCTTCAGCCAGCGCTCTCAAAGAGGCGGGGAACAGCTCGCGCTTCGCCATTCCCAGTTTATTCTCATTGCAATGTTGGTAGTGGGTCCAGCTGCTGCTGTCGGCGCGGGGGAACTCGTACGCAGCTTGGGATACCACCTCGTAGGCGAGAAAGTCCGGGAGTAGGATGTGGGGCACAGGATGGTTTCCGGCATACTGCCTGGCTAGATGGGGAAGGCGTAGATTCCATCTTTGATAATCGAACAGCGGGGCCACTTCCTCTAAAGTCTTCAAGCAGGACATTCGTGACGATCCTTTCTGGATTGTCTGATGCGTTCGAGCGGAGCCCCAAAATGTTCATAAATCCCCCCGAACTCGTCCTTAGTCTATCAGGAACCTGACGACCTGGTCAGCGGATGCAGGAGACTCTACGGAGTTTTGCGCGCTTCTCCGCGAGCGTTCGATCGCCCATTCTTGCACTCACTGCAGTTGGCAGACCTTTACCGCCTCGTTCTGGTAGGGGCAATGGAGTCCGGGCAAGTCAGGCTGCTCGACAATCACCCAGGAGACTCCGTAGTCGGCCTCGAGGCGGCGAAAGTCCTGTAGCTGAAACTGGTTCCACCCGGCTTGGGCCTGGACTTGCCGCCACCATTCGTCAGCCAGCAGGGGAAACATGGACACCGCTCCTGCATCTTTGCCGACGTCTGCCATCCTGCTGCGCTCGGCGACCGCCCGAAAGCCCTGTTCGTCTTCCCGGTCAATGTTCATGAAGTTGGGGTTCAGAGCAAAAATCGCATCCTTGGGGGTATTGTTTCGTACCCATAGAAAGGCGTTTACCCATCGGTTCCTGGGGTGCGAGCCGGGCCACTCCAGGTGCGCGCTGCCGGGGAAAAGCGCACGCTGCGCCACAAACATGCCAAGCGAAAGCGGAAGCAATACCAAGATCCAGGCCCACACGCGATCCTTCAACAGGCATTCCGTCAGCAATCCGGCGGCGACGAGAAACATGATGATATAAAGCAAATACAGGGAGCGCATCGGCTGCACGCGAGCCAGGGCTTCAAAGCGCGGCGGAATGGATAGAACCAGAGCAGCCGGCAAATAGACCAGTTCGTAAATGAGAAGTGCACGGCACAACAGGTCTACATTTCGCAACCGACGAGAACGCGCCAACCGGCTAAACCACCACAAAATCAAAAGAGGCGCTAGCGCGCCCAACCATTCATACCATTTCCAACGCGTGAGATAGTGATAGGAGTGCGTCAGTGCCACCTGATGGTACGCCGGGGGGGGAGGGCTGAGCGACAAGCCGAACGGCAGCCAGGCAGCCAGCCCGGAGAAGAACTTCGACCTTTCGAATCCGACCAATAGGATGCAATAGGAAAGAGCGAACACGGACATCAGGGGATGGATCGCGGCGGCGAAGACCAAGAACCATGCGGCTTGGAAGTACTTCCGGTCGAGGGTCCGCACGACCGCAAAAATCGTGGCAAAGGCAGAAAGATTACGCGGATTCAGGTATTGGTCCATGATGTAAAGGGCCGTCCCGGCGACCGGCAGGGTCAGTAAAGCAGCCATCAGTGCAACCCCGGCCCAGCGAGCTTTCGCATCGGCAAAACACCTCCCGCTCAGTTCCGAACAGGCCAGCAAGAAGAGAAAAATGGTAGCCAGGTGCCAGAGGAGGAGTGCGGTGTCGAAGGGCAGATGGCTAAGCCGTATGGAGGCTGCGATCAGGTTGGGGAAAAAGGTCGCGTTGGCATGGGGCTCGAAGAATTGGGCATTGAATGGAAACAGTTCCGGATGGAGAAGCTTTTCGACGCCCGGGAGATAGAGCTCGGCGTCCTCGGCCCAGGGATGATAACCATGGATGAAAAGCGCTCCCAGAGTCAGGAGCAGGAGAAACAGAAGGTTCTTACCCTTCAAAAAAGCGACTCCTTGCGAAACAGAACATTTGCTTCCTCCGATTGTCCTAATCGCCCATTTTTCATTCGTCGATCTAAAGCTATCCTAACGGAGGAGCGGCGGCTGGCGCGCTAGTCTTTGCCGGGAATCCTCCGAAGCACCGCTTTGCGGTTCGCGATTCGACAAGGGTAAAGCTCACCTTCGCGGCAGAGCTTCGCGGATGGCGGCCACTTTAACACTGGAAGTCGCAGCGGGAGTTGAAGATCGGAGGCCTGGTGGGCGACGCGCCCGTCCGCTTGCGGCTCAAGTCAGATGTGAGAGGAGTCCAAATTGGGCAGAAAATAAAGAAGCGCCCCTGACCATCTAGGTCATGGACGCCTGAACAGCCCTCCCCCAGAACTGCTCAAAACCACCATAGCGGGGTCGGCAAGATTCGTAAATCCCTCTTTCGTGCCACCAGGTGGCACAAACTAGCCATCCCGCTGCGGGGTCTGGAGTCGCCCCAGCCCAGTCCTCTATTTCTTAGTCACGGCGGCAATGCAGTTGATTTCCACCAGTGAATTCCCGGGCAGTGCGGCCACGGCGATCGTGGTGCGGGCCGGGCCGCCATTCGGGAAGTAGGTCTTGAACACTTGGTTCATGCCATCGTAGTACTTGATGTCGGCCAGAAACACCGTGAGCTGAAGGACACTGTCTACGGTCCCGCCGCCGGCTTCGACGAGTTTTTTTACATTATCCATCACAATGGTAGTGTGACGTCCAATCTCGAATTGCTCGGCCGGACCGGGATCGTGCGCCCCTTGCCCAGCCACGTAGATCAGGCCATTGTGAACCACGATCGGCGTGATCATCTGTTTTCCATCGGCGGCCTTGCCGTTGCTGTCGAGCTTACGTATGTCCTGATCCGTCATAGCGCCAGAGCTGCCCGTCAGCCCGGTTGTAGTAAGACCGGCGGCGGAAAGGACTGCAGCCAGCCGCCCAGCAAAACTCCTGCGAGTGAATGGTCCAAAATTCATAACTCCCCCTATTTGGAGTGGTCGGAGTCTAACCCAGGGCCGAAAACCAGGTCAATGGGCGACGACAGCGATCTCCATCCAACCAGGACGAGACCTCTGGTTCCTAGCAACGCCCTGCCAATTCATGACTCCCCTCCCACCCCTGCCCCGCACTCTGATTGCGATGGGCAGGCGGCCCAGGCCAGATGTTCCAATTGCGCCGGGAAGACGGGCGGTCGCACCGAATCAGGTTCCCAGTGGAAAAGGAATTCCGTGGCGGGACCGCAGATCCGACCTTGACATGGACCCATTCCACATCGGGTTTGCAACTTGGCAACCCGCCAGGATTGGTGTGCCGCCAGACGGTCATAGGGAACATCTTCGCAGCGGCAAACGATGGTTTCCGGGAGGGCTACGGTTCTGAGTTCCTGACGCAGAGCGAAGGCGCGATCCAGTGCCTTCGCGAAGCCTTGGAGCTTCTTGCGCTGCTTAAAATGTCGGACCGCATCTTGTCTGCGGCCGGCCGCGGCGAGTCCCGCAATCTTACCCTCGACCAACGACAGCTCCACTCCTCCGATACCGGTCGGTTCTCCGGCGCAGAAAACTTCTGGGCACGAGGTTTGCTGAAATTCGTCCACCTGCACGCAGCCGCCGCGAATCTGACAACCCAACAACTGCGCGAGCTCGGTGTTCGGCACGAGATGGAAACCGCAAGCCAGGTAATCACAAGCGACTCGCTCCCCGCGCGATATCACTACCGCTTCGAGCTTGGCCGAACCCTGAGCCTCCGTCGGCCAACAGCTGGCGAGAAATCGCACTCCCGCCAGTTGCCCTCGCAGAGAAAGAGCTTGGGAGAGCTTCTGCGGCTGCTGTACAAGCGCTAGTCCAAATCGGGCCAAGGAAATCCAGCGGGCTTGCTCACAAATGGCAAGCACATTGGCCCCTTGCTGACGCAGCCAGGCAGCGACAGCGACGAGCAGGGGTCCGGTTCCCGCCACCAGAACCCGCTTACCGGCGATCGGCAACCCAGACTTGACCAAGGCCTGCAGCCCGCCCGCGCCCATGACATTGGGCAAGGTCCAGCCGGGAAAAGGCAGGAATCGCTCCCGCGCCCCGGTGGCCAGCACCAGTTTTTGGAAGCTCAGTTCGTAAACCTCATTCTCCGACTCGGCTAGCAAGGTGCCAGGAGCAGGAAGGTGAAACACCCGCGTTCCGCACAACGCTTCCACTTGAACCCTCAGGGATCGCTCCAACCACCCGGCCGCTTCTGAGGTGCACTTGGTGGTTTCGCCGCGCCAGATCTGTCCGCCAAGACTCGGGTTGTCGTCAACCAGTCCCACGCGCAGTCCGCACTCGGCGGCGCACACAGCGGCTGCCATACCCGCCGGGCCTCCGCCGACCACCAACACATCGAACCCTCGCCGCAGAGTCCTAGTCATCGACACTCACTTCCATGCCGGCCCGACAAGGAATCTGACAGCTGCGGCGGTGCGGTCGGCCATCCACCGTCACCCGGCATTCAAAACAAATCCCCATTCCACACAAGGGACCGCGGAGCTCACCTGTCACCGAACGCCGGCATTGGGACTCCGCCAGCACAACCGCCACCGCAACCGTCGTCCCGCTGGGAACGACGATCGGCTTGCGATTTACCGTGACTACAATAGTCTCAGCCATGGACGCGCTCCGCGCCAAAGCTTGCCGTTCCCGTAGAGCAGGCCGCTCCCTCCTGCTGAGATGGACTTGGCCATGGCAAATGCCGACCTTGTCCTCGCAGGTGCTCCCATAACGCTTTCTATCCTCAACGCTTCACTGTATACAATATCCTCTCGAACCGAGGCAATGCGGATTGTCGCAGAAGCCAAAGCAAGCGCCGAAGAACCTGACCAGCGAAATCGTCGATTGATCCTTGCGTCAGGTTGAACGAGGTGACGAACTTTCGGCGTTTCAGCTGACCCGCAACGAGTGGGATTCTTGGGCAGCATGCGGATGGCGAAACCGACACTCAGAAACCGAACACCATAATGTAGCCATTATAGGCGGCCGAAATGCTCCAACCGGACTGATGCAGCTCAACTTCTCATGCCCTCCCGAACCACCAACCGGAGACCCGATTCGTTAACGATGGATCTCCGCTCGGAATCGGTGATCGACATCATCGGAATAGCCACCTACTATGGTCCAATGCAAGACAAGGACAATCCATGACATCTTGGCTGGCGGTTTTGCTCCTAACCCGGCTGGTTCATTTGTCAGCGGTGGATGTTGGGATTGTGGTGTTTTATTTCGCTCTGGTCCTTTCCATCGGCTGGTATCTCAAGGGCCGCGCCAAAACCGGAGAAGATTTCTTTATGGCCGGCCGCGAGATGACTGCGTGGATTGCCGGGCTGAGTTTCCTGTCCGCCAATTTAGGTGCCCTCGAGCTCATGGGCTGGGCGGCAGCGGCATATCAGTACGGCATTCTGGCAACCCATTGGTATTGGATCGGCGCCATTCCGGCCATGTTGTTTCTCGCTCTGGTCATGATGCCGTTTTATTACATCTCCAAAACGCATTCCGTCCCGGGTTATCTCAAGCTGCGGTTTGGAGAACCCAGCCGCGCCCTGTCGGCCATTTCCTTCGCGTGCATGACTGTGCTCATGAGCGGCATCAACATGTACTCGATGGCATTGGTCATGAAACTCGTATTGGGCTGGGACATTCACTTCAGCATCTGGGCTTCGTCTCTGACGGTGGCGGTCTATGTTGCGCTCGGGGGCTTGCGCTCCGCCATTTTTAATGAAGTGTTGCAGTTCGTCCTGATCTGGGCCGGCACATTGCTGATCCCGATTCTGGGGTTAGTCGAGACCGGCGGCTGGGAGAATCTGAAGTTGCGAATTGCTCAGAACGCGTCGCCGGCGTACACCCACCTCTGGTCCACCCTGGGCTCGTTCAACAACAATCCCATGGGAATTCACTGGACCGGGATCGTTTTCGGCCTGGGTTTCATTATTTCCTTCGGCTACTGGACAACCGACTTCCTGGTGGTGCAGAGAGTGCTTGCCGCTAAAGACCTGCGCTCGGCCAAGCTGGCACCGATTATTGGAGCGGGGTTCAAGATGATGGTTCCCGCCATCGTAGTTTTACCCGGGCTCCTGGGACTGGCCGTGCTGCCGATCAAGCTCACCGGGGAAACCTCTGCCGTCGCCAGTGGCGGGCACAGTTACAACGAAGTCCTGCCGCTGATGCTGGCTCGTTACTGCGCTCCCGGCCTGCTGGGTCTTGGGGTCACGGCTCTGATCGCGGGGTTTATGTCGGGTATGGCCGGGAACGTGAGCGCCTTCACCACGGTGTGGACGTACGACATTTATCGCGCTCTCCTAAACCGGAAGGCCAGCGATCGTCATTGTGTGACCATGGGGCGCTGGTGCACGGTTTTGGGAGTGCTGATCAGCGTGGGCACCGCATATCTGGTCATGTCCTTCGCCAGCATCATGGACTACGTGCAGGCCTTGTTCAGTTTTTTCATGGCTCCGCTGTTCGGCACCGTGGTCTTGGGTATGTTATGGAAGCGGGCGACGAGGCCGGGAGGGTTCTGGGGTCTTCTGGCCGGAACGCTTTCCTCGATTGGCATGTGGGCCTGGGTAAAAGTGGACCCCCATGCGCTTCGCTACGTAGCGCTCTCGCCGAACGCGCGCGACATGGCGGAGAATATGTATCGCGCTTTGTGGTCGTGGATCGTTTGTGTGCTGGTTACGGTCGCGGTTAGCAGCATGACGAGGCCGATTCCGGATCGTGAACTGCAAGGCCTTGTCTACGGCGTGACAGCGATTCCTCATGAGGCTCAGGCTAGCTTCTACCAGCGACCCTGGGTTTGGGCGGTCGTCGTCAGTTTGGCGTTTGTCGTTCTCAATATTCTGGTTTGGTAACCATGCAGGCTGGCGGAATTTCGATCTGGTTCTTCATCGGGATCTCGCTGCTGGTGAATGGCGTTCTGATCACCGGCGCCGGGATTTGGGAGATTTTCCGTCCGCCGGCAAATCCGGTTGTGCTCTACCAACTGCACGCCAGCATCTGGTGGGGAGCCCTGTTGCTGCTCTGTGGCCTTGGTTATTGCATTCGGTTCGCGCCCGGCCGCAAGTCGTAGAAGAGAAGGAGTGGTATGGCACTACATCCCAAAATGACCATGGGTGTGATCGTCGGAAACCGCGGTTTCTTTCCCGACCACCTGGCTAAGAGCGGACGAGAAGAGATCCTGCGTGCCTTGGAGAAGGCGGGCATCAACGTCGTGGCTCTCGGTCCGGATCAGAGCAAGTACGGTGCCGTGGAAACGCGGGAAGAATCCAAAGCTTGCGCGGAACTGTTCAAACGCCATCGCGAGGACATTGATGGAATCATTGTCACTTTGCCCAATTTCGGCGAGGAACGGGCCGTTGCCGACACCCTGCGGGTCGCGGATCTGGGCGTGCCCGTCTTGATTCAGGCGACTCCGGATGATCCCCAGAAGATGGGGATTGCCATGCGCCGCGACAGTTTCTGCGGGAAGATGTCGGCCTGCAATAATCTGCGGCAGTATGGGATTCCCTACTCGCTCACCAGACTTCATACCGAGGGCTGCGATTCGATTGAGTTCGCCCAGGATCTCGAGTGGTTTGCCGCCGTTTGCCGGGTGGCGAATGGGTTCCACAATCTTCGCGTGGGCGCGATCGGAGCTCGTCCCGCGGCATTCAACACGGTGCGCTACAGCGAGAAGATCCTAGAGTCGCAAGGCATTTCGGTGGAAACGCTCGATCTCTCCGAAGTGCTCGGCCGCATCGAGCGCATGAAGGACAACGATGATCTGGCCCAGGCCAAGCTGGTGGCCATGAAGCGGTACGTAGATACCAGCAGTGTGCCGGCTTTCGCCCTGATCAAAATGGCCAAGCTCGGTGCGGTCGTCGACCAATGGATGGCGGAGACCGAAGTCGCCGTCAGCGCGGTGCAGTGCTGGACCTCCATCGAGGAAAATCTGGGCGTAGTTCCCTGCACAGTAATGAGCATGATGAGCAACGAATTGCTCTCGAGCGCCTGCGAAGTCGACATCTGCGGCGTGCTGGGCATGCATGCCCTGCAGCTAGCGTCGGGAACACCTTCGGCCCTGCTGGACTGGAACAACAACTACGGATCGGATCCCAATAAGGCCGTTTGCTTTCATTGCTCCAACCTGCCCAAGCATTTTTTTCGCTCGGTGAAGATGGATTTTCAGGAGATCATCGCGGGTACCTTGGGCAAGGAGAATACCTTCGGCACTTGCGTTGGGCTGATCCGGCCGGAGGCCATGAGCTTCGCCAGAATCTCGACCGATGATACCTCGGGCACCATGCGCGGTTATGTTGGAGAAGGCTGCTTCACCGATGACCCCTTAAACACTTTCGGCGGCGCCGGAGTGGTCGAGATCCCGAACCTGCAAGGCTTATTGCACTTTATCTGCGAAAACGGGTTTGAGCATCATGTGGCCGCGAATCTTTCGACGGTGGCCTCGGCGGTACATGAGGCCGCCACTCGCTACCTTGGCTGGAAGGTATACTGGCACGGCCACAATAACGGAGCCTGTCTATCGCCATGAGCGGAGTCGAGTCGAGAACCTTCAGCGTCCAAGTCTCCCTCCCCGAACGTGAACCGCATGTCACCGTCAGCCAGGGGGCAAGCTGCTTGGCACACATTCTCGCGGTTCAAATCCCAGCTGCCCGAGCCCGGTGCACACCAAACTCAGAAGCGAGGGAGCGGCGATGAGAGAGCATCGAGCTGCCCTCGACGGTTTTGGCCTGCAAGGGCTTGGTTGCTGGTCCCATCGAAAGAGGCGAGGCATCGCCAGTGATCGAGCTCCGAGGATGGCCTGCGGATCCCTCATACCCGCTTCTCCCCATAGTGGATTGGAAGGTTACCGGCCAATCTTCAGAGTTAGCCTACCCGTTGTATGCTGGTTAGCATTCTGTACAGCGATGGTGGAGGGCCAAACGAAAGTGAGCGCGCAGCCTTTCGGAAAGATGCCTGATGCCACTCCGGTCAATCTCTACACCCTGAATAGCGGCTCGGCCGAGGTTGCGATCACCAACTACGGTGGAATCGTTGTTTCCTTGAAAGTGCCGGATCGGAATAAAAGGCTGACCGACGTCGTGCTTGGTTTCGATGATCTAGCGGGATACGTCGATAATAACAATGATCCCAAAGGCGGTGCGTTTTTCGGTGCCATTATCGGTCGCTATGCCAATCGAATTGCCCATGGCACGTTCACCTTAGACGGTACGCGGTACTCCTTGCCCCTCAACAATGGGCAAAATTCGCTCCATGGCGGACCGCATGGTTTTAATAACGTGGTTTGGAAGGCGACACCGGTCAGCAACGGAGTCGAGCTGAGCTACTTGAGCAAGGACGGCGAGGCGGGCTATCCCGGCAACCTCTCGGTGATTGTTCGCTACACGCTGGTCCGCTCTGACCTCCGGATCGAGTATTTCGCGACGACCGATAAGGATACCGTCCTGAACCTCACCAACCATTCTTATTTCAATCTTATCGGACAAGGACAAGGCGACATCCTGCAACATCAACTCACTTTGCAGGCTTCCCGCTTCACCCCGGTGGATGCCAACCTGATCCCCACTGGGGTATTGCAACCGGTTGAGTCCACCCCCTTCGATTTTCGTCAGGCGACGGCGGTCGGGGCCCGCATCAACGCAGATCATGAGCAGCTCCGCCTGGGACACGGCTACGACCATAATTGGGTTCTCGACAGCCAAGCGGGATCGCTCTCGGAGGCGGCTACGGTTTACGAACCGACGAGCGGGCGAGTGCTGAAGGTCTGGACCGATCAGCCGGGAGTCCAGTTCTACAGCAGCAATTTTCTGGACGGTTCGATCAAGGGAAAGGCCGGAATCGCCTATGGCCGGCATGCAGCGTTATGTCTAGAAACACAGCATTTCGCTGATTCGCCGAACCATCCCAACTTCCCCACAACCGAACTGCGTCCGGGGCAGCGATACCACACCGTCACCGTATACAGCTTCTCCACACGTTAGCCAAGCTCGAACTTTGCTCTCACGATCGAGTCCCGGCTCTCCATGTCCTTTGCTGCGAAGCCGCGGAATCTGACCGGTCGGCGGGAACGGGTGCCGGGAAGTGATGGTGAAGCCAAGCGATTCCGGCATGTCGGCAAGGACCCGAGCTTCGGGAAAGCCCGAGCTCATTTGTTATGGTGGTACATGGCCGAGATCACATGCAGTGCGCTTCTGTTTGACCTCGACGGGGTGCTGATCGACTCCACTCCTGCGGTCACCCGTGTTTGGACCTGGTGGGCGCTTCAGCACGGCTTCAATCCGGATGAAGTCGTGAAACGGGCCCACGGGCGTCCTAGCCTGGCGACGGTACGTGAGTATCTCCCCCAGGCCGACCTCGAGCTCGAAAATCGGGAGGTTGAGCGGCGCGAAATAGCAGACCTCGACGGTGTGGTTGGTTTGCCGGGAGCTCGCGAACTGCTCGCTTCCCTGCCCTCGGCGCGGTGGACGATTGTAACCTCCTGCACCCGCCGATTGGCCGAGGTGCGCATGCGCGCCGCCGCACTGCCGACCCCGGAACACCTTGTCTCCGCTGACGATATCACCCGGGGCAAGCCGGACCCAGAACCGTATTTGAGGGCCGCGACACTGTTGGGTTTTCCCGCGAAAGATTGCGTAGTCGTGGAAGACGCTCCGGCAGGCGTCTTGGCGGGAAGGGCAGCCGGGGCAAAGGTGATCGCGGTCAGGACGACTTCTGCGGATCCAGAGCTTGTCGGCGCCGGCGCGAGCTGGATCGTAGATGGTTGCAACGCCATCTCGGTGCTCGGTGCGAGCTCGGCTGCAGCCATTCGGTTGGATCTTGAAAACGGACGGCCGCGGCTCAAACACCGCTGATCCGACAAGCACGATGATTTTCGAGACGAAGGCGCAACCGCCTCGAGGGGCGTTCCGGCCGGAGTCAAGTTAGAAGATTTTGCTGAATCCCCAAAACAGAAATGCTGCCAGAACCATGGCCGCGGGTAACGTCAACACCCAGGCCATCAGCAGATTGCGCACCGTTCCCCACTGCAGTCCGCTGTGGTTTGCTGCCATGGTGCCGGCGATGCCGGAGGAGAGCACGTGGGTGGTGCTTACCGGCAGACCGAACCAATCGGCGGCGCCGATCGTTGCCATGGCAGTAATTTCGGCCGCCGCACCCTGTCCGTAAGTGAGGTGGTCTTTCCCGATCTTTTCGCCGACGGTCACTACGATCCTCTTCCAGCCGACCATGGTGCCTAGTCCCAAAGCCATGGCCACGGCAACTTTTACCCACCCGGGGATGAACTTGGTGGCATTGTCGATGTGTTTCTTATAGTTGCTCAAGACCACCCAGTCGCTGGCCGCGATTTCCGGTTGATGAGTCTTCTGCATCAGGCGCAGAGCTTCACTAACCAGGTACATGTCGTTGCGGAAGTTGCGCACGCGGTCGTTGGGCACCTGGCGCAACTCTCCGAACAGAGCTGTCTCATTGCCAATATCGGTCACCAGCTGGCGCAGCGCCAGCATGGTGTTCGGCGTAAAGTTCCGCGTGCGGATAAAATCGGTGACCTCGTCGCGATCATCCCCGATCACGGCGTTCGGATTCACGTATTTGTCAAGAGTGTTGCCGGCCTGCTCGGAAACCGCCACGAAGTCCTGGGACTGCTTCTTGGTGACAGCATGATTCAGCGCATAGGCCGTGGGTACGGTTCCGATCAAGATCAGCATGATCAGACCCATCCCCTTCTGACCGTCGTTCGAGCCGTGCGCAAAACTGACACCCGTACAGGTCAGAAGCAGGAGGGCGCGAATCCAGAAGGGCGGCGGCTGTGTGCCTTCCGGCGCCTCGTAAAGTTTGCGATTCTTGATCACGGCTTTCATGACCTTAAGCAAAAGCCACGCGCAGACGAAGCCGACCAACGGAGAGAGCAGAAGGGACTTCCCAATGTTCAAAGCCTGGCCCCAGTCCACGCCGCTGGTCGCGGTTTTCGTCGCCATCAGTTGATTGGCGATGCCAACGCCAATAATGGACCCAATCAAAGTGTGAGAACTCGATGCCGGCAAGCCGAAGTACCAAGTACTCAGGTTCCATATGATGGCCGCGACCAGGAGCGCGAAAACCATCGCAAACCCCGCTTTGCTTCCCACCTGCAGAATGAGTTCCACCGGCAATAGGGAGATGATGCCGAAGGCTACCAAGCCGGAGGAGGTCACAACCCCGAGAAAATTCCACAGTCCCGACCATACCACCGCGATATGTGGTTCTAGGGAATGGGTATAGATCACGGTGGCGACGGCGTTAGCGGTGTCGTGGAATCCGTTGACAAACTCGAACCCCAGCGCCACCAGGAGAGCCAGACCGAGCAGGACAAAGGGCAAGATAGACGGGCTGTGGATCGAGGACAGATCGGAAGCCAGACTGGAGCCGGCGTAGATAGCCCCGATGATAAGAACCACCCCGAAGATGAGAACCCCGATCTTCCCCGGACCCTTGTCCAGCTTGTCGTGTATGGCCGAGACGGCTACCGGCTTTGCCGTGGTTGCGGGCGTACGAGTGGGAAGTGAGGTGGGTGCGGTCGCCATGGACAGTCTCCTGGGTACGGACCGGAAACTCCGGTCGGGGATGGCGGCACTATACGGGGAAATTGTTACAGCAAGATTAAAAACAGGGAAAAAAGGGCGCCCTGGGCTGGCTTTGGAGCTACAACTTGTTCAATCCGTCGAGCGCGGCCACCTTATACGCCTCGGCTAAAGTGGGGTAATTGAACACGGTATCGCGAAAATATTCGATGCCAGCTCCCATGGTTAGAACCACTTGGCCGATATGGACGATTTCTGCAGCCCGGTCGCCAATGGCATGGACGCCGAGCAGCCTGAGCGAATCGGGATCGAAAACCAGCTTGAGAAAGCCCTGCTCATCCCCCAGCATTTGTCCTTTGGCAAGTTCAGCATAGCGCGCCAACCCGATCTCGTAGGGGACCTTATCCTGCGTAAGCTGTTCTTCCGTGTGGCCCACCATGGAAATCTCGGGGATGGTGTAAATGCCGTAGGGGATGAGGTTGGGTGGCATTTTGCCGGCCTTTCCGAACATGTGGCAACTGGCAAGACGACCCTGTTCCATCGAGGTGCTGGCCAAAGCGGGAAATCCAATCACGTCCCCGGCAGCATAGATGTGCGGAATCGCGGTCTGAAAGTTTTCATTGACCGAGAGTTTGCCGCGCCCATCCATGGTCAACCCTGCGGCTTCGAGGTTGAGCAGATCACCGTTGGCCTGACGGCCGATGGTGTAGAGAAGCCCCTGGCCATGAACCTTTTTGCCGCTGGCCAGCTTGGCAAATACGCGGTCGCGCTCTTCGTCGAATCCTATGGAAACCACCTTTTCGCCGAGGCGAAATACGGTTCCCATCTGCCGCAACTGGAAGCAAAGGCTCTCCACGATCTCCCGGTCGACAAAATCCAGGAGGACGGGGCGCTGATCGAGGAGGGTGACCTTAACTCCCAAGGCCGCGAACATGGAGGCGTATTCAAGACCGATGATGCCCGCGCCCACAATAATCAGGTCCCTGGGAACTTCTTCCAGACAATGAACTTGATCGGAGTCAAAGATTCTGCGGCCGTCGATGGGGATATCAGCGCTATGCGCGGGCCGCGTGCCGCATGCGATGAGGATGTATTCGCCGCGGACGAGTTGTGAACCCTCGTCGCTTCTGATTTCAATAGAATGCGGTTCGAGAAAGTGGGCGTCGCCCTCGAGGGTGGTCACATAATTGCGTCGCAATTGAGACTTGATGACCTCAATTTCGCGGGCCATGACCGCTTGCGCACGGAAGATCAGGTCGGACATCGAGATGCGATCCTTGAGCACGTAGCCGCGGCCATAGAAACTGCGCTGCCGGAAACCACTCAGGTATAAGACCGCCTCGCGCAAAGTTTTGCTGGGAATGGTTCCGGTGTGAACGCAAACCCCGCCAATGGTCTTCTTGCGGTCGATGATGGCCACTTTCTTGCGCATCTTGGCGGCACAAATCGCGCCTTTCTGCCCCGCCGGACCGCTTCCAATCACGATCAAATCGTATTCATTCGCTTCCATGGCGTCTGATCCTACGGCTGGCGATGGGTTGGGCGCCAGAATGCCTGGACCTACGCGCGCCCGCCAGTCGCAGAAGGTGAACCTACCACTACCCAATCGGAAACAAAAGCTAAATTCCGATTAAAGTAACAATCTAGTAACAACGGCGGGTTAACATATTGGAAAGAGGTCTCGCCCATGTCGCGGCCCAGCCTTCGTGATCCGAGGTATTACTTCAATCGCCACCAGTCCTGGATGGCTTTCAACCAGCGGGTCCTCGAGGAGGCCATGGACGAAGGTAACCCCCTGCTCGAAAGGGTTAGATTTCTGGCCATTACAGCCAGCAATCTTGACGAATTCGTGGAGGTGCGAGTCGCAGGCCTACTGCAGCAGGTAGAGCAAGGAAATCAGCTTACGGGCCCCGAGGGATGGTCACCGGCCGAGCAATTGCAGCGTCTGGCCCAGGAATTGCACCGCTTCGTCGAAGCCCAATATGACTGCTGGAACCGGCAACTGCTTCCCGCGCTCCGGCGCGAGGGCATTCGCATCCTCTCGGTGGCCCGCCTGGACCGGGCAGGCCGCGACGCGATGGACCTTTTCTTCACCCGCCAGGTTGACCCGATTCTAACCCCGGTCACCATCGATCCCTCCCACCCTTTTCCTCACGTGCTGAACAAGGCTTTATGCGTGGCCTTTCACCTGCGTCGCCCCTCCAGGCCCGCAGCAACCTATCTCGGTGTCGTGACCGTGCCCCGCAGGCTGCCGCGCTTGGTTCGTGTACCGAGCAGGAATGGAAGTCTCGACTACATATTCCTGCATGACCTGATCGAAACCCATACCCGCAACCTTTACAAAGGCTACAAGGTCATTTCCTCAGGGGCGTTCCGGGCAACCCGCAACAGCAATCTCTATCTCCATGAAGAGGAGTCGCGCAGCCTGCTCGATCTGATCGATAGCCAGTTGCACAGCCGGCGCAAGGGAGACGTCGTCAGATTGGAAATCGAGGCGAGCGCCCCGGCGGAAATCGTCGATCCTCTGACCCGGCAATTCGACCTGCAACCCTGGCAGGTGTTCCGGGCCCAGGGACCGGTGAATCTTTCCCGCCTGTTCTTTCTGGCGGACCAGACTGCGCGCCCGGACCTCAAGTACCCGCCATTGATTTCGCGAAGCCTGAGCTTCGGTCCTAAAGTATCCGGTCTCTTGCAGGCGATTCGCGAGCAGGACATTCTGCTGCATCATCCCTACGACTCTTATGAACCGGTCGTTTCATTCATCGAGTCCGCGGCGCGCGATCCGCAGGTCCTTTCCATCAAGCAAACCCTCTATCGTACCAACGAGAACTCTCCCATCGTGCGCGCCCTCATGGAGGCCGCTCAAACCAAGGAAGTGACCGTGGTGGTCGAACTCAAGGCGCGTTTTGACGAAGCTTCCAATATTCGCTGGGCGCGTTCCCTGGAAGAGGCGGGTGTCCAGGTATTTCATGGGCTGGTGGGTTTGAAGACCCATTGCAAACTGGCTTTGCTTGCCCGGCAGGATGCCGTCGGCGAGATTCGACAATATGCCCACCTAGGTACGGGCAACTACAACCCCTCGACCGCGCACTTCTATTCTGACTTGAGCCTGTTGACGTGCGACCCGGAAATTACCGCTGCCGTGCACGCGGTATTCAACTTTCTTACCGCCCGCTCGGAGCAAGCCAGCTATCGGCCGTTATTTGTTTCACCCATTGATCTGGCGAAAAGCTGTATCGATTTGATCGACCGGGAAACCAACCATGCCCGGCGCAAGCGGCCCGCCCGCATTATTGCCAAGGTCAACGCACTGCTGGACCAGCCGGTCATCGAAGCTTTGTATCGGGCTTCGCGGGCAGGAGTGGAAATCGATCTGGTAGTGCGCGGCGCCTGCGCCCTGCGACCCGGAGTGAAAGGCATCAGCGATCGAATCCGCGTACGCAGCATTGTCGGCAGGTTCCTCGAGCATAGCCGGATTTTTTACTTCGCCAACGGCGGCGAGTCTGACATTTATTTGGGTAGCGCCGACTGGATGCCGCGGAATCTTTACGAGCGGGTGGAAGTGATGTTCCCGGTCAAAGACGGCTCCTTGCGCAATCGCATCCTCGGCGAAATTCTGCAGAATTATCTTGCGGACAAAGATAAAACCCGCATTTTGCGCCCCGACGGAAGTTACGTGCGCCCCTATCGCGCCGATGGTTCCCGGGTCAGCCGCAATGGTCACCGCTTCAGCGCTCAGGATTCCTTTATCGACATGGCGCAGGAAAAGCCTGAGATGAGCAGCACGCCGGGCCTGAACTTCTTCGGTGATCGACGGAACATTGAGAGCGCGGCTTGAACGATAGGAAGTTCTGAACTCGCGTTCAAGTTGGGCCGGTATTTCCGTCCGCTGAAACTTTCCGTGCCCCGATCACGATGACGCTTACCCTTGGCGCCACGCGGTTTTCCCGAAACAACATTCGGAACTGTGGTGTCGATCTCGTGCGACAGCCGCCATCCGAGGGCAGCGCATGACAACCGCATTATCGGTTGCGTCGGTCGGCGAAGGCGGCAAGGTTTCCGATCCTGGTAGCGGTCACGGTCAAGACCGACGAAAACAGCAAGGCATGCGTCTTATCGCGGTCAGCATC
Organism: Terriglobales bacterium; assembly: GCA_035622175.1. Classification (GTDB taxonomy): domain Bacteria; phylum Acidobacteriota; class Terriglobia; order Terriglobales; family Acidobacteriaceae; genus JAFAGX01. The sequence continues at coordinate 16,417 of DASPVV010000278.1, read as the reverse complement.
TTGGCGGCAGGCGACCCCGGCAGACGGGTCGGTCGACGATCTGCCTGATCGCCGTTTCGATCCGCAGGGCTGAAGAGATCATGGCTGAAATCGCTCAACGCGACCGCCAGAGCGTCCCGTTCCCCCTTGATTCCCCATGGTTGTATATGTCACGAGCATCGTGCTGGGCGGCTGATGCTACGAAAGCTCCTTTACATTTGTAATCTTGACAGGTGCGACACCCGAGGGGAAACTTTTCCCACTGAACCAAATCTGAAGCCCAACTGGAATTTGCACGGCAGAATGAGGGCGGAGTGGGGTCACGTGTGTCAAAAAGCACACGGTGAATGGGGGATGTTCAAGCAGAGACAGAAAGTTGGGCGGGGGCTGATGAATGCCTTTGGGAAGGCCCTCTGGCGTATTCCGGGTAACTTTAAGATCGTAAAGATGCTGGGACCGAAATATGCGCTGAGGTGCGCGCTGTTCCACGACGTTGCGGACAAGCCCTCACCCTTCACCGCTGGGTTGAACGTCTCTATGTCACGAGACGAGTTTGAGGGCAGGGTTCGTTTTCTGTCGCGGTACTATTCACCGATCGATGTAGGAACCTTTCTGGCGGCGAGGAACGGGGGGGAGCTTCCTCCTCGCCCTGTCCTGGTTACCTTCGATGATGCCTACGCATCGGTTTTCGAGGTGGCAGCCCCCATCTGCGCCCGATATCGCGTCCCGGTTTGCTTCTTTGTCAACGCCCAGTTCGTCGGAAACCGAGACCTATCCCTCGATAATCTTGTTTGCTATCTAGCGAACACAGCTGGACTTGGGCCAATCAATGCTATTGTGCGGGAGTTTAATGGAGGGCAGCAACCTGGGACATTGTCCCGTCCCTGGATTATGCGGGAATTCGTCCCCTCGCTCTCACTAGAACGCCGGAACGCCTTCAAGGCTCGGTTGGCCGCCTCCATCGGAACCAGCACGGAAGATCTAGCACGTTCGGCCAGCTTGTATGTCCGGGACGACCAAATTGCCGAACTCCAATCTTCAGATTTCGAAATTGGGAATCACACTTACTCTCATGTTCACTGCCGCATTCTCTCGAGCTCGGATTTCGCCACAGAGATAGACGCCAGCAGGGATATCTTGGAACGAATTTGGAGGCGGAGAGTACGAGTCTTCAGCGTACCTTACGGCTCGATCACCGACTTTACGCCAGGCCTGGTGGCGCATCTTCGCAAGTCCGCCTACGAGGCAGCCTTTTTAGTAGAGAGTCGCGCGAATACTGCTGCCACGGATTTCTTCGGCCTCAATCGAGTCAGCATCTGCTCAGAGTCCGACGCTGCGACCTTTTCAGAAATTGAATTGCTTCCCCGCTTGAGGTCAGTTGGAGATCTGATCTTTGGGGCTCGTGAACTCTAATGAGAGTGGTATTGATCACCGGCAATAGTTTTGGTCATCGCTACGTAGCCAACAAACTGGCTTCGGCCGTCGAGTTGGCCGGGATCGTGGTGGATGAAGGAGCCCGCGGTGGCTTGGCGGAGTGGCGGCGGCTATGGAAACGATACACCTTGCGGCAAATGGGATCTCGGTTGGCGTTAAGGTGCCTCGCAATCATCTGCAACGATGCAGCTCGTCGGCAGCTTAAAGCAAAGGAAATTCTTGGGGCGGAAGATTGCCTCAACTTTCACTTCCCAAATCTGATCACGGGGGTTCGCGGTGTGAACTCCAAAGAGAGCATGGCTCTCCTTGAATCCCTCCAACCTGACGTACTCCTCGTGTTTGGGACAGCGGTGGTGCGGGCCCCTGTTCTTTCGCTGGCCCGTAAAATTGCTCTAAATCTTCATACCGGGATCTCACCCTATTATCGAGGGGCCGATTGCTACTTCTGGCCGATTTATAACAATGATTTGCGCATGCTGGGAGCCACCGTTCATGAGTGCACGGCGCAGATCGATGGCGGGCGTATTTTTGCGACTGGACACGCCTCCCTAGAGGCGGATGATGACATATTCAGCGTATTTTTCAGGTGTGTGGCTCAAGGAGCCGAACTTTATGTCAACGTGGTCCAAGACTTGGTTGCCGGGCGACTCGCCGGGGGAACTCCGCAGAACTTGAACGTCGGTCGTGAATACCGGGCATTCATGCGAGGCATCAAGGCTGACGTGAAAGTCCGACTGCAGGTAAAACGCGGACTCATTCGACGCTATGTACTGGCGAATCCACAGAATTTTGGAACCCGCCATCCGCGCCGAAAAGCGCAAACGACCTCGTATTAAAGCCCCAAGGTTCTCGCACTCCCGCGGATGCCACCACTACAGATCGGCGAACAGTTTCTTCAACCGACCGAGCTGCGCAAAAGCGATGTTGGGATGGAAGGTCTGTGTGGGGAACGGAACCTACTGACCCGGCCCGCAACTGATAGAATACAAAGCATGGGCGCGTAGCTCAGCTGGTAGAGCAATGCCCTTTTAAGGCATGGGTCGCAGGTTCGAATCCTGCCGCGCTCACCATTAACTTGCTATTTTTTCTGTGATTTGCCTAGTTTCAGCAAAGGCAGACAACTTCTTCAAATCTTCAGTGTGCCCAGAATTGTGCCCACCCAGGCCGGAAATCGCCTCAAGGACCCGGTCATCGGAAGGATGGATGTACCTCATGGCGACAGAGAGTGATGTCCAGCCCATGATCTTGCAAAGGGTCCAGGCGTCTACGTGAGGAGCAATACGCGTGGCGAACGAGTGCCTGAGACTGTAGAGCAGGAACAGTCGTACGCCGGACAGATTCAAGGCATGCGTGTGCTGTTTCTTTAGAGTGGAATGATCAATGTGCCCGCTCTTGGTCGGTGCGGGCCATATCCAGCCCTGTAAAGGGGTTCCGGCAGCATTCCACCGCGCTTCTAGAACGGCCCGAACCTTTGGAGACATGGGCAGCACGCGGCGAGCCGCCGCCGTTTTTCCCTCAGTTACCAGCAAGCTCCCATTACGGCCATTGATCCACGTGATATCTTCCCATCGCAGCCGATGGCATTCATCCGGACGCAGGCCGGTGTCGTTAAGCATGATGGCGACGGCTGCCAAAAGCGGAGAAGCACACCCAAGATAACGCAATAATTCCTCTTCGGAAACGACCCTCTCACGACGCTTCTCACCGGGAAGCATTTGTATCCGGGGTGTTCGGTCAAGAAGTCCCCACTCGACTGCCAACCTGAGCACACGGCGCAGCACTCGAAGTTCTCTATTGATCGTGCCGACTTCCAGTCCTAGCGACTGCCGATGGGCGGCATAGTCTGCCACGCTTTCGCTGGTGATGTTGTCGAGCTGCATGGCGGCTATCGGATCATACTTAAGCAGCGGCCTGATCCCAGATCGGAACCAGAGCCGTGAGCGAAGCCGGTTAGCCCAAGGTTCAATCCTCTTCTCGCAGAAAACAGCGAGTTTCGGAATGACAAGATGTTTCTTCGTCCAGCTGTCACGGCAGTGATTACTGCAAAACTGCTTACTGCGCAGCGAGTCCGTAATTATTACTGTACGGTCAAACAATTTACCGCACTCAGCGCAGTGCATCAGCAACGTCCATTAGCCACTCTCGAATTAAACGCGATTTACTAAATAGCATGAGGGACCGCGAATTTCGATCAGCTTTCAACCTCGAAAACGTGTACACCACGATATGCTTCCAGCTTCGTGCCCTTCGGGAACAGCGTGGCTTATCCCAGGAAGCGTTCGGCAGGCTTGCTCAGATGGCGCCAGAAAGAATCTCTATCCTTGAAGACCCGAACGCAGAGACGAAGCCTAATCTCCGAACTCTGCTTCGTTTAGCAGACGGACTAGATATAGGACTGGAAGTGCGCTTTGTCCCATTCAGTAAGGTGCTTGATCGCGCAACTGACACCGATATGCGAGGTTTGGAGGTGGACAGCTTTGAGATCGAACAGCCATTCATTGAACAATCCATCGCACACGAACTTGCATTTCTGAATCAGCTTGTGCCTGAACGTCGTTGCGTTCCTGCATGGCAGCTGGATCTATCCACAGGAACTCGAAATGAAGGCGAGTCACTGCCGTGGCGCACAATGGCGCGTCAAAGGGAAGAACCACTATCCGAACGTAGTCCCCTACGCCTGATTGGAGGAGGATTGGCGAATGCAGCTCACGTCGGTGCCGCTGGCTAGAGTCTTGGGGTTCTTGGAAATGACGGAGCTAAATCCACGCGGTACGGTTTTTTTCCCCGAACTACTGGATAAAGTAATCGAGCGATTCGATTTCCAAAAATACCCGAGTCCCGAACAGCAGCTCGACTTGCAAAAAGGCGTCGAACTGTTTGAGGGGCGATGGAACGGTGTAAACGTAAGCAAACTGGCGATTTTCGACGGGGCTTTAATCGTCGACACCAGCACGTCCACGGCTGATTCCGAAAGGATAATGGAGGAGGCGCTCCAGTGGAGCGCGAGCGAACTTGGCTTGAATTACAGGCCGGGAATGATAAGGCGGAAGCAATACCTCAACGACATCGTTTTCTACAGCGACATTCGGCTGCTGGCAATTCATCCTGCGTTCGTTAATCTGCAGAACGCTGTTACGGACGCCGGAGAACGATACCTGTGGCAAAGACGTGAATATGATTTCACGCATTTCAGTATCGACTTTGATCATACGCTAACACCGCTCGTCGCTGCCCCGTTTAGTATTCAGCGTCGAGGCAACACCCTTTTTTCTGATAACAAGTATTTTTCGGAAGCGCCGTTTCCTACGGATGTGCATATCAATATCGTGGAGCGGTTGGAAGCCGATCTGACCAGTTAGAGGTCCCGCAGCACTTGGACCGCAGCAGGTCCACGGTCAATCGGTGTCATCCTAGTCCGACGATGTCAGGTTGCGTTTCCGGACGACGCGGCGGCTGAGTGGAAGGGCCGAGCCGACGCGGGCACGCTGATGAATGTGCTGGAAAACGTTGACTGCGAATGTGCTATTGACCAACGGGGACCATCTCAGTACTTGCGCGCGAGTGCGGGCAGTCGGCTGGGTGAGGATTGTTCTGCCGTGCGACTACTACCGTCTTACTACATTAAGGAATCTTCAATGAGGTCGCCATTACCATCGCCACAGCTCGTTATGCGTCAGGAGCGAGCACGCTGCTGAAACCAGCGTATGAATTTCGGTAGATCGGATTGGTTATGGCAATCCGACAGTGATACTCGATGGAGTACACCGTACCGCGCGTAGTAGATCGCAACGTGTGTGATCTTTCCGCGGGCACAATCGTCGATTCCGCCGATACACGACAGGACGTAATACCCGATGAGCTGATTGAAGAACTCACGCTCGAAAGTGAGATGTTTGGTCGTTTTAATGTCAACCAAGGTGTCATCGATGATGAGATCGCCATCCGCACCACCGACCAACAATGACCCTCGTCCGAATGTCGGGTTAAGAACGCAGCGTTTCTTGGCACGAAAGTGTTCCTTCGGCACTAGCGACAGCATCTTCTGCAGATCCTTTACCAGAACGTCTTGGACACGCGTCGGAAGTCTGAGATCAAGCAGGCCAGCACGGAAAACGACATCGAAAGATGCCAGCCAAAGAGTGGCCTTGATTAGGGCTGGCGACGGGCCAGTACGAGTTGATTTTAGGAACGCGTTATAACGTTCTTTGGCTTCGGCCATCAGACGCATCGCCACACGCGCACGCGCTCGATCGCTGTTCGCTAATAGTATTTCGAGTCCGCTATCAGCAATCCAGGGACCGCTCTTCGTGCCCGGATTCAGCTTTTCCAGATAAAACCGCAGCAAATAATCGAAAGCCGTTCCAACGAGCCCATAATTCTCGGACAGCGGAGGCGCGAGCAAGGGCGACGTTAGTCTAAAGTCCGGCTTCTTGAAGTGTGCAAGAAACTGTGCCCGCACATCGGCATTGCCTTCCAGGAATGACTTTAGACTCACGCAGCTTAGAATACAGTTGTCTGGGCAGCTAGGCCGGAATTACGCCAGACCATGTACGACCAAGATGTACCGTGGCAGCTACGAAGGGGCTACTGTTTGGGATACCCACCCCCTGATCTAGGGTGAGGCTCCTCCGAACGTGTCCAGTGGTGCGGTTACTCTCGTTCGGCTTAAGCGAGATGATTCTCCCAACATTCCTGGCAAAGTCCCGAGGCCGAACCTGCGATGGGTGCGCCTGTTTGCATGTCAATCATTGATGCGATTGGCGGAATTGGCTCATTCGGGCACGGCTCCAATTCGGTGTGATGCTCGCAACGCCAGCCTCTACAGCGGCAAAAAGGCGCGGGAACATCCGACAAAAGATTCACAGAACAATTCTATTATCCGCCTATTCTTGTGCGCTTCTCCTGGGATTCAGCGAATCCGTAGATGAAAGCAGGTGTCCTGTGGGAAGCGAGCGCGACCGCCTCTGGCGGGAGCGGCGAGCGACCACTTGCTGAGCGCAGCGAAGCGGGGTGGGAGCACCTTCAACTAGTTCGAGGAATGGTTACCAGCAGACCCGGGGGCTGCTCAGGCAATCCGACGAAACAGTTGCGCGATAGTGGTGTCCAGAGTCTTGGCAAGTGTGTGGATAGTGGAAATCGTCAGGTTTTTCTCTCCTCGTTCAACCGCTCCGATGTAGGTCCGATGCAACCCACTGATGGCTGCTAACTCCTCCTGTGACCAACCCTTCTTTTGTCGCAATTTGCGGATGCGGTCTCCCAGCTGCCGTTGGATCTGTTGCATCCGCTCGATTGTGGAAGTACGCTACTTTTCGGTCTACCACTCATACATAGACTATAACTATTTGGGCGTTGGTCGCACTCGCTCATTTGGTGAAACTATTTATGGCCACCTGGGGGGAAAAGTGGGTCTTTATTACGAGTGTCGCTAGTAAACTTCTGAAGTACTGTACTAAGCTAGCGTCACAACCACTGCCGACAGTCCGTCGGCCTTCCGACGGAGGATGGCCTGTCATCAAATAGCCCTCTCGAGTGAAGCATGAGACAAGCTGTTCAGTCCCGATTGATGCCGACCATGAGTCTCCCGTCGGTATACCGACGATAGGCTCGGGCAGATTCGCGCTCTTACACACTCATCCCTTGAATTGTATATAGAAGTTATCCCTTGACAATCTGAACTCCTCGGCGCATCCTCCCAGCCTAGTAACAGGGTTCTGTCCCCGGGTTGACGCTGGAATCGTTCTCGGAGGAACCTTATGCCCCGCTTTGCAGTCAGGATTTCCCTCGTCGTGTTTCTTACGTCTCTCGCGCTCGCTCAACTCGATCCCGCATCAGGCATCCTGCCGTTCTCGACTCACATGACTGGCCTGAACCAATCTGTTGACCTCGCCACAGGTAACATATTGGTTACGATTCCGATCAGAAATAAAATCGGCAAAATACCATTTACGTTCCAGCAGGCGAGCAACTCGCATGCTTACCAGTACACGCAAAGCGGTACAACATATTGGGGTGTCACCGGCGGATTCAGCGATTTTCTATCCCCGAGTTTTGGCATGAAACTTGAGTATACGACTGCGTCGTATACGTGCAACGAAACAGCGGAAACAATATATACTGCAACTTCTGTCTTGGATGCCACCCTAGCACTACACCCAGTTCCTTCCACGACTATTGACCACCTAGGCTGCTATGCGACGTCCGCTACGCTCACGACCACCGATGATAGCGGATACACGGCAACATTGTCATCGCCGACTGTAAGTTCGTTGATCGACCATGTCTATGATAGGGCGGGCAATACTTGGGAAAACATTCTACCCTCTGAGGGAGTAGTTGAAGGATACCTCTACGACCCGGATGGTGCATACATTGAGGTTTTGCAGAACGGCACTGGCACAACCTACACGGACACTTTCGACCAAACCGCTATAAAGGAAGCGAATAATCAAATCAGCTATACAGAAAACGGCACCACTCAAAGCTTTAACCAAGGTTACACGAGTTATTATCAAGAGACGGCTTTCGGCTGCAGTGGAGTTACAGATATCGCGGCATCTACATTTGAGTCCCCCTTTTTAACAAGTCTCTCGGTTCCGGGCGTCGGGAGCTATACTTTTCAGTACGAAATCACGCCTAGCAAGGGCACTGGCTATACGACTGCCGGGTCTACGGGGCAATACACAACGGGCCGGATCGGGCAGATCACATTTCCTTCGGGTGGTTCGGTTTCCTATACATACTTAGGAGGTAACAATGGGGTCAATTGTACTTCCGCCGTTGTTCCCGAGCTTGAAGTTACGGTCAATGACAACAACGGGAACAAGAAGACTTGGACATACGTGAACAGCAATAGCGATGCCCCGTCTAAGTGTGCAGCAGGAAGCACATCTTCTTGTAATTTCACGGTCATAGAGACCGACCCCGAACCTGCGGGCAACCAGACGGTTTACAGCTTTGCTGGGGAGTACCAGACGCAATCAATGGCATATCAAGGGGGCTGTCCAACAAGCCTCAGTGGTGTACTGGGGGTGGTACGCTACTCAAGACAGTTCTGACGTGCTACAACAGCCCCTCAAGTTGTAGTGCGACTCCCAGCGGCGTGCCGGCGCTGCCCATCAGCGAAACGGACGTTCGCACAACGCTGAACAGCTCCGCAGCAAATCGAGTCACTACTACTTTCGACAAGTATGGCAACACTCTGGCAGTGTCATCGTACGACTTCGGAGGAACTCTTACTTCGCCAACAGGCGCGCTACTTTCTACAAGTACCAACGTCTACGGTATGTCATATAGCAGTAGCACTAATGGATGCACTGCGTATGCTTCGGGGTTCATTAATAACACGCCATGCTACACGCACACCGCAAACTCGGCGGGGGATCTAGCGAGAACCGAGGTTTCATATAACTCAGATGGAAAGCCAGCATCAATTTCTCGATGGACAGGATCCAGCGAGAACACGTTGTTAACAACGTCATTCACCTACGGAACCAGTAACCCCACAGCAGGGAACCCTTCAGCTGGGGTGGTGGCGTCGGTGACAGACGTAAATGGACAAACGACCACGTACAGCAACTTTGTTTGCAATGGAATGGTACCGTCGACAATCAATTATCCTCTCTCATTGTCGACTTCTTTGACCTGGGATACGAGCAATACATGTAGCGGCGGTGTCGTGACGGAGTTTGTCGATGCCAACAGCCAAGCCTGGCAGTACAGCTATAACGATCCTCTCTGGCGGATTACTTCGTCGACCGATCCACTACTCAATGTAACAAATTTCAGTTACCCGAGCGCGACTCAGTTTGAAAACTACATGAACTTCAATGGCTCAACCTCGACCGTGGACACATTAATAACTACGGACGGCATAGGGCGGCCGATCCTCGTCCAGAGGCGAAACGCACAGGGGGCGACCACCTTCGATTCCGTGCAGCTACAATACGGATGGACCACCACTGGCGCTTTCACAGAGCGATCGCAGCCCTATTCTAGTTCCAGCTCTCCGGCAGCGTGGACGACCACGCAGCTCGATGCCTTGGGGCGCGCCCTAAGCATCGCCAATACCGACGGTGGCACAGTCTCCTACACGTATAGCGGGCAGGATGTTCTACGAGCAATCTCGTCACCCACGATTCAAAAGCAGCTGCAATACAACGGCCTGGGACAATTAACTTCCGTATGCGAGATGACGAGCGCAAGTGGCAGTGGCACCTGTAGCCAGACTACCAGCCAGACGGGATATTGGGCCAAGTATGGTTGGGATGCGTTGGGGGATCTGACATCAGTGACTCAGAACGCGCAGGCTGCGTCTACGTCACAGCAGACCCGAACCTACACCTACGATGGGCTTGGCCGCCTGACTGATGAAGTTAACCCCGAGAGCGGAACAACGCAATACTTCTGGGATGCAATGACTTCAAATTGCGGAAGCTACGCCACGACCGGTGATCTTGGGACTAAGCTGGACAATGCAGGCAACTATACCTGTTATGGTTATGATGCTCTCCACCGGTTGCTCGGCTTCGGCACCGTTGGCAATTCCAACTGTACGGGGTTTGTCTATGATGCTCCCCCGTCGAGTTGGCCAGCCCCGAGCGGTAGCGACTTGTTGAACACAAAGGGCCGTTTGATCGAGGCCTACACCAATAGTACCTGTAACGGACACACGAGCATAGTCACGGATCGATGGCTCGGCTATTCCGCACGCGGCGAGATAGCCAATATGTACAGTTCCATGCCGAACTCCAACGGCTACTACGACCTCAACAAGCAGTATTGGGCGAACGGCGTCCTGCAGACGCTGAGCGGAATTCCAGGAGTCCCGACGATCAGCTACGGAGTGGATGGCGAAGGTCGCTGGAACACGGTCACGGCAAGTAGTGGCCCCTTGGTGTCCGCGACCTCCTACAATTCTGCCAGTCAAGTGACCGGCTTGACGTTCGAAACCAGCTCCGGCTCCGGCACCTCCGACTCCTATGCGTACGATCCCGACACCGGCAGGATGACGCAGTATGAATTTACTACTAACGGCGAATCTGTCATTGGCAACTTAACCTGGAACACAAATGGTACTTTAAACCAATTGCAGATCTCACAGGATCCGTTTAATTCGTCAAACGTGCAGACCTGCACTTACGGATATGACGCTCTGGACCGAGTTAGCAGCGTGGGTTGCGGGAGTGAGTGGGCACAAGCATTCAGTTACGATCCTTTCGGGAACATTACGAAATCCGGAAGCATCTCCTGGGCATGTGCAATCTGTTACAATGAGTCAACGAATCAGTACAACTCAACCCTGTCGAGCTCGATCAGCTATGATGCCGATGGCCGCCTGCTCAACGACACTTTCTACACTTATCAATGGGACCCGCAGTCGCACATGATCGCGAACGGCACGTCGACTTTGACCTACGACGCACTCGGTCACATGGCAGAGGCGAGCTCGGGTGACGACTATCTGTATGATGACACTACTGATAAGTTGCTAGCCGGCTCGAATTCACAGGCAGCTGCTTATTTTGCAAACATTCCTCTTCCCGGAGGAGCCATCGCCGGCTACTCCAGCGGGAGCCTGACCGAGTACAACCACAGCGATTGGTTGGGCAGCGTTCGGTTCTCTTCCACGCCGAGTTCGGGTTTGAATTACGATCTAGCCTTTGCGCCGTTTGGCGAGCCTTACGCTTCCTCCCACATAGGCAATATTTTCGCGGGCATGGAACAGGTCGTTCAACCTGATCTGTACGATACGGACTTCCGTGAATACCACACCGTGCAGGGGCGCTGGGTCACGCCTGATCCAGCAGGCCTCGCGGCAGTGGACCCAACCAACCCGCAGACCTGGAACCGCTATGCGTATGTGATCAACAATCCTCTTAGTTATGTTGATCCGATGGGGCTTTATACAAAGTGTGATGACGAGGGCAATTGCTTTACCACCGTGAATGGAAGTGGAGGTGATGGTGGAGGCGATGATGGAGACAATGATGGAGACGATAATGGTGGTCCGCCTCCCCCCGGTAATCCGGGGAGTCCTTACGGTTCTGGTGGGGGTGGACAACCTGGTTCTGGCGGTGGAGGGAGGCCACCACGCTCGGCCCCAAACAACGGACAGACACCACAGCAGGCTGCCACACAATATTGCCAGCAACACGGGCAGCTGTCGTTCAACATACCATTTACGAACATTCCCGTAACAATTAGCTTGAGTACGACGCTAGGCCCGGCAAACTACAGCGCTACGAATGACATCAGCGCCGTGTTTCCCGTCATTCCGTGGCCCGAGTGGTTGTCTGCTGGCGCGAGCGTCGATGTAACCGTTAACGCACCGGCTGAACCATCGACTAATCCGAATGTCGGTCTTGGAAAGAATCTCAGCATCGGATATTTCACAACTCCTAATGGTCCCCAAGGGCTCAGCATAAGCGTCGGGCCAAGCGTGGGTCCTCCGATCAACATTTCTATTCCGGCGAATAATGCCTGTGGCATGCTGATGGGAGGAAACGGATGAAAGAAGCCAGTTCTGAAAGCGTGCCTCGTATTTTCAAGGCGGGGCAATTCTGGAGTTCAAATGTCTTCGGTGCGACGCTCGCAGGTGGTCTTGGCGGCGTTTTGATGTTGGTTGTGATGGCCATCGTAGTCTCCGGAAACCCGACGGCCAACAATATCTTGTTTGCGTCTGGCCTGGCGTTGGTTCTTATGCTGAGTATAGTCTGTTTAGTTCCAGGCAACCTGATCGCGGCATATCCCTATATCGTGTCATTGGAGGAGGGTAAAGGTTTGGAACTGCGTGCGCCCACGAGGACGGTTTACATTCCAATCGAAGATGTTCGGGATGTGAAAAAGTCCTATCTTCAACCCGGTTATGTCGTGCACTTGAAGCGCCGCCGCCGACTCCTTGGGAGCTTCTTGATTCCTTGGTACTTCGGTGACCAAGCGGAGCCCCTTGCCAATGCAATCCGGGAGGAACTGCGTCGCCACGTCGAAGCCGGTCTACCGTAGTGCCGCAAACAACTGCACGCCTCTCACTTCCGGCTGCTCCAACGTGCCAACCGTGCAGCAGCTGGCACAGCAACAGTGCTTAGCCGGTTACAATAACTCAGGAGCGGCCACAGGTATCAAGTTCGTCAGCCTCTACAACCTTGCAACTTTTCTGGAACGCTCTACCTGACTGGACTGTCCTCCCGGCAGCCAAAATCGCATTTGCGCAAATTGCGAACTTCGTGAGCCAACAGATCGGAACGAGCGAATTCATAAACGTAACCTCTTATCCAGCCTCTGTCGTGGAGATTCCATCGGCGACCTCTGCGGTTGTTGATCTTGCGGAAACGGTTGATTGATTGTAGGGCCCGTCCGGGCCAGTCCGGAAGTGCCGTGATTGCTCATCGGAGCGGCAGCGCCTCCATGGAGGGTGGAGGCACAAAGATTTTTGCTGGCACAATGACCAGATTCCTTGGCATCTATAGCGGTCGGATCCATGCCGAATCTGACATCGGTACTGTTTGGAAGGCCAGTGCCGTGGCCGAAATTGTCGAATCTTTTTAGGAACATCAAGAATGAATGTAAGTCGTTGATTGGTTAGTGCTCAGCACCTGTAGGAATGTCAGGCGCAGAGAGGGTGATTTTCTATGCTGCCGGTCCAAGCTGCCGGACAGCACCCCCCAATTTAGGCGAAGTTTCCTTGGCCCGCAGATTGGCCTACCTTCTTAGAGGCTCAACTTTCAAGTTGGTCAACCCCAACGGCTCTAGGCCGACCGACTTCAGGCATCTGAGCGATTCTGACGTCGTCTCGCCAAATGCGGTTCGGGCCTCCTTCGTTGAGCAAAGGATTCGCAGTGCAGCATCTGTCTTTCCCGCGATGATGAACATGCGTGCAGTATCTCGCTGTTCACAACTAGCAGCCAAGTCGATGGGTGTCCATGCGTTGGGTCCTCCCCCTGTCAGTTCACAGACAGTGACTCGACGAAGGTCCCCTGCATCCCCTGCATCTACCTTTGCATCTTGCGCGTATGAACTCTGTGCGCCCACCAGCATTGCCACTGCCGCAATAATAACTACCTGTATCGTTTTCATAACGTCCTTTCCTTTGCCTGTCTGAGAGCGGACCGTCTGCCTTTGAATCTTTCGGCTCGGCCATCCGATTTCTTTCGCGGTCTGCCGACGGTCGCCAAGCCTCACGAATCACAACATTGACCTGAAAATCTCGCACTACAAATTTGTAGTATTCCAGAAATCAAAACTTGAAAAAATCTTTGCGAAGGCCGGGCAGCTGCGCGGGGGTACGGGTTGGACCTACCCCACCCCCTTGATCGAGGCCTTTCCCGGTCTAGCGACCTTCGGGAAGGCAGAGCATGGAGTCTGCCATCCGAGCAGGTCCATGTGACTGTGCCCAATTTTGTGCCCACCACCAAACCCTACCGAGTGCTACCGAGTGTTCGAGCACCTCTGGAAAGCCTTGCAGGACAAGGCATCTGTAACAGTTGGTCGCAGTTTATAGCAATCCGTCTAAGTTATTGATCTCTCGTTCGAAAAGTCCTTTTAAGGCATGGGTCGCAGGTTCGAATCCTGCCGTGCTCACCATATTTTCAATAACTTGCAGCCACACCCTTTGAAAACTTGCGTCCAGTTGCGTCCAACTTTTCAGCCAAGATGCTCGAACCCGAATCTTTCTTTTGCTTTTGCCAGATTTCCCCTGAAGGCTACGCCGTGGCGATAGCGACTAAAGAAGGCGATAACGGCTCTCGAGACCTATTGGTTCAGCTCCTCAAGGACGAGGAAGAACACGTGGACTTTCTTGAGGCGCAAGTGCACCAAATCAAAGAATTAGGCTACGAACGGTACCTGACACAGCAAATGGGTGAACAGGAGTAACGTAAGGAGTAACAGCGCAAGGCCAATCGTCAACATCCGGAAGTGCCACGGCACGTTGTCGCTGTATGCGGCGCTGGATAGGAAATTAAGGTTTTGGCTGGACTCTCTCTCTGGCAACGCGACGCTTGCGGGATAAGCTCTTCAGGACTTGGCGAGCTGGCCGTTCCCGCAGGAAGTGCAGCTGGCTATCGATGGCGTCTGGCTGTTCTCTCTTTTTGCTTCGGGCGTAGTGTCCGTCACTTCGCAAATGGTAGGAATTCCTCTCGTCCGCCAACTGAATATGGAGAATGTCCTTCAGACGAGACACCAGTCCGGGATTGTGGACCGGAAAGAGGATTTCGACGCGATGGCTCAAGTTCCGTCTCATTAGGTCGGCGCTGCCGAGATAAATTTCTTCCGCACCTCCGTTCCGGAAATAATACACTCGGCTATGCTCCAGGAAGCGGCCCACAAGACTGGTAACGCGGATATTTTCGCTGAATCCCTTGATGGAAGGGCGCAGGCAGCAGAATCCGCGCACCAGCAGATCGACCTTCACCCCTGCCTGGGAGGCGCGATACAGCAGGCGGATCATCTGCGGGTCTTCTAGGGCGTTCATTTTGAAAATAAGGTGGCCATTCTCGCCTTTCTTCTGAAGCTCAATTTCTCTGAGAATCATACCTTCGAGGCGTTGCCTCAGATTCACGGGGGCAACCAGGAGTTCGCGCGTGTCGTTTCTCGCGGAGTATCCCGTCAATGAGTTGAAAAAATGAGTGGCGTCGTCGGCGATTTGTGGACTACAGGTGAAAAATCCGAAGTCCGTGTACAAGCGCGCGGTCACGGCATTGTAATTGCCTGTACCCAGATGCATATATCGACGAATGGCTTCGCCTTCCCTCCGGACCACCAAGGCAATTTTGGAATGGACTTTGAGATCGGCTAAACCGTAGACAACGTGTACCCCCGATTCCTCAAGAGTTCGCGCCCACTCAATATTGCTTTCTTCGTCGAACCGTGCTTTGAGCTCGACTAAGACAGCTACCTCCTTTCCGCGCTCCATGGCTTCGAGCAGGGCTGCCACAATGGGTGACTTGTGGCCCACACGGTATAAGGTCATCTTAATCGCCAGCACGTCCGGGTCCCGCGCTGCCGCCTCAAGGAATTCCACAACCGGTTGGAAAGACCCGTAGGGATGATGCAGCAAGAGGTCTTCTCGACGAATCACCGTGAAGATGTCTTCGTCGCCCAGAGTGGCTAGGCTGGCGGGGATAAAAGGTGCAAAAGGCTTGTATTTCAACTCAGGACGGTCTAGCGAATACAGCTCCATCAGCTGTGCCAGGCTGATCGGACCTCTCACGCGGTACACATCCAGCTGTTCGATTGGCAGATTGGTAGTCAAGATCTCAATAATCCCTTCGGAGGCACTGGTATCTACTTGGAGGCGAACCACCGAAGAAAACCGGCGTTCCCTGATGGCGTCTTCGACGCTCTCCAAGAGGTCGTCGCTTTCGAGTTCCTGGATAGCAACGTCCGCATCACGCGTGATCCGGAAAGGGTGAGCCTCCACGATTTCCATTCCAGGAAACAACAGGTGAAGATTGGCAGTAACCAACTGCTCTAACCACACAAACGTGTTTTCGGTTTCCAGCAATTCGGGCTTCTTGCCATGATGCGGATTGGAGACCACCGGAACCAGCCGGGGGAGGGAGCTAGGCATTCTTATTCGCGCAAAGTTTTCCGTACCCTGGCTATCTCGTACAACCACGGCCAAATTTAGAATGGCGTTTGAGATATGAGGGAATGGGCGGCGGGGGTCAAACGCCAGCGGCGTAAGGACTGGGAACACAGTTTGAAGGAAATACGAGTCCACCCCGGCCCGCTGCTCTGGGGTCAGGGAAGAGATGTCTGAGACTCGGATTCCTTCGAGCTGCAGGGCTGGCAAGAGCGTGTCGGCGAAAAGATCTTGCATGTCATCAACAAGCTTACGCACCTCCTCGCGAATCAATTTCAGTTGCATCCCCGGGTCCAGGCCGTCGACGCTCACGTCTGGGGTACCGCTCGTCAACTGCTTTTGCAGGCCGGAAACTCGCACCATGAAGAACTCGTCCAGATTGGAGCTGACGATTGAAAGGAATTTGACTCTCTCAAGAAGTGG
>DASPVV010000277.1:0-7382 GCA_035622175.1 Terriglobales bacterium | reverse complement strand
CGACGCGCAGGAAGTGAACAGCTTGCGCATCGTCGTGCGCCCGCACCTAAACCTCACCCTAATGGACGTACTGGCCAACGACATCATCAACGCCTGCGAGTTCCTTAAGAAGCATGGGGGGACGGCTACCCCGCCACAGCTCCATAGCCAGACAGCGCTCAAGTGCTGACAAATCTTTCCGTACAGTCAGGCCACCGAATTGTGGTGGCCTGTTAGGGCCCGGGGTTCGAACGTGCACGACTGGGGAAGCTAAGTGTGCTAGCAAAAGTTATGAGTTCGATCAGCTCTAAACTATGAAATTTCGAAGTCTTCGAGCGAGACTCAACGAGAGGTGAACCATGAGGGATCTTACCGCCGGCTGCCTAGCAGCTATCTGGGTTCTGGCAGTCATCACTCCTGCCGTGGTTGCGCAAGAGGCAAGCTCGGGTCAAAACGTTCAGGACCTGCACGAGCAAGTTAATAGATTGGAGGAACAACTGAAGAACGTGCAGGCGCGGCTTGCCGAATTGGAAAGTGCGCAACCTGCGCCCGGAACTCAAGTCCCACCGCCCGGTGAAGCCGCTAAGACTCAAGCCAGCCAGCCCTCGCTCCAAGGTCAGACTTCCGCGCAGGTAGGGGTGGCGACTCAAACCTACACCACATTCACAGAGGATTCGAGCGCTGCCCCAAGGTTTGACAACATCCCACTCGATCCGAAGTACAACGGATTTTTCCGCTTGCCCGGGACCCAGACGATCCTGAAGATCGGTGGGTACTTCAAGACCGATTTCATCTACGACCTCAAACCCCCTGGGAATATCGATGCGTTTATCCCCGCGTCGTTCCCGGTGCCCCAGATTGCCACTGTAAATAACGCGGAAGTTTCCGTTCGGCCGACTCGGATGAGTCTCGACTTCAGAATCCCCAGCACCAAGATTGGGGAGGTACGTTTTTACCTCGAAGGGGATTTCTTTGGCACCAACTCGACCACCCCGCGCCTGCGCCACGCCTATGCCCAGGCGGAAAATTTCCTGATCGGCCAGACGTTCACAAACTTCATGGATCCGGACGGATTTCCTGACACTTTGGATTTTCAGGGACCGAATGGAATGGTCAATCTTCGGAATCCGCAACTCCGTTACGGTTTCGCCCTGGGCCCGAGCACAACGCTTTATTTTTCGGCGGAAAAACCAAGCTCTAGTATTCTTTTCACCACGCCCATGTTCACTTCTCAACCGAGCTCTCCAGCCCCGGATGGAGCGGTTCGCCTGAGGAAGGAATTTCAGAGCGGTCACTTCCAGGTTGCCTCAATTTTCCGGGACCTGGCAGATTATGTGACCTCTGGGACAGAGGCGAAAACGGGCACTGTCTTCGGATGGGGCGTAAACATATCCAGCGGATTCAGGATCTTTGGCAAAGACAACGTGATCCTCGCGGCTGTGGGTGGTCATGGAATCTCACGCTATATTCAGGACCCCTCGGGACTGGGCATCGACGCGGAAGTAACCGGTGTCCCCACCAATCCGCACTTGGAGGCAACTCCGAACGCGGGGGTTGACGCATCCTATCAACACTATTGGACGAAAACGCTGCGGTCCAGCCTTGTGTATTCGTACGCAGGAGTACATAACGCTCCGATTTCCGCGTTTGTGCCGGCCACGACCTACAACCATGGCAATTACGGCGCTGTAAACATCATTTGGAATCCATTCCAATCGTCCCTGAACGTAGGCGCCGAAGTGCTTTACGGCTGGCAAGAGGTGGCGGACGGAAATAAAGCAAGTGACACTCGGTTTCAGTTCAGCGCCAAATACAACTTCGTGAAGTTGGCCGAAAAGTTGGCCGCCAGTAAGTAATAGCTGGGGTACGGGCTTCCAAGAGCGCAAGCAGGAGTGACCGAAAGTAGCCGCGAGACACGGAAAAACGATGAGTACGCAGCAGGGATGAGGCAGGCGTGGCGTGCGGCCGCGTCAGGGGCGTACCGAGCGAAACCTTGGAAAAAGTGGGGCCCGTATCTTAGCGAACGGCAGTGGGGCACAGTTCGCAAAGACCGACCGGTGTCGTTGCCAAACTCATTAACCTCTTCGGGCGCATCGACGGGCAGCAAGTCCTCGAGGCAGGAAGAGCAGCCGCATTTGCCAAGAAAGAGCCGGTAACGGAAAGGCAGGTCGTGTGACTACCTGCTATTTAACGAATATTATGCGCTGCAAGAAATTGCGGAGGCAGCGATGGGCCGATTCAAGCAATCAGCAGGCATGCTGTTAACATCCCCCCTGATTCGAGATTGCTGATCATTGATCATATAGGGGGTTCCCTCTAGGAGGTTCGACGATGCAGATTTCTGATGAAAACCTTCGAGGCCGAACAGTAGTTGCGGCTGACGGGCAGGCAACCGGCGAAGTGGCTGCTCTGTTTATCGATACCTCAACATGGACTATCGCGGCGCTCCAGATCAAGTTGAGTAAGACTGCCGCCGAGCAGCTCGGTGCTTCCCACAGCTTGCTTCGGGCTGCCACAATCGAGTTACCTGTCCGAATGATCCAGTCGGTAGGGGATACAGTCCTCCTATCCGTTCCGACGCTGGGACTGCGGCAGACCGTTCCGGAAGCCGACCAGCACGACGGAAAAGTTGCGTGATGCGTGAGTTCGCCGTGCTTGAGGAACTCAGCTCCGAGTTAGTGGCAAGGGACACCCCCGTTAGTGGCTGTGCAAAGAGCGTCGATGTGTTTGCCGCTCAACGCCCTCCCGTAAAACGCGACATTGTCGATCACGCCATTGAAGTACGCATATCCACCGCCCTGGGCGCTCGATCCGATGCGCATGTCTGCCGAGTGAGTGTCCGTAAAACTGGGTAAAGGCTTGGAGGCCTCCTTCACGCCGTTAACGTAGATGGCGATTTCCGAGTTACTCAGAACGCCGACAACGTTGTACCAGACCTTAACCACGGGCGAGGTTGTGCTAATGACGGTGGTCGCCGCTTCGTCGGTGCAGCCGTTAGTGCCCGGTCCGCCGCCGAGGCAGAACCAAAAAAAACCATCATCCTGCTTCAACAGGCGCCATCCGTCCGAATTGTCAACCCCGCTGGCGGAAATTTTGTCCACAATTGACATATCGCCCGCCGGACGATCTCCATTGCTGCCTGGAGGATGGGAAAGCGCATCGAATTCTACATAGGCGCTGACAGTGAATGTGGGTGTGTTCAGGGCGGGACTATTTCCAACATCAACGGTCGGTCCGCTCCCGTCAAACTGAAATGCCAAAGGCCAGGTAATTTTGTCGCCGTGGATCACCGGGTTTTGACCGCTGATGGATTGTCCCAATGAACCCGAGGCAAGCGTGAGAACCGAAGCAAGCACCAGAAGCAAATGAGTGGCTTTCATCGAATTTCTCCTCTTTTCGTGATTTCTGCGACCGTAGGCTCTCCTCAAAGACTGGAATCTCCGTTTTGCTTCCAAAAACAGCGGCAATTGTATACCCATTTCGCTTAGTCACAATATGTGGAAAGCCTTTCATACGCCCCGCCTGTTCGCCACGGTTGACGACTACGTCCTGGACTGGATCACGAGCACGCCGCTGAAGAAAAGATGGTTTTTCGAAGAACGTAATGGTAATTGTGTGAGCGATATCAGACCCCGCGACTGGTTCTCCCATCGTCGGGGGGCTTATTTCAACCAATCGAATACACCGTTGACCTTGGCTCTCGCTGCTTGCGACCTCGCAGGACACACCTAGCGCATCGTGGATTCAATGTCCATATGGCCGAGCAGATGCTGTAAAGTTACGGGTGGGTAATCAGTTATACGCCGTTATTTTCGAACTACGGGAAGACAACGAAGGCGAGTACTACCACCTTGTGACTCTCTGGAAAGCGACCAAGCAGGAGCAGCGACTTTATGAAGAACAGTCGTAGACGTCGGAAAGCAATATCAGCGGAAGCCATCGCCCGACCCGCTGACGAAGGCCAGGATGTGTCACGATTCTTCACCAATACCGGGCGCACGATGGGACCGATACAAAGGGTGAATGTTGATCTAGCTCCGAGTATGCTGGAAGAACTGGATACGGCTGCCAAAGAGTTGAATATTAGCCGACAAGCGGTAATCAAGACGCTGATCCGTCAAGCACTCGATCGGCAATATCTGGTGCAGACGAGGCGTACTTCTATTAAGCGGAAGTAGAGTCCTATGGGCAGTTGGGCAGCCCGCACCCGCCTCGTCAAGGACATCAACGGCTGTACCCGGCAAACATCCCTTCTTGTTGTTGCGTGATGGCTTCAGGTAGCATCGTCGACTCCATGTCGGAGTGGCCCAGCCACTGCTGTACTGTGCGCAGGTCGACGCCTGCCCACAGTGCCCAGGTTGCGCACGTCGAACGGTTTTCGGCATGATCGCGCCACCTTCGCAACCCGTCTTGCTCCCTACGTTGATGCGTGGAACCTTTGTAACATCATGGGCTGGGCATCTCTGTCCGTCGCCATGAGAGTACGTTTATCCTTCCGATGAACGGGTCCTAAAGGCGATTTCCGGCCTGGGCGGGCACAATTCTGGGCACAGTCAAGATTTGAAGAAGTTGCCTGCGTCATTGGATACTCGGGAAATCATTGAAAAGCTAGCGAGTTAATGGTGAGCGCGGCGGGATTCGAACCTGCGACCCATGCCTTAAAAGAGTCGCCAACCCAAATACAATCAACAACTTGCACGTCCAGCTTACTCCATGCACGACGCAACAGAATCAATGAGATGCAAACAAGACACCGGTCGGGGTGCCCGGAGGGTGCCCAGAATCCAGACTCTAGCTTCGGCTACAGGTATCCTTCTGCAGGTCGAATCACTGATTCGCATTCAGCAATGCCGGTGATTCATTGAGCTTGGCGAACAGCAACGCTTGTGTTAGGATTTTCCTACTGAGGTAGGATTTTCCTACTAATTATGGCGACTCATAACACAACGCTCGAATACCTGACCACAACCAAGATCGGCGAAAAGGGCCAGCTGACAGTTCCGAAGCAATTTCGCCAAGATCTCGGGTTGGGAACCGGTGCTCCCTTTGCGGTTCTCCGCCTGGGCGATGGCCTGATTCTCCTGCCGGAGCAACAGCGCTTTGAAGAGCTTTGCCAACAAGTGAGCTCAAGCTTGACTGCTGCGGGGCTGACGTCGGAGGACCTTGTCGCCACGCTGCCTGAGGCGCGCAATCGCGTCTACAAACGGCAATACGGGAAAAAGCCCTCCCGCAGCGTTTTGCTGCGACGTCCTCGAAATCAACGCTGGAAGTGACCAGCCAAGGCAGAATCCGTCTTTTCCTGGACTCGAACGTCCTCACCGGGGGAATCGTCTCGCCTTGGGGACTCGACAAGGCCACGCTGTCGCTTTGTGCGGCCAAGGTCTGCAGGCTGGTGCTGGCGGAAGCAGTCCGCGATGAGGTGGAGGAGAACCTGCTGCTTCACGCAGAGCGAGTGCCGGCTCTCAACGCCGAAAAGTTGATCGAAGACTATCGTCGCCTCATCAAACTCAGCAGCCCAGAGGTTGTTCCCTACCCCTCCAAAGACCTGGTTCGATCAAGTCGGCGCTTGATCCGGCACGCAGCGGACGTTCCCGTGCTCCTTTCAGCCATCGCCAGCAAAGCTGATTGGCTGCTGACCCACAATACTCGACACTTTACGAAAGCCGTTGCAGAACGGACAGGCCTGCGGATTGCTACGCCAGCAGAATTTTTCCGAGCTCTAGCTAAACTCATCCGCTGATTCGCAAGTTCAGGCCTCCCTGCGATTTATTTGTCGAAACAGCTCTTGATTTTGGCCGACACCATACTTCAGCGTCCCAAGGCTTCTATCAAGGCTGAAACATTGGGGGTGCCAAGTCCGGTCACATTGTCGTAGCAGGGAGAGGTTCTTAGTGAAGAATCGACTCCCTCGATGATGTGGCTGTTCATTGGGGACTCCAGTGAAGGTGAACGCTCATTCCAGCGGGAAGCCGAACGGTGTTCCGCTGAAGGCGAACAGCCGTCGGAGCGAAGCGACGCTGGCAGGCTGATTGTGCCGGAAAGTGTTCGGCTGAGGTCGTCAACGACCATCCGAAAGGACAAAGGTTACCCGGACCGAAGCAGAGGAGCTTCGGCGGGGATTTGGGGTGCAGGGAAAGGGGCGGCCAGCCCCTTTATCCCCTGCTTATCTCTGCAGAAGGACGACTTTGTGCTGGCCAAGGCCTGATCTTGCACGCCACGTTGTCGGATGAAGTCGCCCTTGTCGCCGAAGAGGATGGCGCCGACCCCGTTATGCGCTCTGCAAAGTTGACTCTTTCAGGAAAGGCGCTGCTCCCAGCAACAGGGCAACCGCGGGTACTGCTGCCCAGATCAGGACACCGAGTGCCAGACCGGATGGATGACTTAAGGCGAAGCCGTTGTGCTCGAAGAACGCACTGATCGGAATCAGCAAGCCGCAGAGGAAAAACATTGTGAGGGCTGGAAAGGCGCCGGCCACGATTCGTGCGACGCGGGTTCCGCCGTTGCGGCGGGAAAGGAATGCTCCCAGCGCTCCACATGGCACCTGGACA
Source organism: Terriglobales bacterium (assembly GCA_035622175.1). Lineage (GTDB taxonomy): Bacteria > Acidobacteriota > Terriglobia > Terriglobales > Acidobacteriaceae > JAFAGX01. The sequence continues at coordinate 855 of DASPVV010000277.1, read as the reverse complement.
ACTAGCCACACGATGTAGAACCAGCGCGGCAGTCCGGAAATCAAATGACTGGGCCGCAGGCTGATGTCGTTGAAATAGAAGGAAGGATCGTGCACAAGGACAAATTCCTCGGCAAACATCAACAGGCTCGCCGCAGTGAGGCTAACAAATCCCGGCAGCCAAAGCGATTTGGTTCGCGGGTTCAGGCGATTTGCCTCGGATGCCGCGGCGCGGAGTAAGAGCGCTATGCATGCGAACCAGACGACCCGTGGCAGAATGGCCGCGCGGTCCACGAAGAGCAGCATCAGACCGACGCCGAACAGAACAGCGATCGCAGGCAGTAGAACGGTTTTGGTGCGGTGATTCATGGTTCCATCGTTCATGGATTCCTCCTCGGACCTCGTGCGAGCGATTTCCCCGGCCAGAGCTTGCCAGTCGCCAACTTGTTCAAGAGCGATCCTGATGGCTTCTGTATCGGTTGTGCCGCGGGCGCATGCGTCCGCGTAGGTTTCTTCTAGGTGAGATGCGAGTTCGGAGACGACATCATTCGTGCACGACAGAGCCAAACGCTGGCGAACCAACTCGGTCCAATCAGGCTTCATTCGTTCAGGCATGACTCACTCCCGCGAGGCTGTCGAGAGCCTGGAAGAATGAGCGCCACTGTTGGCGCAGCGGAGCAAGCTGCTTGCGGCCGGCAGTGGTGAGGCGATAGTAACGGCGGTCGCGGCCGGCCTGATTGGCTTGCCAGTGGCCCTCGACCCAACCTCGTTTCTCCATTTCGTAGAGCAACGGATAGAGCGAGGCGAGCGTGAATTGCAGGGCGCCGCCCGTGCGCTCGCCGATCTGGCGAGCGATTTCGAAGCCATAGAGCGGCTG
>DASPVV010000276.1:0-14131 GCA_035622175.1 Terriglobales bacterium | reverse complement strand
TGAGATGATTCCCGCTACCAGGACCAACAAGAAGAGCGCTGAGGTTTGGACCTTGCACATAAAGGTCGTCCTCCCCTTGTTTCTCACAGCGATTATAGTGCCGTTCGACAGCGAAGGCACACAGATTTGGGTCGAACACCGATATGGACCTTGGCCGGCTTTGTCCCACTCTGGCCTCTTGTGGAACAGCCCGGAGACGAAGTCCTCCGACATATAATCCGGTCGGACCTTCTGAGCGGCCTGACACATAGGTGACACTTCGTACCGGACACATAGGTGACACACTTTCTCCTTGGGGGGCTAGCCGGAGATGGGGTTTGGGGAAGAGGACGGCGATTGAGTCCTCTTCCCCATCATCCTTGTTGAAGCCAGCTCTTACGCTGATCACGAGCATCATGCGCCAAGCATCGAGCTTTTCCTGCGTTTTGACAAAAAGAATGCGTGCTGCGGCGCCCACAGCCTCGCCGTGGTGTATGGTTTACTGTACTAAGCTAGTCCTTCTCCAAATACTCATCCGGAACATCGTCCTCTGGGACCTCACGGGTGTGCACTTCCTTCGTATCTTCATCGTCGGCCGCCTCCACGCCCGCCACCGCACCGGCCTCAAAGAAGTTTCCCTCTTCGACTAATTCATCGACGCTCTGCGAATCCGCCTCCGCAGCCTGGGACAGACCTTCGAAGTCACCCGATTGCCGATCGGGAGCTGCGCCTTCTCTCGCCCATGACGACTCCAACCGTTGCGCACCACGTCGCCGAGCCTTCCGCTTGCGAGCAGGACCCATTTTTGATGAGCTCTTCCTATTAGATTGGTTTTTCTTTACCGTCTTTGTCGAACGTCGCGATTGTTGGTCGCGTGAGGATTTCTTTGTCCGTTTTGTAGTTGCAATCTTCGACGTTGTGCGCTTGCTCTTGGTCTTTTTCTTCTCGGGCATAGCAGCAGTCTATCACCGTGCTTCCGAAATGGCGGACCGAGTCGTCGCTGCGGTTTTGCGGGTCAGTCTTGGGCGGCGCATCGAGGCTGCCGAGTCAGGCGGCATTTACCTTGCGGATGTTCTTACCGACCACCGCGTTCGCCGCCGATGCTGTCTCGGCTTCTTTCTGTATCCGGTTTGCGGTCTGGACTATCCCTTCGCAACCAAGCGGTGCGGGAGCCGCGCAGCCATTCGTTGTGACCTGCCGTAGAAGTCGCCCGTGTCGAGGAAGTTGATATCGGCAGCAATCGCGGCCGGAATGGTGGCAATACTTTCATCCGCAGGACCATATATATCAGACATCTGTTTCAGACATCGCCATACAGCCCAGACCGAGGGCTGACACTTCGGAACCCTTTGCGCCGAGGGTTCGAAAACCCATGCAGGCTCCTTCTATCAACAAATGGAATTCCCGAAGGAATATTTCACAGTTGCCTTTTTCGCTGCCCCGAGATCATAAGGCGATTCGCAGCGCCGGCTGGATGCGCGACTGAAGGACTCGCGGGGAGCGCGTAAGCTGCGGGTTATGACACAAACATCGTGCGTCGAACACAACTGATCACCGATCGCGCTTGCATCTGCTAGAAGACGTCCGTTGGCTGGAGCGAAGCGCAAGCCTACCACCGGTGACATGCAGCATTTGCATTTCAATTAAAGTAAAAGATGAAGGAGTTTCCGTTTATGCAAGTGTTAATAGGTACTTAGGTAGCATCGTCGTCCGCGCTGCACCGGCCCTGATGGCAAGCCAAATGTCGAATTCGTCTTTTGACAGTTTGACCGTTGATCGATACCCCGCGATTGTTTTCTACGTCTAGCTCTCAATGACTTGCTCGAGTCGCGTCCTTGGCATGAGTTTTGCTTAACCTATGAGCTGTCGGGGCATCTAAAGACTGCGAGCACTTGGGCAGAAGTATACAATCGACAAACACCATGCGAGCAAATTTGGCGTCAGCGCCGTCGCGATCCTTAACCACCAGTTCCGGCTCGCAGTTTGATCTGGTTCGCAAGAATCCGCTTGAGCACATTCTTTCTATCATCACAGATGTCCGTGCCGGCGAGGGGCTCGGCGCGCTGTTGCTGACTGCCGATCTCACTGTGCTCCTGGGGGGCTACTATGTGCTCAAGACAGTGCGAGAGTCCTTGATCCTTTCCGAAGGCGGTGCGGAAGTAAAGGCGTACTCATCAGCCGCGCAAGCGATTCTGCTGTTTGGAGTGGTTCCGGTTTATGGCTGGATCGCCACCCGAATGAATCGCAATCAACTCCTTCGGTGGACGTCGGTCTTTTTCGCCTCCAACTTACTGCTATTCGCCTACCTGGGAAGGCGGGGTGTCCGTGAAGCTGTTCCGTATTTCGTATGGGTTGGGATATTCAACGTATTCACTGTGGCTCAACTCTGGGCCTTTGCCACGGACCTGTATACCGAGGCGCAAGGCAAGAGACTTTTCCCGATGCTCGGTGTGGGTGCCTCGCTGGGGGCAGTGGGCGGAGCCTGGATTGCGGGCAAGCTCATTACGCCGGTGGGCCCTTACAATATGATGCTCATCGGCGCCGCGGCGCTCTGCCTCTGCGCCGGTCTCTCCCGTTGGGCGGGACATGTAATCTCCCAGCGTGAAGGAGAGCGGGAGAAGAAAAAGGATATTGAGACGCTGGGTCCACAGGGAGGGTTTCAGCTACTGATTTCTGACCCATATCTCAGGCTCATTGGAGCGCTGACGGTTCTGCTCAACATCGTGAGCCTTTCCGGCGACTTCGTTCTCGGCAAGCTTGTTGTGAACCACGCCAATGAGGTCGTGGGATCAGGCCAACAACTTCTGGCAGCCCGGAGTGCCTTCATAGGAACGTACTACGCGAATTACTACGCATGGACCAACCTTGTGTGCTTTATCATTCAGGCGTTTCTCGTATCGCGCATCTTCAAGTACATCGGCGTACGCCGGTCCCTGTTTATTCTGCCGGCTTTGTCATTCGCGACGTTTGGCTCAATTTTCGTCCGTCCTGTGCTTGGCGTTGTTCGCAATCTTAAGATCGCGGAGAACGGCACGAACTATTCCCTGCAGAACACGGTTCGCAATGCATTGCTGTTGCCGACCTCACGGGAGGCGAAATACAAAGCCAAGGCAGCCATCGAAACCTTTTGCTGGAGACTGGGTGATGTGCTGCAAGCTGGGATCATTTTCGTCGGAACTCGACTGCACGCCTCCCTTACCTCGTTCGCCGCGATCACGCTCGCGGTTACGGTGCTTTGGACTTGGGTGGCTGGTGCTCTCTACCGGGAACACCGGAAACAATCGCCCCAGGAGGGCTAGCACCAGCTGAACTGCGAATGGCAGTCGCTGCATCGCTGCTGAGGCAAGAGAGATGACGACCCTCAAACAATTCGTGGGAACGGGGACGCTCCGCGGTCTGCCGATGCTCCTCGTGGCCTACGCGGCATTGATGACGCACTACATCTTCGGCCGAGCGTTTCGTGACTCCCTTCTAGGAAGCCATCTTAGGATTCAATCGCTCCCCTATCTAACGGTGTGGTCGACCCTGGTGTCCATCGTAGCCAGCCTCATGCTGTCAAACCTCTTTCGGTCGAAGCGGCGGAAGGGCATCGCTTGGACAATCTACGCCACCAATGTCGTGATCGAGCTGCTGTTTGCGCTTGCCTACCACCGGCTTCCGTGGTTGTACGGCCTATTTTTTATCGACGTCTCGGCGTCGACGCTGGTCGGTCTCTCGATGATTTGGATACTGGTCGGCGACTGGGCAAGCAGCTGTCACGCCGATCGGAACCGGCTGATCCCAGCGGTGATGCTATTCGGGACGGCCATCAGTATCGTGGCCGGGGCCGGCTTAACTCACTTGCGGACAGCGACCAGCTTCGGCAACGCAAATCTGATTCTAGCCGCGATGAACATGATTTCGGCGGTGGCGCTCCTGTTCCATAGCAACGACGTTTGTGGGCCCCGGCACGGCTTTACCTTGCACGATCTTCAGAATCGAGCCTACCTGCCCGACAAATTGTTGAGAAAGTTCGCGTTGCTGGTCGTGGTGGCAGCGATGACCTCAACGCTGCTGGACTTGATGTTCCGCATTCGAGTCGCCGAGCACTACGTCCACCAGTCCGATCGATTGCATTTTCTCGGTCTGTTTCAATGCTTCCTTAACATTTGTGCCTTCCTTTCCCAGATCGCAATGGGACGTCTTTTGCAAAAGAAATTGGCCTTGACCTTTGTTCATTTGCACCCCGCCATTGTTGGCGTGGCCAGTTGCTTGCTGGCATTCGCGCCAGGATTCTGGGTATTCACCTGCCTGCGCAGCGGGGAATATTCTCTCCGCAATTCCCTATTCCGCTTTGGTTCGGAGATGACGTACTCCTATTTTCCCGATAAAGAGCGAGCTACCGTCCGCCCTCTGATCGATGTGATTGGTGAGCGGTTGGGAGATCTCTGCGCCTCCGGCATTTTGGCCCTTCTCTTGCTTATGAATCCGCAGCTGCCGGTCAAGCTTGGCCTGTTCGTGCTGGCGCTGTGCTCGCTTTTGTTTTGGTGGATCTGTCGCAGCCTTGGGCGAAGCATGCACGCCGCCGGCATGAAAGCGGGGCACGATCTGGCTGCAATCGGAACGACCAAATACCCAGAGATGGCGCACGAGGGCGGAATGGTTTGACGGTGGTCCGCTAGGAGGTTTCCTTTGAGAGCCCGACTTTACCGACAGTTCACCACCCTCCTGATGGCGAGCGGCGTTGCGGTTTCGCTTGGCGCGCGCGCGCAAGACGCAGCGGTTAGCACTGCTAGCGCCTCGTCGCGTGCCCAGGCGGTGGCCGATGCCGAACAGGAGAAGGCGAAGCATTTAGTGCCGCAGGAGCCACCTCGCGGCGAGCAGAAGTTTGACCACATCGAGAAAAAGATTATCGACCGCCTTTTTAACGCCAACGGGCCGAGCCTCAAGTTTGGCGGACTACCCACAGGAGGCGGATTCTCGCTCGGGCCGCAATATACCCGTCAGGATCTGTTGGCAGACCACCTGACGAGTAATACATACGCCGTAGGATCGACCAAGAAGTGGTACGGGGGAGGAAGCTCACTCGATCTACACGATCTGGTTAACGGCCACCTCGAACTCGTGACCGATGGGGCATACGAAAATGCCGCCTCGGTCTGGTATTTCGGCGAGGGGCCGAATTCGAGCAAGGATAACAAGACCGACTTCCGACGGGAGTTTACAACCCCACACTTTGCCGGACTCGGCCACTTCTTCGATCAGAAACTGACCGTGGGCTACATCCTGGGCGGATTGTTTGCGCATGTTGGTCCGGGAGATCTGAGCAGCACTCCAACCACCGAGGAGCGATTCACCGAGGCCAACACCCCTGGTCTGGTCCAGCAGTCGAACTTCATCACCGGTACGACGACCATCCAAGTGGACCTTAGCCGGGTGGGGTTCAGCAATCCGGAGGGTCTGCAGCTTGAAGCCGACGATTCGCAGTTCTTCGATCAGAGTGGTCACCAGGCGAACTTTCACCTCCTGCAAACCCAAGCGACATACTACCTGCCCCTCACCAACGGCATGCGAACCCTGGTCTTTCGCCTTCGCAATGTGACTGCTTTTGCCGGAGACAATCAAGCAGTGCCCTTCTACCTGCAGCCGACTCTCGGCGGACCAGACGATCTTCGCGGCTACGACCGCTATCGCTTTTATGCAAACGGCACATCTCTTGCCACCGCGGAGTATCGCTGGTCGATCTCGCAGGTGCTGGAGATGGCAATCTTCGGCGATGGGGGAAACGTCTATCAAAGGCCGGGCCTGATCGGCTTCCGCAACCTTCGCGGAGATGGCGGCTTCGGCTTTCGCATCAAGAACAAACAACTTAGCGTCATGCGCTTCGACATCGGCTTTTCACCCGAGGGGGTCCGTGTATGGTTCGTATTCAACGATGCTTTCGGCAAGTTCTCGCGCATCTTCTAGGCTTGGCATCGGCCGGCCTAACGGCATGCTCAGCACAACAGTTCCTGCCGGACGATCCGGTTACGCGCACTCCCGAAGTGGCGGCAGTGCGCGGGGCTAACGCCCAAAGTATCAACGCTCTGTATGATTTCGCGCGAAACTCATTTCACTACAAAAGTCCGGTTGCCACCGATTCACTAGGGATTAGCACACTAGGTGAGGTGCCGGATTCGAGTTGGTTTACCAACCGCGACACAAGCGCTTTTAGCATCGCGGTGGTGAAAAAGGGCGGGAGAGTACATGGAGCACCCCAGCCGCCCTACACGGTGGTTGCAGCCAAGACGGAAGGCGTCAGTACTGGCTTTCGCATTCGCGATGCCCGCGGGCTGCTTTATTTCGTGAAAGCCGATCCCCCCTCGAACCCTGAAATGGCCACTGCGGCGGATGTGCTAGGCGCACTGTTTCTTTATGCCGCGGGATACAACGTGCCCGAGAACTACCTCCTGGTGGGTCGCCGCGAAGAGTTTCGTCTTTCCCAAGAAGCGACGTTTCAATCGACTTACGGGAAAAGCCGTCGCCTGACAGCAGACCAGCTGAGACAGATTTTCGACCGGATCCCCCGCGAAGGAGACGACAAAATTCGACTCATGGCCAGTCTCTCTCTCCCCCCCAAGATTGTGGGTCCATTCCGCTACGCGGGCGTTCGCTCGGACGATCCGAACGACCTCGTAGCGCACGAGCGGCGCCGCGACCTAAGGGGGCTCGCAGTCCTGTTTGCTTGGCTGAACCACACCGATGCTAAGGGAGACAACAGCCTGGACACGGTGGAAGGCGAAGGGGAGGACGCCAGGTTCGTGCACCATCTGCTGGACTTTGGTGATTGCTTCGGAAGCGACAGCATTATTGCCAAAGATCCCCGCCACGGGCGCGAATACGTTATTCTCCCCATGACGTGGAGCCGCACCTACACGTTGGGATTGGTGGCCCCGGGGTGGGAGACCGTCCATTATCCACAAGAAATGAAGGCCGTGGGCGATTTCACCGACGTCGCTTTCGATCCCCTCGCCTGGAAGCCCAATTATCCCAACCCGGCCTTTATCGAGATGACTCCGCTCGATGGGTATTGGGGGGCGAAGCGCGTCATGGCCTTCGGCGACGAGCAAATTCGTGCCATCGTCGAGGAAGGACAATTTCAGGACCCGAAGGTTGTGGATTACATCACCAAGGTGCTCGAATCAAGGCGCGACACTATTGGCCGGGCCTGGTTCAGGCAAGTGCTTCCGTTGGAAAGATTTCAAATTGCGGACGATCATCTGACATTCGACGATCTGGCAGTCCAATATGGCTTTGCACCGTCAAGCCGCTACCAGCTCACCTGGTTCGTGTGGCACAACGAAGCACAGCAAAAAGAAGATGTGTCCACCTCGGAAAGCGCTGCACTGCCAAACACGTTCGACTCTCTTGCCGTGGGATCGTATATTGGCTGCAGGATCGCTCGTGAGCCTGGAGATGGGCGCTCGGTTTCGATTTACTTCCGCCACGAGAGAGACAACTGGAAGCTCGTCGGCATCTCGCGAATCGCCGCCGAGCACCGTGGGTAGAAGGCGGCGTAGCCCGTTAAGGGGGCAACAGATGTTGCAGTGTATCCATGCTAGGTTGCTCTTGTGAGGACAAAAGGCGCATGGCGCATATGGTGATACGCCGCTGCCATGAATAGACGAGGGCCGTGAACCTGGTAGCGGTCATCGCAGGAATGTCATGGCTCGGCATTTGGTTGAACACAACCAGCCTGGTGGCGGTTCGGCCATGATAGGCACGGGGCAATGATGCAGTCGTGGTACGGGCGAGTCAAACTCTCCCGCCCTCGAACAGGGTACTACGATCCTGCGCAGGGCGAGCGCGTCTAACTGCTGTGGCAGCAGCCGTTCCAACCCAGCCAGCTTGATCTCCTCCGTGAACTCGGAGAACGGCACTCAAATTCCTCAAGATCGGAGAGGGAATTGGGGAGACGCTGTGCACAGCGGGGATCGTGCGGTATCTGCATGCGGGCGTTTGCCGCAAGTGCTGCCCACTCCGGCCTCAGGGTTCGGAACCATAGGCCCTGAACTGCGGGTCCTTTTGCAGCAACCCGGGAAGCGACTCTATGTAACGTTGCAGATGCGGACGCCAAAACCAGTCATAGTGGAATTGGCGCATTTCAGAGACGGCCTCGGTGACTGCTTCATGTTCGACGGCAATGCGGTAAGCGGCAATCATGGCTCCTGTACGATCTGCGCCGCGCCTGCAATGGACAAATATCTTGGTTTTCGGATTGGTACGAACCAACTCGAAGAATTGCACAACCTGGGCACTGGAGGGATCGTCGCGCGCGTTCCAGGGGATACTTACGTATCGGATTGCAAGGGATTCAACTTGGCGCTTCTCGGCCGCGATTTCGCGGCGATCATCCCGAAAATTGACGACTATGCCCACCCCCATTTCTTTCAGCACTCGGAATCCACCCGGATCTGGCTGGGCTCCGCGATAGAGAGTATCTGTAACCCGACCGAAATTGGGTAGGCCCGGTAGTTCCTTTCCCGCTTGGCACCACGAGCCCTGTGTTCCTGCAACCAGCGACACGAATGCCAAAACCCGGGCAACTACCATCATTCGACAGTTGTTTTGAGCCATCGGGATCGCCCACAAGCAGCCGGTCCAGTCGTCCGGGCCGGTGCCACGAATATATGATGCGACACGTCCGCCGAAGTAAGAGTTGTTTTTCCTTGGGTCGCCGAGGGCATTCTGCAGCAGGGCATGCGCTCCGAGGAGCCAGGTCCGTTCCACAAAGGCAACCCCTCAGGCCTTGCGGGAAAGTCACGCTCTTTTTTCCCCATTGTCTTCCCGACCAGACGCCGTAGTGGTGCAAGCGATCCCGACTGCTCTGCAGTGGTACCATTGCCATGCTCGCAAGGCCAGCCATACCGAGCTTCGACTTGCCCAAAGCATCCGGCAAATGAGGAAAGGAGACGTCATGAATAGATTCGTAAGGAGGTGCGCGTTCTCCGTGCTGCTAGTAACCCTAGGAATCGCACAAGCGCAAAAGCCGAAATTCAAAGCTATTTGGGAGCCGGTAAATTACAAAGAGGACTTGCCTCTGTTCGATGTCTATTTTGTAAGTAAGGATGAAGGCTGGGTATCGGGTGGTGCCGGGACCATCTTGCACACCAAGGATGGTGGCAATAGCTGGACAGCAGAGCTCGGCGGCGACCCCCACGCGGAGGGTGCGGAGCTCAAGCATGTCTTCCTTGTCGATGCAACTCACGGGTGGGCTCAGTCATGGAACACTCTGCTTCGCTCCACCGACGGTGAGTCCTGGCATCAGGTCAGCGGGGACATTCGGGGCGACGTGTTCTTCGTTTCCGGCTTGAAAGGATTCCGGGATTACGGGGGCAAAATCTTCGTGACCAACGATGGCGGCGAGAAATGGAAGGAGGGCTTCGCCTGTCGCGCGAAGATGGAAGTTGAAGGATTAACGCAGGAAAAAGACTGTGATCTTTGGACGCTTTATTTTCCGACAGAAACGGTGGGTTATGCCGCAGGTGACAAGCGAATCACGGCAAAGACGGAAGATGGGGGAGAAACTTGGAAGGTGCTAGTGGGACCGGAGGAACCGGATGATCAACGTGTCTACGATCTATTTTTCCTTGATGCAAGCACTGGGTACGAAGTGCGTTCCTCAGGGTTGTACCGAACGCCGGACGGAGGCCATAGCTGGCAGGGCGTGATTGCGCATCTTGAGCAGGGTTATCCAAAGGTCAAGTTTGCCGACCCCGAAGTAGGTTGGTCCTGCCTGGGCGGAACCTGGGCCTACACCGTTGATGGAGGAAAACACTGGACCTCGCGCCAGGTTCACTTCCCCACAGGTGTAGTCTCCTTCAGCTTGCCAACCCGCGACCGAGGTTATGTGGTGGGAGCTCACGGCATGATCTACCGGTATCGAATCGTGCCCATCGATTACACATCAAAGGGGATGATGGAGGCGGCCATGATGCCCGCGGCCTCTGCGGCCCCAGGCTCGGACAAATAGCGATTTCTAAAGGCCAGACGCCCCCAGCGTCGAAGGCGTTCCATCCGTATACCCAGTCACTCAAGACCCTGGAGATTGGGTGGACCTGGTCGGGTTCGAACCGACGACCTCTTCCATGCCATTTTAATCCCTATTAACAAATACAACGACTCCAACAGCTCAGAAGACCGTCTTTTGGGTTTTTGTACTTGCAACCCAAGTAAGGATCACAGGTAAAGAAATGCAGGTAAGCATGACCTGCGTTTGCCCAGCCCGCATTCCGGCCCGGCTTCGAACTACCGTCAGAGGCCGAGAGGCATGTCGATGCTCGGGGTGACCCATCACCAGCGCAGATCAGGCATCCAGCCGTTTACGACTGGGGCGATCAGTCCCAAAAGCGCTCATCTGAGCATGCATCACAACCAAGAAACCGCGTGCGTGCTGTTGATCGCCGCGACATTCAAGGCGAGCGAGCAGAGACTTTGGCGATGGTCGCCACACCACGCGCCGCATGGTCATGATTTCCTTCTATTGTCATGAGGGGGGAGTATCAGCAACCGCAACCGGATATTTCACTTGTGGGTAAATTCTGGACAACAACAGCATTCCCGCGGCGACCAGAAACAAATTGAAAATGTTCCCCTCGGGCCCGGCTACGCCGCCGCTGAACCATGGGCTACCATGCAAAGAGGCATTGAAGAGGTGGCCGTGCACTGGTGTGCGCTCGGCGGAATAGAAGAAGGCATCTCCCCAATCGAAGGTCATGTGACAGCCGATGGGAAACCACAAGCTGCCGGTCCGCCGCAGGGCCATGCACACGAAAAGAGCCAGCACTGCAATGTTTGCAATCGCTTGCCAGGGTGCCTGAACATCGAGATGAATTAAGCCAAACAGGATCGAGGTCACTACTGACGCCGGCCAGAACCCCATGCCCCACGTCAGCGTGTATTGCAGATAACCACGAAAGGCGAACTCTTCCGCGATTCCAACCGCCAGGTAGGCCGCCATCCATAGAAAAGCCTGTTTCAGAATTCCGCTAGCCGTCAGGGCAATAGTGCCGAACGAATAGGCTCGCGACAGAACCATCAGGCCAATGTTGGCGGTTATAATGCCAAAACCCCAAAGTGCGCCAGCCCAGAAGTCTTTGCCCAATATTTTCTGTAACGGAAGCCCGTAGTCAGCAAGACTCCTGTGTTCGAAGACCCCAACGATGAGCGTCAGGATGAGAGTGCAACCGAAAAGGAGAACCTTTTCGAACAAAACTCCTCCCGGGGTCTCCCCTTCCCCAAAAACTTGGTGTTCCACCTTCAGGATGTAACCGACCTGGCTTTCAACAGCGGCAAAAAGAAGGATAAAGAAGCCCAGCGCGCGCCAGCCTGTCCGAAGCCCTGAAGGTCCGTATAAGGCATAGCGCAAGCTAATTCGGTTGATGGATTGCGCCGGCCCCGTTGCTGTCATTTAATTCTCGAAGGTTCTGAATTTGTTACCTTGTCGATCACCAAGCGCACGATTGCCGCGACTTGCGGCTCGCTATGATGCCGGCCAGGTAGAAGCGCTTGGCGACGGGCTCTCCTAATGTGGAGGCTTAGCGTTATCGCCTGCACCAGTATTCGAGGAATGGATCTGCTGAAAGACGTCCGTTGTGGCTTTCAGATAGTCGGTGAACTCACTTATTTGACGAATACGAAAGCCTTTGACGAGTTCGCGGCCTTGGGCGACGAGTTCTTGGTGGCTCGGCAGCCATATCTCTCCACTCACTTTGCGCTGTTCAATAAATCCCTGAAAGTTCTTTACATTCACAAAAAGGCTTAAGTCGAGCGGGGCAGCACTAGAGAACTCCATGCGCACTACTTCCGCGTCCTCCAGGTCAATCCACATCGTCCCCTTCATATCACTGGCAATCTTTTCGTCGGTACTTCCACGTCGGACTGGTTGTGATTTCGGCGCGAAGGAATAGGCCACCGTTGGAGTGCCATTCACCTCTTCCTGCCCTAAAGGACTAAATTGTGACTTGACAAGAATGTCCGCGAACAGAAGGGCGGCTTTGGGCCGAGCGTCTGGATTCTTCTGCGCCTTGCGCTCGTAGCTTTGTAGCTTGTGCTCGATTTCATTTTCCTGTCGCTGCAAATTCTCCTGTGATGTGGGTTTGCCATCATGGTTGATGTGTAACATGAAAACCTCGTAGGGTGTGGGCGTAATGTAATAAATGTCAGTATGCTGACTTCGTATCGACCCAGCCTTGTCCAGTGTGTAAACCGTTGTCTTATACGTGCAAGTGTACTGGTCTAGCAGCGCCTCCACCTCCTTTTGGTGTTGTGCAACACGCGACATCAGACGGTCTGTATCAGGAAAGGACGACTGGACGAGAGGGGAAGACAAGTCCTGGGCTACCAGCGGCGAGCCCAAAAGGAGTCCCAACATTAGCAGGAGAATCTGGTGCACACGTCTTGTGATCGGTTGCTGTTCGTACTGACTCGACCGTTGCGACAGTTTTTCGCATCGAGTTTTCCTCCTTGTAGAGGCAGGCCATCGCAGATTAACGGCGGTCCTCATACTGTCTGTGCCAGCGCCCTGAGTACCACCTGGGTGTGTTCAGGAATCGCGGCAATGGCAAGCACTAGCCACCTTCGCATGGAAACTTTCGCTGCTAGGTCTTGTGCATTGTGGCATTGCTAGGCCTATACTACGGCTGCGAGGACGGGGAGCTTCTGACAGTTAGCGCCAAAAGATCGACAAAGTGCGCCAGATAGCGCCTATTCCCGTGGGGAGGCGACCGTGACCGCTGAGACGAAATGCGCTGCCTATACCGTCCCCACCAGCTCCGCGCGCAATCTCATTGCGGCTGCACCATCTCGAATCAATTCGCAGAAACTGTGTGAAGCAGTGGGGCTCGATGCAAGCCGTCTCAACGATCCGCGAGGTCGTTTGCCGATGCGCCAACTGATCGCATTGTATGAGACTGCGGCCCGAATGACGAACGATAGCGCCTTTGGATTGCATGTAGGGATGCGCACCAGTCTTCGAGCGTTTGGCATCTTAGGTTATGTCGTCATGAACAGCGCTACGGTCGGGCTAGCGTTTGAACGGTTGGTACGCTACTTTCCCATCTGGACTGATGGCGCCGGTTTCAGTTTGTGCCGCGAAGGGTCGGCGGTACATCTGACTTGGCGGTACATGGATGCAGGGAGTGCAGACTGCCGTCATGATTGTGAGATGACTCTCTTGACTGCTATCAAGGTGAGCCAGTTCTCGGGCGCAAACCAACCTCGCGAAGTTCGGTTTCAACATTCTCGACCTAAGGACGATTCGGAACTCAGACGACTGTTTCGAGCGCCAGTCCACTTCCGGATGAGAGCCAACGAAGCAATTTTTGACAGGTCGGCCCTTAGTACTCTGGTGAGGCACGCCGACCCCGACCTTTGCGATCTACTGATCGGGAATGCGGAGGTCATGCTCGCCGCGGCTCCTTCGAAGTTAGATCTAATTGATCGTGTTCGGCGTGCTGTCCGGCGGTCTGTGAACGACGGTGAAATGGGGTTAGTGCCCGTTTCGCGGGCAATGGGAATTGGCACACGCACGCTGCAAAGGAAACTGAAGGCCTACGGCACCTCCTTCAGAGATCTGCTCACCGAGGTGAGGCGAGAACTGGCGGAGCAGCATCTTCGCGATCCCGAGATGACCATCGCTGAAATCGCTGATCGGCTCGGATACTCCCATCCCAGCGAGTTTCACCGGGCTTTTCGGGGCTCGAATGGCATTGCGCCCAGACAGTACCGACTGAGGAACAACATAGGTGGTCGAGCAAAATGCCCGTATCCCATTGAAGCACGGTTAATTGAGTAAGCATTACGGCCAGCTTCCTGGTATATTTGGCAAGAAACATGCTAAACTAAGTCAACTAGACTTAGTTCTAATGACAGACATCATGAAGACTGTGAACATTCACGAAGCGAAGACCCATCTGTCGAAACTTCTAGACGAAGCGTCCAAGGGTGAGTCTTTCATTATCGCGAAGGCTGGGAAGCCCATCGTCAAGGTAATGGCACTTAGCGCTCCGGCCAGTTCGCAGGTACGTCGGCTTGGTTTCCTCGCTGGCCAGATCTCCGTGCCAGACGATTTCGACCAAATGGGGCGGGACGAGATCGAAGGGCTCTTTGGCGGCGGTGTATGAAACTGCTGTTA
>DASPVV010000275.1:0-44892 GCA_035622175.1 Terriglobales bacterium | reverse complement strand
TTTCACCGAGCATTTGACATAGTGCCGTCGCCGATGTAAGCCTTGGGGACGTTTGCAATCAGGGCTATGGAACACGACCTTTATCAAGAATCGCTTGTCCATTCGAAGAACCTGCCTATCGAAACCGGGGGTGAACTTCTTCATCTTTCGAGGCAGCAGGCGAAATGGGAATGGATGAGCTTTTTTGTCCGGCGCTTGCAGCCGGCGGACGTTTACCGGGCGCGCCTGGAAGGCGAAGAAGCAGCCTTTGTGTTGCTTGGCGGCACCGGTTACGCGGATTGGGGAGCGGGAGCGCAGCGGATCGGAAAACGTAAGCATGTCTTTGATGGATTCCCTTATGCGCTTTATCTTTCCCCGGACAATCAGGTGACGTTCACGGCAGAAACAATCTGTGAAATCGCGGAGTGCAGAGTGCCGTCGCAGGCACGGTTTTTACCCCGGCTGATTACTCCCAAAGATGTGGCGACCAGCCTGCGCGGGGGCGGGAATGTATCGCGACAAATTGTAGATGTGATGACTCCTGCCTTCCCTGCCGACAAGATTATGGTAGTTGAGGTTTATACTCCGGGCGGAAATTGGTCGAGTTATCCGCCACATAAGCACGATGTTCACAACCCGCCAAGCGAGGTCGACCTCGATGAAATCTACTATTACCGCATCCGCCAAGCGGAGGGCTTTGCATTCCAACACCTCTACTCTCCCGATGATTCGCGGGTCTTGAAGGTAAGAGATGGGGACGCGGTCCTTGTGCGCAGCGGGTATCATCCCGTCGTCGCTGGGCCGGGCTACGATGTCTACTACCTGAATTTTTTGGCCGGGTCGGCACGAGCCTTGACCGTCACCGAAGACGCTGAGCATGCCTGGATTCGATCGACGTGGAAGGAGGCTGACTCTCGCCTGCCGCTGGTGCGCGAGTAAGCCCCTGACAAAACGACGGCCGAGCGCGCAACCGGGCTTAGACTGCCGTCCAGCCACCATCGATCAAAATGGTGTGCCCGGTGATCAACGAGGCTGCCGGCGACGCAAGAAATACCACGGCACCGGTGACATCGGCAGGCTCTCCGATGCGATGCAGGGCTGCAATGTGTTCGAGGACTTCGCTCTGAAACTGCGGATCGGACAGTGCTTCCTCCGTGCCCGGAGTACGAATGAACGTTGGCGCCACGGCATTGACGGTGATGTTGTATTTGCCCCACTCGACTGCGAGACACTTAGTCAGGTGAGAAACTCCAGCTTTCGTCATGCAGTAAACCGACTCGGTCGGCAAGGCGACGAAACCCGCTTGCGAACTTAGATTGATGATGCGGCCACGCTTCTGGCGGATCATGACACGTCCCGCGGCCTGGCTGGTGAAGAACGTCCCTTTCAGATTTAGCGCAACCGTCTGATCAAAGTCTTCCTCGCGCACCTGTTCGGCCAAATCGCTGCGCCCGCCACCGGCATTGTTGACCAGGATATCGAGCTTGCCGAAATACGCGACGGCCGCAGCCATGGACTGCATGATCTGGTCAGAGCGGGTCACATCCATTTGCAGGGGCAAGGCACGGCGCCCTAACTCGGTAATCTCACGGACCAGGTCGGAGGCCGTGTTAATGTCGCGCAGGCCGAGGGCTACGTCCGCACCGGCTCGCGCCAGCGCGATCGCAATCGCGCGTCCCAAACCTCGTCCCGCCCCGGTCACCAGAGCGACATCGTCAGTTAAAGCAAAAGGGTGAACCTTGGACATAAAGGGAATCACTCCCGCTGGGTAGTATGCCAGAACCGCTATTCCGGCTTATCGCTCGAGGCCCCAGACTCCCCGGCCGGGCGCAGGGGCACCTCCGCCGCAACTTCATCGGGTAAGCGATTGCAGACGTTAGCGTTAATCCCGCGCGTTCGGACCAAGGGGTCAGGGCACTGGTTACGGATCGTTCCTCCCGGCGAGCGCACGAACCTTAAAGTCGGCAGCTTGAAAGTTACCATCCACGAGGCGTTCGTCAAATGGCTAGCTGTTATGATTTCAGATGTGCTCAGGGACAGGAAGCGGGCAACTCGCTTGCTTATGCTGTCGTTCATGCTTTCCAGTTTGGCTCCGTCGTTATCGAGCGCGGACAGCAGCCATCAGCCCCCGGCGCCCGTACTCGGGGCTGAGTTTTCTGCCGACGATTTCGACTGGCGCGAGATGGTTCCCTATCTTTTGAAGGCTGCATCAGTGTCCGGAGAGCAAGGCATTAAGGCAGTGCTCGAAAACTCTAGCGTGCTTCGTGCCTATGTGGCGAATGAGGTCGAGGCGGAGTGCAGGCCGAATAGGAACCCCTGCCCCGCCAAGGGCGACAAGGTTACGCTCGAGGGGGAAGTGAGCAAAAGGATTGACGAGATCGCACAGGAAGAAATGTTCCGGCGGCACAAAACGGCAATCGTCGACTACCAACTGACGCGCCGTCCTTTCCCTTTCTCCGAGATTGCGGCGCTCAAAAGCGAAAAGCATCCAGACGCCTATCTGATCCTTGCGCTGGCTGACCGCAGCTACACCGCCGCGCAGGTACAGGCCAAGTACGGCGACCCGTACGACACCGACATTTTTCAGTGGTACAGCGTTTTCAAATACCGGCTGGACCGCCCAGGCTACACCAGCAAGGCCGTGTTCGAGATTGATCCTGTCGATGGGGCCGTGATCAAGGTAGCGATCAGCTTGAAGCTCAAGAAGCCCCAGACCCATCACTAAACTTCAGGATTGAGCCGGCTAGCCTGCGGTGTTCGGCGTAACTTCTAATGAATGATTTCCGACCACCTTACCCATCTGCTGCCCCGCAAGCTATTCGATTATTTCCGCGGCGACTTGGCGAAGGTGTCAAGGCGGCCCGCGGTGGCCGGAAAAACAAAGGGGAAGGGGGGGCTCCCTAGGACCTCCGGTACCGGAAGCCAGGGAAATGAGGGGGTTAGGAAGTCTTTTTGAGTCTATCTCATAGTAAATAAACAGCTTGACGACACAACGGTTCGTGGTAGCCTGTTACATGTAGCCTCCTATCTTAGGGGGTTCTCTCAGCAACCGTCTTGGCGGACCGACTCAAGCCGATGCCCAGCCACCCCATGCCGGATCGAATACCCGTAGCCTATTCTGCCACGGGGAGTTCCGCACCACTTTCAGATGGCGAACCGACGCAACTTTCAGCCCAGGGAAGGGTTGATTTTAATGTGAGCAGCGCAGCTATCGACCGCGGGTTGCTCGCGATGGCGGGCGTGACGTCTGAGATGCGGACGCAGCAGGAGGTGTCTCAGACGTATGAGGGAATCGGCGACGCCGACGTCATGCTGCGGGTCAAGGCAGGTGACGATTCGGCATTTGCGTACCTGGTGCAGAAGTATCGCCGCCCGATGGTGAGCTTCATGTATCGCATGGCGCACAACGCGGCAGCGGCGGAGGATTTAGCTCAAGAAGTGTTTCTGCGCGTGTACCGTTCACGGCAAAATTACGAGCCGAGCGCCAAGTTCAGCACTTGGTTGTATAGGATCGCGACCAATCTGGCGGTGAACTACGTGCGCGATACGCGCCACGAACGTCCCGAGAGCATGGTCAGTGTCGACGAACCGGACCCGGAAACAGGATTGACGATGGACGTGCGGGACGCATCCCTCACGGCGGAGGAGGCGATTCTGCGGCGGGAGCGCATGGCTGCCATTCGGCAGCGGGTTCAAGCTTTGCCGGAGCGGCAGCGCATGGCGGTCCTTATGCACAAATACCAGCAGATGGATTATCGCCAGATCGCTCAGGTTTTGAAGCTCAGCGAATCAGCGACGAAGTCGCTGCTGTTCCGAGCTTATGAGACTTTGCGGGTGCAATTGAAAGAGTTTGTGTGAAGGTATGGTTATGAAATGCAGGGACATTTTGGCACTGATGCCGGATCTGGCCGCCGGCCTGAGCCCGGCCAGTCCGGAACTGAATGAGCATCTGAACCGCTGCGCCTCTTGTCGAGGCAGGCTGGAGGAATTCCGGCAAACGATGGCTTTGCTCGACCAATGGCAAGCGCCCGAACCCTCTGCCTATTTCGACGCGAGGCTGATGGCCCGCATACGGGAGGAGCGGGCCAAGCCAAGCGGATGGCTGGCCTGGCTGCGCAGACCGGCGCTGGCGGTCTCGTTGGGAGTCCTGATGGTGATGAGTGTCGCGCTGTTCCGCACCGATGCCGGGTACCGCCATGGCATCGAGTCCGGGCCGGTTGCGGCGCTTCCCGGCACAGCCGTAGGCGATTTGCAGGCGCTCGACAAGAACAGTGACCTGTATTCGGATTTTGAATTGCTGGACGATCTCCAGGTTCAGCAGGATGTGAGCGCGAATCCATAAGTTCGGTAGCCTCGACTCATGGTTCGCGCAGGATGGAGACCTGAGGGTGTTGCGTGAGGGTGTTGCGGAGCAAACCAGTCCTGGTAGCGATGACGGCGGCGATCTGGATGCTGCTCGCCGCTCCTACTGGTGCCTGGGCGCAAAACCACCACGAAGCGTTTCACCCGGAAGGCCAGAGCCACCCGTCGCAAAACCAGAGCCATCCCCAAGGTGTAGGCCACCCCAAGGAGGGTCACTCCGGTCAATGGCTGCGCGAGCACCGCAATCTAACGCCGGAGCAGCAGCGTAAGGCGCTCGAAAGCGATCCCCAGTTCCGCAATCTGCCACCGTGGCGTCAGCAGCAGCTGCGCCGCTCGCTGCAACGCTTCAATGGCATGCCTCCCGAGCAACAGGAGCGAACCCTGAGCCGCATGGAAACCTGGGAGCACCTGACTCCGGAGCAAAAGCAGCAGGCGCGCGAATTGCATTTCCAAATGCGCCAGCTCCCCCTGGACCGGCGACAGGCGATTCGCAACGCGGTGCAATCCTTGCGCGCCATGCCGCCGGAAGCGCGGCAGCGGGCGATCGAGTCCGACGCTTACAAGAGCCGTTTCACTCCCCAAGAACGCGAGATGCTGAACAATGCATCGCGGCTGCCGCTTGCCCCCGCCGAACCCAACGAAACACCACCCGAACCGTAAGGCGCTTGGACTCTGCGCCGCAGACCGAACCCCTAACTCCGCGGGAACGGGATCGCACTTCATCCCTTCACCTGCGCAGGAGATTCTTGGCAATAAACAGAACATTGGCGGGACGCTCGGCTAGGCGGCGCATTAAATAGGGATACCATTCTGTGCCGAAGGGAATATAAACCCGCATGCGCCATCCCTCCTGGACCAACCTTTGTTGTAGATCCCGGCGAATGCCGTAGAGCATCTGGAACTCGAAGGACTCGCGGGGGACGTTTTCGCGGGTGGCGAAAGATCGGGCCTCATGAATGATGGACTCATCGTGGGTGGCCAAACCGTGGTAGAAGCCGCTCTTGAGCAGAAGCTTCATCAATCTCACGTAATTGGCGTCCACCTCGGATTTTTTCTGAAAGGCAATCTCCCTCGGTTCCTGGTAGGCGCCCTTGCAGAGCCGAATGCGAATTCCCGCGGATAACAGCTTCTCGACGTCCCCGAACGAGCGTCGCAGGTAGGACTGAATGACGGTCCCGATCGCATCCTCATAGCCGGGCCTCTGATGCAGTTCATAAACCAAATCCAGGGTGCGCTGGGTATAACGCGAGCCCTCCATGTCGATTCGGACGAAGTTGCGCGGAGTCATGCTCGTCGCTTTGTTCACCAAGCTGGCGACCAGATCACGGGCCAGTCCTTCCTCCACATCCAGGCCCATGTGGGTAAGCTTCACACTGATATTGGAGTCCAGCTTCTGCGCCGCAATCTCGTCGAGCAAAGTATGGTAGATGGTCGCACTAGCGCGGGCTTGGTCAGCGTTGGTGACATTCTCGCCGAGATTGTCGATGGAAGCTTTACAGCCGGACAAAACCACCCTACGCGTGGCCTGAAGTACGTTGGCCACCTGCGTGCCGGCGACAAAGCGGCTGGAAATCTTCTGACCGACCGGGGAGCGTTCGGCGATCGTGCGCAAGGTCCGGCTGTCGGCGAGCGAGCTAAAGAACGCTCTCAGCACAGGTTACCTGCAAGCGCTTCGCTCCGATGACCGTTTCCCGGCAGGTGCATGGTTCACTGAAATTTGTACCACAGTCGTCGGGCCGGGAGAGCGGCTGTCTGCGCGGAGGACGATTCGCGCTGCCTTCCCTTGGGGGGCGGGCTGCCGGCACGAATGGGGCCAAAACCAGAAGGGGGGCCCGACTTCCTCTCCCCGGCATCCCAGTCGAGAGCGCCGAGCTGTCCACCCTCCGGGGAGGAAAAAACCAAGGTCCGGGGACCCTGCGAGCAGCCCACCTCGAGCAGATTACGTACCATGGTCCTCCAGAAACCTCTCCGCTTCGAGCGCGGCCATGCAGCCCGTCCCCGCGGCGGTGATGGCCTGCCGGTACCGACGGTCCTGCACATCGCCGCAGGCAAAAACGCCGGCGACATCGGTCAGCACGTATTTTGTGGTCTTCAGGTACCCATCCTCATCCTTCGCCAGTTGGTTTCCGAAGATCTCGGTGTTCGGGACGTGGCCAATGCCGAGAAACATCGCACTGGTGGGAAAGTCCCAGACGTCCCCCGTCTTTCGGTTCCTGAGCTTCAAACCTGTGACTTCTCGCGCGGCAGCGTCGTATACATCGTCCACCACGGTGTCAGTGAGGAAATGAATCTTATCGTTGCGTTGGGCACGCTCCAGCATGATCTTCGAAGCGCGGAAGACGTCGCGGCGATGGATCAGCGTCACCTTCGTCGCGAAGCGGGTAAGGAACAGAGCTTCCTCCATCGCAGAATCGCCACCGCCAACCACAGCGACTTCCTTGCCCGTGAAGAAAAACCCGTCGCAGATTGCACAAGAAGAGACTCCCTGCCCGATGAGCTGCTGTTCATGCTCCAGCCCCAACCAGCGCGCCGCGGCTCCGCTGGCAATGATCAGGGTGCGGGCATGGACAACCTCGTGACCAAGGTGAATGCGGAACGGCCGCACGCTGAGATCCGTGCTGGTGACGTGCGCCAGCTTGTACTCGGCACCGAAACGCGCCGCCTGTTTGCGCATGTTCTCGACCAGTTCCGGCCCCTGAATGCCTTCAGGAAAGCCGGGAAAATTCTCGACCAGAGTGGTGAGGGAGAGCTGTCCACCGGGCTCATGTCCCGCGATGACCAGAGGACCTAAGTTGGCGCGGGCTGTGTACAAGGCGGCGGTGTGCCCGGAGCAACCGGAACCGATGATGACAACGTTGCGGACATTATTTTCCATAAGGATTTCAGGTGATTGGATGGAAGCAAGCGGCATTTCGGTGCAGGGCTAGCGCGGCGGGTCCTGGCCCGCGGCTTTCGTCGCTGCCGGTCTCACAGTCTTCCGTTTGGCGCCTCCCGCCCCCGCCAGGCGCGAGAGTTCCTCCGGAACCGCATGGCGCACTCCCAGCCAATCGCGGTATTTGGCCGCAATCGCCGAGGCTGTCTGAAACAGCGGCTCGTAGGCACTCTGATCCGGAGCCGGATGGTCTTCGGATCCCGAACAGCGTGCCAGCACAATCGATGATTTTCCGAAGCGTTCGATCTTAATGCGACTGGCAGGGGTGTTCGTCGCCACCATGGCGGCGGGGGTGGTCACCGCCGCCGCGCTGGCTTCAATCGCAATTTGCATCACCTCCTTGGGTTCGCGCACGAGAAAGGCCAGGGTCTCCACCATGCTCTTGGGATCGCGGCTGAAGGAGTATTGCACCCTCGAAAACGAGGACGAAGCCGGGAATTCTCGCCGCAGGCGAACCCAATCGGTGGTCCGCGATTCCGACGACACGGGCGCAGGCTCGCTGGTTTGAAAAGGCTCCGAAGGCTGGTCCATGATGGAGTGGCCGCGATCGATCTCGAATTCTTCGCCGAAGGAGACCTTCTGGGGAATGCGAGCCAGAGCCGAGGCAATTTGCTGCTGTTCCTCCTCGGAAGGGGAACACACATTGAGCACGTTCACCTTGACCGGGGGCTTCTGCTGCTCTCCGAGCGCGACCCCAAGCAGTCCAGGAACGAGCAAAACCCCAGCTAAGTTTCGAAGCACAAAGCATTCTAGCAGGAGCGATCGTCTCGAAGGCGGGCGAGGATCGCCGCCCAAAACAGATCGGAGGCCAACTTCGTCGCGATTCGGAAAGGGAATGTCACCGGATGCTATCCTGCAATCGAACATGATCCGCTTCCACCATCTGTTTGACCCGGGCGCGATAAAATTGCTGATCTTCGACCTGGACGGTACCCTGATCGACTCCCGCCTGGACCTCGTGCATTCCGTCAATGCCGCCCTCCGCCACGCTGATCGGCCGGAGCTTCCCGAGGATATCATTGCTTCCTACGTGGGAGACGGGGCCCCCATGCTAATTCGGCGCGCCTTGGGAGACCCCCAGGAGGAGGCTCTGGTAAAAAAGGCGCTGGACTACTTCCTTGCCTACTACCGGGTCCACAAACTGGACTACACCCGGCCCTACGAGGGGGTCCAGGAGATGCTCCAGGTCATCCGCAACGGCAACCCGGTGCCTCGGGAAATCGTTGTGCTTTCGAACAAACCGGTCACACCATCGCGAGCCATCGTTGAAGCCCTTGGCCTGGCAGAATTCTTCTGCCGAGTCTATGGCGGGAACAGTTTCCCCACCAAGAAACCCGACCCCCATGGAGTCCGGGTGATCTTGCGCGAGAGCAAGGCGCGGGCGGAAGAAGCGCTCATCATCGGCGATTCGTCGATTGACGTGATCACGGGAAGGAATGCCGGTCTCTGGACCTGCGGCGTGACCTACGGTTTCGCACCTCATTCCCTCGGCGAAGTCCCGCCCGATGTCCTGGTAGACAGACCCGGAGAACTGACGGAACTGTTCCGCTAATCAACCGCGTCAACATCGTTCCGTCCGG
This sequence comes from Terriglobales bacterium, assembly GCA_035622175.1. GTDB lineage: Bacteria > Acidobacteriota > Terriglobia > Terriglobales > Acidobacteriaceae > JAFAGX01. The sequence continues at coordinate 36,039 of DASPVV010000275.1, read as the reverse complement.
CAAGGGCGGAAAGGTCTGGCTTCGTGGGATCGAAGAGACGGGAAGCATTTATAATCTCGGTTTCAGCTTTCCCGCAACCTACTTTTAGAGAGCGCAACGTGCTCGACTTCCTCGGCGATCTCGAACGGACTCACCTGTGCGGGGCGCTACGTGTGTCCGATTCCGGCAGGAAAGCGGTGCTGATGGGCTGGGTCAACCGCCGCCGCGATCTCGGCAACCTCCTCTTTATTGATATCCGCGACCGAACCGGCGTCACCCAGATCGTCTTTGACGAGGAGAGCAATCCTCGGCTGCACGAAAAAGCCAGACAGCTGCGCAATGAATACGTGATTGCCGTGATTGGTACGGTCATGAAGCGTGACGGGAAGACGATCAACAAGAATATCGCCACCGGGGAAGTAGAACTGGTCGCCCAGGAGCTGCGCATTCTCAACGAGTCGAAACAGCCGCCATTTCTTCCGAGCGAGACCGTCCTGCCCAACGAGGAAATGCGCCTCAAATATCGTTACATCGACCTGCGCCGCGAGGCCATGCAGCGCAACATTCTATTAAGGCACAGCCTCGCCATCGCCATCCGGAACAATCTTTCGGCGCAGGGCTTTTTCGAGATCGAAACTCCGTTTATGACCCGCTCCACTCCGGAGGGCGCGCGCGACTACCTGGTTCCGAGCCGGGTGCAGCCGGGGTCGTTCTATGCGTTGCCCCAATCGCCTCAGCTGTTCAAGCAAATCCTGATGATCTCCGGTTTCGACAAGTATTTCCAGATCGTGCGCTGCTTCCGCGATGAAGATTTGCGCGCCGACCGTCAACCTGAGTTCACCCAGATCGATTTGGAAATGTCCTATGCCCGACCCGAACGCGTGTGGGAGGTGGTCGAAGAGTTTCTCACAGCCGCATTCAAGGCTGCGGGACATGACATTAAGACGCCCTTCCCGCGTATGACGTACGACGAGGCCATCCGCCGGTACGGCAGCGACAAACCCGATCTGCGCTTGCCGGCGATGACCGATCTCGGGGACGCCTTCGCCAAGGAAGATCTTGCCGCCCTGGGCCTGAGCCCGAAGCTTCCGATCGTCGCTCTGCGCATTCCTAAGGTAGGAGAACTTTCCCGCAAGGAGCGCGACGACATCAAACCCTTGTTCAACGGAAAGGGCCGAGCCAAGGTCTTCGAGGATTTCAAACGCCTGGAAAAGTCCTTTCCCCAGGCAGCTGCTCGGGTTCGTGAACGGTGCGGCGCAGCGAGCGACGACTTGATCGTCCTCGTGGCCGGAGCCGACGCCGCGGCCGGCTCGAAATCCGGCGGCGACGGGAAACCGGAGGCTACACCGCACGACCACGCCGTCTACACGGCGGCGGGACTGCTTCGCCTAGGGTTGGCCCAGAAGTATGCCGAGCGCCACCGGGCCTTCGAGCGCACGGGCGATCCCGCCAGGGATTTTCGTTTCCTGTGGGTAACGGATTTCCCCATGTTCGAATATGACGAGGAGGGCCAACGCTGGGCAGCGGCGCACCACCCGTTCACCTCGCCCCACGAACAGGACCTCGAGAAGCTCGAATCCGATCCGGGCGCGGTGCGGGCTCTGGCCTACGATACGGTGCTCAACGGAACCGAGCTCGGCTCGGGCTCGATCCGCATTCATCGCCAGGACATTCAGCGCCGCATCTTCCGCGCTCTCGGCATGACCGAAGAGGAAGCTCGCCAGCGCTTCGGATTCTTTCTCGAAGCTCTGGAGTATGGCACTCCTCCCCACGGGGGGATTGCGCTCGGCCTCGACCGCATTGTGATGATCATCGCCGGCGCCGAGAGCTTGCGCGAAGTGATCCCATTTCCCAAGACCGCCCGAGCGGTAGACTTAATGGTCGATGCCCCGACGCCGGTGAGTGAAGCGCAGCTCAAAGAGCTGGGCATTATGATCCGCAGGGGTTGATCCTGAGCGGCTCGCGGGTTTGAGCCTGAACGAGCGCGCAAAGCCAAGGCCAGGTCGGGGGAGGGTCGCCAACCCATGGGTAAGATTCACGTCCTTTCCGAAGCTGTTGCCAACAAAATCGCGGCGGGCGAGGTCGTGGAGCGGCCGGCTTCGGTGGTCAAGGAGCTCCTCGAAAACTCGCTCGATGCCGGGGCCACGCGGATCCGGATCGAAGTCGAAGCTGGGGGCAAGAAACTGATTCAAATCAGGGATAACGGCTGCGGTATGGTTCGCGATGATGCCCTGCTCGCTTTCGAGCGCCACGCCACTTCGAAGATCCTCTCGGCCGAGGACTTGCTCAAGGTGGCCACGCTTGGATTTCGCGGCGAGGCCCTGCCCTCGATTGCCGCCGTCACGCGCTTACGTCTCGAGACCTCTACCTCCGAAGAGCCGTGCGGAACCTTAGTAGAGATCCATGGCGGCCGGATTCTCAAGGTCGAGGAAGCGGGACTGCCCAGGGGGACTTCCCTGACCGTGCGCGATCTGTTCTTCAATACGCCGGCGCGCAGGAAATTCCTGAAATCGGAGTCGACCGAGCTCTCCCACATCGCCTCGCTCGTGACCCACTATGCTCTCGCCCATCCGGATAAGCATCTCGAGCTGCACTCGGCAACCCATGCCATGCTGGTGGCCTCGCCGGTCGCTGACCACCGCGAGCGCATCTACCAGATCTTTGGCCGGGATGTTCTCGAGCAGCTTCTTCCGGTTTCCGCAGTTCTACCTTTGGCGCGAGTCGGACTGGCCGCGGTGTCTCTGGCTGGAAGGGATGGGAGTAAGCGAACTGGTGCCAGCGCCGGGGTGGCGACCGAGGAGGACAGCGAGGGGTGGGACCAGGCGGCACCCGAGGGTGAATTCCGAGTGCATGGCTTCGTCTCGAAACCCGAGATTCAAAAGCTCAACCGCAATTCCATCTACGTGTTTGTGAATCGCCGGTTGATCCGGGACCGGGTCATTCAGCACGCTCTCACCGAGGCTTATCGCAACATCCTTCCACCCTCTGCCTATCCGGTGGTGCTGCTCTTCCTCGAGCTCGCGAGCAGCGAGGTCGATGTCAATGTCCATCCCTCCAAGACCGAGGTCCGTTTTCGCCAGCAGACGACGATTCACGACTTGGTCCGTGATGCGGTGCGGGCGGTTCTGATGAAAGCCCGGCCCGTGCCCCAGTTCGCGACCGAAATGAGCGCCCACCCCACCGCGACTCCATTTCTTGCCCCCGGCTCCAGATCTTCGGCGCCGGCCTCCCCCGAGCCGGCCCTCGCCGCCTCGGACGAGCCCGCATTCAGCTTGCAGGCAACCCTGCCGTCGCCGGCGACAGAAAGATTTTCATTCGCTGGTGGAATCCTTCTCGAAGGCGATGGCGCGAACTCGGTTGCTTGGACGCCACCGGCGCCGAGCGCCGTGGTCGGCCGCGATGGCTGTGCGCCCGCCATCCCGGACGAGCCTCAGGCCGCGAGCCTGGGCTCCTCGCTTTTTTCTCTCAAGCCCCTGGGCCAAATTCGGGACTCGTTTATTCTCGCCGTGAACCATGAAGGCCTTTGGATCATCGATCAGCACGTGGCTCACGAGCGCGTGCTGTTTGAGCAAGTGCTGAAGCAGCGTGCCGCCCGCTCCGTCCTCAGTCAACGCCTGCTGATGCCCTTGATCTTGGAGCTGACCCCCGCGCAGCTCGCGGTCTTTGCCGAGATCGTGGAGGAGTTGCAGCAGAATGGGTTCGAAGCCGAGCCGTTTGGGGCAAGGAGCGTCACCGTGAAAGTCGCACCCGCGGGCGTCGCCACCAGCGCGATCGAGCACATGCTCGAGGAGTTGCTCGACCAGTTCTCCCGCGAAGAGCGGGCTTTCGATATGGAAAGGGTTGGCACCCGCATCGCCGCATCGATCGCCTGCCATGCGGCGATCAAAGTGAATACGCCGCTCGAGCCAAGCAAAATGGAGTGGCTGCTCACCCAGCTCGCGAAAACCGAGTGTCCTATGAGCTGCCCCCATGGCCGGCCCGTGGTCCTGCGATATTCTCTTAGGGATATTCAGAAGGCGTTTAAGAGAATCTAAGAGCAAGCTGCTAGCATGAAGGGGTTGGGTCGTCGTGTTCTCGAGCCGTTTCCGACCCGGTTCGACCACCGGGATGCTCTCATGACCGGACTCGAACTGCATCAGCTCCGCCGCGAGAAGTGGCACCTCAATGGCCACCCCGTGCGCACCTTCGAGGACGCTTGCCGCTTTCTCGAATCCGTCGGCTTCTGTCTCATGTATCCGCTCAAGCCCTCGGTGCTGGCGCCCACGTTTATTGGCGCCTGGGCTGGCTCGGAGGAACGCCTGCCGGCCTGGCAGGAGGCGTTTCGCGATCCTCGGGCCCAGGATGCGACCGAGCTGATGGTTCGCCTGCTGCGCGATCAGGCGGCCTACGAAGCCAACTTGTTTGACGAGAACAACGCCCTTCTTCTGGCGGCGTCGATTTTCCCCTACTTTTACGCCTTGGTCGGGGAACGCAATCCCAAACAGCCGCCGAAGCCGGGGCCGCGCTCGGAGTACTCCCAATTGGCCGCGGACACCTACGAAATCGTGCGCCGCGAGGGGCCGGTGTCCAAGCAGAAGCTGCTCGAGAAGCTCGGCGGCGGACTTTCCGCCGTCGCACTCGACAAGTCCCTTGCCGAACTCTGGTCCAAATTGCGCATCACGCGGGTAGACTACAAGCCGGGGGAAGGCGCGTTCTGGGACGTGCTGTATCGTTGGTCGGGGGATGCGGTGCGAGAGGGCATCAGTCTCTCGGTCGCGGAAGCGCTTTCTGCTCTGCTCTCGAAGTATCTGGACTGCGTCATCGCCGCCGATGAACAGGAAATTGACTCGTTCTTCGGCAACTTCGTGCCTCGCTCGCGGGTGCAGGAAGCCCTCAAGGCTCTGCTCGCCGCCCGCGAGTTGAGCTTCATTCATGTCGGAGCCCGCTCGCTCATCCGGGTCACACCGGCCAAGTCCGAGCCACCGCTCCCTCAGCCCCAGGGTGCTCGGCGACGATAAACCGGGTCGAGGTCGGACACCGTATCAACTTGAGCCCTTGGCAGATCGGGAGATTCGTTATTATGACCTGGCGTTACTTTTTCAGGCTGCAGCCGTCCAAGGTGAATATGCGCAACCCAGTCGTTGCCTTCACGATTTCTCTGCTGCTCTCTGGGCTCGCTCGCGGACAAAACCCGCTGCCCCCATCCGCCGAGTCATCGGCCATGCCCTACACACCCAGCCTCGATCCCCATTCGATGAACACCTCCGTCGAACCCTGTGTTGACTTCTATCAGTACGCCTGCGGAGGCTGGCAGAAAGCTAACCCCATTCCAGCCGACCAAACTTCCTGGGACGTCTATGGCAAGCTTTATCAGGATAACTTGATCTTCTTGCGCGGCATTCTCGAACAGGCGGCGGCAGGAACCGAGCGCGACAGCGTCACCCAAAAGATCGGAGATTATTATGCCGCCTGCATGGACGAAAGCGCGCTGGAAAAGCGGGGATTGTCGGCGGTTCAGCCCGATCTTGACGCCATTGCCGGCCTACGCTCGGTCAGGGAAATCACCCCGCTGCTCGCCCGGCTGCAGTTTGCCTACGGCAGGTCCGTCCTGTTTTCGCAGGGATCCACCCAGGATCCCGACGACTCCGAGCAGCAGATCGCGGAGCTCGATCAAGGCGGTCTCGGCCTGCCCGACCGGGACTATTACAGCAAACAGGACGCGAAGTCGAAAGAGATTCGCCAGCACTACTTGGAGCATGTCGCGAAGGTATTTATTCTCGCGGGTGACAGAGAGGACGCGGCCAGAACCAATGCGCAGACGGTGCTGCGCATGGAGACCGCCCTGGCCGAGGCGCAGCTTACCCGGGTGGAGCGCCGCGACCCCTACAAGCTGAAGCACAAGCTGAAGGTCGCAGATCTCAACCAGATCACCCCCAATCTCGACTGGCGGGTTTACTACCAAGAGCTCGAATATCCGAGTTTTGAAATTGTCAACCTGACCTCCCCGGAGTACTTCCGAGCGGTGAATCGCCAGCTGGCCGGTGAACCGCTGGACCATTGGCAGACCTATCTGCGGTTTCACGTCATCGACTCCTTCTCGCCGTATCTTTCCGCGGCGTTCGTGGACGAGAATTTTGAGTTTTATCGCAAGTATCTCCGGGGCGCGAAGGAACAACAACCGCGTTGGAAACGTTGCGTGCAGTATACGGATCACCATCTCGGCGAGGCTCTCGGCCAGGTCTATGTGGCCAAGGTTTTCTCGCCCCAGCTCAAGGCGAGCACGCTCGATATGGTGCGTCGGATCGAGGATGCCATGGGCGAGCGGATCCGGGGGCTCGACTGGATGAGCCCGGAAACCAAGCAGCAGGCGCTTACCAAACTGGCGGGGATCCGCAACAAGATCGGTTATCCCGACAAGTGGCGCGACTACAGCTCGGTCACGATCGTGCCTACCGATTTTGCCGGAAATATCGTGCGCGCCAGTGAATTCGAGCGCCGCCGCGACATCAATAAAGTTGGCAAGCCGGTGGACCGCGGGGAATGGGGGATGTCTCCGCCGACGGTGAATGCTTATTATGATCCCCAGATGAACGACATCAATTTTCCGGCAGGAGTGTTGCAGCCTCCGCTGTACGACGCCAAACTCGACGACGCTCCCAACTACGGCGATACCGGCGGAACCATCGGTCATGAGCTCACCCATGGCTTCGACGACGAAGGCAGCCAGTTTGACGCCAAAGGCGACCTGAAAAACTGGTGGACCAAGGAAGACCGCGCGAAGTTCGACGCCCGCACCCAGTGCGTCGCAGATCAGTATGCGCAATACGTCGTCGTCGACGACGTCCACATCAACAGCAAACTTACGCTGGGCGAAGATGTGGCCGACCTCGGAGGTGAGATTCTGGCCTATCTTGCCTGGAAGGGCGCGACCCAGGACAAGGCGCTCACGCCGCGCGACGGGCTGACTCCCGAACAACGCTTCTTTGTGGGATTTGCCCAGTGGGCCTGCGCCAATGAACGGCCCGAGGAGATGCGGGTGCGGGCGGTCACGGATCCGCATTCCCCTGCCCGGTACCGCATCAACGGGGTGGTCGAGAACATGCCGGAATTCTCCCAAGCGTTTTCCTGCAAATCCGGCCAACCCATGGTGAAGCCGCCCGAGAAGGTATGCAAGGTGTGGTGAGGCGATCGACGGGCATCCCACGGCTCCGGTCTCGCGCGCGCGAAAGCACGCTGGCACGCGACCAGGACGGGCCGGGAGAGCCCGCCCTGTCGCTAGAATGCCGGCGCGGTGAAAGTTTCCCTACTGCTCCGTGGGGTTGCGTGATTCGAGGACGAAGGCGACGTTGCGCTCCTGGTTCAGGTGTACGGTCTGACTGAGATCGATCTGCTCCAGGGGAAGCAATTTCTCCTCTCCGTTGGCGGACACGCAGTGCATCTGTCCACTTTGGATCCAATACTGCTGCGCCAGAAAAGCGCCGCCCCCGTTCAAGGCAATCACCGTCAACTTCGAGGGTGCAGAAGGAGTAAGCCGCGGGGCGGACTCGGTTGGCTGGGCGTAGCTAGCGGGCTCGATGGCAAGCGACGGACTCGAGCCGGCTGCCGGGCCGTTCGAGAAGCCACCGTTGTAGCCGTAAGTGCGATAACCGCTGGGCGTCACCCACGGCGGCCGCGGTATCGAGCTCCGCATGACCGGCAGCGGGACCTCGATGTCTTCCTCCAACCGCAAGGTGATTGGCGATTCGCCCTTGAGCGCCGGATAAGGACCGCGCGCCGGCAGGGTAATGATCTTGATAGGCCAAAGGACAGGAATCATCCATTCGATGGCGTCTCGCGTGGGATGACCTTTGCCATGAATGTCGCCCTGTTTGTCCACCTTGAGGTGGGGAGCTGCGATGACCTTGGCAGTCAGGGGCAGGACTTCCGCACCCGGCAGGATGACGCGATCAAACTCAATCTGGATCCATCCCTTGCCGACAAAATGGCCGGGGTTTTTGTAATCCTGGAGATGACCGCTCAGGGTGGCGCCCCGAGGAAACACGGAATGTCCGAAGGCGTTCAGGGATCCGAGATGGCAAAGAACCGGGTCACCGACCGCGGCCGTTTTCGACGAAAAGTTCGGTTCATCGACTGTACAACGCAGAAGCGTGCCCGCAGGAACAATTTCGTTAGCTACTGCAAGCACCGTGGAAAGAATGCAAAATGCGAGGGTCAGAAGAGCGGAACTCCAGGGCATGCTGCCTCCTCGTGGTCAAAGGTCTGAGCGCACCCCATAGCTCCCAATCGAGCAGCGCTGACTATAGCACGAAGTGAAAGGGCGTGCATGAAAATTACGCCAGGATCCCGCGGATGGTGGAGTGGGGGGGCGGTGCTTGGCAGCCCCTCGAGCCCACGGCCAAAATCGGGATCTTGGTGCCCCGAAGAGTCGTTTTGCCACCATGGTTTAGCTCGCTATGAAGAACTTGGCCACGTCTGAGAGAGCCTTCGAGAGGGTGAGACCCTAAGCTCGGCTCGATCTGGAGCATTCCGGCCCTCGACCCATCTGCGGTAAAATCTTTCTGTGTGAGCTTTCGACTCCCAGTCCTCCTTCCTTTTTTTCTCTTGCTCTCCTTCAGGTTCGCCGAGTCGCAAAAACCCAGTTCCAAGGAGCTGCCGCCATCGGCATTCAAACTGAGATCCGTCAAAGTAACCGGGACGAGCCGCTACCAGCCGGAAGACGTCATGCGTGCCGCCGACTTGAAGCTGGGCCAGCCGCTCCACGACGACGATCTCAAGACCATGGTTCGGCTTCTCGGTGAGAGCGGCGCTTTTGCCTCCGTTTCCTATACCTCGCAATTCGACCCGGACGGCGCCAAAATAACTCTGCAACTGCGGGATGCGGAACGGTTTTTCCCCGCCCATTTCGACAACGTGGTCTGGTTTAGCGATCGGGAGCTACGCGAGAAACTCCGTGTCGCCGTGCCCCTCTTCGATGGGGAACTTCCCGTCAACGGCGGATTGGTGGGCGAGGTTTCCCGCTCGCTCGAGCTTCTGTTGATCCAGAAAAATGTGGCCGGGCAGGTCGACTACCTGCGGCCATTCGAGGACGACAATCCCGTCCTTGCGTTTGTCTTTACGGTCCGCGGCCCCAATATCACCATCCGTGACGTCGGGTTTTCCGGAGTCGGCCCGGGCGAACTGGCCAAGCTTACGGCGGCCGCGAAGCAGCTCGAAGGCGCGGAGTACGCGCGCCCCGCAATCCGTGTCATTGAAGATAAGGCTTTCCTGCCGGTCTATCGCGAGCACGGATACCTCAAGGCGGTTTTGGGCGATCCCGAGCCTACGGTTGTCCAAAGCGATGGGCACGACACGTTGGTCGACGTTATCGTTCCGGTCCAGCCCGGGCGCCAATACAAGCTCGCCGGGATCCAGATCTCGGGCAACCAGGCCTTCCCCGATGCCACTCTGCAGGCTGCATTCCATATCCACGCCGGCGAGGTTGCCGATGCCCTGGAGCTCGACAAAGATCTCGAAGCCGTCCACCAGATTTTTGGCACCCGTGGATACATGGACGCCACCGTGAAGGGAGAGCTCGAGCCCGATGACGCGCGCTCCGCGGCCACATACGTCGTTTCGATCGTGGAGGGAGATGTCTACAAGATGGGCGAAGTGGAGATTCGCGGCTTGGACATCGAAACTACGACGCGCCTCCAGAACGACTGGGCGCTGCGCAGCGGCGACACCTACGACGCCAGCTACGTTGGGCGATTTGTGGAACAGGCGTACAAGCAGATTGGAAACTGGCGGGCTCGCGTGCACGAGTCCATTGATTCCCCTGCCAAAACAGTGGACGTAATGCTTCGCTTCGACCCTGCTCCTGAGATTCCGGCCTTTGGCGACCGTAGCCGCGAGTTTTAGACGGTGCGAAGCGGATGCCGGAAGGCGGCGCGGGGCTTTGGCATCACCCTAATCTTGCGTTAGGACAGTGCCGGGGCGTTCGACCTGAACGAGCTGATGGCCCGGGGTGGTAATATTCACCTTTAGCACGTGCGGAAGGCATCCGCAGATAGCCATAGCATCGAAACGTGCAAGCAGACTCCATCCCGCCCTCAGCACGCTCCCGCTTCCAGCTTGCCGCGATGGTAGCCATCGCGACCGACGCAGTGCAGATTCTTGCGTCCTCCATGTGCGCCGAAGGGGCTTTCTCGCCCGCTGATGATCTGCTCGATCTGGCGGTCGGAGCTTTCTTGGTTCATCGGCTCGGCTGGCACTGGGAGTTTCTGCCAACCTTCGTGGCCGAGCTTGTACCTGGAGTCGATTTGGTTCCCTTCTGGACGCTCGCAGTGATCCACGTTTACCGCAAATGGAGACGGATCACGCCAGAGGATGCCCGCGAGCAGGTTGCTGCGGGTCTCTCTAGGCTGCCTCCGCCCCTACGCTGCAATGTGCGCCTTCGGAATCGACGAACTCGGCCAGCACCCCGCCGAAGTCCTGTTGCTTCGGCGGCATGCTGAACAGAACCCCCTTGGCGCTCATGTCCTGGTAGAAAGCCTCGACATTGCCAACCGTGAACCCCAATTCGACGGTTCCCGCTGGGTTCTTGTCAGAAGCTGGGTGCAGCGCGAGGGTGATCTCACCGGTCGCGAACTCGCTCCACCCTGGCGACTCGAACTTGAGCTCGAGACCGACCACATCCCGGTAGAACTTAACGGCCTTGTTCATGTCGCTGACAAACTTGATCGCATACCGAAGCTGTGTTTTTGCCATTACTCCCCCTCCCTGAATGACCCAGTTGATGGCCCTCCCGGCGGGGAACCCTAAAGAATTTCAAAAAACAATTTCCCGCGTGGGCCGGACGCTGACCTGATGACTTCCAGCGCCAAAATCCTCGAGCACAAGATTGTGGTGGGCGATGATGTTCGCTGCACTCAGCACGCCGTTCGCTCGCGTAAGATGGGCATCGCTGGCCAGGGTCACGTCGTAGCCCAGACTGGTGGCACGTCGGCAAGTCGTATCAATGCAGTACTCTGTCATGCCTCCCACAATAATGAGGTGCCTGATCCCTCTTTTTTCCAGCTCTTCGAGCAGCGTGGTCTCGAAAAATGAATCCGACCCCCGCTTGCGAATCACAAGCTCGCCATTGGCCGGCTGGAGCGAGGGATGAATTCGCCAACCTTCGGAATGGGTTTCGAGCGGATGGGCCTTCGCGCCGTCGTGCTGAATATAGAACACGGGTTTCCCCGAAGCCCGTGCCTTTTCGAGGAGAGTTCTGATTTTGGGCAAGACGCGCTCGCGAATTTCAGCCGGGATCAATTCCACGAGTCCGACTTGGACATCCACGATCAGCAGCGCTTCGCGGGATTGCTGAGGGTTTCGCGTGATGTTCTCCATATCGGATCCGGCGTGCGCGAGGAGCGCGCCGTTCAGAGAGGCGGCTTCGGACAGGCGAACCGGCCCGATCTTGCCGGGGTTTTGCCCGGTTCGATTGATGGTCGGTGCCCCCGAAAGACGAACAGCTTCGCTTGCCCCGTTACACCCAACCCCGGGCTGCGCTGCTACTTCCACACCGGGCTGCCCTTCGCATCTCGCAGGACAAATGTGTCGTTCCCTTTGCTCACTTCCCGCACCAAGATGAGGTCGGCTCCATCTTGCTTCACTCTTGAGCCGGTGAAAGACAGCTCGTCCCCTTTGTTGAAGCCCATCCCCATATCGTCGAAAAACGACTTTGGGCAAAGGTAGACATCCACCGTCTCGCTATCACTCTTGATCAACAGATGCGCAATCTGCTTCTCGCTCCCCTTGGGAGGCAGTCTCAATTCCTCCACCACGCCTTTGATCTTCGTCTCGGCGTGCGCGTCGTATTTCGGAACGGCCGGGTTCTTTTGAGCAAGCAGCGTCAGAGCGCAGAGCAAGCATACGGGAACAAATACTAGGTGGCGACTGGCGCGCGCAGCGACGTTTCCTGAATTCCGCATGGCTCCCCCTTTCATGGACAGGCAGGAGTCGAGGCAGAAGAATCAGCAGGAAAAGAGCCCCGCTCCGGGTCCCCATCTACTCTCTAGGATGAAGCCAGTTCTTCCAGGTTAAGCATACCGCAAGTTTCAGGGTGCGGCGCAAGTCTCTCTCATCGGCCCGCAGGTTCCGCCCATCCGTACCTGGACATCCCTGGCGGGTGGCATTCGGTCCGTGCCACATTCAGCTGAGGAAGCGCGGCCGCGGCCAGGATGGCAAAGTTCAGACCGAGACCCCGGCCTCTTCGCACCCCCTACCAAGGTCCAGAGCCGTTTTCTCTCGACGCACCCTGCACTCCTGGCGCCGGAACTACCTCGGCGTCAGGCCCGGGGGGATTGAACCCTCCTCCTGTCTTTCACCGCCCGGTCCAGGCAACCGGCCCGAAAGGAGCGGCTATCGAGCCGGTGCAGGTGGCGGATCATGGTCGGCGTAAGCAGGCGGTAATGATGGATGGTGAGCAAATACTCAGCGATGAACCAGAGGTGTTCCTCCGTGGTCATCCAGGAGTAACCATCGAAACGGGTCAGGTTGACGGGCCGGGAAAAGGTGCGCAGCGAGCGCTCGCGACGGAGGTTGAAATAATCCTCGAAATAACTCATCGCCAGTTCGCGCAAAGAGCGATACACGGGCTCGCGATAACGGCAGCCGGTGTAGTTGGACTTTGCAATTGCGCCCCAATGACCGTTGACGCGGTAGATTGCGACCACGTGGTCGGTATCGCGCTCGGCTTCGAGATCGAGCAGCAGGGGAGGATTCCCAATGGCGCGGAGCGCGGCCGCGGCAAAGATGGCGCCTTCAAAGCAATGTGCCGCCGATTCGCGAAGGACGCGCCGCGGCGACCAGGCGGTGTCTGCCACGTGGTAAGGGAGACGATCGAGGAAGCGCTGGATTCCGTGTGGATTTCTCAGCCCGCGCAGCTGGCGGAGCTCAGCAGGCGTGAAGCCGTGATTGCGGCCGATCATCTTCCAACCAGTCTAGTCGAACCGCGCAAAAGTAGCAGTAACCTCGGAGGGCAAAGCAAAAGGACAACCGAGGCACGGCGAATGCCGTGCTCTCCACTCACTTCCTGCTTTCAGCTGTCTTGGACTGCTTGGCTCGGCCACCACGATCGAAGATTCGATCGAGTGCGATCGGACCGGCGCCGAAGCAGATGAGTGCGAAGGCGATCACCGCCAAGCTCAGAGGAAACTCGTAGCCCCCGCGGCCAAACATACCGTTTTTAAAGTGCACCTTCCAGATGGCGACCGCCATGTCGATCAGCACCAAGCAGGAGACCGGGCGGGTCGCCAGGCCCCCGATAAGAAGGATGCCGCCGAAAAACTCCGTGAAGGCAGACGGATAGGCCAGCCAACCCGGCAACCCCAGGCTGCTGACCATGTGGACGTGACGCGCAAGCCCCCCATGAAAGACTTTGCTGTATCCGTGCCCGATCATCACGGCACCGAGCAGAACACGCAAGCTGAGCAGGGCGAACGGTTGCAAATGACGAAGCACACGCAAGGGGATCTCCTTTGATTGAGCTTACCCGACGACGGGCATGGTAGGAGGAACCGCGCACTCCATCCAGAATTGATCAGGGTTGAACGAGTACTCTGGTTTGCGAAGTTGCCGGGATAGCAGGAGATCGAAGGGCATGTCCTACTTTCTTTTTTGCCATCGCTCCCCAGTTCTACCGAAAATACTCGATTCCACCGGTTTTTTCTGGCCGTCCTACTACCTTCGTACCGTATCTAGCACTTTGGTTATGGATAAGGCAAATAGCCGGACGATTGCCGCCCAGGACGTCTATCCATGGGGTGCAACGAATCATGAACTACAACCTGTAGCAATCGTTTGCAAGTGTCTTTTTTTGAATTTCCAAGAAACAGGCATAAAACCCTGTAAAACTCGGAATTAGGCTTTGAGCTCGGGACTTTTCCGTTTGATATATGCTCGGGGCACTCGAATTCGCTCGAAGGCCGTTAGTGCGGGCAATTCTCTCCCATTTGACCTGTCGACGAAACGTCGCAGGACCTCAACTCTGTGGAAAGGGACGAAATTATGGCCGACTCGCGTGAAGTCATGAATATTCGCCAGGCTTCGCAGTACCTGGGAGTCAGTCCGGACACGCTTTACAAGTACGTTGGGGAACAGAAAATCCCCGCCTTCAAACTGGGGAATCGCTGGCGCTTCAAGAAGTCGAGGCTCGACCAGTGGATGGAAGAAAAGTCCAGCCAGATGGAGGCGAGAGGCAAGAAAAAATCCAAGGCGGCAACAGCTGCCGGGTCGCCGTAGGGCGAACCAAGCCGGCGCCGGTGCCGGCAGTCAAGAGGCGGGCACATGTTTGGATTCGGATCGAAGGCGATTGTTGGTCTCGATGTGGGCTCCTCGAGCATTAAAGCTGTCGAACTCAGGAAGGGGCGCAGCGGCATCGAGGTCGCGCACCTGGGATTGGAGCCGTTGGCATCCGATATCGTAGTGGATTCGATGATCGTCGATTCCGGCCAAGTTTCAAGCGCCATCGCCAAACTGTTCAGCGAAAACCAGATCAAGACCCGCGCGGTCGCGACCGCCGTCAGCGGACACTCGGTCATCGTCAAGAAGATCTCCCTGCCCTCGATGAGCGATCAGGAGCTGGCGGAAACCGTCGAAAAGGAAGCCGCCCAGCACATCCCGTTTGATCTCGCCGATGTGAACCTGGACTATCAAATTCTTTCCGAAGATGCGGGCAATCCCCAGATGGACGTGCTGCTGGTGGCGGTTAAGAAGGACAAGATTCTGAACTACACCAACGTACTCTCGATGGCAGGGAAAACCCCGGCTATCGTTGACATCGATGCCCTGGCACTGCAGAACTGCTACGAGTACAACTACGAGCCTGCCCCCACCCAGGTGGTGGCGTTGTTGAATCTGGGGGCGAGCGTCATGAACATCAACATCGTCAAGGGCACGACGCCGCTGTTCCCGCGCGACGTCAGCGTGGGCGGGCATCAGTACACCGACTCGCTGCAGAAGGAACTGGATCTGAGCTTTGAGGATGCCGAGTCGCTCAAGTTGGGGAATAAGGTCGGCACCGTGAGCGAGGACGCAAAGACACCGGTTCTGCAGCAGGTCACCGAGATCATTGTGCTTGAAATTCAGAAGACGTTTGACTTTTTCCGCGCCAGTGCCGCGGGAGAGCACATCGAGAAAATCTATCTGGCGGGAGGATCTTCCAAGGTTCCCGGCTTGATTGAAGCCCTGCGCCAGGAATTTTCCCTGCCGGTCGAAAGCTTCAATCCCTTCCAGAGGATTGCACCGCCGAAGGAGGGTCTGGGCGTGGAGTTGATCGAGAAAAACGCCGGACAGCTGGCGGTGGCGGTGGGTTTGGCATTGAGGAGTTTCGAAAATCTATGATCCGCATCAACCTGTTAGGAGCACCAAAACCCAAGGGCAAGCGCGGCGCGAGTCCGGCGGTCACGCTCGAAATCGGTGAACCGGGCTCACCCAAGGTCAAAATCCTGATCCTGCTGGCACTGGCGGCGGCGGGGAACGGGTGGTACTGGCACCAGCTGGATAAGCAAAGTCACAGCCTGGCGTCGAAGATCGAGGCGGCGGAGCAGAAAAACCGCGAGCTCGCGGACGTCAAAGCGCGCTACCTTGAGCGGGAGCACGAGGTCGAAACTTACAAGCACCGCGTCGACGTCATTGACCAGCTGCGGGCCAGCCAGTCCGGCCCGGTCGAGCTGCTGAACACCATCGGCGACACTGTGAACAGCACGGAAGCGGTGTGGCTGAGCACCATGAAGGACCAGGGTGCGAATGTGGAGATCGAGGGCATGGCGGTGAGCACGGATGCGGTGGCCATGCTGATCACGAATCTCCAGAAGACGGGTCACTTCAAGAATATCGAGATCAAAGAGACCTTTCAGGATGGGGGGTTCAAGGACATGCAGGCCTTTCAATTCACCCTGAGCTGCGAGAAGGCGAGGTCGTAGAGGCAGGAACCTATGGAAAACTTCAGCGAAATGCCGAGTCTGAAACAGTGGGTGGTCTTGCTGGCGGTGGGAGCACTGGTCACCGTCGGGTTGTACTTTACGGTCTTCAAGAGCAAGCGTGAGGCGAACGCGCAAGCCGAGCAGACCCTGAACGCCAAACTTCGCGAGAACGCCGAACTGGAGTCCTACCGGCCGAAGCTCAAGGACATGGAACGGCAAGTAGCCAATCTCAAGCAGCAAATGGAGATCGAGAGCCACATCGTGCCCAATGAGAAAGAAGCGGATAACTTCATCCGCATGCTCGATGCCGAGGCGGCGAAGACCGGGATCGAGATCCGGCGCTACACGGCCAAGCCGGTCACAACGCAGGAATACTACGCGGAAGCGCCGTTCGAGGTGGAACTGGATGGCCCCTACTACTCCGTGCTCAGCTTTTTCGATCACGTGAGCAAGCTCGAGCGGATCGTGAACATCTCGGGCCTGTTGGTGGCAACCACGAAGAAACCCAGCGAGGCTCATACGAAACACAGTTATGACTATGCTCCAAGTGAGAGCATCGTAGCTACCTGCGTGGCGTCGACATTCTTCACTCGTGACCCTAATCCGCCCGCCACCGCGGCGGCGAAACCGGCGAGAGGAGCCCTATGAGGCTGCGAATTGGAATTCTGCTGTTGGGAGTACTGGTGAGCGGCGCCAGCGCGCAGAACCCGGACGTCATCGACAACACGCGGAACACGCTCCAGAATCTCTCAAAAAAGCAGACGAACGATCAGAATGCGGCCTTGGCCACGGCAGGGTCGTCGCAAGCACCCGCCACGGCGAACGCGCCGGCCGCGAAAGCGCCGTTGCGAACCGCGCCGGTCGCGGGGGTAGCTCGCAAGTCCGCCCGGCTGAGAAGCAAGCCCAAAACCATCGTCGCGACCAAGCCCCAGGCTGCGCCCAAGCCCCAGGCTGCGCCCAAGCAGGAAGTTGCCGTCGAAGACAAGAAGAATCCTGAGGAGTCGAAGAAGCGGGAGCCCCGGGAATACAGCGCCGCCGGACGGCGGGATCCCTTCGTCAGCCCGATCGTGAGCCACATTACCGGAGGCTCGGGATGCAATGCGGGCAAGCGTTGCCTGGCGATCGGCCAAATCACGCTGATGGGAATTGTCAAATCCGAGAGCGGCATGATTGCGGTCGTGGTGAATGCCCTGAACAAGGCATATTTTCTGCGCGAGAACGATCCGGTGTTTAACGGCTACGTAGTGAAGATCACGGGAGACTCGGTGATTTTCAGCGAGACCGGCGAGGACCAACTGGGGAAACCGTTCACCCGCGAGATTACAAAGAAGATGACTACCCCGGTTGCCTAGCGGGGTAGGCGCGGCCTCGGTCGAAGGGGTTCGCGCAGGTTGAAGAGAGGAGATCACGAGGCTGGCAATTCGCCAGCGCGTGGGGAGAAGGACATGCGAAAGCAACTGCTGGTTGTTTTGCTACCGCTACTGGTCACGGTTGCCGGGGCCCAGACGGTGAACACGAGCCCGGACCGAACCAAGCACGCCATCTTGCAACGAGTGGAGGTGGTGCGGGTGGAGGACGGAATCAATGTGGAGATGACCGCCACTGGGTCGGTGGTGCCCGAGGTGAGCACCCTGGAATCGCCGGCTC
Source organism: Terriglobales bacterium (assembly GCA_035622175.1). GTDB lineage: Bacteria > Acidobacteriota > Terriglobia > Terriglobales > Acidobacteriaceae > JAFAGX01. The sequence goes on along the minus strand of DASPVV010000275.1, from coordinate 18,487 downwards.
GGGTGTTGGTCACTCTGCCGAACACCGTGGCTGCGACCTCACGGAACTATCTGAGCGTCGGCAGTGACGGGGTGAAAGGCGTCCGTATCGGCATGGACCAAAATCCGCCCACGACCCGGGTGGTGATTGACCTGTTGCAGGCGTGCGCCTACGAAATGGCGCCGGGCGGGGAGAACATGGTGGTGGTCAAGCTGCACCCGGCCGCCCGTACCGCGGGAACCGCCAAGCCGGCGAGTTCGCAGGAGACCGTGGCGGACTCCAGGCGTCTGAACCCATTGGACCAGAGCGCTGCCGGCCCGGACCCGAACCAGGCCGCCGCGACTTCTTCTCCGAAGGATTTCGTGTTCGTCGAGCCCACCTATCAGGCGAAGCCCGCGAGCGAAACCACGGCTCCTGTCCCTACGCCAACGGACCGGGCCGTCGATGCGGCCGCCAAGTTTGTGGAACGCCCGGAGGGCAATCTGCTGCCGACGCCGAGTGCCGCTCCGCAGACCGCGTCAGCTCCGGCCAGCACGATTCAGCCAGCGGTGAACCCGGCGGCCCAACAAAAGGCGCAGGCCTCGCAAGAACCAGCCAAAAATGGGCCGCAGTACACCGGCGAACCGATTTCGGTGAATTTGAAGGATGTCGACCTGCAAGATTTCTTCCGTTTGATCCATGAAATCAGTGGCCTAAACGTGGTGCTCGACCCCAACGTGAAGGGCACCTTGACGATTGTGCTCGATGACGTGCCCTGGGATCAGGCGCTCGACATCGTGTTGAAGAACAATGGTTTATCACGGCAGCTCGAGGGGAATGTCCTGCGCATTGCGACCGTAGACACGTTGCGCCGGGAAGCCGACGCTCATCGCGCTCAGCGCGAAGCCGAAGCGCTGGCGGTCGACAAGACCACCTTCACGCGATTCCTCAGCTATGCTCACGCCAAGGACCTAGTACCGACGATCAAAAAATTCATCTCCCAGCGCGGCGATGTGATCGCGGATGAACGCACCAACTCCATCATTGTGACCGACGTCCCGTCGGTCATGCCTGCGATCGACCGCCTCTTAACCCAGCTGGATTTCAAGACCGAGCAGGTGGAGATCGAGGCTCGGGTCGTATCCGCCACTCGCAGCTTCGCCCGTGACATCGGGACCCAGCTTGGCTTCGGCTTTGGCAACGCAGGCACCGGGATCGGGGGCGCCAGCGCCGTGGGCACGACTCCGAATTCAACCTTCGGCGTCGTACCCTTCTATCCCATCGTCGGAACTTCCCAGCCGAGTGCGGGCACGGCAGTGCAAATCCCGCTGTTTTCAAACCTGGGTGCAACCGGCCCGACGAGCGGCATTAACCTGACAACGGCGAGCGCCCACGTGCGCATTGACGCTGTCCTTACCATGGCCGAATCCCGTGGCCTGGTGAAGATCCTGTCGCGTCCGCGAGTGGTGACCCAAAATAACATCCAGGCGCTGGTTCGCCAGGGCATCCGCGTACCCATTGTGACCCAGGCCCAGTTGGGCGGTCCGCCAACCGTCACTTACGTGGATGCTTTCCTGCGTTTGACCGTGATTCCCCAGATCACATCGGAGGGCACGATCTTCCTGAACGTGGATGTGGAAAACACGACGCCGGACTTCGGCGAATCCGTGCAGGGCAACCCCACGCTGATTACTCAGCAAGCCACCACCCAGGTGCTTGTCACCGACGGAGGCACGGTGGTGATCGGCGGAGTCATTCAGACCAACAACTCGGTCAACATCAACCAAGTGCCGTTGCTCGGCAGCATTCCATGGCTGGGCAACCTCTTTAAGCACACCACGGTCAGCACCAGCAATCAGGAGCTGATCTTCTTCATCACTCCACGGATTATTCAGACATAACCGCGAGTTAGCAGTACGGCAGCCGCCGGTCCCCGAGCTGTTCGTAAGGGGAACCGGCGGTTTCGGCCTTACCGCCCCAATGTGGCCGGCTCCACGGCCAAACCCCAGAAACTGAATCGAGAAGCTCAGCCGCTCCTGCCAGCCGCGTTCGCCTTGGCCTGGACGCGCTTGTTAGACTCTTCCAGGTAGCCATGGACTATCAGGCCCGGCAAGAGAAAGTCCGAAGTGCGATCGGCGACTACCACCTCGACGGACTCGTCGTCACCCATCTTCCCAATATTCGATATCTGTGCGGATTTGCGGGCAGTGCGGGAGCGCTCGTCGTCCTGCCACAATCGAACAACGTCTTCTTTGCCGATGGAAGATATGAGGAGCAAGCTCGCGCTGAAGTGGTGGGCGCGGCCGTCGTCATCGGTCGCAAATCGCCCCTGGTAGCCGCCGGGGAGTGGCTGGCAACCCAGGGCCGCAAGCCTAAGGTGCTGGGGATTGAACCAGAACACTTGACCGTGGGGGAAGGCAAGCTGCTGAGGAAGACGGCAGGGCCTGGCCTACGAATACGACCGGCTCCCCCGCTGGTCGAGCAGGCACGCATGGTGAAGGATCCGCAGGAGATCGCGCACCTCGGCGCCGCAGCTCGATTAGGGGCAAGCCTGTTCGAGGTGGCGCTCAAAACCATACGCCCCGGGATCAAGGAGGTTGAAGTGGCGGCGGAGATGGAATACGCCGCCCGGCAGGCGGGTGCGGAGGGTATGTCGTTCGCGACGATTGTCGCGTCCGGAAAACGATCGGCCCTGCCCCACGGTCGGGCCTCGAGCGCGCGGATTCCCGCCCGGGGATTCGTCGTCTGTGACTTTGGTGTTATACTCGCGGGCTATTGTTCTGATATGACACGCACCGTGCACGTGGGCACGCCTGGCGCCAAGGCGCGCCATATCTACTGCGCAGTCCGTGCCGCCCAACAGGGCGCAACGGAGGCGGTGGGGCCGGGCGTGAGCATCGGCAAGGTGCATGCCAGAGCTCGTAAGTTGCTGAATCAGCAAAAGTTAGTGCAATACTTTCAGCACTCCACGGGCCACGGAGTAGGGCTCGAGATCCATGAGGCTCCGCGTATCGCCGCCGGTCAACAGGAGCCCCTGCGTGCGGGTATGGTGATCACCATTGAACCCGGCGTCTACGTACCCGGGTTCGGCGGCGTGCGTATTGAAGATATGGTTGCCGTGACCGAACGGGGGTGCCAGATATTCACCCCGACCACCAAGGAACTGATCGAACTATAGCCCTTGGCTGCCAGCGGTTAGCGAGCTTCGAGGGCAACCAGCGGACCGGGCCGGTGCCGAACACAGGTAGTCCAGCCACACACAATGAATCAAAAAGAACTGAAGGAACTGATCGAGTTCCTAATCGAAAAGGATATTGCCGAGTTTGAGCTGGAGCGCGGTGACGTAAAGATACGGATTAAGCGGGGAGGAGATCAGGCTATCTCCTCAACCTCAGTTTCCCATTTTGCCGCACACCCGGCGCCGCTCGTCGCAGCCCCGGGAGGCTCCGCGCCCGGCGCGATCAGTACGACTGAGGCTTCCTTGCCTTCCCCGGAAGCTCCCGTCGTAGAAGAAGAGAAACTGCACCGGGTGCGCTCCCCCATCGTGGGGACGTTTTACGAGTCGCCTTCGCCCGGCTCCCCTCCCTTTGTCAAGGTGGGCGACATGGTTGAGGTCGGGCAGTTGCTGTGCATCGTCGAAGCGATGAAGTTGATGAACGAGATCGAATCTGATGTCAGGGGCGAGCTTATCAAGAAAGCAGTGAACAACGGACAACCCATCGAATACGGACAAGAACTGTTCGTCATCCGGCCTGTTTGACAGGCCTGAGTCTGGGGCGGGCCTAGGTGCGCCCGGGAGGTCGCTACCAGCGGCCGGCACCCGAGCAACCGCTGCGGTCGCCGCCCGCAGCAATACCGGGGCGCAACCTTTCATGTTCAACAAGATTTTGATTGCAAATCGGGGTGAGATCGCCCTGCGCGTGATTTGCGCGTGCAAGGAGTTGGGGATCCGCACCGTGGCGATCTACAGCGAGGCAGATCGCAATTCCCTGCACGTGCGCTTTGCCGACGAAGCGATCTGCATTGGGCCTCCCCAGCTTTCGCAAAGCTATCTCAATATCCCCTCCGTGATCAGCGCGGCGGAGATCAGCAATGTGGACGCCATCCATCCCGGCTACGGCTTGCTGGCGGAGAACGCGAACTTTGCCGAGGTCACCGAAACCAGCAACATCACCTTCATCGGGCCGCCTCCGGAGATCACCCGTCTGATGGGGGAAAAGGAAAAGGCGCGGGCGGCGATGAGCAAGGCCGGCGTTCCCATTTTGCCCGGTTCGGAGGGAATTCTGGCGAGCGACGGCGAAGCCCTCGAATGGGCCCGGCAGGTTGAGTTCCCCGTCCTCATCAAAGCTTCCGCCGGCGGGGGCGGCCGCGGCATGCGCATCGTGCGCAACCCAGAGGATCTACCGGGCATGTTTAAGGCAGCGCAGGCGGAAGCGGCCGCGGCCTTTGGCAACGGCGATCTCTATCTCGAGAAGTTCATCGAGCACCCGCGGCATATCGAGTTTCAAGTTCTCGGCGACCGCTACGGGACGGTGGTGAGCCTGGGAGAACGAGAGTGCTCCATCCAGCGCCGGCACCAAAAGCTGCTCGAGGAATCGCCCTCTAGCCAGGTGAGCGGGGAACTCCGCGCCGCCGTGGGCCAGGTCCTGTCGTCCACCCTGTCCTCCCTTGGCTACGTGAATGCGGGCACGGTCGAGTTCTTGATGGACGAGGACAAGAAGCTTTACTTCATCGAGATGAATACCCGCATTCAAGTGGAGCATCCGGTAACGGAGATGGTGACCGATGTGGACTTGGTGAAGAGCCAGATTCTACTGGCGGCGGGGGAGCCCATGGAAGCCGTGCTGCACGGCCCCATCGGGCATCGCGGACATGCCATCGAATGCCGCATCAACGCCGAGCATCCCGAGAAGTTCACCCCCTCGGCTGGCAAGATTACGGCCTTCCACCCTCCCGGCGGGACGGGAGTGCGCATCGATACAGCCGCCTATGCCGAGGGCATCATTCCTCCTTATTACGATTCCCTCATTGCCAAGCTGATCGTGCGCGGCAAGGATCGAAACGAAGCCGTTTCCCGCATGGCGCGGGCGCTTGAAATGTTTATCGTGGAAGGGATCTACACCACCATTCCCCTGCACCGCAGGATTCTCGCCGACCCGGATTTTCGCGCCGGAAGGATCGATACCACCTTCATTCCCAGGCTGCTCGAGAAACATGAAAAGGCAGCCGCCGAAGCCGACACTTCATCGGCAGGCAGGAAGGGGAAATATGCTTGACCTCTCCCTGGCACGCCGGATGCCATGATTGAGCTTCCGCGACTTTACGCGATTGTGGATCGGTCTTGCTTTTCCCGTCCAGAAGAGCTGCTGTCGACGGCCCGAGAGCTCTCGGCAGCGGGCTTGCGTCTGCTCCAATACCGCGACAAATCGGGGAGCGCCCGGGAGATCCTCGAACTGGCGCTTGCCCTCAGACGAGCGCTGGGAACTTCCCTTCGACTGATCATGAACGACCGGGCAGACCTGGCGCGAGCTGCGGATTTTGGCGGCGTCCACCTGGGGCAGGAGGACTTGTCGGTGGAGGGCGCCAGGAAGGTGACCGGCGCCAGTCTCTGGCTGGGAGTTTCGACCCACCGTCCCGAGCAGGTCGAGGCGGCCAATCAGACTTCCGCCGACTACCTTGCCATCGGCCCGGTGTTTGCGACCGCCAGCAAGGCCCGGCCGGATCCGGTCGTGGGCCTCGAGGGCATACGCAGAGTACGCCCCCTGACCCGCAAACCGCTCGTGGCCATTGGCGGAATTACCCGGCAGAATTGTCGGTCGGTCCTGGCGGCGGGGGCGGACGCGGTGGCGGTGATATCGGATCTGTTACCGGAGCCCCGTAAATCAGCAGAGGAATTTTTGCGCATCTTGGAGTAAAGTCATCACTACCGCACATCGCTCGGCCGGCAACCCGTGAGGGGTGAGGGAACGAGAGTGAGCACCGACACTACGAAAGTCGCGCTGGCGCAAATTGCTCCCACCGACTGGGATATCCATACTCACCAGGATCCTGAACTCATCAAAGGGCTGGGGTTGACGAGCGCTACCATGCTGGTCATGGGTTCGATGATCGGCTCCGGCATTTTCATCGTGTCGGCGGAGATCGCCCGGGAGGTGAAGTCTCCAGCGCTGCTCGTGGGTGCCTGGGTCATCACCGGACTGATGACCGTGGTCGGAGCCTTGAGCTATGGCGAGTTGGCCGCCATGATGCCCAGGGCGGGTGGACAATACGTTTACCTGCGTGAAGCCTTGGGCCCGTTATGGGGCTTTCTCTATGGCTGGACGCTGTTTTTGGTGATTCAGACGGGCACCATTGCGGCGGTTGGCGTGGCCTTCGGAAAATTCCTCGGCGTCTTTCTTCCCTCGGTTTCCTCCGCCCACTGGATCTTGCACTTCTGGAAAGTCCCCCCGATTCAGTTCGGGCCCATGGTTCTCGGGAACATGGACGTAGGGTTGAACACGCAAAACCTGGTGGGGATTCTGGTGGTGGTGGCGCTTTCTCTGATCAATGTTTTTGGCATTCGAACCGGCGCGATGATTCAGAACATCTTCACCGCGGCCAAGGTCTCGGCCTTGTTCGGGCTGGTTCTGCTCGGAATCTTTGTGGGGCGAAACGCTGCGGCCCTGGCCGCCAATTTCCAGGGAAATTTTTGGCGCAACGCCGGACTCGATGCCATGCACGACCTGGGAGGCGGCGTGCTGGTTGGCACCCTCACGGCACTTGCGGTCGCCCAGGTGGGGTCCTTGTTCGCGGCCGATGCCTGGAACAACGTCACCTTTACCGCGGGCGAAGTCAAGCATCCCAGCCGCAATCTGCCGCTTTCCCTGGCGCTTGGAACCGGCCTGGTCATCGCTCTTTATATTGCCTGCAATTTCGTCTACCTGAGCGCTCTGCCCCTCGAGGGCATTCCCGGCGCGGCCACCGTTTTTGAACGCGGCATCAGCCACGCGACCGAAGACCGCGTAGGCACGGCGGTGATGACCCAGATGTTTGGCCCCGCGGGCGGCTTGCTGATGGCGGTGGCGATCATGCTTTCGAGCTTCGGTTGCTGCAACGGCCTGATCCTGGCGGGTGCGCGAGTCTACTACGCCATGGCGAAGGACGGGTTGTTCTTTCGCCAGGTGGCAAAGCTGCACCCCCGCTACAAGAGCCCGGCCGTGTCCTTGATGGTGCAGATGGTCTGGACCTCCGTGCTGTGCGTCTCCGGCAGCTATGGCCAATTGCTCGATTACATTGTTTTTGCCGTGTTGGTGTTCTATATCCTCACCATCCTGGGGCTCTTCTTGCTGCGGCGGACACATCCAGATGCCGAAAGACCATACCGGGCCATTGGCTATCCGGTGCTGCCGGCGGCCTATTTAGTGATGGCTTTGTTTATCGATGTCGTACTATTACGCTATAAGCCGCAATTCACGTGGCCGGGACTGGCCATTGTGCTCCTCGGAATCCCCGTTTATTACCTATGGCGGCAGCAAGCAAGGGAAGCCGAGCAGGAGAACTGAATGGCGAATCTTTGGGCAAGAAAACCCCTGCACACCATTCTGACGGAAGCGGGCGAGACCGGCGAGCACAGCCTGCGGAGAGCCCTGGGGCCGACCAACCTGATTTCGCTTGGCATTGGCGCGATCATCGGAACCGGGATTTTCGTCCTCACCGGCACAGCGGCCGCCAACCACGCCGGTCCGGCCATCATCCTGTCGTTCACGCTGGCGGCGGTGGCCTGCGTTTTTGCCGGTCTTTGTTACGCCGAGTTTGCTTCCATGATTCCGGTTGCGGGTTCGGCCTACACCTATGGCTACGCAACCCTGGGAGAGTTTATTGCCTGGATTATCGGCTGGGACCTGATCTTGGAATATGCCTTGGGCGCGGCCACGGTGGCCAGCGGATGGAGTGGATACGTCCTCAGTTTTCTGGCGGAATTCGGCGTCCGGCTCTCACCCAAATGGGCGGGCGCCCCGGGCACCGTGTTTCTCCTTTACCAGGGTCGGTGGGAGCGGCAGACCGCACAGTTTTCGAAGCTGCTTAATTCGAACCATATCGATGTAGCTAGCCTGCCCCATCAGTATTCCTCGTTCAATCTGTTCGGCTTCATTGGGATTTTGCTGGTCACCGCCATCCTGGTGATTGGCATCAAGGAGTCGGCCAACTTCAACTCCTTCATTGTCGTCGTGAAAGTGAGCGTGTTGTTGGTTTTTCTTGCGCTCGGGAGCAACTTCATTTGGGCCCATCGCGCCGAAGCGCAAGCCAACTGGACTCCGTTTTTGCCAGACAACGCCGGCCATTATGGCGATTTCGGCTGGTCGGGCATTGCCACCGCAGCCGGCATCATCTTCTTTGCCTACATTGGATTTGACGCGGTCTCGACCGCCGCTCAGGAAGCCAAGAATCCCGCGCGCGACATGCCCATCGGCATTCTCGGATCTCTGGTCATTTGTACCATCTTGTACATTCTGGTCGCGGGCGTGCTCACCGGCTTGGTGAAATACACCAGTCTCGATGTTCCCGACCCCATTGCCATCGGAATCGATATGACGGGCGTGAGGTGGGGTAGTCGACTGGTCAAGCTCGGCGCCATCTGCGGGCTCAGCAGCACGATGGTGGTCATGTTGCTCGGGCAGTCCCGCGTGTTTTTTTCGATGGCCAAGGATGGATTGCTGCCGCAATGGGCCTGCGCCGTGCACACCCGCTTCCGGACGCCCTATCTCTCAACCATCCTGGTGGGCGTTTGTGTGGCCACGGTCGCCGCCTTGACCCCGATTAACGTGCTCGGCGAGCTCGTCTCGATCGGCACCCTGCTGGCCTTCGTCATCGTTTGCAGCGGGGTGTGGATCCTGCGCCGACGCGGAACGGAAGTGCCGCGGGCCTTTGTGGCGCCTTGGATTCCCTTCACCCCGATCATGGGTATCGTGGTTTCTTTGCTGATGATGTTCAGTTTGGGCTGGCAAACCTGGGCGCGGTTGATTATCTGGCTGGTCATCGGTCTGGTGATTTATTTTACCTACGCGCGGCACCATAGCCGGGTGCAGCAGGCGAACGCACGGGCACCCGAGGGTGCGCCCTCGATGGCGGATTAATTCCCTGCGATTCTGCTCGCCGCCTCTCGCCCGAGCCAGGGGCGCGGCGGCATCCATCCTTGGGTCGAGGCGCAGGCACGGCATGTTCTCCCATTCCACCCCCGAAGATGACATCGAGCCCGGCGACTTTGTCATCGCCGTGGTCGACCTGTTCAGGTGGCGTCAACTCGCGGAGATGGCGGCGCTGCCATGAAGATTGTCAGTGCAGCCGAAATGCGGGAGATTGATCGCGTCACCAGCGCGCGGTTTCAGGTGCCTTCCCTGACGCTCATGGAAAATGCGGGAACGGCGGTTGCCGACTTTGTCCTCTCGCGCTATCCATCGGCAAAACGGATTGGGGTGGTCTGCGGGAAGGGAAACAACGGCGGAGATGGTTTTGTGGCCGCGCGCAAGTTGCTCGACTCGGGGCGAGAGGTGCGGATTCTATTGCTGGGCGAGCCATCCGAGCTGCGCGGCGATGCCGCGGAGATGTTCAGCCGGCTTCCACTGCCACCCCAGCTCGCCCGTTCGAACGAGGAGTTGAACGGGGAACAGGCGCGGGCGGTGTTCGACGCTCACCTCCTGGTGGATGCGATTTTGGGGACGGGCTTTCGCCCACCGGTTCAGGGTTTGTATGCCCAGGCGATCGAGTGGCTGAACCAAGGGCAGGCCCCGGTCGTCGCCGTCGACCTCCCCTCCGGTGCAGACGCCGATGTCGTCGGGGAGCAAACCGGAGCGGTGGCCCGCGCGGATGGCGTGATTACCTTTACCGCGCCACGTCCCGCCCATGTGTTTGGCGGCTTGGGAGTGCGCGTGACCCGCATCGCCCCGATCGGTTCCCCTCCGCAGGCGGTGGTTTCCTCCCTCCAGCTGAATTTGATCACCGCTCACGAAATTGCTCCCCTGGTCGGGCCGAGGCCCCCCGAGTCGAACAAAGGAAGCTTTGGACATGTGCTCGTCATCGGAGGATCGCTCGGGAAAGCGGGAGCAGCGGCCATGGCCGGGATTTCGGCCTTGCGAGTTGGCGCCGGGCTCTCCACCGTCGCCACCCCGAAATCGGTGCTGGCAACCGTGGCCGGATTTCATCCCGAGGTGATGACCGAGCCGCTCGAGGAAACCGCTGCGGGCACGATTGCGATGAGGGCGCTCGAAAAGGGGCAGCTCGATCAGGTGGCGCTGGGGAAGAGCGTCTTGGCAATCGGACCCGGAATTTCCCGGAATCCGGAAACGTCCGAATTCGTGCGCGCCACGGTGAGGCGAAGTGAGGCTTTGCTCGTGCTTGACGCCGACGGACTCAATGCTTTTGCAGGCTTGGCCAGCGAACTCGACGGGAAGGGCAAGTCGCTCGTGATTACTCCCCACCCCGGAGAGATGGCTCGCTTGACCGGTACGACCGTGCCTGCGGTCGAGCGCGATCGGATCAAGGTGGCCCGCAACTACGCCCGGAAGCATAACCTGATCGCGGTGCTCAAAGGACATCGAACCTTGGTAGCCGACGCGGACGGGGAAGTGTGGGTTAACACGACGGGAAACCCAGGCATGGCGACTGGTGGCACGGGAGATATCCTTACCGGCATGGTGGCGGGAATCATGGCGCAGAATCAGCATCGTATTTTGCAGGCGGTGATGGCGGCCGTTTTCCTCCATGGCCGAGCGGGCGATGTGGCAAAGGAGGCTATGGGTGAACACTCGCTGGTCGCGACCGATCTGGTGGGCGGGCTGCCGGAGGCATTCCGGCGGGTGCGCGCCGCCGCGGATCAGCCCTGCGTCGAGATACAGGCGTAGGTCGATTGGTCGCGCTCCAGCAAGGTGACCAAAAGCCATCGGTGGTTTCGAAGGTCGACTGTGGCGGCCCGCACGCACATGCTGTCCCCACATGCGGGCCGTCTGGTTCACTCAGCAAGGGATGATCGTCACCCTACCTTGAGCAATCACCCCTTCACTCGAAAGGCCCTCACGGCCACGCGGTCACCAGGTTGGTCACGTTCACGCTGCCCAAGCCGGTGGCAAAGTCCCAACCCGTGTGGGTCGGGTAGGCCACATGCAGCGACGCATCGGAGGTCGAAAGTACCCCGTAATCGGTAGCCGGCGAAGGATCGTAGCAATTGTTCGTGCCAAAGCAGGGCACATCGTTATTGCCCACGGTTACGTCATGGAAAATGCAGGCCGACGATATAGCGTTGCCTTTGGCGGAGTTGCACGCGGCCAGGTTAGCCGCCTTGGGATCGGCCGCGGTGCCGAATTCCCCCCTGTACAGTTCATAGAAAATCGAGTCGGGGTTGCCCTGACTCTTGCCCGCCTTTTGATTGATCAACGCCTGGATACTGGCAAACTGAGGCGCGCTAAATGACGTGCCGCCAGCGGCGTTGTTGATCACGTCGGTAGGGTTCGAATAGTCACAGGGAAATCCGCCCTCACTCGCATCCGACATGCACAGCGCAATGGCCTGTAAATAGAAACCATTCGAGGTAAACAAGGAGACATCCGGCAGATCACGCTTGCCATCGTTCGGATTGCCCAAGGCCCCGGCCTGCCAGGAGGGCTTGGAGTAGATCGCGCTCGGAGCTCCGCTGCCGGCAAGAATATCGAGGAAGTCCGCTCCGGTCGTACTGTTGCAGAACGCAAGGCCGCTCGAAGATCCTTCCAACTCAAACAACACGCTGCTGGCACAGGAATCGTTCCAAGTCATTTCTGGGATGTAGGACTTGGCTGATTCGTGCGTAGCGCTATTGCTTGCGCTCCAGTAGGTGCTGGCGTCGGTGATGGTGTGAAAATCCGTGCCGCCGGTGGCGACGTTGTAGGGTGTGGAGGCATACCCGCTCGCCGCAATGCCGCCGACCGCCCAGTTGGGGATCAAATCGAAGTCGTCGCAGCCCGCCGGGCCGCCGTCACCCGCGGCTACGAAGACCGAAATTCCTTCCAAATCCGCTTGTTGCCACAGATCCTTAAAAAAAGCATTGCCACTCGGTCCAAGATCCGGTTCGCAGCCGCCAAAGCTCAGACTCATGATCGGTGGAGGCGTCTTGCTGTCCTCTAGATTTTGGGCGGCGATCAGGTTGCCAAAGTTAGTGGCCGTATCTGCGCAGGAGGCTAGTTTGACATCGGCATCGGGAGCCACGGCGCCGGCCCACTCGGCATCGAGGGCCGCTTCGCCTTCGTCAGCGTTCGTGCCCGGATCGGAACAACCCGAGCCGGGATGAATTTGGGTGAATGTGCCCGAAAATGAGGATAGGCCGAACGCCTTGCGGAAGGTGGCTACGTCGGCGGCTAGAATATCGCTTTCCTCTAAGACAACGATAGTTTGTCCCTTGCCCGTAATCGGGCTCTTCCCCTGATAGAGTGGAGACACGTTGTAGATTGTGGCAAAGTCGGGCGGCGTCTCTAAATATATGACCTCATTGTCCGCACTCCCCGGACATCCGGAACACTTGATGGTAAGGTTTGGCCGCGGCTTGACCATCATTGCCTTCGGTTTAAAGTCGTTCAGGGAAACCACGCCGACCACAAGCGGGGTGAGCGCGGCAGGAATCTTGGGATCGCTGGCGTTGGCGATGTGCCATTCGCCACGCACGTCGTATTGGTGGATCTCGGTGTGAAACGCATCCCGCACCTGTCCCGCCGTGCCCGAAACGTCAATCGTCAACCCCGACTGGTGCACCAAGTTTACCGTCAATCCGTGCGATTTCAGCCAGTCCACCACCGCTTCGATATCCTCCGGCGCCGGGCCGAACCGCCGGCCGAGCTCCTCCGCCCTCAGCCATCGCTGATAGTTCGCCGAACGCGGATCATGCAGCGCCGCCGTCAGCTGCTCAACCGCTCGTTCCTGTTCCGGACTGCGCCGTAGCACCACATACATGTGCTCCATCGCCAAACTATCGGCTACCGCTCCGCGATCGAATTGCGCGACCGCCAGCGGGTGGGTACTCCCCTTGAGCTCGACCAAATCGGATTCATCCACCGCACCTACGACGCGGGCAGCAGCGGCATGGGCCGAGGGTGGGAAACCGCTAACCCTAAGGAAGAGCAACAGAGACAATACCGACACAGAGAGGGTAGGGCGTGTGAACATGGGTCGCTCCTTTAAAAGTGAACTCTGATTTGAAACGCGCGCGAAAGCAGTGCGCTGCCACCTCTTCGACCTGCGAACGATGGACTGGCTGGAGGGAGCAAACCCCGCCTGAGCACCGCATTGGCGAGTATTCTGCTAATAAGGCAAGAACCTGTCAAGTGGAGGATGGAAGAAAGTCCCTAGCTGAAAGTTTAACCAACGGGGTAGGCTACCGCCAGCCCCGGCCTCTTGTCTGTTTCACTGAAGAATCATCCTTGCCGTCCGCCGCGGCTCGGGCGAATGGAACCTGTTCCCGCGGGCGGGAAGAGGCGCTCGCGGGCTGGCTATACTGAGGTTATGAGCATGCCGCGGGAATTCCTAACCCATTCCCCCGAGGAGACAGTGGCGCTGGGACGAGAGTTGGCTAGACTGCTTGCGCCGCCGAAGCTGGTGCTCCTGCGAGGGAGTCTCGGCGCCGGCAAGACCACCTTGGCCAAGGGCATTGTGGAGGGCTTCCAGGCGGCATCCGAACAAGACGTCACCAGCCCCACCTTCACCCTGGTTCACGCATACCGCGGACCCGCGGTCCATCTCTATCACATCGATCTCTACCGCGTGGATACGGCGCGGCAGCTCGAAACGCTGGGGCTCGACGATCTGGCGGGAGAGAAAAGTCTTTTGCTGGTGGAATGGGGCGAGAAATTTGCCCGCTTTGTCAACGAGCGCGATCTCGAGATCGCGCTCGAGAGGACGGGCGAGAATGACCGGCGAATCAGGGTCCATGGAATGTGATTCACCGGGCATAACTTCAGTCGCGCCGATCGAAATAGGCCGACTGTGCCCAGCCAGCCTACGTCTCTCATGAGCTAACCTTCCATTTTAGTAACGATGAACCGCCGAATGCTCTGCGCAAATTCTTGCGAAGGTGTGGCTGCTTTCAGTTTGTGGAACGGCGCTCCGCAGATACCCGCACAAAATGTCTATGTCATGGCTTCTAGCAAACTCGTCCGTGAGGTGTTCCAGCTGAATCGCTGCCTCGACTCTACCTTCGGCCAGCAAGACTGGCGAGAACTCTCCGCAAGCTGCAACCCGAGGCTGATGGCTTTCTGCGCTCTTACTTGCTGTCATCATCAGATTGCCCAAGACTTTTGCGCAACGAACCGGATCAGGTAAGTGGTTAAGCCCCATGAGCGGTGGCAGCGCGTCGACGACATCCAATTGCGTGTAACGCCCTTGGTCGATGAAGGCGTCGGCATCGACACCGCCTGCCCTCAGTTTCTGAAGAACACTGGTCAGGTGCGGCTGGGTTGCGATAAGGGTGACCACACTCCCACTCTTTAGAGCGGTTTCGATGAAGCGACTGTAGCCATCAACGAGAGCTCGATCGTCAGCGTAGAATTCCACTTCGTGGCGATGATGGATCCTGGTCTTTTGCCGCGCGATTGGGGCAGGGTCAGCGGGCTGGTGTTCCGCCAAACTGGAGCTCACAAACCGCTTGCCTTGAAAAATGGCTTCCACAGCGGGCAACAGATCACTTGCGGCATCGTGTTTGACGACATAGCCATCCCCCCCGGTGCGCAGAGCTTCTTCGATGATGTCACGGAAACTGATTTCGCTCAGGAAGAGGATTTTGGATTTCGGGGAACACTGCCGGATGCGGAAAGCTGCCTCCAATCCGTTTAGGGTGGGAAGTCCCAGGTCGAGCAGAATCAAGTCAGGTTGAAGTTCTTCCGCCTTCTGTACCGACTCCAATCCGTCCGAAGCTTCGCCGATGACCCGAAATTCCGCCCGTTCTTGAAGCATCGAACGGATTACACTCCGCCAGGGTGCGAAATCGTCCACGACAAGTATCCTGACCGGGGATCTATCCTTCAAAGACTGTGTCTCCTCATGGTTCCGAGCAGTTTTGGGGAGGGTTGCTCGAGGGGATATCGTTCTCGCCCCCACTCGCGGTTAGTCGAGCCCGGGCGGAAGGAGCACGAGAAATAATACTTATCAGCGACTGGACGATCACTATCGTTTCCGGAATTCTCCCTTTTGGATGCGCAAAAACGGCTACAAGAATCCTATCGTTCCGCCACCGCGCAGAGCGTGAAACGAAAGCGGTGCCTCAGACAATCGACGGCAGTGCTTCGAGCCCCAAGCCAAAAATCGGTTGACAATCTTACCAGGGTTATACTACATGTGTTCAGTTGTCTAGACAACTAGGTGCATAGCCGTGGCCCTTTCGGCGCTTGACCGTCGCAGCGTGATTCCTCTCTACTACCAGATCCAGCAGCGGCTGCTCGATCAGATCCGTTCCGGAGCGCTCAAGTCCGGCGAGCCCGTTCCCTCCGAGCTGGAGATCGCCGCCGGCCTGGGCGTCAGCCGCATGACCGCGCGTCAGGCGCTCAAGTCCCTGTGCGACTTGGGCATCACCTACACCCAGCGCGGTAAGGGCACCTTCGTATCGGCGAACAAACTGGAGAAAAACATTCGCCAGGTGCTGTCGTTTACCGAAGAGATGCGCACCCGCGGATTGCGCGTGGACTCCAAGGTGCTTTGCTTCCAAGCAGTGCCGGCGGTCGAGGAGATCGCCGCTGCCTTGCACGCCGCCTCCGGAGAATCGCTCGTCAAGCTGCACCGCATTCGCTTGGCCGATTCCTGCCCCATGGGCATTGAATGCAGTTATATTCCCCAGCGACTGTGTCCCGATCTGCTCGAAAGCTTCGACGCCTCGACGTCGCTGTACCAGACCCTATCCGAACGCTACGGCATCCAGATGGCATTCGCTGACGAGGTGATCGAGGCGGCAATGGCCGGTGCCCAAGAGGCGCGTCTGCTTCGGATCGCGAAGGGCAGCCCGGTGTTTATCTTCACCCGGGTTTCCTGTGTGCAGACGGGCCGGCCCGTTGAGTACGTGAAGTCGACCTATCGCGCGGACCGCTACAAGATCGCCCACCGCTTGACGCGCCTGAATCGGGAGCTCTTGGCCTGAGGAGCTGGAGGGAATCAGCCATGCTGTGCGTAGGGCCCGCGCCCGTGGACGGCTAGAGGTGAGGAGGTGCAGGACCGATGTCCGCCCAACAGTACTTGGATTCGATCACGCAGATCATCTCCAAAATCCGGACGACGCAGGCGGAAAAAATCAACGCAGCCGGTGAGAGATTCGCCAGCTCCATCGCCCAGGGTGGTCGGGTGTATTTGTTTGGCAGCGGCCATTCTGTCCTACCGGTCCTCGACGTCTTCCCGCGATATGGAAGCTTCGTTGGCTTCTATCCCATTTACGACCCGCGCCTGATGTGGTTCAACGTGATCGGTCCGGGTGGAGCCCGAGAACTGCTCTGGCTGGAACGCCAAGAGGGATACGCGCGCATCATCCTAGCCAGCTACCAGCTTGGAACCGGCGACTCTATTTTGATCTTTTCCCACGGTGGCCTGAATGCCGTCCCGGTGGAGATGGCGATGGTAGCAAGGGAGATGGGCGCCGGAGTCGTCTCCGTTTCTTCGCTCGAAAACTATCGCCAGGCCAAGGCCACTCACTCCAGCACGAAGAAGCTGGCGGACGTTTCCGAGATCGCTATTGATAATTGCGTACCGCCGGAGGACGCGCTGGTCGCGGCTGACGGAATTCCCGAGAAGTTCGCCGCCGGCTCAACCGTCGCCGCCGTCTCGATCGCCATGAGCCTCGTAGCCGAGGTCGGCGTGCGGCTGGTCGGAAGGGGAGAACGGCCGCTTACGTTCGTCTCGCCGAACGTAGGCGGGCCCAACCACAACGAGCAAGTGTTCCAGGAATACGCGCGCCGTCTGGCGCGCCGAAACTCATGAGGAATAGGGGGATCTATGTCGATCGTGCCATCGAACGTCGCAAGTCTCCGACCATGGTTTCCGAACCCAAGGGTGCTGGTGCGTCGCAAACGGAAGATGATTGCCTTTTGCTTTCTCCGCCGGATGAAAATTGGCAGGCTCCTCCCGCCCCTGCTTCTCTGCCTGCTTTGCCTTCCGCCGGCTTTCCCCCAGGCTGGCGAGGGAGGGATCACTGGCCTCGTGACTGACAGCTCCGGTGCGGTTGTCCAGACCGCCAAGGTCCAAGCGAGAAATGTCTCGACCGGAGCTGCGTTTCAGACAGTTACTACCCAAGCCGGCCTCTATTCCTTTGTGGCGCTTCCCCCCGCGACCTACGAGGTAACGGTCACCTCGGCCGGTTTTGAGAAGACAACGTACCAAAACATACTCGTGACCGTGGATCAGACGACGGTGGTGAACGTCACCTTGCGCGCCGGAAAGACCACCCAAGAGGTTACGGTGACCTCAACCGCGGCGCTGGTCGAGGCCACCAACTCAACCGTCGGTCAGCTCATCTCGACCGAGGTCATGGACCGGGTACCGCTTCTGACGCGGGACGAATACGAACTGGTACAACTGAGCGCCGGCGTTATCGCAACCAACGGAACCCCCAATGCGGCCGATACGCCCGGTATTTTCAATGATCGCCCGGGAGCCGACGTTTCGGCTTATACCATCAACGGCGCGAACCAGGGAACCACATACTATTCTCTGGATGGAAGCCCCATTCAAGTTGGGGAAAATAACCTGGGCGCGCTCATTCCCGCTTTTCAGGTACCGCTCGATGGGGTCGAGGAATTCCGCGTGGAGACGCAGAATGTGCCGGCAACCTATCAGAGCGGAGGCTCGGGAGTCATCAGTCTGGTCAGCAAGTCCGGCGGCAACCAGCTCCACGGCGACATCTTTGGCTACTTCCGCCCCAATAAGTTTAGCTCCAATGACTACTTCGTGAAACAGAGCCAATTACTGGCCGACCAGCCCAATGTCGCTCCCAACTTCCACCGCTACCAGGAGGGCGGTTCCTTGGGCGGGCCGATTGTTCGCGACAAGTTGTTCTATTTTGGCGACTATGAAGCAACCCAACAGGGTCTGTTGCAAACCGCCTACTACACGGTGCCCACACTGGCTGAGCGGACCGGCGATTTCTCCGCCGATCTTCCCCTTGGCCTTACCATCTACGACCCGCTGGTTCCTGACCTGGCCAATGGCACCCGCCAGCCCTTCTCCGGCAACGTCATTCCCAAGGCCGACCTGAATCCGATTGCCCTCAAGTACGCGCAGCAGTTCCCCATTCCCAACGTGGCCGGCGTGGGGCCCTATCATATCAACAACTACTTCGGGTCCGGCCTGCAGCCCAATAACGCCCAGAAATTTGACGTTCGCGTGGACTATAACCACAGCGCCAAGCAGCACATCTTTGCGCGGTTTTCCTTTGATCGCAATAAGTTCGGAAACGTCGATCTCTACGGCGCGAGCAATATTTATGATCCCAATTACTATCAAAACATCACCAACGGCAGGAATGTCATTATCGCCGACGACTACGCTCTGAGCTCCACCACCC
>DASPVV010000274.1:0-22600 GCA_035622175.1 Terriglobales bacterium | reverse complement strand
ACCCCGCCTATCCTCTATCTACGCTTCACTGCGTCCCTCGCGGTAGCAGCGCAAGACTCGAGGCCAAGTGGATCGCTACTCCTTTCTTGTAAGGATTCTTCCTCCTCTGCTTCATGCCGGTTCATCCCGGCGCACTAATATTCTCGATTTCACTCATCGGCGAGACCCGACCCACCGGTACAGGGTCAAGAGAACGAAGATTGCAAAAAGAAGGGCGAAGAAAACATTTCCCCACCGTCGTGCTCGCGGGTTTTCCGTGGGACCCACAAACGGGGGAATCAGATTGGGTTTCGGACGTTCCTGCAAGATTAGGGGTGGTAGCGGGCGACGAGCGAAGTCAAAGTCATTGACCAAGTTACCCAGTTGCGGAACACTTTCGCGCACAGTTGGACGCGGGTCGGGCCGGCCGTCAGTCTTCGGGTCAAGTCGCATCCCCTCCAGGAAATCGTCCTCAATGAATTTTAGGTAGGCGTCGAAGCTTAGAACCTGCTTGTCAATGAAGCCGGCTTTGGCGTAGGGCGAAATCACCAATCCCGGCACTCGCAGGCCATAACCATTCTCATCCACTTTAGGTGGCACGACGTGATCGTAAAAACCGCCCCAATCATCCCAGGCCAGGAAAATCGCGCACTCTTTCCAATTTGGCCCCATCATGACTGCATTAATGAGACCCGTCACGAATGCCTGCCCGGCACTCACAGGAGCCGGCGGATGCTCGCTGACTTCGCCTGAAGGAACAACCCACACTACTGCGGGCAGCGCTCCGCTTTTCGCCTGCTCATAAAAGTTCTCGATCGGCTGGATCCGACGCAGTTCGCCGTCTTCCGCGACCGTGTCGAAATATGGCAGAGGATTCCAAATACCCGGTGTCCTCGCGTTTTGCTTTACGGGTGGGCAGTCAGCCTCGGAGTCGTCTTCGCAGTCCGGCTCCGTTCCCTTCACGACGTAATACCCCCAGCTCACGTGATGCTTGTGCAGAAGATAAGTCAGGTCTGTCCAGGCATAGATCGGCCGCGTGCCGCGCGGTCCGTTCCGGGCCTCGCCTCCGAATACAGGCGCCGGTCGGAAACCGGCATCCGGGGGAAGCCCTGGCGATTGAAGTGCGTTGGTGCAGCTTTCCGGCCGATTATGCTCCGTGCAAAAGGCCGACCACGCCGAGACCTGAAATAAATGCTCCGGCAAGCTCCAAGAAGCGTTCGGCTCGAACATATGGTCCTGGAGTACGAAGGTTCGCGCATACGCCCAGTAATTGGGAATCTCCCGCCCGTCGTGATAACCCATAGCGTCCTGAAGCGAGGAGTCAGTGCAAACCACACTGGTCCCGGGCAGGCATCCCTTTCTCCCGCCCTCCGCCTGCGCCAGAAAACCATCCATCTTGCCACCATCGATAGCCGCGACGCTGGCTGCTTCGCCGTGTGGGCCGCCGCCATTGACATCCTGGGAGTCGTGATACGGTTTGATACAGCCGCCGTTTTTTGGATCAGGGTTGCACACCTTCGGCACACCATGCTCCATAGGGATTCCATCGGCACCAGGATAGGTTCCGAAATAGCTGTCGAACGAGCGGTTTTCCTGCATGATGATGATCACGTGTTTGATTTTGTGAATTCCGGATTTCTCTGATTCTTTGGACTCGGCGAAAGGTGGATGAAATAGGATTGCCAGCAGCAAGGTCGTCGAAACCGCCCGTACTACGACGTTGCGAAACTGACGCGAATGAGGGCAAGAGGATCGCGGAAACAGGATCATCTGGGTACCCCTGCAACTGCCTACTCTGCGGGGGTGACCCCCATTCGTAAGACACGGCAGAAATGTCAAACATCCGTTCGCTGAAAATGATCGCTCTTTTTGTGAGCTCGATGCAAGCTGATTCTGGGAATTGGCACGGCGGGAATCAGTGCAAGCTCTCGTGGGGCGATTCAAAACCAGGGTAGTCCTTCCGGTCACTTGGAGAGTTTCCCATTGCGCTCGGCAGCTTTTCGATCTCAAGGTCCAGCAGGAGCGGTGGCTAAGCGGGTTGCCTCCTGCTTCCTATCCTCTCGATTGATTTTGAAAAGCGAGACAGTCACGGCGGGTGACTCGATTGGGGGCCTGGGCCACCGATTGACGAAACACTACTTTACTTTCTGGTCCAACATGGATGAGAAACAGATGTTGTCTCACTGTCCGGGCTGCAAGCTGGTTGGACGTATTCGTTTGAATGGGTACTCGTTCTGATAAAAACGGGGAGGCATCAGTCGGGCGGCTCCGATGAGGATCGTGCATGGGTTGCTGTGGACGATCACCGGCGCGCGGGCAAGCACTCGACCGATACATTGCCTCGAACAACACCGGGGTTTCCGCGATCCGGTTATCGCAATAAAATCATCGATGCGGGCCGCAAGCAGCTTCTCGCCTGAGTACATTCAAGAACTGAAGTCGTGGCTGGCCGCGTCTAGGGCGAGTAAGGCGGCGGCAAACGATGCGAGCCGAGGGTGCGATCATGTCTGAGAATCCGTTGATTGAGTTGCTGTATGGGGAAGGTGCGCACGCCAGCCCCCTGGCTTGTGTTGAGGATTTGTCGGCTGAACTGGCTGGTTCCACCCTAAGCGGCTTCCCCCATTCTATTTGGCAAATTCTGAAGCACTTGAACTACTGGATGGATTACGAATTAAACAGAATCGACGGTCATGCGGCGCCCTACCCGGTAAGCGCGGCCGATAGTTGGCCTGTTGCATCGACGCCAGCCAGCGAGACGGAGTGGCGTGGCGAAGTATTGCTCTTTTCGGAAAAATTGCAGGAAATGGTGCGGCTGGCAAATTCCGATGCCGAGGTGCTAACCCGGCAAGTGGAGATAACAACGCCCGCCCAAGCTCAACAGTCCAACTCGGTCGAAGCTGTGCTTGCGCAGACCGTCGCCCATAACAGCTACCATGTTGGGCAGATCGTTCTGCTTCGGCGATGGCTGAAGGCGTGGCCTCCCACGGGCGGTGGCGATACTTGGTGATTTTGCCCGGCGCACACCGGATCACGCCGCTTAGCCGTTACGAATCTTTCCCAGTCGCAAGGCAATAATTCACACCTGAGAGCTTGCGGGCGTGAGCGGGAGGGACGCGGGGCTACGTGATCGGGGGGGCCCTCGAAGATGGCGGATTCTCGGCTGCATTCTCCGTCGAGGAACACGATGCTGACGGGGTCATGGAAAGCGAGTGTTCTACTTGCCCCCGGCATTCCCGACGCAAGCCTCTGCAATCGTGGCAGGAATTCAAGTGGCACGGCAACGGATCGACGAGGGGTTTGAGCACGGGAAGCAGTCGTCAAAGAATTGCGGAGATTCTGGCTGGGAATCAGGGTTTAGAGTCACCGGGCCCATTGTCGGATTAGGTTCAACCCAGTGAAACCAAACAGTGGATTGGGTTGCCAGGGGCCCGCTCTCGAGAGCTTCTTGTTTGCCAACAATGGGCCCAACTGCGCCAAGTTTTCACGATGCTTTGGTGGTTAATACGCCTTTGCTATGACAGCCCGACGTTCAACCGGCTCGCCCGTAATGATGCATTTGCCCGGGCCGTCGTATTCATCCAGCAAGGGAATACAGCGGATCGTGGCTTTGAAGGCCTTCACCCGCAGATCGCAACGCGGATCATCTTTCACGTGTGCCAAAACGAACTTACCACCCCCCCTTTCGGCCGTGACATCATGGAGAATTGACTCCACTTCCCCGATCGAGTTGGCCAGGACCGTATTCGCCTTCATACGTTGCTTTGCGGCAACAAACATCCTGTTTTGCATTTCGCCCAGCAGCTCGTGCAGCTTTTCGGCAGCATCGGTTACTGCTACCGAGTGCCTGTCGCCGGTAGCTCTTGGCTTCAGTACGACGCTGCCGGATGCAAGATCCCGGGGTCCGAATTCAAGTACAACCGGAACACCACGGCGCTCCCAATGGAAGAACTTAGCGCCAGGAGTCTGGTCTTCGCGGTCGTCCACCCTAGCTCCGACCTCGCTTGCAATACGATGGGCAGCTTCGAGTACGCGTGCCCTCTCGCCGTCCTTGCGATAGATGGGAATGATCACGGCTTTAATAGGCGCAAGTTTCGGTGGCAGCACTAGACCCTTGTCATCGGAGTGGCTCATGATCAGCCCGCCGATAAGGCGCGTGCTGGCACCCCAACTGGTCTGCCATACATAGTCGAGCTGGCCTGCTCGGTTCTGGAACTGGACACCAAACGCTTTGCCAAAGTTTTGTCCGAGGTCATGGCTGGTGCCGGCCTGCAGCGCGAAACCGTTCTGCATCATGGCTTCGATGGAATAGCTTTGCAGCGCTCCGGCGAACTTCTCCGCTTGAGTTTTCACGCCCTTAATCACGGGCATCGCCATCACGTCCTCGGCCACCTCCGCGTACACGTCCAGCATCTGCCGCACTTCTGCCACCGCCTCGTCATGATTGGAGTGTGCGGTATGGCCTTCCTGCCATAGAAATTCCGTCGTCCGCAGAAACATGCGCGTGCGCAGCTCCCATCGAATGACGTTGGCCCATTGATTCACCATGAACGGTAAATCGCGCCAGCTGGTAATCCACTTGGCAAAGAAGTGGCCAATGATGGTTTCCGACGTTGGCCGAATCACATAGGGATCGTCCAATGGCTTGCCCCCGGCCAGGGTCACTACCGCCAATTCAGGCGAAAATCCTTCGACGTGCTCCGCCTCCTTATGGAGAAAGCTCTCGGGAATCAGCAGAGGAAAGTACATGTTCTGGTGGCCCGTAGCTTTGAAGCGGGTATCAAGCTCGCGCTGCAACAACTCCCAGACAGCATAGCCGTTGGCTTTGATGACCATGCAGCCTTTCACGATTTCCGCCGGCTCGGCCATATCGCCTCGTAGAACAACGTCTTGATACCAAGTCGCAAAGTCCTGATTGCGTGGAGTGATGGGAGATTCGGCCATTCTGGAAGCAATGCCTCCCTATTGAAGTGAACCGCAGTTTCGCCAGGTGTCGAGATTAGCAGAAACCTCGAGCGCGGGAACGGAATCGCGACGATACCTTTTCTCTTCGGTTGTAACCGTCGTTGGCCCCCAACCAATAGAGGCCTCTCTAGATCAGTTGTGGAAGGGTCTTCCTGGATGCCCGCCCGGTCGCACATTCGTTGCCGGAGAAACCGGCTTTCCTTGGGGCACTGCCAATCGCCTAAAAAGCTGGTCACTTCCACTACCTCGGTATTCGCGGGCAAAGGGCGTGAGCTCGCCTGCTGGCTTGCGCTAGCTCGGACGTGGGTACCTTTCGGATAGCCCGAGATCCGGCCACAATCACGCGGCCACCGGTAAGGCGCAGCGGCTCTCCACTCTCACCTTGCCGCTGCGATTCACGGACCGCCCAACGTAAGTTCGCACCTCGCCTCCTTGACAGCCTAGGAGAGGAACCTTATATTCCTAGATTGTCTAGGAAAGTGTTGGATGAGCCAGCAACCGGATCTTCTCCAGGGCACGCTTGACATGCTGATCCTCAAGGCGCTGTCGTTGGGGCCGTTACACGGTTATGGCGTCCTGCTGCGCATCCAGCAGATTTCCAAGGACCGCCTGGAGATTCAACAGGGCTCGCTCTACCCCGCCCTCTACCGACTGGAAGACCAGGGCTGGATCGCCAGCGAATGGGGGGAGTCGGAGAACAAGCGCAAAGCGAAGTACTACCGTCTGACGGCGGCGGGCCGACGGCAACTCCAGGCAGAAGTCGAACAATGGAATCGCATGGCTGCAATCATTGCGGGCATTCTCCAAACCAAGCCGGGGGAACTATGAAAGGGGCAGTTCGGTTCCTCGGCTGCTTGCGCGCGATGCTGAGGCGTTCGCACATGGAGCGCGACATGGACGCCGAACTCCGCTTCCATATTGAGGCTTACGCCGAGGACCTGGCCCGCGGTGGCGTGCCGCCCGAGGAGGCGCAGCGCCGGGCACGGCTGGAATTCGGCGGCTTGGAGCAGACCAAGGAGGAGTGCCGCGACGTGCGCGGGGTCACGGTGGTCCATTCTCTGCTGCAGGACTCACGCTACGGGTTGCGTATGCTACGCAAGTCGCCGGGGCTGACGACAATCGTGGTCATCACCCTAGGCCTGGGCATCGGAGCCAACAGCAGTATCTTCAGCGTGCTCAACGAATGGCTGCTGCACCCACTGTCCGTCCCTCACCCGGAACAAATCATGGCTTTGGCCAACGGAAGCGGAGGCGGCCGGTTTTCCTACC
Organism: Terriglobales bacterium; assembly: GCA_035622175.1. Taxonomy (GTDB): domain Bacteria; phylum Acidobacteriota; class Terriglobia; order Terriglobales; family Acidobacteriaceae; genus JAFAGX01. The sequence continues at coordinate 16,390 of DASPVV010000274.1, read as the reverse complement.
TTGACCTGCTCGACCTGGGGAATCAGGCGCGTGTATTCTCTGACGTCATCGGGTATGACAGTGGCTATGCCGGCCTCAGTGCCGATGGCAAGGCCGGGCAATTTACATGTAGCACGGTTACCGGGAATTACTTTTCCGCACTGGAGGTAAAGCCCCTGCTGGGGAGGCTGTTTGTGCCCGGCGAAGGCGACCAGCCCGGCGAAGCTTTAAACCTGGTTCTGGGATATTCGTTCTGGCAGAAGCGATTCGCAGGGGATCCGGCAGTAATCGGCAAGCACATTGCCGTGAACGGCAGGCCGGCGACCATCATTGGCGTTGTGCCGCCCGAGTTCCATGGACTGCTCTTCGCCTTCGACATGGACGGCTACTTGCCACTGACGATGATGTCGGAAGGGGAGGAGGGCAATAGCCTCTGGACGGACCGCGGCGATCGCTCCCTGATGTCCTTTGCGCGTCTCAGGCCAGGGATCAACCTGGCACAGGCGAACAGTGCGGTGGACGTAGTAGCCAAGCGTTTGGCGGCTCAGTACCCCACGACCGACAAGGGGCTGGCACCAGTGCGCGTGATACCCGAGCGCCGGGCGCGGCCGGCACCGCAAGTGTCTAGCTTTGTGCCGGTCATCGCCGGGCTGTTCCTGGTGCTGCCGGCGCTGGTGTTGCTGCTGGCGTGCATGAACGTGGCCAACATTCTGCTGGCGCGGGCGGCGGCGCGCCAACAAGAGATGGCGATCCGCGCGGCGATTGGAGCCGGCGGTTGGCGGCTGATCCGACAAATGCTCACCGAAAGCCTGCTGCTGGCATTGATTGGGGGCATTGCGGGAACGGTATTCGGAGAGTTGGCTATTGCGGCCGCTGGATCTCTTCTCCATCCGGTTACCACCAGTTCCGCCGGCGCCGGTTTCCACATGGATTGCAGTTTTGACTGGAAGGTATTCGCCTATACGATGGCGGCTGTCGTATGCACCGGAATTCTGGTCGGCCTATGGCCGGCAGTGCGCGCCGGACGTGCCAACCTGAACACGGTCTTGCACGAGGGCGGGCGCAGCGACCCGGCCGGCCGATTGCGACTGCGCAGCTCGCTGGTGGTGGCGCAGATTGCGGGTTCGCTCATGTTGCTCGTGGTGGCCGGGCTCTTGCTGCGCAGCCTGAGGCATGCCGAGCACATGTTCTTGGGCTTCGATCCTGATCACGTCGTGAGCGTCATGCTCGACCCTCACGAGGTCGGCTACGATCAGGTCCGCACCAAAAACTTCTATCGCGAACTGGAACGTCGGCTGAGGGCTTTGCCAAGCGTGGAATCGGCCAGCCTGGCCCTCACCGTGCCACTCACGTATCCCGGCCAGAACGGCCCAGTTTACGTGGAAGGTCATGTGCCGGGTCCCAACGAGCAGGCGCCGCAGATTACGTACAACGGCGTAGACCCGGGATATTTTCCGACCATGCGAGTTCCGCTATTGCGGGGGCGTATCTTCACCGATTCGGATAACGAAACGGCGCCGCCGGTGGCGATTGTGAATCAGACCATGGCTAGGCGGCTGTGGCCAAACGAAGATGCCGTCGGCAAGCGCTTCAGTCTGAAAAGCGCCAGCGGACCGTTCATTCAGGTCGTAGGCGTAGCGGCGGACGGACAGTACTGGTTTATTACATCAGACCCCCAGCCTTACTTCTACGTGCCGCTCGATCAGGACTATGATTCCCTGGCTTCGGTGCAGGTCCGCACCTCAGGCTCGCCGCAGCCGATGATTCCTGTCATGCAGCGCGAAATCCTGAGCCTGGCCCCGGACATGCCGATCCTTCAGGCGGCCACCATGGAGCAAACCGTGCACGGGCTGGCGGGCTTGTTTATCTTTGAGCTGGCGGCATCGCTGGCCGGAGTTCTGGGAATCCTGGGGCTAGTGCTGGCAGTGGTGGGAACCTACGGCGTGGTTTCGTTTGCGGCGGCGCGGCGCACGCACGAGATTGGCGTGCGCATGGCGCTAGGCGCCGCCCGCGCCGACATCCTGAAGCTGATTTCTCGCCAGGGACTAGTATTGGTAGGGAGCGGTGTCTTAGTCGGCCTGCTGGCCGCTTTTGCGCTGACGCGTGCTATGAGCAAGTTGTTGATGGGCGTGAGCCCCAGCGACCCTGTCACCTACCTGGGTGTTATCATCCTGCTCGGTACCGTGAGCTCGCTCGCCTGTTGGATTCCAGCCCGCCGGGCCACACACGTCGATCCCATGGTCGCCCTGCGGTACGAATGAGTTCTAGTGGAAGAACACCACAAGGAAGATTCCAGTCCCCTCAGCGCAACCATACCTGCGCGTGGTCGCCCACGGTTTACCGACTCCAAGCAGATCAAGAGCAACACGAAAGCCATCCGCAATTCTTCCGCATTAGTACCGAGCGCGGGCCACCCCCTCACAGTGGTTTTTCTCGCGCCCATCAAGCGAAAGCGGTTTGTGACATCGCGGGGGACGTTGGAAAGTGCTGTACGGAAGCGGAGGTTTCGCGTCGAGATGGCATGCGTGCGACAGTCGCGACGAAAGGGTTGCGTGTCATTCGCTCTCAGACAAGCGAGTGCCTTCGCCCTTCCGCGGCCCGGATCATCCACCCTCGCGCTCGCGCAGCGTCGATCTCCTTGTGGATACCGCAGTCAACGGTTAACGATTTCGGTGAATCAAGTCGCTGAAGAACGGTATGTCCTGGCGTCGGCATGCATCAGCAGCCAGAAAAGGCACCCTAGCGTCTCCTGGTCCGCCCTCATCGATGACCAGTCAGCGACAGCTAACAATCAGCAGATTTCTCATGCATTGCGACTCCAGGCAAGCAGCCTTCCATTCTAAGCTGTCCCCCAAGTCTCACCCAGAACGCGCTGGAAATTCGCGCCCAGCACTTTTTCGATCACCGGAGACGGCTGACCGCGACGGGCAAGCTCTTCGGCGATAACCTCCATGTGGTCCGGTCCATTCAGGTCGGGCACATAGGGATAACGGTCCTCGCCGGGCGCGCCGATCCCCAGTTTCTTGCGGCGTGCAATGTCGGCATCGAAATTAGCTTTCTGGGCGGCGGAGAGGACAATTGCCTGAATCGCCCCATCCGAGCCGATTCCGACATGGTCCGCTCCGCAAATGTTGATCGCATGCAGCAGGTGATCGAGTACGTGCTGTCGAGTCGGTACGGTCGGAGAAGCCACCAGGTACGGCATCAGATATACGCCGAAGTAACCGCCGCGATCCGCCAATGATTTGAGAATGTCGTCAGGCTTGTTTCGAGGATGAGAATATACTGCGGCACACCCTGAATGTGAGATCAACACGGGTTTCGTGGAAGTAGCGATCGCTTCTGACGTTGTGCGATATCCACTGTGACTGAGGTCGACAGCCACTCCGATCTCGTTCATTTTCTTGATCGCCGCGATCCCGGCGATGCTCAGCCCGGCGTTCCCCGGCTCGAGGCAGCCGTCGCCAAAGGTGCTGCGCGCATTGTAGGTAATTTGCATGATGCGCACGCCAAGCTTGCCGAACATCTCGATGCGCCCTGGGTCTTCCTCCAGAAGAGCGGTGTACTGGAAGCCTGGGATGATCCCGATTTTGCTCTCCTGTTTGGCACGGGCAATATCTGAATGTTGGCGAACGATCGCGAACACGCGGGGATATTTTTCAACCAGAGCTTCTAGGGAGGCAAGGTTCTTGACTGTGCCCTCAAAATCCATGGCCGAAATTGTGCAATTGAGCGCTGTAATCCCCGATCGCCGAACGACTTCGACGAGCTCGGGCCCGGGCAGCGTCTCACCATCGACGAAGGGGGCACAGAGCGAATCCATGACGATCGCACTTCTGTAAAGCTCATGCACGTCAGGCAATGTGCTGGCCAATACGCCCCGGGCCAAAGAGTGAGGCAAAACCATCGCGACAGAGAGATTAAGAAGAGAGAGATGAAATTCCCGGCGGCTTAGCACGTAGGTTCCTCCGGCCATTGGAATGGAGGCGTCAGTATATCGGTAACGGCACTGATTCATTACCGCTCCCCACGACCCCAGACGGTCTACCTAATTTAATTGAATTTAGCGGCATTCTGGGACGGGACCAGTCAATGCGGAAGTTATCCGAAGCGGCGGGCTGGGAAATAGGTCGTGTCGGCTTGTGGAACAATGCTTGGGCGAGGCCGACAAGTTGCTGGCTGACGTATCGAGAAGTCATCGGAACGGTTTTTTCAGTTTCTTGCTTGCCACCCGTTCGATCGCGTGCAGGATGGCCTATAGGAAAATTCTCCTGGTTGGCAGATCATTTTTGGCAGATCATGGTCGGGTGGCAGTTGCGCTGGCCATTCCGATGGCCACGCCATAGCTCGACGCTAGGTTCGCGCCATGTCCCAGTCTCCAAACCCAGCCGCGCCGCAGCAGGTGGCGCCTCTGCTTGCGTTGGCCACTAAGTTCCTCAGGGCCGGGCGACCAGCCGATGCAATCGCGCCGTTGCGCGATGCAGCGCTGCTCGAGCCGTCCAATCCCACCATCCAGCACGATCTCGGCCTCGCCTGTCTCGAGGTCCACCGTGTACCGGACGCCATTGCGGCATTGCAGCGGGCCGTCGCCAGTGACCCGCGCTACGCCGATGCATATTTCCGCCTTGGAATCGCCTTTGAAAAGCTGGGCAACATCGGCGGGGCAATCGCTGCGTACGACCGTGCCACAAAGCTGCTCCCATCCTTGACCGAGGCCTGGTTCCGCGCCGGCGCCCTGGCCTACACCCTGGGCCATCGCCAGGAGGCGATCGGCGGTTTCCGGCGCGCGGCGGTGACCGGAGGTAAGACCAGCTTCGGCCGCCTTGGCCAGGCGCGGGAGCTGCTGATCGAGGATCGCAATCAGGAAGCCGAACAGGTGCTGCGAGAGACGCTGGTGGCCGATCCGAGGAACGCCATGGCGTATGATTTGCTCGGCAATCTGCTCTCTGAGTTCGGCCGTTTCGACCAGGCCCGCGCATGCTTCGAACGGGCGATCGCGATCTCGCCACTGCTGGCGGGAAGCTACTACGATCTGGTCCGGTGCCGCCCCGTCACGAGCGATGACGATGGTCTGCTGCAAGAGATGCAAGCCGCCCTGGCCACGCCGGGCCTGGAATCGGGGCAACGCCTGCGGCTTCACCTCGCGATCGGCAAGGCAGCGGAGGATCTTGGTGACTGCGCCTTAGCCATGCAGCATTTCGACGCCGCAGACGCCGTGCGCCGGGGCTCTGCCTCGTTCGACTCGGCCGCGTTCTCCCTCGAGATCGACCACTTGATTGCCCGCTGCACACCCGAATTGATCGCGCGGGCGCCCGCACTCGGCAGTTGCGATCAGACGCCGGTGCTGATCCTCGGCATGCCAAGGTCCGGCACAACACTCGTCGAGCAGATTGTGTCCATGCATCCCGAAGTCGGGGCCGGCGGCGAGTTGCATTTCTGGAACCAGCGCGGGGCGACGTGGCACCGCTCCGGCGCGGCCGGGAACGAGGCGCCGTTTTTCGCCAGGGCGGCGGCAGACTATCTCGGCGTGCTGCGCGCGATTGCGCCGACGGCGGCGCGAGTGACCGACAAGATGCCGTTCAACTTCCTCTGGGCCGGGCTGATCCACTTAGCTTTCCCGCGCGCACTCATTATCCATTGCCGCCGCTCTGCCATCGACACGGCGCTGTCGATCCACCAAACTCATTTCCATCCGACCCTGGCATTTCCGACCGGAGGTGCCGAACTGGTTATGTATTTCCGCAGCTACCAGCGGCTCATCGACCATTGGCGGAGCGTGCTGCTGGCGGATCGCTTCATCGAGGTAGATTACGAAGACCTGACCAGCGCGCCCGAACCAGTCGTCCGGCGGATCATCGCGGCTTGCGGCCTGGCATGGCACGACCGGTGCCTGCGCCCTGAATGCAATCCCCGGGCCGTGAAGACCCCCAGCAAGTGGCAGACCCGCCAGCCGATCTATCGCACCTCCGTCGCGCGCTGGCGACGCTACGAACCCTGGCTGGGGCCCCTGCGCGCGCTCGTCGACGACAAGTCGGGACTGGACGCGGCTATCGCCCGATTGTGATTGCGCAGAAGCAGCCCGCCTCAGCGGAAAGACACGAAGACAACGTCCACGAAACGGACTCTCCTTTACTTCCAGCTGCGCGAGTCACAATCCGAGAAAAAGTTCAGCCCCTGTAACGGAAATTTCACTCGATTGTCACAAAGCTGTCACAGCAGGTCTGTTAAGTTGGCGACGATGATGGCTGGTAGTAGTTCCACCTCGATGTCTCACGACCGATGCCGTCTGCGTGATGAAAAAAATCGAAGGAGGAGAACGGTACATGTCTCGAAATAAGTCTCGCAATAGGTCTCGAAATAGGTCTCGGATCAGCCGTCTGCGTCCACTCACGGGACTGCTGGCGGCGGGGCTGAGCCTTCCGGCGCTCGCCGGTGCTCAGTCGGTGCCGTACCCGACCTACGTCACCGGCCCGCAGCCGAACGGGTCGTGGGTCGTCAGCGACGGCCAGATCATCACCCCTGCCGGCCTCCAAGTCAACCTCGGTATCCAGGTCCGCGCGAAGGCGGTCGCGCTGAACCCCAATCTGAACACTCACACCGCCGCCGTGCTCACCATGGGTACGTCGACGAGCAATGGCAACGGAGCCGTCGAGGTGTTCGACACCACGACCGGCGTTGTCCTGCAGAACTACATCCCGGTCGGAACAGCAGGACAGGATCCGAGCGGCAGCTATAAGGGCATAGCCTATTCGGCGAACGGCAAGTACCTGGTGTTCAGCCAAGACAGTAGCAATGTAACCATCGCCAACGTTGATAGTGAGGGCTTGCTGGAAAACGACGTCCAGGTTAGCGTGCCACCGTTGCAGCCGGATCCCTTCATCATCTGCTATCCCGACAGCCCGCCGGCCTCTTATGGCATACCCTGCGGCTCGTTCTACACTCCGAGCACTTCTTATCCGGGCGGCGTGGCGCTCTCAAGTGATGGCAAGAGCGCCTATGCCCTGCTGAACCAGCAGGACACGCTCACCAAGATCAACCTGACCGCGAAGCCGCCGGTTCAGGGTGAGCAGATCCGCGTCGGCAACGCCCCGCACAGCATTGTGATCAACAGCACCGGCACGACCGCCTACGTCAGCAACGAGGGTGGCCGGATCGCTACAGAAGCAGACTTCCAGATCAACTCCGCCGGCACTGAAATCGTCGCCGACCCGTACGTCGGCGCCGCGATCACCGGTACCGTTTCTGTGGTGGACCTGGCCTCACTGAAGGTCACCGATACTATTTTCACCGACCTGCACCCGACCGGATTGGCGTTCTATGGGCCGTATCTGTTGGTCGCCAACACCTATAGCGACACCATCTCAGTTATCGACACAGCCACGAACGAAGTGGCGTGGACTATCAACCTCGGGTTGCCGATCGGAGTGCCCGGCGCAGGCCAACCTGCCTATGGCGCCGCGCCGAACTCGATCGCCGTCGATTCCCAGAAAGGCATTGCCTACGTCGCGCTTTACAATGCCAACGCGGTCGCGGTGGTCAGCCTCAGCAAGGGCGCGGCGAATCCCGTCCTCGGCATGATCCCGGTAGCCTATGCGCCGGCCTCGGTCGTGCTGGACAAGGCCCAGAACGTGCTCATTGTTGCCAACGACAAGGGTATCGGTACGCGTGATTCGTTCGAGTGCGACTACGGAGTCTGCGACTACAATACCCACCAAGACAATGGCACCGTCAGCATCGTCCCCGTGCCGGAGCTGGATAGCGCGACCTTGGCGACGATGTCGACGCAGGTTTTCCAGAACAATCACTGGGACTTGGCAGTCAATATCCAGGCTGCCTCCGGTGGCGCCCCAGATGCCAAGCCGGTCGCAATCCCGGACAAGATCGGCAGCCCCTCGCTGATCAAGCACGTGTTCCTGATCGTCCGCGAAAACCGCACCTATGATCAGATCCTGGGCGACGTGGCTGCCGGCGATGGCGACCCCTCATTGGCCGTTTTCGGCGACGGCTCCGCAGCCGGAGGCACCCCGATCACGCCCAACGCGCACGAGCTGGTGAAGCGCTTCCCCCTCTTCGACAACTTCTACGACCCGAGCCGCCAGTCGGCTGACGGTCACCAATGGATCCAGGAGGGCATGGCGCCCTACGCCGACGACATCCAGTCGCCGGACTGGGTCCGCAGCTATCCAGGCGGGAACGCCGGCGATGCACTCGTCTACCAGAAGAAGGGCTTCCTGTTCTCGGAAGCGGCGCTTGCTGGTCTGCCGGTGAAGATCTACGGCGAATACATCGAGAACAACACGTATCTACAGCCGAACGGGTCGACCCTCGAACCCACCTGGAGCCAGTTTTACGCCGACTCGCAGTGCTTCGAGGCAGGGCCAGATTGCGGACCACCTGGGACCGCGGGTGAGAAGACGCTCTACTACCAGAACACGGTCCAGGCAGAGTCCTCTCTCCCGGCCGTGTATGAACACTTGATCCAGAACTTCCCATATTTCGACCTGGGCATCCCCGACCAGTTCCGCGTCGATCTGTGGGTGCAGGACTTCAAGAATGACGTAGCGAACGGTTCAGTGCCCGCGTTGGAAATCCTGTGGATCATGTGCGACCACACCGGCGGGCCGCCGACCCCGCAGGCCGAACAGGCCGATAACGACTTGGCCATCGGTCGCATTATCGAATACATTAGCCACAGCCCCGTCTGGTCGACGTCTGCGATCTTCCTGGAGGAGGACGACTCGCAGAACGGCGTCGACCACATCGACGGTCATCGCAGCCCAGGCTATGTCGTCAGCCCGTACGCCGTGCAGAACGGGCCCACCGACCACACCTACTACACGCAAGTCAACATGACGCGGACGATCGAGCAAATCCTCGGTCTGCCGCCCATGAATCAGTTCGACCTCGTGGCATCGCCGATGAGGACAGCTTTCGTCAAGGGAGCGCCGCCCGAGGACAACTTCAAGCCGTGGACGCATGTGCCGAACCAGATCCCGCTGACTGACGGCGTTTCAACCAGCGCAGTCGACCCGACGAGCAACGCTACGATCAAGGCTCTGAGGGCGGCTTGGCTCCAGAAGAAGGCGCAGATCTTCGCCGGCAAACTGACCAAGCCCGACTCCGAAGACCCGGACACCGTCAACCATCTGAACTGGTACCTGGCCACTGGGTTTACGCGGCCGTATCCGGGCGAGAAAACGGTTCGCCCCCCGAGCGACTTCAACAACCCGGCACCCATCAAGGGTGACGATGACGACTAAAACACGTTTCGACTGCAACGGCCCCTCTCCCTGCATGACCGGGGGAGAGGGGTTTTGTTCACGGCCTCGACCGCCAATCCCCAGCAACCTGAACCCGCCCCGCCACCGGCGTGAACGTTAGTGCCCGGGTTCGTCCCGCGACCACGCAAAGAACACATCGTCTATGCACGCGTGGCGTTGTTACAGAAGATTATCACCTGCCGACGCGCCGCGGACGCAAGATCGCGAAGGTTGCGATGGCGCGAAAGCTGGCGGTGCATCCGTACTGGATGTGGCCTCCAGGACTGCGACGACGGCCCGTGGCGGGAGCTCGGTTCTCATGAGATTCAGCGGGCCGCAGGCCCCAACGGACACGCGGGAAAGCCCACAAATCCCGATGGTGGAAGTAAATCACAACGCACGATTACCCTTGGCCGCCTGTCACGATTTACGAGTCGGATCGGAGCCTCAAACCTGACTCCACTCAGATTCTGCGCTAGGCTGATGAATTGAACACGCCGAGTGCGACGCGAGCGACCTGTTCCAACGCTTTCCTGTCTGACTTGAGCCTGGCCATTGCTCTCATGCCTTGAATGGTGACTACAAAGAAGCGCGCCAGAGCGGCGGGATCGTTAGGCGGCAGTTCTTCCTGCTTTTGGGCTCTCGCGAGAGCCTGGCGAAAGATGGCTTCGACTCTAGCCTGGTTATCCCTCAAGAAATCCCTTACCACTGCGTCCTTGGCGTCACGCTGCAGGTTGGCGCTCAACAACAGGCAGCCTCGTTCATGTTGTTCCCGTGTTTCAGCGGCAAGGCCGTAGAGAAGTCTTGCGAACCCGTCTCGGACGGACGGAATCTCATTCAGCATTTTTTGCATCTGACTATTGGTTTGGTCCCGGTAATGTCCCATGGCCTTCAGGTAGAGGGCACGCTTGTCGCCAAATGTGTCATAGAGGCTCTGTCTGGCAATGCCCATCTCCCTCATCAATGCTTCCAGGGAGGTGTTTTCATACCCCAAGCGCCAGAAAAGATTCATGGCTTTGGCTAAAGCGCGCTCGGGATCGAATTCCTTGGGCCGGGCCATATCTAGACTTTTCCAGTCTACAACCGGGCAGGATTGACATGTCCGATTCTGGACTGTATAGTCTGGAACCACTCTTCAAGCGGGCTCGTGAACCTCGATGGCCCCACGGAAAGAAACCGTTACGTGTGGAGGGAGATCAATGAGAACGGACCTGAAACCACAAGCTGGAGGGTTCCTCGGCTTTCCCTTGGCGGGGAATGATGCAGCCATGAGCCAAACCAAGTCTGGTCCCGATGCGATCGAATCTCGGTTCAGCGAGGTCGATGGGATCAAGATTCACTACCTCACAGCCGGCCACGGGCCTGCCGTGATCCTTCTCCATGGTTACACCCAAACCTCGCGGATGTGGAGGCCCCTGATTCCGAGGCTCACGGACAAGTTCACCCTTGTCGCTCCAGACCTGCCGGGAATTGGCGAGTCCGACATTCCCAAAGACGGCCTCGATATGAAGACCGCAGCCATTCGCATCCATGCTCTTGCGAAATCGCTCGGAATCAGCAAGGCGAGAGTCGTCGGACACGACATCGGTCTCATGGTGGCATACGCCTACGCGGCGCAGTTCCCAACCGAGGTCGAAAAGCTTGTGGTGATGGACGCTTTTCTCCCCGGTGTGCCGGGATGGGAGTTGGCCTATGATAGCCCCAGTTTTTGGCATTTTCGGTTCCACGGTCCCACCCCTGAAGCCTTGGTAGAAGGCCGGGAGAAGACTTACTTCGCTTATTTCTGGAATGACTTGGCTGCCGACGGAAAGCGCTCGCTTTCAGAAGCAGACCGCGCGTGGTATGTGGCTGCTTACTCCCGTCCGGGACGGATGCGAGCCGGATGGGCGTACTTCGCTTCCTGGCCTAACACCGCAAAAGACTTCGCTCAAATGTCTCAGACTCAGTTGACAATGCCTGTTTTATCGATCGCGGGCGAGAAGGCCAGCGCCGCGATCCTTGGTCCGCAGATGAAGCGTGTCGCAACTGATGTCAAGGTGATCGAGTTGCAAGGTACCGGGCATTGGCTGATGGAAGAGCGATCCAAGGGGACCATGGACGCGCTCGTCGAGTTTCTCTGAGTGCCAGCCACCACTCGGCGTGATGTTTTCTTTGCAGCTGATACGGAGGCCATTCATCGCCTGCGGCGACTTTCTTACGGAATTGGCCCACGGAGTAGTTTGTACCATTTACCTCCCGGCCTAGACGCTTTTCGACTTTCGCTAGCGATCGCGGCAGCTCCGCCAACCCCGAGCTTCCGATGACCATGAGGTCTGCATCGCTTGTTGCAACGGCTCGACATGGTTGGCATGTTGGACCCATTCTGACCCTGTGGCTCATCAAAACCTGGTGCATCTGTGAAATCAAACCCTTGCAACCAGGGCACCGCCGGAATTGCGATAAGATCTCGGCCGTGACCCAGTTCCTCCGGTACACGTTATCGCCTGGACTGTTGCCGTCTTCCGCTTCCGCGAGGAGCTCATCCTCGAAAACTTGGCTCTTCGCCAGCAGCTGCTAGCTCTGAGTGCAAAACGTCCTCGTCGCTAGAAGAATTTTTCGACCGCGCCTGATTGCGCCAACCTCGAGTCACGGCCTGCGTTCCTCTGCCATGTCCGGACGGGGCAGCACTTCTACGACGATTCCCGATGCCTGCCCCTTGCTGCGATATACGCGTTCCGTGGCCTTCACGAAGTCGGAAGGCTTGGCATTGGGGATATCGACGAAGGTTTGGGGATTGCGGTCGGTGAGGGGAAACCAAGAACTCTGGATCTGCACCATGATGCGGTGTCCCCGGCGGAAGGTATGGTTGATATCCTGGATCGTATAGTTAAGCTCTTCCACCTTGCCCGCCGTAAAAGGCTCTGGCTTCTCGAAACTGTGGCGAAACTTCCCGCGGAAGGGTTCGCCGCGAACCAATTGCTGGTACCCGCCCATGATGAACAACGGCGGCGGTACATCGGTTCTGGGCTTGTTTCGATCTTCCGCTTTGGGGGCGTCGAGCTTGCTGTCGGGAAAGTCGGGCGGATAAACGTCAATGAGCTTCACATCCCAATCCGAATCGGTCCCCGTCGTCGCCACAAAAAGCTGCGGAGAAATCGGCCCAACGATGGTCACATCTTCCTCGAGAACCGGTGTGGCGTAAACCAGGACATCCGGTCGGCTGGCCGCGAAACGCTGGTCAGACACCATGTATTCTTGGGGCACGTTCTGTGCCGTGTAGTTCACGAAAGGAACCGGCTTGGCGGGATCGCTGATATATTCGTCGAAAGAGGATGACTCCTCCGTGGGAGGATCGAACGAAAGCCTGCCATGGGCGTGAAGGTAAAGCGTTTTCCTCTGGGCATTCTCCGGGGGCCAGGCGGAATAGCGTCGCCAGACATTCGTGCCGGTTTCAAACACGTAGGCCTTTGGCAACTTGGCGTCGGACGCGCCCTTCAGGTACTGCTCGAAAAATGGAAAGAGAATGTTTTTGCGATAAAACTCGGCGGTATTCGCGGCAAATTCGATCCGCCCCAAGTGATCCCCATCCAAGCGTCTCCAGCCGCCGTGAACCCAAGGGCCGACGACAAGAGAGTTGAATATGCCGGAATTGTTCCTGTCGATGGCGTGAAAAGTGCTGAACGGCCCTTGCAGGTCCTCGGCGTCGAACCATCCGCCCACGGTGAGCACGGCACAGTGGATATTTTTCATGTGGGGCGCGAGGTTCCGCGCTTTCCAGTAATCGTCGTAGGTGTCGTGGTGAATCTGGTCGTCCCAGAGAGCGCTCTTGCCTGCGAGCAACTTTGAAAGATTTTCGATCGGCCCCGCGTTCAGATAAAACTCGTATCCATCCTTGGTGCCGTAGTCGAAGGGCACGAAGACCTCGGGCGGAAGCTGGGGATTGTCCTGCGGCTTGAAAGAACTATAGAAACCGAAGTTGGCGGCGAGCATGAAAGCGCCGCCGTGATAGGCGTCATCCCCCATGAAAAGGTCCGTCATTGGAGCCTGGGGCGAGGCGGCCTTCAGCGCGGGATGCGAATCGACGATGCTGGCGGAAGTAAAGAACCCGGGATAAGAAATCCCCCAGATTCCGGCGCTTCCGTTGTTGTTGGGTACGTTCTTCAGTAGCCACTCGATGGTGTCGTAGAGATCGCTGGCCTCGTCGACGTCCTGTTTGGATTTCTTATTGTCGATGTGGGGGCGCATCTCAATGAATCTGCCCTCCGACATGTAGCGGCCGCGCACGTCCTGGAACACAAAAATATATCCCGCCTTATCGAAATCCGGCGAAGGGCCGAGCTGGGAGCGATATTGATCTTCCCCATAGGGACCCACGTTGTAGGGAGTGCGGTTGATCAGAAACGGGTAGGCATGCGAACTGTCCTTCGGTGCGTAGACCGAAGTGAAAAGACGCGCCCCGTCGCGCATAGGGATGCGAAATTCGTACTTAGTATAGTGCTCCTTAACGTCGAACTCAGGGGTGTCCGGCCGGGCTTGACCGGAGAGATTCGAAATGGCGAGGAAAACGACGAGTGCCAGGGCGCCGATCTGGCGGCGCATAGCCCTCCTTTTGGCCTGAGGAATCAAGCGGTAACCCTACATTTTTGGACGCAAGCCAGTCAAGTACGATTCTTGCCGTCCGGGGGCTCGACCTGGGGAGGGAGGCGAACGAACCGTTGAAGAACCGCCAATGCTTCTCACATTCGAAAAGACGCACGCAATTCGCGAATCTCCCAGACCTCTGGCTCGGTGTTGAGAAGGCCCTTGGGGACCACCAGTTCACAAGCTCAAGAAAACGGATCAAATAGTTGTTCTTGCACCTTCCGCCTGCTGTCGCCGCTGAAGTTTCTGCCCGACGTCACCACACCCATCCCGCCGCCGCCCAACTTCTTGACGATGCGGTAATGCGAAATGGTCTGAGGGCGCATCTATTCTTCCCACCATATTGTTGGTAACACTTTCGATCGACGGATGTTCTCGTCCGCAGTGACCAATGCGAGCCCTTCGACCAACGCCGTAGCCCCGATGATTCGGTCCAAAGGATCATTCGGATAGGTACTCGGGAGTTGTACGGCCCTCGCGGCAATGCGTGCATTCACGGGAATCACAAATCGTCTTGTCCAACGGGAGGCAGAGATTCCAGTGGTTCAGGAGGCACAAAACACCTCCGCTCCACTTCTATGGTCAGTAACAAAGGAATCGCCCGTCTTATGCTGGTACGTCGGTGCAAGAAGGTTTCAGGCTGTGGCAAGAGCGGAATGATTCTTTTCCTGCGGGAGTGGTACAGGCCCCAACGGACAAGATTCCTGCCTGCGAATTTGGCGTCTTCGACGTGAATCCCCCGGTTCAGACAATTGCGCTCAGCCTGTTACTCGGAATGGACGAATGAAACTGCGAAAGATAATCGTGTCAGTGCTATGAACGGGATGGGTTGTTCGTCGATGTTGGCGAGTGGACAACAAGCGCCGCCTGTGCCGCGGGCGATCACCGTCTGATGCTTTTAGACGCGGACTTCCTGCGGCGCTCACCGCAACTCCAGGCCATCAGCCCTCAACCTCAGTCATCGACCGCTTCCGCTTGTTCGACTGCAAAACTTTCTTGCGCAACCGCAGCGATTTCGGCGTCACCTCAACCAACTCATCGTCAGCGATAAACTCAATCGCCTGTTCAAGATTCAGATTGCGGTAAGGCACCAGCCGGATCGCTTCGTCGGAAGTCGAGGCCCGCATGTTCGTTAGTTTCTTCTCGCGCACAACGTTGACGTCGAGATCGATATCTTTAGCGTTCTCTCCGATAATCATCCCCTCGTAAACGGCGATGCCAGGCCCCGCGAAAAGCACGCCCCGCTCCTGCAAATTGTAAAGAGCGTAGGAGGTCGTGACCCCATCCCGGTCGGCAATCAGCGCGCCCGTTGGGCGATGTGGAATCTCTCCTTGCCATTCGATGTATCCATCAAAAAGCGCATTCATCACGATGGTGCCGCGCGTGTCAGTGAGCAAAATGCTGCGCAGTCCAATCAGTCCACGGCTGGGCACGCGAAATTCGATACGCACGCGTCCGTAGCCGTGATTGTGCATGTTGGCAACTTCGCCCTTCCGTGCTCCAACATGCTCCATGACGACGCCGACGAATTCCTCGGGAACATCGACGGTGAGATGTTCGACTGGTTCCATCAACCTGCCGTCGATGCGTTTGGTGACAATCTCCGGCTTGCCAACCATCAACTCATAACCTTCACGCCGCATCATCTCGATCAAAATGGAAAGCTGCAATTCTCCGCGCCCCAGAACCTTGAACGAGTCGGTGCTGCCCGTCTCTTCCATGCGCAAAGAAACATTGGTAAGCAATTCTTTATCCAGCCGCTCGCGCAGGTTACGAGAGGTAACGTAGTTGCCCTCGCGCCCACAAAACGGAGACGTATTGATGGTAAACAGCATCGCAATCGTCGGCTCGTCGATAACGATAGGCGGAAGTGGCGAGGGATTCTCTGCATCAGTAATCGTTTCGCCAATCGTGATGCCCTCAACGCCCGCCACGGCGATGATGTCGCCGAGCGCAGTCTCGGTAATATCGGTTCGTTTAAGCCCGGAGAAGCTAAACATCTTGGTGATTGTTGTCTTGTGGAGTAACCCATCGTGCTTGGCGATCGCTACGTCTTCGCCAGTTTTCATCGTCCCGGAAAACACGCGGGCAATCGCCAGCCGGCCCAGGTAGTCGCTGTAATCAAGATTAGCGACCAGAATCTGCAGGGGCCCGTCCTTGTCTCCCTGCGGCGCGGGAATGGTACCGACGATTGACTCAAACAGCGGACGCAGATCCTCGCCCGCCGCTTCCTGTTGCACCGCCGCCGTTCCCGCCTTGGCGTTCGTGTAGAGAACAGGGAAGTCAAGCTGTTCTTCCTTGGCATCAAGATCAATAAAGAGGTCGTAAACCTCGTTCAGTACTTCTTGCGGACGAGCATCCGACCGGTCAATCTTGTTAATGACCAGAATCGGCTTGAGGTTTGCTTCAAGCGCCTTACTCAGCACATAGCGAGTCTGCGGCAGCGGCCCTTCGCTGGCATCGACCAGTAGCATGACGCCGTCAACCATCTTCAGCGCGCGCTCCACCTCGCCTCCAAAATCGGAGTGCCC
>DASPVV010000273.1:0-28688 GCA_035622175.1 Terriglobales bacterium | reverse complement strand
TTGGCAATGTCAACTGGAGACTCTTGGTCACCGATCAAACCCTTCTGCGGAGGGCAAAGGGACATGACTAAGGTTCTGAGCTGGGCGGCCGTAGTCACGCGAAGGGCCTAAAAAAAGGAGGATAACTATGCTAACGAAACTTCTCACACATAGTGGACTGGCTATATTGTTCTTAGGGACAGTCTGTGCGACGAGTTCCGCGGGGACGCGGATCGTTGGAAAACCTAATACCTCGTGTCCGGATGCTCAGTACGAAACGATCACTGCGGCAGTGAATGCTGCTGCTCCCGGCGACATTATCGCCATATGTCCCGCTCTGTACCCCGAGCAGCTCATCATTACCAAGCCACTTACTCTGCGAGGTGTGTCGTCGAACGTGAATATCTCAAAGTATCTGCCCTGCTGCAACGAGGTCAAACGGGTCCTGCTCCAACCTAGTTTGCAGGATCTTCAGGGCTTGCCCTTCGAGGCGGTAATAACCGTGATGGGCACTTCGGGCGTCACGATAGATGACCTTGCAATCGACGCCAGCCAAAACACAGTTGCGGGCTGTGACATTGTTCTTTCAGGAGTCTACTTTTACAACGCTTCCGGAAGGCTACACAATAGTGCAGTCACTGGAGCACAGCTTCCCAACCCACAAAGTTGTTCGACATTCTTTGGGAACGGATTCGGAGTTGTGGTCGATTCCAGCACGACCGGTCCCTTCCACGTCGAGATCGGACATAACAGCATCCACGATTTCCAAAGGGACGGCATCGAGGTAACCAACGCAGGAATCAGCGTGGAAATCAGAGGCAACAACATTTCAGGCTTGGGGCCCGCTACCGGAATCAATCAGTTCGGAATCTTCCTCTTGAATGGAGCGGTGGGCGAGATCGAAGGCAACATCATCACCGAAGGGGCGTGCGGCACCCTATCGGCGACCGATTGCTTGAACTTAAGGAGCGAAGGAGTTGTGCTGCGAGGCGTTGGAGATGGCACCGTGGTTGACCATAACGTGATCAACCATGTCCAGAGCGGAATTTTCCTCAACATGGTCAACAATGCCCACATCACGAACAATCTAATTGGCAACATCGACTCGCTCGACGGAATCGACATGGAAAGCACGTCAAATAGCTTCGTCGATAGCAATACCATTTTCAACGCCACCCCGCTTGCCAATCTGTCGGAGGGAGTCTTCGAGGCCTTTGGGGGCAGCGAGGGAAACAACGAAATTTCCAACAACACCGTGAACGATGCCTACTGCGGAGTGGCGTTCGTCGCTACGAGCCACGTCAAAGAAGGCAGATATTCCAATGTTCTTTACCCACTACTGCTGAGCAATGGCCAACCCGGCCCGCCGCCGACTGAGCCTCCCCTTCCTTAATCGAGTTGTCCCGGGAGCAATCAGTCAACGCAAAAGCCGGGTCGACTGATATTCAGCGGCGGGTTTCCTCTTAGTGGAAATGCCATCTTAAGAATTTGGAGTAAGAACATATTTTTGTGAACTTCAGCCGGTGATCGTACGGCTGTTCCGTTCCGGATTATACGCAACGGTTTGAAGGGGTTTCGGTCCCGAAGTCTGATCGGGGTTCACACGAGAGAAGCCGTCGACTTGCCGACTTGCTGTGTACAGAGCGAGCCGACACAATTCTCTACTTATCGGCGCGGCAAAAGGGAAAAGCGAGAGAAGCACCGCGTAGTCGGCATTCCGGTAGCAAGAATATGAGAGCCTTGGCCGGTTACTTGTCAACCTAGGACTTCGTACCAAGCGTACCAGTTCCTTGGGGTTTTAAGGTTATTGCAGAGACGATCTAGACTGCAAGACACCGCAAAAATTGCGTGCCAGCGTCTGAGTGACAGGATATTGTCCGTTGAGTGGCTGGTTGCCCTAAATTTTGCTAGAAAGACGAATCGAATCCCTCCCTCCGCCCTTTCTTTTCATTCCCGCTGTTCTCCAATCGCTGACCAGCACAATGCTTGCTCACCGCGGCCACTGCGAGCGGATGGCGTCGTGGTCGATGACGGGCTCGCTCTCACATTCCACTTCGAAAACCGTCGCCGGATCGTCCGGCGGGAGCGCTGGCAGGCCCGTTAGCTGCAGCGAAAACTCGTCCTGCACGAACTGAACCGGCTGACCCGTCTTCAGCAGGCGCGCCGATTTCACCTTCGCCTTCAGCCCACCGATGGCAACGACGGTCGGAGGCTGGAAGAACGGCAACCACTGCGCCGCCGGAGTACTCGCCGGCCAATAGAGCTGGTGAATATAAAGCGTGTTTCCGCGGCGCGTGTAGTTTGCGTTGGAGTTCCAGCTGTAAGAGCCGCGCTCGGTGCCGTAGATCGACTTACCGTTCGCCTCAAGCCATTTGCCGACCGCTGCGAGCACTTCGACGGATTCCTCCGGTACTGAGCCGTCCGGCTTCGGTCCAATATTCAGCAGATAGTTCCCTCCGCCCCGCGCACAATCCGCCAGGTTGCTCACAATCGCTTTCGCCGTTTTCCAGCTGTCGTCGCCACGGTTGTATCCCCAGCTGTCGTTCATCGTCATGCAGGTTTCCCAGGCGCGTCCTTTCTCGGCGGCGGAAACCTCCTGTTCGGGCGTGGAGAAGTCTCCAGGCAGCCCGTTCCGGTTGTTGACGATGATTTCCGGCTGCAGCTGGAACACCATCTCATTCATGCGCTCCGACTCCCACTGCTCGGCGTTCAGCGGCCAGTCGACGTCATACCAGAGAACGTCGATCTTCCCGTAGTTGCTCATCAGTTCACGAATCAACCCATGCGTGTAGGCGACAAAGCGTTGGCGGGCTTCCCCATCGCTCTGGCACCGCGCTCCATCGGGATGGTGCCAATCCATCAGCGAATAGTAGAACCCCACGCGTAGTCCCTCGGCGCGCGCGGCGTCGACGAATTCGCGGACCAGATCCCGTCCCGGCCCCTGGCGCATGGCGCAGTAGTCGGTGAGCTTGGTGTCGAACTGGCAAAAGCCCTCATGGTGTTTGGTAGTCATCACCATGTATTTCTGGCCCGCGCGCCGCGCCAGCCGGGCCCAGTCGCGCGCCGCGTTCGGCTTGGGCCTGAAATTCTTCGCCAGTAATTGGTACTGGGCGATCGGAATCCCTTCCACTTCCATCGCCCATTCATGCTGGCCGATGACGCTATAAAGTCCCCAGTGGATGAACATCCCGAACTTTGCCTCGTGCCACCAGGCCATTCTCTGAGCGCGCGTGTCCGCTTCCCTGCTCGCTTCCGCCGATGGGGTCGTGGTTTGCGGACGCGCTGCCGCCGCGATATTCATTCCGGCCGGGTTCGCATGCGGATACGCCACCGCCCCAGCGCCGGCGCAGAGGGATCTCAAAAACAACCGCCTGGAAACCGCATCGGTTAGCATGGCCTTTCTCTCCTGGTTGTTTCTCGTGAATTTGGTGTGCCCGCAAGAGGAATGATCCCTCGATCTCCTCGCCAAGACAGTTGCAAAGGATACGCGCCGCGTCCGGTAGCCGCCGAACTCGTTCTTGCGAGACCCACAATCCGCTGGTACTTTTGCCTTGGATCACACCCTGCGAAATCTTGCTGTTTTTGCGGTAGACCATGGGACCGGAAACAGAGTGTCCTACGTTGGCATGAATCTCCCTTTCTGTTGCCGTGAATGCGGGAGACTCCATGGTTGTGAACGGAGCGACCGACAACGAAACGCGGGTAGAAGCTGTCTGTGCTCGGGCAAAATATCGCTGCGTCGGGGAAGAAGCTGACCAGCAACCCTAGCGACAACGGAACCGAGCGGTTTAGCCGCCTCGGTACCACGGCTGAAATCCGCTTCCATCGTTGTTTTTGCGACGATTACTTCCGTTTCACTTGCGGGCACCGGACTTTCACGTTCGCCAGCCGGACTTTATTCTTTGCGCACGCCCACCATCGCGAGATCCCCGCTCCAGAGCCGGCTAGCGGCTAGGAGCACCCGCTCGTACTGCCACAGCTCATGCAGCGGTAGCAACTCCCGTTTCTGGTCATGATCGAGCCACAGAAGCCGCAGGTCGGTGCATCCCCCATGTCTACAACTCCTGCCAAGCGATCGCCGGCGTGCACCGATCCGGCAGAGTGAGGACCGGCGGAACCGTTGAGCTCCGCCATTGCGGGGGGCGGGCTCACCGCGGACGGCTTGGGTCTCAGATTCTCAAACAACAGCTGCTGCTGGCCGGTCAAGAAACGCATATGCAGCCAGCGGAAAATATAGTCCATGATCGATTTGGCAAAACCGATCTCCGGATTGTTCGACCAGCCGCTCGGTTCAAAGCGGGTGTGGGCAAACTTCTCGCACAACAGCTTCAACGGCACGCCGTGCTGCAGGGCAATGGATACGGCGCAGGCAAAGCTGTCCATCAGGCCGCTTACCGTCGAACCCTCTTTGGCCATGGTGATGAAAATCTCACCCGGGTCGCCGCTCGGGTAGAGGCCCACGGTAATGTAGCCCTCATGTCCGCCCACATTGAATTTGTGGGTCACCGACATGCGCTCTTCCGGAAGTTTGTGACGCACCGCCCGCGGCGGCGCGCTGAAATTCTCCGCTTCGGCTGCGACTTGGGGAGAACGGGTGTCCTCGCCGGGAGCAACCGCCGTCTTGGTTCCTGCTGCACTGAGCGGCTGCGACTTCTTGCAGCCATCGCGATAGATGGCTACCGCTTTTAATCCCAGCTTCCAGGCCTCGATGTAGGCCTCCATGATGTCTTCTACGGTTGCCGATTCAGGTAAATTGACGGTCTTTGAGATCGCCCCGGAAATGAACGGCTGCACCGCCGCCATCATCTTGAGGTGACCCCTGTAGTGGATCGAACGCGTCCCCTTGGCGGGTTTGAAGGAACAATCAAAGACCGCCAAATGCCCGTCTTGGATCTGCGGAGCCCCTTCGATGGTTCCGGTGGCATCGACGTAGCTGACGATCTTATCCGCTTCGTCATGCGAATACCCCAGCTTGAATAAAGCCGTCGGCACCGTGTTGTTCACGATCCGGATCATCCCGCCGCCCACCAGCTTCTTGTACTTCACCAGCGCGAGATCGGGCTCCACACCCGTGGTGTCGCAGTCCATCATGAAGCCGATGGTGCCGGTCGGGGCCAGCACGGTGACTTGGCAGTTGCGGTAGCCGAATCTCTCCCCGTGGGCCAGGGCCTCGTCCCAGCAGGCCTTGGAAGCTTCGTAGAGCGCGGCAGGAACGTCCGTTTTGTGAATGTTGTTGACCGAAGCACGATGCATGCGGATGACGTCGAGAAATGGTTCGCGATTGAGATACCAGCCCGGGCCAGCGCCGCCGGGCATGGTCAAGCCTCGCTCGGCCGGGACCGGCGGGGCACCGAGCCCCAGCGCGATCGTGCCCTGACTGGCTTCGGTTGCGGGAATCAGGGGCGGGCAGAGTTCGGCGATCCTTGACGACTGCAAGTAGGCTTCCCCGCACATGATGGCAGTGAGGCAGGCGGCGTAGTCGCGTCCGGCGCCGGAGTCGTAGGGCAGCCCGGCCGCCATCAGTAACGCGCCGAGATTCGCGTAGCCCAGGCCGAGGGGACGATAATCGTGCGAATTGCGCGCGATCTTCTCGGTGGGGTAGCCCGCATTGTCCACAAGAATTTCCTGCGCGGTGATCATGATATCGACCGCCTGACGATAGGCGTCGACATCAAAGCTCCCGTTGGGAGCAAACTTCAGCAGGTTGAGGCTGGCCAGGTTGCAGGCCGAGTCGTCCAGGAACATGTACTCACTGCAGGGATTGGAGGCGTTGATGCGCGCCGTGTTCTTCGAGGTGTGCCAGCGGTTGACGGTAGTGTCAAACTGCATGCCCGGATCGCCGCAGCGCCAGGTAGCGTCGGAGATCTTGGAGAGAAGATCCTTGGCCTTGTAGGTATGCATGGGGCGACCGTCTTTGACCGCGCGGGTCGAAAAGTCGGTATCGCGCAGCACGCCATACATGAAGTCATCGCTCACCCGCACGGAATTGTTGGCGTTCTGAAAGAAAACAGAGCTGTAGGCGGGGGAGTCGGGATGCGAGCCGTCATAGCCCATCGCGACCAAGGCGTGGGCTTTGGCTTCCTCTTTGGACTTGCACTCGATGAAATCCAAGATGTCAGGATGGTCGATATTCAGGATCACCATCTTGGCGGCGCGCCGGGTCTTGCCGCCAGACTTGATGACGCCGGCAAAGGCATCGAAACCTTTCATGAAGCTGAGCGGGCCGCTGGCGATCCCGCCGCCGCTCAGAGTCTCGGTGGACGAACGCAGGCTCGATAGATTCGTTCCCGTGCCCGATCCCCACTTGAATAACATGCCCTCGGTCTTGGCCAGAGTAAGAATCGAATCCAGAGAGTCTTCGACCGAGTTAATGAAACAAGCCGAACACTGCGGCTTGGAGTAACCGGTCACGCCAAACTCGACTCTTCCTTGGACCTCATTCCAGTGCCAGTTCTGGGCATCCGAGTTGGGCTCGATATGATCGCACCCCACATTGAACCACACGGGAGAGTTGAAGGCCCCATACTGGCGGAGAAGAATGTAGGCCAGTTCATCGTGAAAGACCGCGCCATCCTCAGGAGTCTTAAAGTAGCCCTGGGCGAGTCCCCAGTCGCGAATGGTTTCGACCACCCGGCTGACGAGCTGGCGGACGCCGCTCTCACGCGCCGGAGTATTGAGCGTGCCGTGCAAATACTTGCTAGCAACAATGTTGGTCGCGGTTGTCGACCAGTCTTTGGGAACTTCCACGTCTTTCTGCTCGAAGATCACGTTGCCCTGGGCGTCGGTGATCTGAGCGATGCGCCGCTCCCATTCGATCTCGTCGTAGGGCGAGACCCCGGGCTTGGTAAAAGAACGGCGAAAGCTCAGCCCAGGGGCCTTTTTGCTCGTGGTCGCCGCCGGACGAACACCGGTCTCGGCGGTGTTGGGGGCTCTTTTCTCAGTGACTTCCGACATTTTGTTTTCTCCTGTGGAGTCTCCGCTCCGCGCCATCATGGCCATGTCGACATCGTTTTGCCTAACCGAGAGCAAACGTCAAGCGTTCCCGCCAACTCGGGGCAGGGCTCATCAGCGGTGCCTTTGCACCCGCTTCCACTACCACCGGCTACGCCATTAAAAACCGGATGGCTCCGGCAAGGCCAGCCTCCTCGGGTTCTACCCTGCCATCGATCCACCCGGCTCGAGTTTCTACGGAACCACCAACGCTGCGGGCCTCCGGCGACGCTCCCATTCCCTGCTCGAGGATCTCGAATGCCGTCTGACGCTGGGCTGGATCTTCGATCACCGCGTACCGGGCAAAGCACGGTCGATTCGCGATCGACTTGCTCTCGGGATGGCCGGGTAACCCCAGGCGATCGAGAGCTATCGCTAAGTCATTGGTTTCTGAGATCCGGAACAGCGCCAGAGTCCGTTTGCCGACGCCAGCGGAATCGCCTTCGCCAGGCTCCGACGCCTTAGGCAATGCCGCCACTTCCTCTCCCAGGGCGAAGAGCCCAGGCTTGCTTGGGATTCGCACCTGCAAAGTATCCCTGCAAGAAAACCACGGAGACCAGCGCAGGCGACTGGGATCAAGACGGGTTTCGACACCATGACGCCTCAGGGCATCGTTCACCAGCTCGGCCAGTCCTAGCAATGAACCTCCTCGAACTTTCCTCCGAAGCTTGCCATCTCTTGCCCTTCGCTCGTTTGGGTCCAAATCGGCATGGCCCCGATCCCAGGGCGCCGGCCCGTGGATTCTCAAAGCCCGCTGTCGTCCGCACGGGGGAGTCCGGGTTAGACCGGAACCGTGGACGGCCACCGCACTACCAAGGCTCAACTTCGGCTTCAGTCTTTGCAGCCGACCTCGTGGACGTCGCAGCGTGGCCTGATCACCTCGGGCAAGGCTTCCTCGGCAAGACTCGGGTCAAAAGCCTCGCTTAGCCTTATTCACCGTCGCCGGCCTTTTACGACCCACGGGATGGCAACAGTACTCCTGCCGGTTGCGGCTGTCAAGAACAAATCTCTATATATTGTATATCAACCGCACAACCACGCCAATTCACCCCGCACTTCCGGCCCCCTCCTGCACTCGGTCGGAGCTCGATAGGAGCAAGGCAGACCTCCTCCCCCGCAACCCGGGACGACAAGCCCCCTTGGACATCAATTCCGCCGAGAACGGGCTTAAGCCTCGGGCGACGCAGCTGGATTTGAACTTATCTCGCCGTGGTCGAAGTTTGCTCGCCAAGGCCTCACACCGATGCTCCCGGGCGGGCTGAGATCCGCGGCCTCGGGGAACTGGCGAGAGCGGGTGCGGCCGGCAAACCGGACCCCTCCGCCGGATTCGCTGCGCCCAATGGCACATAGATATCTTCAAAGATTTCGCGCCGCTGAATGCTACGGCAACCATCGGAGGATTCGATCAAATAATCGCCGGGGTGGCCGCGATGTTCACGCCCGAGTGCATCCACAAATACCATGGGCTCTGTGAGTTGCCTGGCTTTAATCAGGAAACGCGTGCGATAGGTCTTCCATTCTGGGTCAGTCCTCACTGGAGTTCACCATTGGGGGAGGCAGGGTTGGTTTCTCGTTGTTGACGCCGCGCGTGCAAAATATTCCGGCTCTCGATCCTCATGCAAAAGGTCATAGATAGGATCGCCCGCTCTAAGTTTTTAAGAAAGTGAGGGAAATGTACTCTCGACCGGGTGGGGGGTCAATTCCAAATTTTTGGTGCAATGAGGAAAATGGAAGGCTCGAATCGAGCCTGCGGGGCGGCGAACAAACTGGGGAACTGCGGCGTCGGGAGGCGGCATTCTACGTAGCAGTTGCAAAGCTCTTCCTCCGCCGAGCGAGCTCACCCCCACTCGAGGTCCGGGTATTTCCACAACCGCAGCACAGGAAACCAACAATTCGGTTTGGCTGTGCGTGTTCGGCGTCGCCTCAAGCTAGAACCCTCAGCAACTGCCGGGCAGCGTGCTTGCCGCTGGCAATGGCACCGTGAACCGTTCCGTTTTGTCCGGAGACGTCGACTGCTTCGCCGGCGAAGAACAAGGTTCCGTCAACCGGTATCGCCAGCTCCCGCCCGGCCCCGTCTTGACCGGCGCGGCCATAGCTGTAGGCTCCGCGGGCGAACGGGTCCTGCTGCCAGTCATGGACATAAGCTTCGAGCAACAGAGCCTCGAGTTCCCGCGGGCTGACCCGCAGCAGCCCGCCCAGGCTTTCGAGGCTGCGATCAATCGTGAAAGCCACGCCTCGGCCGGAGACCCGCTGCGCGCACTGCGCCGGAGACCAACCCGTAAGCAGGGGCACTTTGCTGGGCATTTGCGTCCACCAGGTCGGGAACCAAGCATCCTGGGAAAAAAGAAAGCTCATGGCCTCGAGGGTTTTCGACTCTCGGTTGGGACCGGGGCGCAAATTCTCCCAAAAGCGCTGGCGAAAGCTCAGGGTGACGCGAATCACTTTTCCCATCACCAAGCTGTCGATCGATTTCCGTTTCGCGGCCGGCAACTCGGGAGAGAACCGAAGGCTGCCCGCTTGCAGCACGCCAAGCGGCAGGGAGATCAGAACCGAGCGAGCCTCGAGGGAGGCCATTCCACTGCGATTGCGCGCGCGCACCGTAACCCGGCCAGGGCCCCATTCGATTTGCTCGGCGACAGAATTGCATTCGATCGACACTCCCGCGGCGACCAGTTGCCGATGGAAAATCTCCGCCAGCGCTCGATACCCGTTTTCGATGCGGAACGTTCGATCTCCCGCGATCTGCTCTTCCGCCCGGCGCGACTTGACCAGCCAATGCACGCCGATCAGGTTTGGATCGGCGGCATGAAAGCCGGTGATGAAATTCCCCGCCCGGGCGATGGCCGCCTCGAGCCTTGGAGTGCGCGTGGCGGGCGGGAAGCGGCGATCGAGAAAGCGGACAAAAGACTCATCGGCTTGGCGGTCGTCCATCTCGTCGAGAACGCTGTCCGCGTCGCTAAAGGACTCCGCCGGGCGCAATTGCTGGTCCTCAACGCACCAGAACTCTCCCCTGACTTCCCGCACGCTCACCCCGTGAGCTGCGAGGGGCTCCCAGATTTCCTTGGGCAAGCCGTGAATGAATTCGGCACCCAGCTCAACCGCCGTGTTGCTGGCTGCGTCCCACTGGGTGAACATGCGACCGCCGATGCGCTCGCGGGCTTCGAGGATGGTCGGTCGGATGCCGGCGCCGCCGAGTTCGACGGCTGCCGCAAGGCCAGCCGCCCCGGCTCCGAGGATCACTACGTCCACCATGAACAGAGGGGCTTCGGTGACTGACGGATGGGTGAGACCGCCCGGGTGGGCCTAGCGAAGAATCTGAAGAATCGAGGAGTCGGAAATCCAGATTCCCAGATCCTTCGCTCCCCTATGCCAGCCGATTCTTCTTAGCGGTGCGCGAGCGCCGGTTCTCTATGCTCTTCGAAGATCTTCAGTCGGTGGTTGATCTCCGACCAATTCACCACATTCCACCAGGCAGCCAGATACTCGGGGCGGCGGTTATTGTACTTGAGATAGTAGGCGTGCTCCCAGACGTCGTTCCCCATGATGGGAAACAGACCTTGGGAAATGGGGTTGTCCTGATTGGCGGTGCTGATCAGCTGAAACGATCCATCGGGCTTGCCGACCAGCCACACCCAGCCGCTGCCAAACTGTTTGGCGCCGGTATCGTTAAACTTGGTTTGAAAGTCCTTGAAACCGCCGAAGGACTTCTGGATCACCTGGGCAATCTCGCCGCTGGGTTCACCGCCCCCTTTCGGCTTCATGATCTTCCAGAACATGGTGTGGTTCATATGCCCGCCACCGTTGTTGCGCACGGTGGTGCGAATCTCCTCCGGGATGGCGTTCAGGTCGCGCAGCAACTCTTCCACCTTTTTCGACTGTAGGTTCGCGTATTTCTCTAAGGCGGCATTCAAATTCTTGACATAGGTCCCATGGTGCAAGTCATGGTGCAATTTCATGGTTTGGGTATCGATGGTCGGTTCGAGAGCAGCATAGTCATAGGGTAGGGCGGGCAGTTCATGAGCCATAGTGTTCCTCCTTCAGATGTCAACAGATGATGGATGCCCATCGATGGATTCAGCCACCCACAGATGGAGAATTAAGCTCCGGCGATCGGCCCGTAGCCGAGTCATGGACGAAGTGTGAGCACTCTCATCTTAATCCATCCGCAAGCCTGGCGCCTAACCTGGCAGTCGGAAACCGCCCTGTTCCCCGCTCCAAGGTTTCACTTGCGGCCTAGAAACCGGAGGCGCGAGTCAAAACTGCGATGGCCGTAACCGCTGAAGACGAGAAACTGTGGCGAGTTGATATTGCCGTTGACAAAGATCGGATTCAGGTTCCCCGTAACGTTGTCGAAACCGCCGCGCAGCGCCCAGTAGCAGCCAAACAGGTGAAAGCGCTTTTCGAGCTGCAGATTCAAGCTGAAATACGTGGGGAAGCGGCGAGAACCGGGAGGCTCGACCAGTTCCTGAAGGTTGTTGTAGACGTCAAAAGGGAATCCCGTGCGGGCCTCGGTCGAGTACGCCAGGTCGAGGTGGTGGATGATGGGCAGAGGAAAGAAGGGAAGAAAACCCCAAGAGAGAAAGCGGTTGGGAGCGTCCCAAGCGAAGGGACCAGGGGCTTGGGGGCTAAGCAAGGGGCTGTCGACGTTGAAATCGAGCACTTGGTTCGAGCGCGCGCTCGAACGAGTGTAGGAGCCGCTGATCAAGTAATATCGGCCGAAGTTGTGGCGCAAGGCAAACTGAAGGGAGTGGTAGTGATCGTCGCGCGTGTTTTCGAGAACAAAGTTGCCGCCCGCCAGATGGTTGACGGTGTTGTACACGAAATCATCCCGACCCTCCCGTTCGATGTATTCCGCCTTCAGGAAAATCGCCTTGGGCAGCTTTCGCTCCAAGGCCGCGCTCCAGTTGAGGAAGCGGGGCGCCTGGAGCGTGTTTCGATCCACCGTGAAGTTCGAAACCACCGGAGTGGGGTGCGCAACCACCGCGCCGCTTAAGTCGGTCGGTTCGCCGGTTGCGTTGAAGAAGTAATCCGCCCGCTCTCCGGCGTAAGGGCGAGCGATCAGGATCATATCGGTCGCGTCATACACGATTCCGATTCCGGCGGACAATTTGGTATTGCCGGAGTTGTCGGCCACGTAGGTTCCAGCCAGACGCGGCGAGACGAGGGGATCGCGCACGATCTGATCCCAGTCCAAGCGCACCCCCGGCTGAAGCAGCCAGCGGTTGGTGATCGCCCATTGGTCCTCGAGATAGGCGCTGGCTTCCGCATTATCGGTGGTGGAATAGTTGCCTCCAGAAAATACGGAGTATCGGGAACAGGGGGAGGGCACGGTCGGAATCCCTTCGGAATTGGCAGGACACGCACCCGCGGGCGTGGTCACCGTCTCGCCCGGCCAGAACGAAATGGGGCGCCGGAAAAACTGGGCGTCATAGTCAATGCGGTCCAAATCGATCCCGGTCTTGATGTTGTGTTGCCCGTGCCACTCGTGGGTAGGAAGATACAAATTGGAGAGAGCCTGCCAGCGGCGGGCGTGAGTGCGGTCCTCGAGGTAATAGTTCCCTCCGGCCGTGAGCGTCGTCATGAAGTATGGGGCTTCACCGTGGGGGGTCAGCACCACGTTGTACTCATCGAGATTGAATCCCGCCTCGAGCAGTTGGCCCCCTCGAAAATAGTGCTGGTCCTTGGCCGCGAAGAAGTACCCGGACTCGGAATCGTTGGGGTTTGCCTGGGCCGGACTAAACAGCGAAATGCCGGAGTACTGGTCGTCCAAATAGTTATGGAGAAAGCTGGTGGTGAGGATGTTGCGCGAAGTCAGGTTGGTCTGGATTTTGGCCAGGTTGCCCGCGCGCCAGTAATGATCGGCATCCTCCGGGTCGGGGAGTTGAGAAATGATGATGTGATCGTATTCGCCTTCGAGCGCGTCGAAAAACCAGGCTTTCCTCTTCTCGATTGGGCCGGAGAAGGTAAAACGTGGAACCCACTGGTCCAGGGATAGGCCTTTCTCAAACTGGACCGAGGGAATGAAATTGGTGGCAATGACGCGGTAGTGATCGTCGCCAATTCCGGTGTTCAAGCCAAGCACGCCGCCAGAGCCCTTGCCATACTCGGCCGGCTCGCGGCTGGGTTCGACCTCAATCGAACGAAACGCATCGGTGCTGACGCGCAGCAGCAGGAGCCCGTTGGCCGGCTGGGTTACGTTGAAGCCATCGAGCAAAGTGAGGGTTTGATGGGTCTCGCTGCCAGCTACGTGCGGCTGTCCAGACGTGTCCTCAACCACTCCGGGGATGTAGTTGAGAACGTTGCGATAGTCGTGGGTGGCGGAATAGGGGAGGTCGATGACGTCCATTCCCGTGAGTTGCTCTTTGGAGGTAACCTGGGCCGGGTTGATGGCGGGCGTGGACTCTTCCACGTTGATCGTCTCGCGAACCTCCTGCTGGTGGGAGAGCCTAACCTCGACGCTTGCAGTACGCGACACGTCGAGCCCCGACAGAACGCTGCGATAGAAACCCGGCTTCTCCACTCGCAACTGATACGCTTCCGGGAGTAGTTTGGTGAAGCTGCAATGCCCGGCGAAGTCCGTCTCCGACTGCAAGGCGGGGGTGAGCTGGTTTCGATTGCTCAAAAGGACTAGGGCTGAGGGAACGGCAACGCCGTTTTCATCGGTGACCGTGACCTCGAGCCGGAGCGGCGGATTGGGCGGGGAGACCTGGGGAGGCTGCGTTTGGGCAAAGGAAAGGTACCAGGAGGACCCTCCGATCAGGAGGTATCGTGCCAGTTTCAATGCCCAGGTACCGCCCATTTGTCCCTGCTGCTCCTTTATATTCTCTCCTAAATGCACCTTCGAGTTAGGGATTATGCCTCGGAAATTGACGGAATTCACCCTGTTATCTCCGCTGGTACATGATCCTTCCGGTCATTGAGCGAGCCTGACAGTTCGAAGAGAATCAGGAAGAAGGTTGAACGAACCACACGGGGCGGTGGATTCCGCTGGTTGTCGAGGCCGTCTGCGGTGCGCTGGCAAAGTGCGATGGAGGCAAAGTCGCCTTCGCCCTGACCCCGATCGGAACCAGGAAATCCGCAGGGAAAGAATCTCGAACCGGGAATTCATGGCCGCCGTCCCCTGAACCACAACCGGGAATGGTTGTTGGGCATGCTTCTGGGGTCATTCGCGAGCAGGAGGCGGAGAAACGATGAGCACCTTTGGCGCCCAAGAAGAAGCTGGATCCACGCAACCTCGCCGTTTTACCCGCTACCCAGCCGACATTCGAATCGACGCGGAGGTCTTTCGTCCCAGCGGAACGGTTTCGTTGTGGGGACGCTCCAGCGAAATCGGAGAAGACGGGATTGGTGGAACTCTCACCGAGGAGGTCCAACCGGGAGAAGTCGTGTCCATGGAAATCACGTTGCCGATGACCAACCACAGTATGCGATTCCGTGCCCTAGTTCGTTACCGCATCGGCCTGCGGCACGGATTCGAGTTCTTGGCCCTCACCCAGGAACAAAGGGATCATCTCCGCCGGCTCTGCGAAGTCCTGGCCTCCACACTCTAACCACTCCCTCCCAGCAACCCACGCCTTCCCGGGGGGCGGCTTCGCTTGCCGCTATTGAAAGAGGTCTTCGGGGAAGAGCTTTTGCCCCGCCAGCGAGGTGAAAGAACCCCAACCCGCCAGGGCGACAAAGCTGAGCACGACCGCCAAGGCGTTGCTCGCGTACCAATTCGAAAACTCCAGAGTGTAGGGCACATTCAGGAGAATATTGGCGGTAAAGAGGGCCGTGGCAAACGTGATGAGGCCAAAACGGGTGACTGCGTAGGCGGCAATCGAAAACACGACTACCCAGATGGGCGCCAGAATGGCGGCGTGCCCGTTCTGGATGGTGTTGATGGTCGCGAAAAACGCCACAAAGCCGACGGCTGCCAGCCACTGGTTGTGCAGGACGATTCGCAGCAAGAAGGCCACAAAAAACAGTTCGAGCGTGCCCGCGATGCACTGCACAACGTTCAACAACCAGATGCCAAGCAGCTGGCGGCCGCCGGTGAGACAAGCTTGACTGGGGAAATTCGGAGAGACGCCCATCCGCTTCAGGAGCAGCAACCCGACACCGATCATCAGCGACCAAACGATGCCCAGGGTAACGCCCCAGAGCACGTCGCGTCCGACTAAGGGATCGCGCCAGCGGCCCCTCATGAGGCGGCTCCAGGAGACGATCGCTTGCGGCCAGCGGCGGCGCACGTAAGGTTCGAGCGCCAAGTAAAGCATGCCCAGGAATGCCGCGAGCCACCCTCCCGTGCTCATCGCCAGAACCAGGCGCCGCAACGTGGCCAGGGTAGGAATGAAGTGATCGCGACAAACCCAGATTGCCATCTCCAGCAAGAAGACCGCGGTGGTGAGGTACAGCGCGCCTCGGAGGTCGCTCTTGCCCCCGGCATAGTTGCGGCGCGCGATCCAGGCCCCACAAATCCACAAGACCATGGCGATGATCGATTCTACGATTTGCCCGGCGCGCTCGCCCGCGGTGGTCGTCGAATGCTGCATGCGCGTGGGCTTCGTCCAAGGTCCCAGTAAGGAAAAATAGACAGGTCGTCCGCGCCAAGCGGCGGCTTCGACGCGCAGAGGACGGCCGGAATCGGGCCAAGTGCCGGTCCACGCCGCGCGAGCGTCGAATGCCGCCAGCGAGACCCACTGCGGTTCAGCGGGATGGAGCTGGGCCAGGTCGATTTGGGCGGCGCTGAAAAGCGGTTTCCAATCCACCGCGCCGGCGGGAGGCGGACTGGGGTCGAATTCGTTGGGGATCGCCTGAAAATAGGTCAAGCGACCACGGGAATCGACCGTGAGATTGATCATGCCCGACTGAATGGCGGGGGGATCATCGAACTCGACCACTCCCGGGGTAAGGGACAATCCCTGGTAGCCGGACGGATCGAGGTACACCGGACTTTGCCGATACCCGTAGAGCAACACCAACGGCCTATGGGACAGAATGTTCGCCCAGTCTGGGCGAGGCGCCTCGTGCTCCTCGAGGTAATCGGTGATTTCTGTCTGGTAGTACCATTGCCCGGCTTGGTCGACAGGTTGCTCGGAATAGCCGAGGCTTTGAATGATTTCCTGGGCTTTCACCGTCAACACCTCAGGCGGGAGGGGCCGCGGCATCGTGGTGAAGCCGTTCACGGCAATGCCGATCAGAGCAATGATCGCCAGTCCGAGGATCACGGCAGCCATGCCGGCGACGGCGACCCGGGGCCGAATGCCTTCGCGCTCCCCGGCAGCCGCCACCATTTCTGGCGAAGGAGTCTCGCCTGCGGCCAAGGCCGCCCCGAGCGGATCGCCCCCGGGCAGGGCGGCGGCAACCGCCAGCGGCGACGCCGGCCGTTTGGCGGGATCGGGCTCGAGGCAGCGCATCATCACGCGCTCGACGGCGGGATCGAGGTCCTTCACCCAGCTCGAGGGGTGGCTCACCGGCCCTTCCTGGCGAACCCGCACAATTTCGGCGAGAGTCTCGGCTTCAAAGGCGCGCCGGCCGGTGAAAATCTCGTAGAGCACGAGACCGAGCGCATAGAGGTCACTCTTTTCGGTCACTTCCCTGCCTGCCAGTTGTTCCGGGGACATGTAGGCAGGGGTTCCACTTCGCACCTCGGGACTCCGAATCTGGTCTGCCAGGGCGGCCAGGCCAAAGTCGGTGATGACAGCATGGCCGCGTCCGTCCAGCATGATGTTGGCGGGCTTCAAATCGCGATGCAGAACCCCCTCGCGGTGCGCCGCGCCCAGCCCGGCACAAAGCTGGCGTGCAATCTCCACAGCTTTATCAGGCGGCAGACGGCCGATGCGCCGCAACAGTGACCTCAGGTCTTCGCCGTCGACATACTCCATGGAAAGAAATGTCTGGCCTTCGGCTTCGCCAACGTCGTGAACCCGGCAGACGTTCGCATGCGAGACCCGACGGGCCATGCGAACTTCATTGCGAAACCGCTGCAGAAGCTCCTCGTCGTTCGCGGCCGAGGGGGGGAGGAACTTCAAAGCCACCGCCTGCCCAAGAACCAAATCGTCGGCGCGATACACCTCGCCCATGCCGCCCTGGCCGAGGAGCGCGACGATCCGGTAACGGGCGGCCAGCAAAGCTCCGGGCAGGAAGCGACCTTGGCTCGCGAGCCCGCTCGGACTGACGCGGCGCGCTGCCTCACTGTTTTCGCCGGATCGGCTGGACGCGAGCTCGGGCTTGGAACCAGCTCTCTCCCGAGCGACGGGTGTCGCCTCGGGGGGGCTGAAGGTGGCGGTGACGGCGTCGTGCGACGAGATCGTCGCCCCGCACGACGAGCAGAAACGCGCGCGCTCAGAGACCGAGGTGCCGCAGGAACCGCACTTCGCCATCAGGGTGCCTCAAATTCGATGCCTCGCCTTGCGCGGGATCGATGATATCCGATCTGTCTCCGGCTGGGGAAGCTGCCAGGTGGAAGCGCCGCGATCGGCCGAGCAGTCCTCGATGACGGCCAGGCGGAAATCGGCATCCGAGGCTTTCGAGCCAGGTGGAGAACGAGGGTGTCAATGTCCTTGGCGCGCAGAGGATCAGGGAGAGGTCGGTGCGGTAGAAGCCGCCGACGCGATGCTGGCTGCGAGCGGTCCCGCAAATAGCTTCTGAGCTTGGGGAGAGGACTTGATCGCGGCGCAAGCAAAGAGGGTTTCAGAAAACCCTGCCGGGGGAGCCCTCCTTGCGGACGGGTTCGTGCCAGGGCAAACCTAGGCTAGCGTACCTGCCAGACAGTATCGAGCACGGTGCCGTCGACCCACTTCACGATGGCGACAGGGTGGCGACTCCGCTGGGGACGTGCCGGCGCTCCGCCACAGATATGTTCGACCTCTCGCTTGATGTCCTCAATCGGCCGGATCGGTAAGCCCGACCCTTTCACCCGGTCGAGAAGATCCTGGCGGCGAGGGTTGATAGAGATGCCCCGCTCCGTAACGACCACATCGATCAACTCGCCCGGCCCGGTGAGGGTGGTGACCTCGTCCACGATCACGGGAATGCGGTCACGGAAGGACGGCAGGGCGAGGAGGGTGCAACCTGCCGCCAGGCAATTCTGCCATCCTCCAATCCCATGCAAGAGCCGGCCGTCGGAGTGCGTGACCACGTTGGCGTTGAATTGGACGTCGACTTCCGTGGCACCTAAAACGACCGCGTCCACCAGCGAGGCAAAATTGCCTTTTCCATGGTAATTGTAGGAGGTGAAGGGAGACGTCGCCACATGGCGGGGATCCCCGGCGATCGATCGGACGCCCTCGAGATCGAAGGTCTGACCGTCGAGAATGTAATCGGTCAGCCCCTCTTGCAACAGCTCGACCAAATAGCGAGTGGAACCACCCCGGACAAAGCGGGCTTTCACTCCGTCCTCTTTCATCAGCCGGCGCAGGTAATCGACGAAGGCGAGCGCGATCCCTCCCGCACCTGCCTGGAAAGAGAAACCGTTCCGCATGATGCCGGACTGGCGTAGAAAACGGGCTACCCATTCTGCGATTCGTAAGCGATCCGGAGAGCGCGTGACCTCGGTGGTCCCGGAGACGATTTTCGAGGGATCTCCGATCGAATCGACCGCAACCACAAAGTCCACGTTATTGCCCTGAATTTGCCAAGGAATGCAGGGGAAGGGAACCAGAGTATCGGTGACCACGATGACCCGGTCGGCGTACATCGAGTCCGCCAACGCGAATCCGAGCGAACCACAGGCCGACTTGCCGTGGGAGCCGTCGGCATTGCCAAAAGCATCCGCGGTTGGGGCGGCGATGATGGCGATGTCGATGTGCACTTCCCCGTCCTGGATTGCCTGCCAGCGGCCGCCGTGCGAGCGCAACACGCCCATGCCGCGCATCTTGCCCTGGGTGCAATAGTCGCCCAGCGGGCCGTTCAGGCTGCCCTCAATGTGGTCGAGGACGCCGCTCGCCATCAGTTCGATGGCCCCTTTTTGCGAGGGGAAGGAGGCGCTCGGAAACCAGGTGAGGTCTTTCGCCCCCAGCCGCGCCGCCGCCTCGAGCGCCAGCAAGGCTACGCGGTCGCCATCGCGAAGGTGGTGATGACTGGAGATCACCATTCCGTCTTCGAGGCCGCAGTTGCGCAGCGCCGTCTCGAGATCGGGCACCCGCTTGTCGCCGTTTTCCGGATAGGCGCTCGCCGAACGCACCGGAGGCCCGGCCTTCTTCCCGTGGGGGCGGAACTGCCCCACCCCCAAATAGGGAACCTGCGGCTTGTTGTTGACCATGGTGGGGACCATGCGTCCCAGGGCATTCTGCGCGAATTCGGAGCGCGTCGTCACCGGATTCCCGATCACCGAATCACCCTCCACCCCGCACCCGTGCCCACCCCCACCCTCATGCCTCCGCCATCTGGCTGGCTCGTGCCACCAGTTTGCGCGCGCGTTCGACGACCGGAGGATCGATCATCTTTGACCCCAGACTGACCACGCCCAGACCGCTCCGCTCGGCATCCTCGAAGGCGGCGACAATCTTGAAGGCCTTCTCGATCTCCGCCGGCGAGGGGGCAAAAGCTTGGTGAACCACTCGAATCTGGCTGGGATGAATGCAGCCCATGCCTTCGAACCCGAGAGCGCGAGCGCGCTCGGCCGAGCGACGGAGCCCCTCGAGGTCGGCAACATCGGCGAAGATCGAATCTGTGGCCTGAAGGCCGGCGGCCTTGGCGGCGTTGACCAGGCGGGCGCGCGCATAGAGCAATTCCTGGCCCTCCGATGTCTTCACCACACCGAGCTCGGCGGTGTAGTCCTCAATGCCGATGGTCAGCCCAACCACGTTCGGAGAGGCGGTGGCAATGGCGAAGGCATTTTCGATTCCGAGCGGTGATTCAAGGATCGGCACCAGCCAGACCGGACGGTCCAACCCGTGATGCGCCTTCAATTTGCCGATGGCGCGATCTACTTCCCCGACCTGTTCCGGCCGCTCCGTTTTGGGAAGCAGCACGAGATCAGGCGCTTCGGGAATGACTGCGCTTAAATCTTCCAGCCCCAGGGGCAGCGGATTCACCCTCACCATGCGTTCGCAGCGCGCAAAATCAACCGCCCGCAGGGCGTTGCGCACCAGAATGCGAGCCGCGTCCTTTTCGCGGGGATGCACGGAGTCTTCAAGATCCAAAATGATGGCATCGGGCGCGTGTAGTCCGGCATTGATGAAGTATTTGGGCTCGGTACCAGGCAGATAAAGGCGAGAGCGCCGCAGGCGATCCCGGGGCGAAGCCGCTGGAAGTGAAGTTTTCTCGGGCAGAGCCTGGCTGCCACTCGCCAGGCCGGCCCGTTTCGCCGCGGTCTCGAGGCGAGCACTGATGACAAACGGAAGCGCACCCTCGTCATGCACGGCAACCCGGGCATGCTTCACCCCGAGACTTTCCAGAACCTCGCGGATTTGGCGGAGGATGGAATCGCCGTAGTAGGAGCCGACGCGGGATTCGAGCGTGATCTCCAAGCCGCCCCGATCGCCCGGCTCGATGGCGACGTGCAGGTCGGAACGGATCTCCTTGCCCGAACGTCCGGCTTCGGCGCCACCGACAGCCACACTTGCGTTCGAGCCGTTCATTCCCCTGACACACTACTTGCCGAACTTAGCCGAGTCAAGATGGGATAGAAAGCGCGGCGAGGCTTCGCCATCGGCAGGCAACCCACGTTTGCGGCCCGAGAATCGAAGTCAAGTTGGCGGCGAATACCTGCTACAGCCAAACTGTCGGCCCGGGAGCTGCGCGCCGTGGCTCTCTCGCCTGCCACAAATCCGGAGTCTTCGACTTGTCTTCAGCGTTGGCGCCATCGCCCGAATGTTTTCCACAGCCGCTCGCTAAGTGGCTGAATCGGCACAGCCGCCAAGCAACCATTTTGGTGTTGACAAAAGGAACGTTTTGTAGTCATGATGCCGTCAGATTGCCGGAAAAGGGCTGGGAGGGCGCAACCCATGGCGAACTGGGTGATTTACGGCCGCGTGAGCCGCACGAAGCAGGACAACGAGAATCAACTGACAGACCTGCGGGAGTTTGCCGAGCAGCAGGGATGGACGATCAAGCATGAGTACGTGGACACGCTTCGCGGTTCAGGCAAAAAATCTCGGGTGCAGTTCGACGCGATGATGGCGGCAGCATCCAGGCACGAGTTCGACGGGATTCTATTTTGGAAATTGGACAGGTTCAGCCGGGAAGGCGTCCGCAAGACTCTGTTCCACTTGGGTCAGCTGGATGGCTGGAATGTGGCTTGGAGATCGCACCAAGAGCCTTGGTTTGATTCCTGTGGGCCGTTCAAAGACACCGTGATTTCGATCATGGCGACTTTGGCTGAACAGGAACGGATTTCGATCAGCGAGCGCACCAAAGCCGGATTGCGGGGGGCGCTGCGCAAGGGAAAGAAGCTAGGACGACCGGTGGCCGATCTCGACATGCACAAGGTTCATAAACTACGCGAGCAGGGTTTAAGCCTGAGAGCCATCAGTACCAAAGTGGGATGGTCCGCGGCACTGATTGCGAAGAGATTAGTAGGAGCACAATGACCAAAGAACAGCTCTTGAAAAGATTGGCC
Source organism: Terriglobales bacterium (assembly GCA_035622175.1). Classification (GTDB taxonomy): domain Bacteria; phylum Acidobacteriota; class Terriglobia; order Terriglobales; family Acidobacteriaceae; genus JAFAGX01. Next base: position 7,174 of record DASPVV010000273.1, on the reverse strand, counting down.
GACATCGCCGCGAAAGAGAAGCGCGACCGACTGTCACCGGCAGAGGTGCTAGAAGCTCAGCTGAAGCTGATTCTTCGCAATTATGAGGAGAACATCCGCGCCAATCAATCTGTGTGCATTCAAGGTGGCGGGCATCGCGCCCTGAATCACTGTGACTAGAGAAGCATCGTCGGCCTAACCCCAAGTTCCTTCGGCAGAGATCCCCTACCGCGATCCCGGCTGCCAGTTCGCGAACTCATGCCCTGGCGCCGCATTCCTTAGCGCAATCTCTCAACAATCGCGTCGGTCATCTCGGGGGTCGAGGCAGCGCCTTGGCCGATGGCCTTCGGCCCTCCCGCCAGTCGCAGCATGTCGTAGGTGCGAACCTTGCCTTCTCCTACCACGGCGGCAATCGCCTTGCGGATCGACTCCGCCTTGGCCGCTTCGCCGATGTGATCGAGCATCATGGCCGCCGACAGGATCATGGCGATCGGATTCACGATCGGCGGATTCAGCCCGGCATACTTCGGGGCCGAGCCATGGGTAGGTTCGAAGACCGCCACTTCCTCGCCAATATTCCCCGAGGCGGCAAAACCCAAACCGCCCACCAAGCCGGCAAAGGCATCGGACAAAATGTCTCCAAACAGATTCGAGGCCACGATCACGTTGTAGTCTTCAGGATTCTTGTTGAGCCACATCAGCTGCGCGTCGATGTTGGTCGACCACAGGGCAATGCCGGGATAATCCTTGGCTACCTCCTTGGCCGTCTCCTCCATCAAGCCCGAAGTCTCCCTCAGCACATTCGGCTTCTCACAAATCGTGACTCCCGGGAACCCTCGCTGCTTGGCGTAGCGGAAAGCGGCGGCGACAATGCGCCGGGCGGCACCGCGCGTGACGATGCGTACGCTCACCGCCAGATCGGGACCGGGCACCTTGGCAAACGCTTTGAACTTGGGATGGCTCGCCAGGGCGGAGCGGACGTTCTCCGGGGGATTCGTCCACTCGATTCCGGCGTACATGCCTTCCGTGTTCTGGCGAAAAACCGTGGTGTCGATCGATGGTTCCGCAAAGCCCGCTCCCCGGTTTTTCCGAATGTAGTTGAGCGGATTGCCCTTGAAACCGACGCAGGGACGCATACAGATGTCCAGATGGAAGCGCTGCCGCAGGGTGACGATCGGGCTGTAATAGATATGGCCTTTCCCCGCGAGCTCCGGCTTCAGTTCCGTCTGCGCCTCCCGGTTGGGCTTCGAGGTGATGGCGCCGAACAGGCCTAGCTTGTGCTTGGCCAGCAAATCGATGGTGCGCTCAGGTAGAGCATTGCCTTCATTGCGCCAGCACTCCCAGCCAATGTCGGCGTGGAGGTAGTCGGCCTCGAACCCGACCGCCTGCAGAACCCGCAAGGCCTCGGGCAGAACCTGATTGCCGATACCGTCGCCGGGCATGGTCACCACGGTGTGTTTTGCCATGAATGCCGAGCCTCCTTGCCGAAACCGCCCTGTCTTCCCACCCAGGCAGGCTATTGCAATCCCAATCGCTTGGCGACCAGATTCTCCACTCCTTGGGCGATCACGAGCGACTGCGGAACGCTGCCCAAGGCCGGGAAAGGAAACTCTTCCCCCCGCCAGCGCGTGACCCCGGAGGTGAAATCGATGGTAATCTCTTCCCCGGGAATGATCGTCTTCTCCTGGGCGGCAATCCGGGTTCGTAGCTGCTCCCGCAAGCGCTTCACCAACTCCGGAATTTCGACACAGAGGAAGCCGTTGTTGTAGGCATTGCGCAAATAGGTTTGCGAGAAGCTGGCGGCAATCACCATGGGCAGGCCCTTGGCTTTGAGGCAGGTGACGGCTTGCTCCCGGCTCGATCCGGTGCCAAAGTTGAAGCCCCCCACGATCACGTCGCCCGCCCGGGTACGGAGCGCAAACTGCGGATCGTAGTTTTCCATGACGACTTTGGCCATCATGTCTGGAGTCATGTCGTCGCGATAGGTGTAGTCTTTGCCGTAGATCGCGTCGGTGTTGAGATTGTCTTCGGGCAGTAACACCAATCGGCCGCGGACGCGTTCGGGAAAACCCGGGAGTATGTCCACCCGCTCGGCGGTCGCCGTGACGGGAAACTCCGTATAGGACCGCGTCGGCTCTCGGCCATTCACCTCATAGGGGCCGCGAATGTATCCCGCCACGGCGGAAGCCGCCACGACTTCCGGACTGGCAAGATAACATTGGGCATCGCGCGATCCCATGCGGCCTTTGAAGTTGCGATTGGTAGCCGAGATGCCGACCTCGCCCGGTTCGAGCAGTCCCGCCCCCAGCCCGATGCACGGACCACAACCGGGTGGCAGCGGCTGCGCCCCGGATTGGACGAGCGTCTGCCAAATTCCGCTGCGCTCGGCCTCTTCCTGCACCCATTGGCTGGCTGCACTCAGGTAGAACTTGACGGTCGAGGCAATCTTCTTGCCCGCCAATACGGCCGCCGCCGCTTCCAGATCTGTGACCCGCGAGTTGACGCAGGAAACCAAATATGCCTTCTGGATGGGAATCTTCTTCTCCTCCATCTCCGCCAGTGAGGAGGCGAGCTGCACCGTGTCAGGGCCGGAAACGTGGGGCGTGACCTCGCCCAGATCGAGCTCGATCGCGGCGGCATAGCAAGCCCCAGGGTCGGGGCGGGGCGGGGCGCTCGCCCAGTTCTCGAGCTCCTTCTGCGAGAACCGCTCCACCCCGCTCGCCTGGAGACGTTGCCGTACGCCACGCAAGTACCCGAGGGTGACCTCATCGACCGGAAACCAGCCGACCAGGGGTCCCCACTCGGTCGTCATGTTGGAGATCGAGAGGCGGGCATCGATCGACAGGCTTTGGATGCCCGGGCCGCTGAACTCGACGGCGGCATTCAGAACTTCGTCATGGTTGTACAGCCCACACAAAGTGATGATTACGTCCTTGCCGGTCGTGCCCGGCGGCAGCTTGCCCTGGAGGATGACCCGGATGCTGCGGGGAATCTGCCACCAGAATTCTCCCGTGGCCCAGACCGAGGCGGCGTCGGTGCGCACGATCGGGGTGCCTACGGCTCCGAGGGCACCATACATGTTGGAATGAGAATCGGAAGCCACCACGAACGAGGCCGGCACGACGTATCCCCGCTCGACCATGATTTGATGTCCGATCCCCGAGCCCGCGGGGTAGAAGTCGACTCCCTGCTCCTGGGCGAAGGCCGCAATCGAGCGGTATTTCTTCAGGTTGGCTTCCTCCTGATTTTGAATGTCGTGGTCGAGCGCGAAGACGAGCTGGCGGGGATTGTGGATCTTCTGGGCCCCAATCCCTTTGAACTTGCTCATGACCGCAGACGTGTTGTCATGGGTCATGACCCGGTGGGGACGAATGGAGACAAAGTCGCCAGCCCGCAAAGGCCGCTTGGGACCTTCGGCGAGGTGGCTTTGGGCAATCTTCTCAACCATGGTTTGGGACATAGGACTCCCTCGACTTGTTGCGCACGGCGGGCGGCGTGCGCTCGGCTCGCTCGATCACCGGACTTCGTTCGCTTGAGGCGCGGGGCGGAGCCGACAGGTTAAAATGGACCTAGTGCCGCTTCCTGGCTTTGCCCTGGGAAGTTTTGGGCGCCGCCCTCCCCGCCTTCCCATCCGCTTTCATCAGGGCCATCAACTGGCCGAGCGAGCTGATCTTCTCTAGATTCCAGATGGCTTCCCGCAACTTCTTTTGCGCGCCGGACGATAACACCCCCTCGGCGAGCGCCGCGAATTTTTCCTCGACCTCGGCGTCGGTTAACGGATTCCGCGGGTCGCCTTTGGGATAGTCGAGTTGCCGAGTCAGGTGACGCCCGTCGGTGGTCGTAAGATTCACCACCACCCGCTGCAACGCCGGGAACAGCTTCTCGATCTCCGGGTCGGCAACGACTTCGACCTTCTTGAGCTGGGCGCGGATGGTTGGGTCCATGATCTTCTCCGGGGTGAATTGCGCGGGCGTGACTTGACGCTCGACCAGCGCCGCCGCGATTACATAGGGCAAGGAATGGTCTGCGGTTTCCTTGCTTCGCGGATCGTACTTGCTGGCATCGGAAAGAATGTCGGCGGCACGCGCCAGGGAGCGGATCTCGACTTGGCGGACTTCGTCCGGCCGCAAATCGTTCGCCTTGACCAAATCGAGCACGGCGGAGATCGGGGTGTGGGTCAGCGCTTCGGTAGGAAATGCCTTCATACCGCATTGCGTGATACGCCAGGATTCGCCCAGACCATCGCTCAGAAGGTTCAACTTCCACTCCGGGCCGAGAACCCGGGTCAACCCCTCTTTTCCGTCCAGCACATGTTCCGGTCCGGTGTATCCCTTTTCTGCCATGAGGGCGGCGAGTACGCCGCTCTGCGTGGCGAAAGGATCGACGGTATTTTTCATCATGGTGAGCTTGCCGGCGGTGACTGCACCCAGCGTGGCCTGACGGCTGGCAGAAATTCCCACGGCGTGCTGCATCTGTTCCCAGCCGAGGTGCAGCGCCCGCCCCGCCACGAGCGGGGAAACGAACGCGGTCAAGGTAGCGTGATGCCAGCCCCGCTCGCGGATTCCGGGAAAGGCGGCTTCGCAGAAGCGCATCTCGAATTCGTGGCCCAGCACCAAGCCGACGATCAACTCTTTGCCATCACTCCCGGCCCGCTCACAACATGCCATGGCCGCGGGGAAAATATCGGACGGGTGGGAGGGATCTTGCTTCCAATAAATATCGTTGTAATCCATGACCCGGATCATCAGGGCATTCACCAGCGAGGCAGAAACCGGATCCATCCGTCGGCCCGTGCCGACGACGGTCGCCGGGCCGCGGCCGGCACACTCCTCGAGAACTTGCAGGAGGATCCGCACATCATGCTGCTGATAGCCGCCCAAGGCGCAACCCACCGAATCCAATAAGAAACGCTTGGCTTGATAAACGGCCTCGGGCGAAAGATCCCGGTATTCGAGGCTGGCGGCCCAGCGCGCCATCTCGGCGGTAAGAGTCGGTTTGGGTGCAGTCGCTTCTTTGGCAGACACGGAATCTCCCGGCGTTAGCTCTTAGAGTTGCGGTCGTTCCCCTGGCTCGGCGGCCGCCTCATCGCGGCTTCACATTCTTTGGGTTTTTAAAGGGCAAGAAAGCCATGAAATCCGAATGGTGCACTATGAACGCTTCCGTCGTGCGCTTGACCAAGTCCCCTTCCGCGGCGTGGGCGGCGATGATGTGGCAAACTTCGTCGGGCACACCACATTCCAGGGCCAAGGCCACGCCGGTAAAGGGATGGCGCAAGGCTTCGCCCCGCTCACTTTGCCGGCTTTTTCCATCGGGACCGAGTTCGTACTCGAGCAACTTGCCCACATCGGCCAGAATGGCGCCGGCGATCACCGTATCCATATCGATCGGCAGCGCCCTTCCCATAAACTCTTGCATTGCCTCGGCACTCTGGCGCGCGATGTGCACCACGCAGCGCTTGTGCTCCATGAAAGTCACCGGACAATTCGGCACCAGCAGGGTGAAGGGGATGCGATTCAGATCCTCCCCTTTCAGAGGGCTGCGTTCGAGCGCCTTGACCCAGGTTTGGGTGACCTGCTCGCGCAACTTTGGCTTTTCGATCCACTGGATCTCCGGCCATAGCTTGGCGACCATTTCCCGCATAGCTTCCCATCTCCTCCGGAAAGCATCTAGCTTAGCGCGGTAACCGCAGAAACGTCGAGAGCGCCGCGGCCCAAACTGAGTGCGAGAACACCAACTTAGCCCGATTCGCGGGAGGACGCTTGCCGTTTCTCGCGGCGGTTCACTCGCGACCATGTTCCGGCGCGACCCAACGATTCCCTCTCGGCTCTATAATGCGAGCACAGGCAAGCTAGGAGCGAATTTGCCGAGGAGGCGGTGCCAAGTCGAGGTGCTTACCAAGCGGGCGACGAATTTGCCGACGACGGCTTCGCATCGCGTCGTGATTAGTTTGCTGCTGGCGGTCTTTTCGAGCCCCGGGGTCGCCCAACAGGCAGGAGGAAATGCCCCGCCGCCCATGGTGGTTAGCACCGTGAGCCTGCCCCGGGCTTACCTGCGGCAGCCATTTCGGGCGCGCATCGAAGCGACGGGTGGGGTTCCTCCTTTGAAGTGGGAGCTCACCCAAGGCTTCCTGCCTTCCGGGATCGTCCTCGACAGCGATGGCGAACTCACGGGCAGTCCCACCGAGGCCGGCGAATTCCGTTTCACGGTCATGGCTAGCGACAGCCGTAAGCCCGCGCAGCAGATTAGCCAGGAACTTTTATTGTCGGTGATCTCACCGCTCGGGGCACGATGGGGCCAGTATCCCAGGATCAACGGGCAGCGGCTGGAAGGATCGATTTTGGTTTCGAATGAGACGGATCAGGATTTCGATCTGACGGTGGTGGTCTTGGCCGTGAATGAAATCGGGCGGGCAACGGCCATCGGATATCAGCACTTTCCGCTCAAGAAAAACCTAGATGACACCGAAATACCCTTCGGCGACAACCTTCCCCCGGGGAGTTACCAACTCAATGTCGATGTAGTCGCGGAAGTGGCCACCGCAAATTCCATTTACCGAGCGCGCCTGGTGCCCAAAGAAAGATTCCAGATAGACCAAGGACCCTAAAGCCTCGGCGCACACCGGTCAAGGGATAGGGGGAGGGGAACTTACGATGGAAGGAAGGCAACGGTCAAAGCAAAAGAATCCCGAGGTGATGTTAAGTGTATTCGTCTCAGCCAGTAGCTCACTTTAGACCCTTGCAAGACCTGCCTTCATCGCTTCCTTGCGGGTTACGATGCGCGATCTTCACTCGGGCTCCGGGCTTACCGCCAACCGGACAAACCCACTCAACGCCTCGGGACTCTATCCTGCCTTCAACAAATCTTCCTGTTCGCCTCGACCAGCGCATTGCTATAGACCCTTGCTAGCCCTCCCTGCTTCATCTTTCGATGCGCAGGGTGACCTCGCTTGAGCCCCGGACGCGGCACCAACCGGGAAAACTTTAGAAGCTGTCGAAGAACGATTATGGTTATTACATCCCCGATTGGCAAAGTCAATCGGAATGGTGCGCCTTAATCTGTTTCGAATTCAATCGAGTGCAAGCCGTTCACAGGCCTATGCAGCAAACATTGTGCAGTCGCCAAGACGATGAACTCAGCTGATGCGGCCAGGGCTCGATTTTCCCGGGAGTTTTTCCACAGAGCGGCCACACCCGCA
>DASPVV010000272.1:0-4307 GCA_035622175.1 Terriglobales bacterium | reverse complement strand
TGACACTTGGGTAGGACACCGGGTCAGATTGGCTCACGTCTCCCTAGATTCTGTCTAAGGGATGATGTTCGGCCGCACCCTTCCGTGAAGCCGATAGACGCTGAAATCCTCGCGGTCAACTGTAAAGATTTTTCGGGTACCTTCACGTTCAGCAACCCTAATGAGTGCTGCATCAGCAAGATCCATCGGACGGTCAGCATACTTGGCCATCAGCTCGCGCATTCGAGGAACGTCAGCAATGTCGAGTGGAAGGAGCTGCAAGACTCCTCGCGCTATCATCTCCCAGACAGCGTCTTGGGCTTTGCGCAAGTCACCTAGCAGGTACATCGCTTCCGACAGCGGAGGCCAAACTGTGGCCAGAGGTTCTCGCAAGACTTTCAAGGCAGTGACACATCTCTTGTGGAATTGATCATCCGCATCCACTAATGCCACGAGTGGCCCAGCATCCACCAGGATCACCGTTGCCTCCGGCGACTCGTTAGGAGTTCTTTAAAGCGAAGACCTGTTTTGGCCGAGCGCCCTGGCTGCCCGCCGTTAACAATCCCAATCAAATCAGCCATTGCTTCATAAGGCGCGGCCATTGGTTCCTGTCGTTCCACCCATGCCTCGATGGCTTCCCGAATCAATTCTGAAGTGGAAATTTGTCGCCGGCTTGCTATGCGCGCGATCCGCTGCCTAGTCTTTTTCTCAAGTCTCAACGTCAAAGGAGAAGCCATAAAGGACCTAAACTTAAGTATATTGTATTACGGAGTGTAATACAAGAAATGTGTTCCACCTCAGGTTTCCTGGACAAGCAGGAAGGATAGGCAATTATGAAATGCTACCAAGGAGTCCTTGAAAATATGTTTGAGGACCTTGTCTGATCTTTTCCTGACGTCGCTGTCTGTCGTTCCTATCGGAGCGATTACGAAGCAGGTGCGTGTTTTAGAGGCTTCTCCCATTGCTGCTCATTTTCGCTCTTGGGACTGTTGGGTGTCGAGGGAATTTCGGATTAGGGTTTCAGTCGGACATTTGCGCAAGTGATGGAATCGACCGCCCGTGCTGCTCAGCGCCCGAGAGCGAGAGTTGTTTCGCTCTGCCACTGGCCGCCGATCGTATACTCTAACCGCACCTGGGTTCCGGGCGCCATGCCTGACAGTGCATTCGCGAGATCCGCCGGCGTTTTGACTGGCACCCCGTTCGCAGCGTTGATAATGTCGCCCGGGTGCAGCCCCGCTAATGCGGCAACCCCGTTAGGAGCAATCCCGGTGATCTGAGCCCCGCCGTTATCCGATACGACTACCACCCCGAGGCTTGGGATAGACATTCCAGCGCCGTGCGCAGGTCGCGCCATTGTGGTTCCCTGTGTCGGCGGCGTTGCGCTGTTGGCGACTGGTCCATCCGCATGGCCTAAGGTGAACGCGATGCCGACAGCTGCGCGGAAATCGTTTTGGGTGGCCGAACCGACATAAGGGTTGATGTTGTGACCGCTAACGATGAAATAATCAGCCGAGCCTTCCAGGGCAATATATCGCGAGACCTTGAACAACGCACCGCCGCCAAAGGCACCGGCGATGGAGTGATTCGTTGTTGATGTCCCAAGAATGCCTTCATTGAGATAGTCCAATCCGCCGAGGGCATGCACAAAAGCCCATTTGTAATGCACTCGTGGACCAAATACTACTGCATAATCTCGGGCAATCACTTTGTTTGTGCAGGGTATTCCAGCAATGTTGTTTGGAACGCAGTTCGGTAGAGTATAAAGGAACGACTTGTAGTAACCGCTGACGTTTGCTTCCGCCCCTGCCCAGCGACTGATATTGCCGACGAGCGAAAACTGCGCCCCATTCACGTTCTGTCGCGCGGTCAGCCCATTCGTACTCGCATTCAGGTAGGAGTAGCCAAAGAAGATTTCTGCGCGGGGAGTGTCTTGAGCGAAGGCAAGAGCAGAACAACAGAGCAGCACAACAGCACAGACGTGGCTCATTTGGATCTTAGGTTAAGGCCGATTCTCCAGGCATGGATAGTGCCAATCGTGGTCCTTTCGCCCTCTGTGTTCGTCGCCAAACCGCAGCGCATCAGGAACTCAAACGCTGGTCGGCGAAGGTGCTAGGATCCCCCCGTGAAAAGGGGAGGAATGTAATGGCAGATTTCCATTTTACGACCGACGTGCGCGGCCCCGCATCGATCAACGTGGACCTCGTTCGGCTGGTCATCGAGGACACGGCCGAGCCGGACCACTGGACGTTGACCATCGTAAGGAATCTGAAAGATCCCGCGAACGGTCGAATTGGACTGAAGTGCTTCGATCTTACTCATTGGGCATCGCACGATTTTACCGGTTACCTGGCGAAGCGAACTGGGGGAGCCGTTTGCGGCTTGGGCGCACTCGTTGCGTTCTAATGATCAGGGTTAAATGCCAAGAGCCTGTTCGCGCAAGCCAAGTGAGCTGCTAGCTATTTTTGACTGCACTGCCCCCCGTCTTGGCACTTCTCGAGGTATTGCTTATTTCCTTGGATCACCTGAATCTCGTGTGTGTCAGGCGCAGATTTGGGTACTGCGGTAGGTTTCAATGGCGTGGCCCGTCTTGCTGCTCCAGCGGGTTCAGCAGTAGGCAATCCCCTGTACAGTTGCTGTAGGCTAGCGCTCATCACCTCGTCAGTGCCCGTGTCAATTGGATTTCGCAAAATTAACTGAACGCGACCCTCGTTGCTAGCGAGGATCAATCGTTCCGCGTCATCGAGGTTAACTAAGAGGGTTGCGACGCTGACGGTTTGAGCCTCTCCGCCTGCGTTACGTTCCAGCCTGTGCCCCATGGCAAGCACCTTGACGTTTTGCAGAACGGTGGTCGTCCGCTGTTCTCCGTTCGGTGCCCCGGTCATTAATACGTCCACTCGCGTCCCAGGGGTCACGAATCCTGCTACGGAAGTCACATCGTTAACCTGGACCCCGACGGCCCGCATACCGGGAGGGATCAGCGAGGGCAGACCACTGCCGGCGTTCTCGCCTGCTAATTGCACCGAAAGGATGAATTGGCCTTTTGCGATCGGGAGGATCACGCCGCGGCCGATCACATCGGCCGTCTTTCGCGGTGAGCCGGGTGGGAGAGCACTCACCGGCACGCGAACTATTTTGATGTCTGGTCCTTGCAAGCGTGCGCCAACTTCTAGATCCTTCGCTGCAACCAAGGCATCGCTCATCGGATCGGAGCCGGACTTGCCCGTCACCAACTGTATATCGCGGTAGACGTAAAAGCTGACCACCAAGCCGAGCGTCAGTGAGATGCCGCCAAGCATCAGGAATCGTGAACGGTTCATCTTTTCTCTCCTTTGTAACCCCGCCCCCATAATCCCCAACGGACGAGTCATGAACGATCCGCGTGCATAATTGGATGGTACTCCTTCCTTGTTGAGAGGCAAGTCAGTGTGTTGCAGTCGCGGTAATTACACTTGTAACCCTCCGGTTACGAGTTCTAACGCATGGTGCTGTGGGAACGCAGAAAGCGGTTGGTAAGAGCCTTGTCTTCCCGTAAAAGTCCTAAGAGCAGAGGTTCCGTCTCAATCGGAGGTGACCCAAACTGGGCTGGCTTCATAGCGTGCAACGTCCAGAACGGCTTCGAGTTCCTCCGCTACAGAATCAGGCGTGGGAAGAGGAAGCTCTATCTACCCCAAAGCAAGATCCGTCCGTGGCGCGCGAGAAGCGCGGTGCCGAGTCGCAAGAACATCAATACTGCGTCTGCCGAGAAGCCCAGCTCCGCGGAGTCCCGTTGCCAAGCAATTCCCGCATTACGAGCGAAAGATTGACGTGGTAGTGGCAGAGAGCGGAAATGGTCGCCGGTGGAGTTGACCCCGGCCGCAGGCGAGTTCAGCGGACGGACATCGACGCGAAAAATCGATCGCCGGCTGCACCCTCCGGAAGCCGAGGCTGACAGCAGGAGAAAATCAGTTCAGATCGAGAACACCCTTCATTATTCTTATTCCTTCTTCTCCTTTGGTTCCGACTGATGAACGGTCAGCTGATGTTCTCCACCGAGCACGATCAGCCGTAGGGCGGGCACGACGAGCAAGAGCATGACAGGACCGACCAGCATACCGCCTACGATTACGGTTGCGAGCGGGCGTTGCACCTGGCTACCAATCCCGGTGGAAATCGCGGCCGGAAAAAGGCCAATGCACGCCGAAAGCGCGGTCATGAGCAACGGACGCATACGCGTGGATGCCGCGCGGTACATCGCATCGATGTGCGTCCCTCCTAGCAGTAGCAACTCGTGGTTATAGTAAGTGATCATTAAGATGCCATCCATCACGGAAACACCGAAGAGCGAGACG
>DASPVV010000271.1:0-13577 GCA_035622175.1 Terriglobales bacterium | reverse complement strand
CTGATTGAACAGAGCAGCCGGGAGGCTTGGCAGTGGCCGACCGTCGAGAGCATCCTGGCCGACGGGCGGTTCGCGCTGCGGCAACTGATCAAGTCACCGGGGTTCACTGTGACGGCCGTGATCACGCTTGCACTGGGGATTGCCGTCAACACCACGATGTTTAGCATGGTGAGCGCATTCTTGATGCCTCATCTCCCCGGGCGTGAACCGCAAAGAATCTTTGTGGTCTCTTCTGTCAATCCGGATGCCACCTTCCAGGCGGATGCGAATCCCGTTTCCGCACCCAGCTACCTGGCGTGGAAGGGGAACAGGCAGCTATTTTCCGAAACTGCCGCGGCGGACGAGTATCGCACGGGCAGCCTCTCAGGCCCCGGCGAACAGCCGGAGGCGATCACGGTTGCGGCCGTCTCCGCAAACTTCTTCTCGGTCTTCGGAGTGACGCCGCAGCTTGGGCGTGCGTTCGCAGCAGGCGAAGATGAGCCGGGACATGACCATTTGCTCATTCTGAGCCACAGCCTGTGGGAGCGCCGGTTCGGTTCCGATGCTTCGGTGATCGGGCGGACGGTGCGCCTCAGCCGCGAAGACTATGTTGTGGTCGGTGTGATGCCGGCGGACTTCCGTCTTCTCGGGTTCACGCCACAACTTTGGACCCCGCTGACGTTGACGGCCGAGGACGGCGCGCCCGATGCGCGCAGGAACCGGTACCTGTACGTGTTTGCGCGTCTTGCCCCTGGCCTGACTCTCGAGCAAGCGCGCGCCCAGATCCATACCCTTGCGCAACAGGCGGAGCAGGACTTTCCTGCAACTGAGAGACGATGGGGTGCCTCCGTGCGGGTGCTTGGCGACTTTCTGATTTACAACTTCGGGATTCGGTCCGCGCTCGCGGTGATCATGACGGTTGTGGGGCTTGTGCTGCTCATCGCCTGCGCGAATGTCGCTGGTCTGCTGCTGACCCGCGCATTGGGCCGCCAGAAGGAGTTGGCGATCCGCATCAGCCTGGGAGCAAGCCGCGCGCGCATGGTACGGCAGCTTCTGACCGAAGGGCTGGTGGTCGCGCTGCTGGGTGGAGGCGTCGGCCTGTTGCTGACGTTTTTCGGCATCCGCCTGATGCGCGCGGGCCTCAGCTTCAACGAGGCCATCAGTGCCGTTCCCCTCAGCCTGGACAGGAATGTCCTGCTCTATGCCGCCGCCATCTCGATGGCTTCCACTGTGCTGTCGAGCCTAGCGCCGGCCCTGAAGGCCTCCCGCACCGCGATCCATGCGGACCTGCAGAGCGAAAGCCGCGGCGCTACGTCGGGCCGGTCACATAGACGGCTGCGGGCAGTGCTTGTGGGGGGAGAGATCGCGCTGGCCCTGGTCTTGCTGATCGGAAGTGGGCTGCTCATTTGCGGAGTGTATCGGCTCGACCACCAGAAGCTCGGGTTCGATCACGACCGCCTTTTGACCGCAGGCCTGGTGCTCGACAAGGTGCGATATCCCGACTCGACGAAGCAGGACGCGTTCGTTCGCAGCTTGGTGGGCCGACTGGACCAGATACCTGGAGTGCAGGGTGCGGCCGTGGTGTCCGATCTACCTGCCTCGGGACCAGGAAGCGTTCCGATCCACATCAACGGAAGACTTGAATCGCGTGCGAACGAGCAACACACCGCGTTGAATGTGGTGGTGACGCCCGAGTATTTCAGCATCATCGGGCTGCCCATTCTGCGTGGGCGCGGGTTCACGGCCACGGATCAGGCGAATACGCCCCGGGTGGTGGTTGTGAGCCAGGAATTCGTGCGGATGTACTTTCCAGGCGAGGATCCACTGGGCAAACAGGTTCGGCTCGAGATTTCCGGCGCCCCGGCCGATTGGAACGAGATTATCGGCGTAGCTGCCGACGTGAAGAGCTACTCGGAGGATCCCCGCATCGACCCGCAAGTGTACCAGGCTTTCGAACAGAAGCCCGTAGCTTCGTTCTCGGTGATGCTGCGATCGACCGTGGAGCCGAACAGCCTGTCGTCTTTGCTGCGGTCCGTGGTCTCACAGCTCGATCCGGAGCTGCCGTTGCTGCGGGTGATGAGCATGGATAGCTTGATCGCGGCGCAAAGAAATGGAAACCCGCTGTTCGAGCGCCTTCTTGTAATGTTCGCCTTGCTTGCGCTGATTCTAGCGACGATTGGAATCTACGGCCTGATCGCCTATTCGGTAGGCCACCGCACGCCGGAGATCGGGATTCGCATTGCCCTGGGTGCGAAGGCTTCGGACATTTCCCGGATGATTCTGCGCGAAGGCTTCAAGGTGGCGGCAATTGGCTCGGCGATCGGCTTCGTCATAGCGATCCCGCTGCCGAAGATCTTCGATTCGATGTTCGACGGGTTTCTCTTTGGCGCGCCGGAGGTTTATCCGCTTGTGTTGGCGATGATGCTGCTCGTCGCGCTGGGAGCAACGCTCGGGCCGGCGCTGCGCGCCACACGGGTCGATCCGACCGTCGCGTTGCGGAACGAATAGCGCAAGCGCATGATGTGGAAGTGCAGCCGCAAACCCCATTGCGAAACGGATGCCCAAGGATTGCCACGGCCGCAAGACGGTTCCGGCGCCAAAATTGCCGGGACGCCGTAACCGGCAGAAGCAGCGTACTCAAAATCCGACGCTGAATAACCTTCTTACATATAACCTTGTGAAAACACGTGTGTTGCATATTCTACCAGTCATAGTACTTTCACAACTTTTCACAGTTCACCCGCATTTTCGACCTCGGCAAAGGACTAGCCGTTTTCGGACAACCACGGACTCAGCAAAAACGAGGGCACGAATATCTGCGTCATTTGATGCTATACTTGATGCATTGGAGTTTCCCGATGCGAACTACCGTTGCGCTCGACGACGATCTCGTACGCACCGCCCAGGAGTTTACTGGGGTTGCCGAGAAAACAGCCTTGATTCGGGAGGCTCTCAAAGCGCTCATAGAGCGGGAGAGTGCTCGCCGATTGGCCTCCCTGGGAGGTACGATGCCGGGTTTGAAGAACATTCTGCGCCGCCGGGGCGTGACTAGGATGCGGCGAAATTGATTCTCGCCGACACTTCGGTCTGGATCGACCATTTCCGTTCGGGCAACAAAGACCTGCGGAAGGCTCTGAACCAGGGCCAGATTGTGATTCATTCGTGGATCATTGCGGAATTGGCTTTCGGGTCACTGCGCGAACGTGCCAAGACGCTAGCCATGCTGGACCTCTTACCTCAAGTGCGTGTGGCACAACTGAGCGAACTGCGCCTCATGATTGAGGCTCGTCGTTTATACAGCCTTGGTATAGGTCTGACCGACGCACATTTGATCGCCTCCGTCTTTCTCAATCCGCCCACGTTTCTGTGGACAAAAGACAAGCCACTCCGCAGGGTCGCCGAAGCTCTCGGCATTCACGCTGCGCTGACCTGAGAAAGACAACGAATTTCAAACTCCCGAAAAATAAACAACTGTATGCGGCTACGAGAGAGCGAGCGCACGAGCCGAAGCAGGAGCGCTACCGCTGGGCATCGGAGCAGTTGCACGATTTCTTCCTAATCCACGGGCGGCAAAAAGTGTGCGCCCTGGAGGGACGGTCATGGATATGGTGGTTCACATAGGGCGACTCAAGGGCAACGCACAATCTCAGAGCTCGACAACGAAAAGCAGGGATGCAGGTTCAGGCGTCTGAATGAACGACCCAGTCGAGGAATCCTTGCCAACATGCAATGAATATAAGTAGCTTGTAAAGCTAATAGAAACAGCATAATACAATAATGTATGCATTAAATATTAATAAAATTATTGACAATAACAGTATTTTGACGTACCATGCGGAATGGAGGATCAGGGACAATGCCAGCTAGAACGGTAGAACAATTGAAGAGCCATCTGCGCCCTGGACGTGTCTACCGGAGGAAAGACCTTCTGCCTTGGTCCCACAGCGTCGATCGACATCTCAAAGAACTCACCGCTGACGGGACAGTACAGAAGCTTCGTAACGGCCTGTACTACTTTCCACGGAAGTTCGAATTTGGAGAGGCTCCCGCTGACGAGCACGAATTGGTCAGCGCATTCCTGAAGAGTGACCATTTTGTCGTCACCTCACCCAATGCCTATAACCAACTTGGAGTCGGGACGACTCAGCTTTACAACAAGCGTGTTGTCTACAACCAGAAGCGGCACGGAACATTTCCTCTTGGTAATCGGATGGTCACTTTCGAGCGTCGCTATAACGTTCCGAAGCAGCTCTCTCCTGAGTTTCTGCTGGTCGATCTCGTTAATGAGCTAGACCAGCTTGCTGAGGATCGAGACGCAGTTCTGTCTCGCGTCCGGGACAAGGCCAAAGAGATGGACCCGAAGAAGCTCTCACGGGCAGTCTCTCTCTATGGCAAATATTCCACGCAGAAAAAGTTTCAGGAGATGTTGCAATATGCCGTCTGACCCTTTTCTGCACGAAAGGAACGACTTCAAGGCCCTTGTTGAGACCGTTGCCGACAGCGAGAAAATCAACGATCCGGCCTTGGTGGAGAAGGACTACTGGATCATGCACACCGTCTTTGGGCTCAAACAGCTTGGCTTGACGTTTGAGCTTAAAGGCGGCACTTCGCTTTCAAAAGGCTTTGGAATCATCCAGCGTTTTTCAGAAGACATCGACATTCGCATCGAGCCTTTCGATGGCCTCAAGGTGGATACAAATCCGAATCACGAGAAGCCCCAGCATATCGAGTCAAGACGCCAGTTCTACGATAAGCTGCGCAACAAAATCACAATTCTCGGAATTAGCGCCGTCGACAGAGACACGGCGTACGACGATGCAGCTCTGAGAAACGCCGGCCTGAGGCTGCGTTACGAAACTAGGTTCGGCTCAATCCAAGGCCTCAAAGATGGGATTCTTCTTGAAGTCGGATTCGACCAGACGACTCCGAACACAGCAGTAACGATCTCCTCTTGGGTCGTTCGGTTCGCCGAAAGCAAGAAGCTTCCGAACAAAGACAACCGCGCCCTCGAAGTGCCGTGCTACAACCCCGAATACACATTTGTTGAGAAGGTCCAGGCGGTGGTGAGAAGGTACGGCCAATTCAAAGGAACAGGAAAAGTCCCAACGAATTTCCTCAGGCATTACTACGACATTCACCAACTTCTTGATGTGGAGGCAGTGCAGAAATTCATCGGAACCAAGGAATACTGGGAGCATAAGAAAAAGCGTTTCAAATCGCTGGATATGGATGTCGCAAAGAGCGGAGCTTTCAGCATCGAGGAAACGAATGTCCGTAAGCAGTTCGAGGCGGAGTATTTGAAAACGGCTCCTCTTTATTATCGCGGTCAAGTCTCCCTTGAAACAATCTTAGCCAGGATTCAAAAGGATGTTGCGCGTCTGTAAGTTGACCTTTTAAAGGCATTGCAACGAAAGGAATTACTCGAGACAGGTGATCTTCCGCTAACGCCTGGTTCGTTGAAGTTCCCGCGAGGGTTTCGCGCCCCCAGCGCGGGAAATTACTTCTGCCGGTAGTTCAATGGCGGCATCTGGCCGGCTGGTATCACAGACTGATAAGTCTTTCCTTCCAGCTGACGTTTGAAATCCGCTCTCGCATCCGAAACCAATTGGGGATCCAAGAACAGATCCGCGCCGGTGACAGCCAGCACCTTCGCGGCCACGATCATTCCTTTTTGACCAATGCTCATGCCCGCGCTGGCAGCAGCTTGCCAAGTGTGCGGAACCACTCCCGGCACAAATGTCGCCGTGAGAAAGCCGATCGTCGGTACATTCCAGCTGACGTCTCCTACGTCGGTTGAAGCAGCAGCCTCATTCGGATCCGGTCGCCGGAGGGGCTGAATCAACGCCGTCGAATCGAGCTCACCAGCTGCACCCACCGGTAAGCTCTTTTGCAGTTCCTCCGCGAATTGCTTTTCTTCCGCCGTATAGCGGAATCCGCCAACCTCTTCCAAATTCCGTTGCGCCACTTTTGCCAGTGCATCATTCGGCAGTATATTGGCATCGCCCCCGATGTCCTTGACCTCGACACTCGTTTCCGTCATCAGCGCGGCGCCGTGGGCGATCTTAAGGATTCGGTCCCACACTCCGCTTAGCACCTCGGGTGAAGGGTTACGCGCATAAAGGTAGAGTTCCGCAAGATCTGGAACTATGTTGGGTGCGGCGCCGCCATTGCTAATGATGTAGTGAATTCGGCTATTGCTGGGAACATGCTCGCGAAGAAACTCGACGCCGTTCCCCATCAACATCACCGCATCTAATGCAGAACGGCCGCGCTCCGGGGCAAAGGCCGCATGCGCGGCAACCCCGTGAAATAGGAATTTCGCACTGTTTATCGCCAGCATGCCGCCGTTAGTCACGGTATTCTCGCTGGCCGGATGCCAATGTAGGACCACATCGACGTCGCGAAATAGTCCGGCTCGGATCATGTACACTTTTCCATCGCCACCTTCCTCAGCCGGCGTCCCGTAATACCGCAGGGTTCCTGCAACATGATTCAGCTGCATGTACTCTTGAAGTGCTACGGCCGCGAGCCCTGCTCCGGAGCCAAGCAGGTTATGACCGCAGCCGTGGCCTGGCGCGTTCGGGGTCACAGGATTACGGTCTGGCGTGGCGGTTTGCGAGAGACCAGGGAGCGCGTCAAATTCGCCTAGAATTCCAATGACCGGCTTACCTTGGCCATAGGTGGCGACAAAAGCGGTTGGCTCGTCAGCAACGGGTGATTGGACACGAAAGCCGGCGGACTGTAGCTCACGCTGCAAGACGGCGGAGCTCTTCAGTTCCTGATAGCCTACTTCGGCATACTCCCATATCGTCTTGGAGATTCGAGAAAAGTCTGCCGCATGCTGATCCACCAGTTGAAGGATTTGCTGGTGCGGCGCAGGTTGCTGGCCGAGGACTTGTGATGGAATCAGAGCTAACGACAAGGCGAGGCCCCGAACGCAATAAGCGCAGAAATTCGCAGGTTTGGCGTGCATTCCCATGCATATTATCAGCTGCTTATTCGTGGGGATACTTCCATATATAAATGCACAAGACATCGGCCTGTTGCTGACGTTTTTCGGAATCCGCCTGATGCGCGCGGGCCTGAGCTTCAACGAGGCCATCAGCGCTGTCCCTGTCAGCCTGGACAGGAGTGTCCTGCTCTATGCCGCCGCCATCTCGATGGCTTCCACTGTGCTGTCAAGCCTAGCGCCGGCTCTGAAGGCCTCGCGCACCGCGATCCATGCGGACCTGCAAAGCGAAAGCCGCGGCGCCACGCCGGGCCGGTCACATGAACGGCTGCGGGCAGGGCTTGTGGGAGGAGAGATTGCGCTGGCCCTGTTCCTGCTGATCGGAAGTGGGCTGCTCATTTGCGGAGTGTATCGGCTCGATCACCAGAAGCTCGGGTTCGATCACGACCGCCTTTTGACCGCAGGCCTCGTGCTCGACAAGGCGCGATATCCCGACTCGACGAAGCAGGACCCGTTCGTTCGCAGCTTGGTGGGCCGACTGGACCAGATACCCCGGAGTGCATGGTGCCGCCGTGGTGTCCGATCTACCTGCCTCGGGACCGGGAAGCGTTCCGATCCACATCAACGGAAGACCTGAATCGCGTGCGAACGAGCAGCACACCACGGTGAATGTGGTGGTGACGCCCGAGTATTTCAGCATCATCGGGCTGCCTATTCTGCGTGGGCGCGGCTTCACGGCCACGGATGTGCTGCTGCAGATAGTCCCATTGGCAGTGTGCTGCGCGTGCTATCGCCAGCGCGGGCAGAGGCTGGGGACGTGTTGGGGCTGGCTGAGCAAATGTGACCTTCGCTCCGCTGAGCGTTTTCCCCGCTAGCGCGCATGCGTACGCTCAATGAAAAATGTCTAAAGTTAACTCAATCGTAGGCGGCGGTGGGATCTTCATCATTTCTCTTGACTTTGAAGTACTGGGGTCTGCGGGATAGTCTGGCATTAACCAGTTGCCGCGATAGGCTGATCGGAGCCAGGACTGCCGTCCCTTAGCTCCTCGATCTGCTTCGCCGCTACGACATCCACGCAACCTGGGCAACGGTAGGTCTATTGTTTTTCCGGAACCGTGCGGATCTTTTGCGCGGCTTGCCTGAATAAGCTGCGCAACAAAATCACAATTCTCGGAATTAGCGCCGTCCGCCGGAAAGGCCAGCACCTGTGGGATCGCGACTTTCGGCCCAGTTTTGGTTTTGGCGCCAGGATCGCGACTTACGCCCCTGCTCGGCATGCAGACAGGGTATGAACGAGGTCCGTGCCCTTCCATAGCTGTTCATTAGTAGTCCACAGTTGCCCGTTCGCAGTTCCCATTTACGGACCCGAGGTGTAGGTAACTGGGTTGTTCACCCACTGCCCTCCAACATACGAGTACAGGCTCACGTAGATCGTGCTGCCGTTTGCCGGCAGTGTGTACACGGTCGTCGAAAGCGCCGTCCCCAGGTTCCCGGATGAATAGATATTGTTCCCACCCGCCGTGGAACCGATATCCACCCAGTAGGCGTTAGCCTGTGAATCCGAGCTCCAGGTGAACGTTTGCGTGGTCCCGCTTATCGTTGTTCCCGGCATCGGCGTCTGCATAGCCGCCAGCCCGGAGGTTGCGTTCAACGCCGTATATGTGTATTCGCTCCCGTACCACTGCCCGCCGATCAACGTATACAAAGTCACGTAAACGGTGCTGCCATTTGTCGGCAATCCGCTTACCGTCGTGGTCGTCACATTGCCCAAGTTCCCGGATGAATAGTAATTGTTCCCGCCCGCCGTATTTCCTATATCCACCCAGTAGCTATACGGCCCGGGCGAGCCCGCCGTCCAGTCGAATGTCACCGTGCCGCTTGTCAACGTCGAACCCGGGGTCGGCGTGGTTAAGACTCCCTGCTCCGCCGACACGCTAAACGCGGTGTAAGTGTACGGATTTGGTGTCCATGTACCACTGACCAGCGTGTACAGAGCAGCGTAGACCGTCGTTCCATTCGTCGGCAGACCGCTGACTGTTGCGCTTAGTGCGCTGCCCAGGTTCCCGGACGAGTAGTAATTGTTCCCGCCCGCAGAACTGCCGATGTCCAGCCAGTACTCTTGCGGTGAGGCTGTGCCCGCATTCCAGCTAAACGTCACCGTGCTGCCGGACAACATCGAACCTGGAGTCGGCGATGCCATTACGGCTGTCTCTGCTCCTGCATTGAACGCCGTGTAGGTGTAGTAGTTGGGCGACCACGAGCCGTTGATCAACGCATAGAGAGTCACGTACACCGTGCTGCCATTCGTCGGCAGCTCGCCGTTGTTGTCGTTCAGAGAGTAGACCAACCCGAGGTTTCCGGACGAATAGTAGTTGTTGCCTCCCTGCGTCGATCCGATATCCACCCAGTACGCAGTTGCACCCGGAATGATGCACCAGTTGAACACCTGCGTTGCACCGGTAAGTGTTGCGTTGTTAGCCGGACTGTACATACCAGAGCCAGAGCACTCCGTCACTATGATTGCCGCCGAGGTTTCGCTTGGATACCACGCAATCGGCGTTTGCGACCCTCCCGGGGGATACTCTGGGTTACAGCAAGGATTGACCAAATTCCCCGAGTAAACCGCCGTTAAAGTATTCTCGTTGTTCGCCGTGAGCTGGGACGCACTGAGCGGCAGGGTTACGGCAGTCGTGTTGACACCGGTCGGCATTAGCGTCGCTTTTTCCAGCATTGTTTGCCCATTGTAGAGGCTCACCGTACCGGTGGGCGCACCACCGCCACCTGGAATCGCGGTAACCGTGACCGCCAGAGTGGTCGTCTGACCTCCCTGGAGTAAAGAAGCCGCTGAGTTCAGATTCACGGTCAACGAGTTCGCAATTGGGCCTCCATTGTTTTGGTAGGCGCCGATGTCAATCGCACCGGTCGAGGGGTTCGTCCGAGGATTCCCGAGGATATCGGTGCTGCCATAGATGGAGTTTGGAGAGCTTCCATTAGGGTCACACCAGAAAACGCTGCACGAGAGGCTTGTCGAGCCGCCGCCGACGGCCGGCGAAGCATTATCGGTGGTAAAGTTCGGCGGTGTGCTCGGAGACGTCTCCAGATAATCGAAGATGGGATTCGCATTCAACGAATTCGCATCTTCTCCCCCATTGGTGGCCTGGTAGTTTGCGAAGCTCGTGTAGCTACTGTTTCCAGCCCACTCGATTGACCTCCCTTCTGCGTAGCCCAAAACCGAGCCGTACAAGTTCCAATTTAGGGTCGCCGGCGGGCATGGGTAGCTTGAACTGCAAGAAACGTAGCTGTTGATCCACATATTAGGTGAGGTGCCAGGGGACGTGTCGGGTGGAACAGGGTCGGACGCAGATTCGTAGATGATTGTGTTTTCGAAATAGTCGTTTTGAGCGCTGCCCAGCTGGTACTGCGTCTGGAAATCGCCGCTGGGGGTGCCTTCCGATGAATTGCCTGGTTGGGTACCGTTGTCATACAGAGTGTTGTTGACGAAAACATCGTGAAAGCTGCTGCCGCCTCCATTGCCCGCGCCACCTTTGCTGGACGCGAGCGCATAACCGCCGATCGAGTTACCGCAGGCATTCTCGTAGTAGAACAGATTGTTGCGCACGGTAGCGTACATGCCGTAGCACGGATACCCGCCTTTGGCAGGATTTTCGGTATTGTTTCCGGTATTGGTTGGAGTTCCAGACCACTCGGTGCCAGTGGCCTGACAGACTTGATTCTCGCTGGTCGTCTCAATGCCGTAGTCGGCCTGAAAGACCACATTCCTTTCGAATGTGACATAGCCACATCCATCACAATAGAGGCCGTCAGCGTCGAATTCCTCGCCTTCCCCGGTATTCACGATTCCGCTGATGTTATAGACCGTGTTCCCGCTGACCGCCCCGTAACTTGCCTGGTCGTAGCCGACGGGCCCAGTGCCTTCGTATCCAATAATGTCGATGCCGATGTTGTAGTTGTCGTGAATGACGTTATTGGTGACTTGAAAGTGGGTCACGTTCCCATTCAGGGTTAATGATTCGCTTTCCCCGGTCTGCAGGTCATAGAGTTCGTTGCCACTGACCACCAACCCGGTGATGGGAGTCTGCGACGTGCCGTAGGCAAAGAGACCGCAACCGTTTCCCGTTCCGGGGGCATCGATGTTGTGGATCAAATTGTTCAGAATCTGCACACCAGTACCCGATCCCGTGATCCAGACGCCACACGGAACCGCCGACTTACTGGTAGTGGATAGGTTACGGATTTCAAATCCTTGGACGGTGATGTAACTTCGGGCTCCCGAGATCGTGATGAGACCTTGCGTGCCCGAAACCGTTAAGCCTGTTCCATCGATCACCGCGGGCTGCAGGGTAGTCCCAACCAGTACTGGATAGCTCTGAAAGGTAATCGGCGCCGTTGCCGTTCCAGAATTCGGAAAACTCACATACGCGTTGTAAACGCTGACGCCGCCCATGACATTCACCGTGGCGCCGGCGGTGACCGTATTCGCCGCGTGCTGAATCGTCAACCAAGGAGCGGCGACCGTGCCGGGGTTGCTATCGCTGCCAGTAGTGGATACCCAGTACACGGACCCAGATTGTGCGAGTAGCGAGATCGAAGCGAACTGAACCAGGAAAAGAGAGAACATCCGAAAGGCAGAAAACTGCCGCCTGCGAGAGCTGACGAGGAACGTCATATATTCCATCCCCGTTTTAATGTTCTTGGAAGCGCAGACATTTTACTTCCAACTGGCGAAATATCAATCAGTTTCTAACTTTTTTAACTTGTTTTTAACCTTCGCATCGCCCGAGATTTAATCTTTTCGTTTTCTTTCAACTTGAAGGTCTGCGGGATTCCGCAGCCGCTATTCTCTCCACGGGCTTTCCCATATCCTCTGCGCCGTCAGGCGCACATCTCCCAGTTCAGCTTACGTAGCCGATACTTTCGTTGGCGTGAGCGGTGGGTGCTCCGACCTCTTGGTGCCCTCCCGTCACGGCGATTGGCTACACGTTTCTGTTCCCGGCGTCTGCGTTCGCGTCAAGCTAGGGCCTGCAACAGCGCTGGCCTCGATCGCAATGGCAGCAAATGGCAAACATTAGCTGCAAGGTTAGCGTCGAATGATCATCGTCTTGACGAACTAAGGTTGTCCGTACTAGTCGTGTCCACTTGCTTGCAAATGGACACGACTAGTCGCTAGGAATATGCCACCTACGAAGTGAGTGTATTGGAGAGTGAAGCGGGTGCTTGCGTGGGAACTAGATTCCAGGGTAGGAGCTCATGGATGCGATTCACGGGATGATCGGCAATGCGGCTGAGCACTTCCCGAAGATAGAGTTCCGGATCCAAACCGTTCAGCTTGGCGGTCCCGATCAGAGAATAGATCGCGGCTGCCCTCTCTCCTCCCTTCCGAGCCGGCAAACAAATAATTCTTCGTCCTAAGACGACGGCACGCAAGGCTCGCTCGGCAGCCGAGTTATCGATCTCGATCCGGCCGTCGTCGCGGTAGCGGCTCAAAGCCTTCCAGACCCGAGTGCGTAACGCACCACCACGGCGGTATCTGAGCGCCGGGATAGCTTCGCCAAAGTGGCTTCCAACCAGGCCTGCAAAGAATCCAGTAAAGGCTGGGACCGCTTCTGTCGAACCTCGCATCGCTCGTCTAGGGGACGACGATGGCGTAAGGGTCCAATCCGTTCCATGGCTTCAGCCGCGACCTGGACTTCGTATTCCGTCGTCATATGAATACTCGGACTGCCATTCCAACCTGCCAGATGCTAGGAGATTCGGACCTGTTCGCCTTCAGCCTCAACCGGCCAGGGCCAATATGGCATCTCGTCCGACTGCTACATCTCGGGCAATTATTCCCTTTTCATCGATCAGGAAAGCTACCGGGGTCGCAAAAATTCCATATTCTTTCGAAAGCTTCCACTGCTCCTGAAGCACTACGGGGAACTTAATTCCGAATTTCGCTGCCTTGCGCCGGTTCTCCTCAGCATTTCCGCGGCCAACAAGCAGAAGAGCTTGGCCGTTTGCGGCGTGAGCTTGATGTAAACGTGGCAGCTCCGCAGCAAGCTCGTCGCAAGGTCCGCATTGAGGATCGCTGAACACTAAAAGAAGCCTTCGACCGCGGTAGTCTTCCAATGAAATGAACCGGCCCTGCAAATCGGGCAGACGAAATGGTGGCGCGGGAGTTCCCGCCTTGAGTCCGTTCCGCTCGATGCGGCTTTCCGCCAGGGATCGCTCGCTTTCCAGTTTTTTTCGGTTCCGACTGGCGGATTCGGGACTTCCCGCCCTGGGGGCGGACATTCGGTTGGCCAGTTCTACTACCTGATCGGCACCGATGGCCAAAGACTGTGCTACTCGACCCGTTTCATTTAATAGGTACGCTACCGGCGTACCTCGATCAGCAAAGGGTTTGGGCTTCTGGTCATCCTTTGGTAGAAGGATGGGGCATTTGAGGCCATGCTGGCTCGCCTGTTTCCGATTTGATTCCAGGTCGCCATATCCCAGCAGGAGCAAGTGCACGTTCTGCTTTTCGAGACTGTCCTGGAGTCGTGCTAGCTCTGGTGCGATGGAATCACAAAACCCGCACTCAAAATTCCAGTTGACCAGCAGAACCTGCTTGCCACGAAAGTCTTCGAGCCGAACTGCTTTCCCGGAG
>DASPVV010000270.1:0-4995 GCA_035622175.1 Terriglobales bacterium | reverse complement strand
TCGTTTAGCGGATTGTACTGCATGAGCTGCCAGCGATACTGTCCGCTCTTGAACAAAGCGCGAAACTCCAGATCGAATGGGACTCCACGCAAGAGTCTGTCTCTACGCTCGTCTCGGAGGTGTTTTAGGTCGTCGGGATGGACCACTCGAGCCCAAAAACCTTGCTCATCCGGTTGGTCCCTGGTGTATCCCGTGTGATCCAGAGCCACTTGGTTTACATAGAGTGTCGTCCCATCCGGCGCCAGTACCACGATGGGTTGGCGGATGGTATCGGTGATCGTGCGAAGCTCTTGCTCGCTTTGGCGTAGCTTCTGCTCAGTCCGTTTCTGGTCATCGACGTCCGTGCTAAGGACATACCAGTGAAGAATCCGTCCGTCCGCGTCCCGTAACGGTAGCCCACGGGATTGAAACCAGCGATATACGCCATCGAACCGTCGTACGCGGACCTCTATCTCGTATGGATTGCCACTCGCGAATGCGTTGCTGCTAATTTCGCTTGCACGAGGGAGATCTTCGGGGTGAACGATGCCGCTCGTTGCCCAGTTCTTTATGTCCTCAAAGCTCTTGCCGAAATAAGCCAGAATTTGTCGATTTGCGACTTCGAGTTCGCCAGTTGCCGACAACCGCAGAACCTGACCGGGGATGGTATCAACGGTCTGCCGCAATGAGAATTCGGCAGCACGGAGCGTCTCCTCGGCGCGCTTGCGATCATCGATGTCTGTAAGAAGGAGATACCATGCGGTTATTCTGTGTTCCGTATCTCGCACCGGGAGACCGCGGACTTGGAACCATCGGTACACTCCGTCCGCTCGCCGGCAGCGGTGCTCCACTTCATAGATCTGACCCTCCTCAATGGCCTTGATACGAGCCTCGATGATGCGTGGAAGGTCATCAGGATGAACGACATCGGTCAAGGCCCAGTTCTTCAAGTTCTCAGCAGTTTTGCCGAAATACTCCAGGGTTTGATAGTTGAGAAACTCAACCTCACCCTTTGCGCCCATCGTCGCGACCAGCCCGGGGATGTTATCGACGATCTGCCGCCAGGATAATTCCCTCGCTTGCAGGATTTCCTCTGCCCGCTTCCGATCCTCGATGTCAAGATTAGTTCCGTACCACTTGACAACGTTGCCTGATTCATCGCGCACCGGATTCGCGAAAATGAGGAACCACCGAGGGGATCCGTCGAAGCGGCGAAGCCGCACTTCCGTCGTGCCAGCCTCTTGGGACTGCCTCAGATTCTGCCACCAAGTTTCGAGCTGTTGAATGTCGTCGCGGGGAACTGCCGATTTCCACCCCAACCCGTATAGCTCATCCGGAGAAAGCCCGACGTAATCCCGAAATGGCTGGTTGAAGAAGTCCAGAGAGCCATCCGCCAGGGCCGACCAAGCCATCGTTGGAATGCGATCTAGGAAAGTGCGCAGTTCCAAGGGAGCCGAAAGTTGGCGCTCAGTGGCACTCATACCGCGGATCCCGTGAGGCGGCATGGGTATGGGGAAGGCATAAAGGACAGAACTGATTATGCCACGAGGGTAGGTCCCAAACAATTAGACAATGGTACGGGCCGTACTTTGGTATAACGCTGGAGGGCCGAGCGCACCGCTGTTGACCAATTACGAACGGCGTTGCAGTGGTACACGGGTACGTGGCTAGGTTAGCGACTGCATCAGCCGGCATCCGAAGAACCGGGCTGCTCCCCATCGGCACGCTCGCGAAGCATCCATTCGCGGACGTAGGCCGGACATTGGACTAGTTGAACGCCCGCATCTTGGCAGCTAATTAGGAACTGAATCACCCCGAGGTCCACTAGTGTAACTTCGCTCAAGTCCAAGATCTTGCTTGTGCAGCCGTCATCCATTTCCGATCGAATGCTGTCGATTTGGTCCGACTGAATCCGCCCGCTCAACCGCAATTTGGTAACGCATCCACCGCTATCTTTTTCAATCCTCAACATTGGCTCATTCCTGCGGCGTGACGGTTTGTCACGCCGCGTAATCTCTGGGAACTACAGTTGTCGTTGCAGTGACTCCAGTTCGATCCGACAGATATCGCTGAAGGCCCTCAATGGATCGTGGCCATTGACGGCCTGAGTCTGAATCTGTTCGGCTGTCAGGTTGGTTTGTGGATACTCGCTGACAATAGTTCGTACGACCTGTTCAGCTTCTTGCAGAACGGGCTTCGAAGAACTGAGCCGAATGCGGCTCAGCAGCGCGTGAACTGGTAGCAGCTTTTGAAGATCACTAACGTTGTGCTGCATGGCATCAACCAGCAACCGCGCGCTTTCACCAATGAAATCGGAATAAAGCTCCTCCCGTCGCGCAATCTGTTTTCCCAACAAGTCGCGCCGGTCCTGATGTCTCGCCGTGATCCAGGTCCCGGTGGCCGAGCCCAATGCGCCGACAAGCGAACCAGTAATGGCCGCCAGGGCAGTGATCATCACGGAATTCACAGGTGCTCCGAACGTATCAGCTCCTTGATTGCTTCGCCGATCTAATCGTCGGCGTGCCGGATTCGCCAATCGCATTTTCCGGCTAGCTCGTAATTGCATTTAGAACACCATGCGTAAACCACTGGCGCGCAACGCTCGTCCAGTCGACCCCACGCTTCGTCTTCAGCAAAAAAGGCCGAAGTTCAGCAAACGGCGGGAGGGTGCGAGCGAAATCCAGCATGCTAAGTGCCCAGACCTTAAGCTGTTTCGGAGTGGCCACCTAAGTGCCATGTCGATTGTGCCGGAAGCTCTGGCAGACGTGAGGAGAACAAGAGACTCGTACCAAAGGAGCGGCCATGTTCGATATAACGAGCGAAACTATCCGCCAGATTTCCCTAGCCGAAAGTTCTCCTGCTAATCGCAATGAACATCGAAACGAGCCGTTTAGCTTCTGAAAGCTGCGCCCGTTTGGCGACTGGCACGGCTTTGAGTAGCTAAACAAGAGCCGAAGGAAAACGCCATGACTTACGTACCCACACAAGCTGGATTCATGCAATTACAAGATTCCGCACGACTTTTGCGCGCGGTTTTTCCGAACTATCCGGAACTGCAGCCGTGCAATCCCGTGCCGGTCCTTGAAGTCGCAGCAGTTGCATCAGCCGCACCGGTCTATACGCAGTCATAAAGTAAGGTCCAACTTGCCTCATGATGGCAGACCAAGAGGTCTCTATTCAGGGTTAAAGCATGTCGCCGACTGATCCGTCATCTTGAACCCACGTAGGAGTGAGCTATGAGCGCAGTCGAATTTGGGCTGGCATCGGAAGTATCTTTTGTAGAAACAGCGTCGCACGTGCCGTTCGAGGAGCATTACAACCGAGCGCAGGAATTGGAGAGCTCCGAGGACAAGGACTACCCCGCCGACGAACCAAGTAGCGAGGCAAGCTTTGAACAAATCGTCGGCCGAAGCCCGGCCTTGCGGCGGGTCCTGCGGCAGGTGGAGGTCGTGGCTCCAACCGACTCCGGTGTGCTGATTCAGGGAGAAACGGGCACCGGAAAAGAGTTAATCGCCCAGGCCGTTCACGATCGAAGCCGCCGGCGTGATCGGCCCTTTATAAAGGTGAACTGTGCCGCCATACCCTTGGGCTTGCTGGAAAGTGAATTGTTCGGGCACGAGAAAGGTGCCTTCACAGGGGCGATCACGCGAAAGCCCGGCCGATTCGAGTTGGCCGACAAAGGAACTTTGTTCTTAGACGAAGTCGGAGATATTCCCCTAGAGCTCCAACCTAAGCTGCTGCGGGTTCTGCAGGAGCGTGAATTTGAACGCCTGGGCAGCACGCGAACTCAGCAAGTGGACGTACGCATGATCGCGGCCACACACCGGGATCTGAAGCAGATGGTCGAAGAAGGAACGTTCCGCAGCGATTTGTACTACCGCCTTTACGTGTTCCCGCTGACGGTTCCTCCTCTTCGCGATCGGCCCGAGGATATCCCATTCATCGTTCGCCACTTCGTTGACAAGTATTCCCAGCGAATGAACCGGCACATCGAAACAATTTCGCCCCGCACCATGGAAGTGCTCACAAACTATGCTTGGCCAGGGAATGTGCGCGAGTTGCAGAACTTCATCGAACGAGCTGTAATCCTTTCGCCCGGAACCTCGCTGCACGCTCCCCTGGATGAATTGACACAAGAGACACAAGAGACCGTTCAGAGTTCACACCTCCACCTATCGACGCTTGAACAGATGGAGCGGGAGCACGTACTGCGCGCTCTGAAGGAATCGAAGTGGGTAACTGGGGGCCCCAAAGGCGCAGCGGCCAAGCTGGGGATGAAACGGACCACACTGGCCTATCGGATCCGCAAATTGGGAATTCCGGTCCGGCCGCAGTTGTGAGGAAAGCTCCCTTCGCAAAGGAATTGGCCGCAATCGACTACACAAAAACCTTGGTGTGCGATTTAGCGAAAAGGCCATCCGCCAAAAGTAAATGTTCGCGATATTTTGCGACCGATCGGTCTCTTTCGTAATCTGAAGTAGGCAAGCAGGAAGGAACATGGCGGCAGCAACGATGCCATTGACGCTGGGGACGGCTGAGAAGACACAAGCGATTAACCCCTGGCTGATCGCCATTACGGTAACGTTGGCTACTTTCATGGAACTGCTGGATACGGCCATCGCCAATGTCTCCCTTCCTCATATCGCAGGCGGTCTCGCGACCAGCTACGACGAGGCCACGTGGGTGCTCACCAGCTATCTTGTCGCAAACGCCGTAGTTCTACCACTCAGCGCGTGGCTGAGCCGCGTTTTCGGACGGAAGAACTACTACATGGCGTGCGTGGGCTTGTTCAGCCTTAGTTCTCTGATGTGCGGCCTGGCGCCGAGCCTCGGACTTCTGATTTTTTTCCGCGTGCTGCAAGGAGTTGCTGGCGGAGGGCTGGCGCCGGTCGAGCAGGCAATTCTGGTGGACACTTTCCCCGCCTCAAAGCGGGCGGCTGCATTCGCGCTCTACAGCATGGCCATCGTCACTGCGCCCGCCATCGGGCCTCCGCTGGGCGGCTGGATCACTGACAGC
>DASPVV010000269.1:0-5719 GCA_035622175.1 Terriglobales bacterium | reverse complement strand
TACGCTTTTGGCGGAGCGTTACGAACGTGGCAGTGTGCTGCTGACCAGCAACCTGCCTTTTTCTAAATGGGAGGAGATCTTCAAAGATGCGATGACCACGGCCGCAGCGATCGATCGCTTAGTGCATCACTGCATAATCCTCGAACTCAATATCCCGAGTTACCGGATGGAACAGGCGAAGAAGAATCGTGAGACCGATTCACTGGGATAAGCTCGGACCGTCTCGTTTGGACTAGATGGTCGGAGTGGCCAATAGGGGGTGCTACGGGTCGAGCAAGTTGCTAACGGCCACTCCTAGAGGCGATTCTAGGGCACCAAATTTTTGGTGAAATGCCACGAGAAACGAAAACAAGAACATGCGACAGGGTTTGGCCCGAAAGTTTGGAGCCGTAGAAGTAGAGGGGACGCAGCCTCGTCGTCAGTGCAGGCAGGTTCTTCGCTACGCCCTAATCGTGCTGCCCTACGGGCAGCACAGGGCTTCGCTCCGACCCTGCCCGCACTGAGAACCCTAAACACCTATGGGGAAAAATGATTGTCGTCGAAGAGAAAGAATAGTTGACGCCGGACACATGGTTTGCCGATTACGAACCATGGATAGCTCGGCGCATGCCCGACGGGTACCGTGGGGTGTGTCTCGCCACGTTTCCCCTCAGAGCCCTGCCTGCTGGCGAATTCGCCCAACGCTGGAGAGATCTGGTTCATTGCATCGAGGACCAGCATGCCTGGGGTGGGGGTGATGGTGAATTTGCCAGAGACGGTCTCCGACCATCCACCCCCGCATCGTTGCGGGAACCACCGGGAATCCCCCTAGCCGAAAACGGGGAAAGCCCGAATCGCCGAATAATTTTCTCAATGAGAGCCGCGATCGCTTTACATTTCGCATCGGCTGTAGCACGATTATGCAATTCGTGACATGGTATGCGGTAACACGAATACTAAGGTCGTAATATGCACAAGAGAACTCGAATCCTCCTGATATCCGGCATTGGGGGTTTCACGATGCTTTGGTCGACCGTCTGCCTGTGGGCAGCAGCCAACGGCAGCCTGTCAGGAACACTGAAGGATCAGACTGGCGCAGTTGTCTCGGGAGCCACAATTACATTAGTCAACACGGCCCTGAAATCGGAATATCAGGTCGTGTCCAACGCACAAGGATTCTACTCGTTCCCTGCTCTTCCGGTGGGTCACTACGATGTCACCATTGAAGCTGTCGGGTTCAAAACGCAAAAAAGATCCGGCCTGATCATTGACATTGACGCTGCACTGAACCTGGATGCAACCCTGACCATCGGCGACCGCTCCGAACAAGTGACCGTGGAAGCGAATGGTGCGGCGGTCGAAGCCCAGGTTGACACGGTCGCGACCCACCTCGGCGAGCTCGTGACCGGGTCACAAATGACAGCTTTGCCCTTGAATGGCCGCAGTTACACGGATTTGCTGCCCATCCAACCTGGCGTCGCTCCAGCGTCCACGCTATTGCCGAATTCGGTAATCATGGCCGGCGTAACCGGCGGTCTTTCGCCATCGGGGGATTTGAACCCGGGAAATCTTTCGATCGACGGGCAGCGTGAATCGTCTAACGGATTCCTGGTCAACGGGATCGATGTTCAGGAACACATGAACGGCGGAACCTCGATCGTCTCCAACCTGGATTCGATCGAGGAATTTCGAGTCCTGACCAACAACTTCGATCCTGAGTACGGCAATTACAACGGGGGCATGGTCACCGTCATTACTAAGTCGGGGAGTGAGGCATTTCATGGCACTGCCTTCGAGTTTTTGCGAAATACGGCACTCGATGCGCGCGGCTATTTTGATCCCACGCGTCCGGCCTTCCGGCAGAACCAATTTGGCGGAACCTTGGGCGGGCCCATCCAACGTCAGCGCGCCTACTTCTTCGGCGACTATCAGGGAACCCGAACGAATGAAGGGGTGGAAACGGGCCTGATCTCTGTGCCCTCGGCGCAAGATCGTGCCGGTAATCTCCTCGATATCGCGAGTAGTTTGTCGGGAACTGTCGGTGGAAGCTATCTCGCGGGATTGCTCTCACAAAAGCTCGGCCACTCAGTTGCTGCAGGAGAGCCTTACTACACCGCAGGCTGCACGAGTTCCACATGCGTGTTTCCGAACGCCGTCATTCCTCAGAGCGCTTGGGCGGCGCCGGCAATCAATCTGCTGCAATACATTCCGGCACCGAACAACGGCAACAATCAGTTCTCCACTTCTGCCTACCCACAAACTGTACGCGATGACAAGTTTTCCGGCCGAATGGACGCCAACACGCGATTCGGACAATTCTTCACCTATTACTTTTTCGACGATTACGGGCTGGATAATCCCTATCCAGGCCAGCAGGGCGGCGCCAGCATTCCGGGGTTCGACGCACTGACTTTTGGCAGAGCGCAGCTCGTCAGTCTCGGCGATACCAAAGCCTTCGGAAACAACACGGTGAATGAGTTTCACGCTGGATATCTGCGCTACGCCAACGTCATCGGGCAGCCGAAAGGCGGCTTGGATGTGAGCTTGGCCGCTCAGGGCTTTGTCTATCCGTCGGGAGCTCCTGGATTCACGATTCAGGCGCCGCAGTTTCTCGGCGTGGAGAACATGGTGTTTCCCACGTTCGTGATGGGCGTGCCGATCACGAATGAAACCCAGATCAACAACACGCTTTACGTCAGTGAGACGTTTTCGAAAGTCATCGGCTCGCATACGCTCAAGTTCGGCGGACAATTCCATGTCGACCAGGTGAATGAGCACCCGAATGCGACCTTCAATGGGACGTTCAACATTGATGGAACGGAAACGGGCTCGGCGTTTGCGGACTTTCTCATCGGCGCGCCCAGCAATTTTACGCAGTCTTCGGGAGAGCCATTCTATCTCCGCAATCGCTATGAAGGGCTGTTCGCGCAGGACAGTTGGCGGGTGCGGACAGATCTGACCGTCAACTTCGGAATGCGCTGGGATTACATCATGCCCTTCTGGGAGAAGTACAACGAAGTGCAAACCATCATTCCCGGCAGGCAGTCGGTCCTCTATCCCGGTGCACCGGGAGGTTTAGTGGTTCCCGGCGATCCCGGGATTCCGAGCACGATTTCGCCCGCCCAAGGAGACAACTTCGCGCCGCGACTTGGCATAGCTTATGCGCCGCGAGTCAACAACCGCCTCTTGAAGGCTTTTTTCGGGGATAGCGGAAGGAGCAGCATTCGCGCGAGCTATGGCGTCTTCTATACGGCGTTCCCCGGACTATCGGCTGGCGTGATGTACGCCGTGCCGCCTTTCGGGTACAACTATCTTTCGCCCGAGCCGCCGCTGTTTGCGACTCCCTTCATCAATGCTGCCGACGGCGGACGGAATACGAACCCGTTTCCGTTGGTGTTTCCGCCCCACAGCGTTTCCGCGAAGAAGCCGGATACTACGTTCGACTGGCCGAGCGTGATTCCGATCGCCGCAGATCCCTACTTCTATTATCGCAACGCCGTTCCGTACACCGAGAACTACATGCTTTCGTTCGAACGTCAGATCACGCCGGGCATGCTGCTCACCATGAGTTATGTGGGCAATGAGGGGCACCACATTCTCGCCGTAGTATCGACAAATCCAAGCAATCAGGCTCTTTGCCTGAGCCTAAGCCAGACGAGCGAGGTTGCGCCGGGCAGCCCTACATGTGGACCGTTCGGGGAAGATGCTTTGATCACCAGTACCGGCGGCCAGGTGTATCAGGGAACTCGTGTCGGGCTCGGTCCCAACTACGGAGAGAACACAGCACAGAGAACAATTGCCAACTCAAGCTACAATGCCCTGGAGACGAACCTGCGTTTCGTAGGCAGGCGATCGGACTTTCTGGTCGGCTACACTTATGGCAAATCGATTGATCAAGGCTCCAATCTTGGCGAACAACTGAATCCGCTAGATCTGCGGGCGACTCGCGCCATCTCCGCCTGGGACATGCGGCAGAATTTTGTCGCGAGCTATCGAATCGATCTTCCATTCGATGGGCTTCTCAAACGTTCCAATCAGCTCACGGACGGATGGAGTGTGGCGGGCACTACGCGGTTCAGCCCTGGCTTTCCCGTGACTCTCTACGATGACTCCGACAACTCACTGCTTGGAACGCTCGGCAACGGCATCAACAACTATCTGCTGGACACACCCCAATATCGCGGTGCGCCGCTCAACCTCAATACCAACCCGAGAAATGGCCGGCCGGAGTTCAACAACTCTTCGGCCGCCTTCACCACCGAGACCCTCGGAAAACTGGGCAATGTTCCGCGCCGGTTTTTCTATGGGCCCGGCATTAGCAACTTCGATATGACGCTGACGAAAATGCTCCGCATCACGGAAGGTAAATCATTGGAATTGCGACTCGAAGGGTTCAACGTGTTCAATCACGCTCAATTCTATGGCGCCGCTTCAGTAGATGGCGAAGTAAACGATCCTCACTTCGGGGAGGTCGTGAGCGCCGCGTCCCCACGACTGGTGCAGCTCGCCGCCAAATTCACGTTTTAGGGTTACGTTCTTTGACGAACTTGTTTTTGGGTGCAAAGTTGAAGAAATCCGAGATGGCAGTCTCAGTAGCGGCACGGCAGCTTTTTGCCAAACTCTTCGCCTTGTCAGAGGAGAGCGAAACCCAAGTGTGCCAATTGCCTTTGCGCACTCGAAAACGAATCGGGGTTTCACTCTACGCCGAAGAAGTCGCAGCGCAACTCTTCTATGGCACTTCGGGGGAGGAAACCGTCTTCCGCGCCAGAGTTCTTCTTCCGCTGTTGCTGCCCGAGGACCTTACTCGAGCAAGGCTTAGATACGCGACTTGGCGGCTCGTGGTCCGCCATAGCGAAGCGATCCTGGAATTAGCTCTTGATCTCAGTTCGCCGCCTCAGACTTCGTGGAGAATGACGGAGCTAGAGATATACCGTATCGTGCCCAGTACAGTTCAGGTCTAGCGTGGAATTGGCAATCCGCAGGAGGCTTCGATGGCAAACAAGTCGCTTGATCACGAGCACACGGACACTGAACAGCGTATCAAGAAGCTGGAGGAGCAAGTAAAGCAGTTGAAGCAGCAGATTCGTGACCTGCGGCACAGCATACAGACTCACGATCATCCCTATACCCATTGACTAGAGAACCTATGACCAAGGTAAAGCTCGTGTTGACGTTGACCTGCGTTGTCCTGGCCTTCGACGCCATAGCAGCGCAGGACGCGCTGAAGCGTGAGCCGATAACATTCACCCTTGACTGCGGCAGCGGCGACTGCCCATTGCTCAAAGGAATGCCTCAAACGAACGGGATGAGGGGCGGTTCGGTGAAGCTTAAACCGGGCGACAGCGTGGGCTGGCATTCGACCGCAGCAAATGAGGAAGCTCTGGTCATCCTGCATGGGAGCGGGATAGCCAAGATCGAGGACCATCCCGACGTACCCCTTAGGGAAAGGATGCTGGCCTACATCCCGCCTCTGACGCGGCACAACGTTACGAACAACGGAGCAGAAGTACTTGAGTACGTCTGGGTAGTCGCGCCGACACTCAAGATTGAAAAATGAGTGGCCGGCAAATAGGTCCTGCCCTGCCCAATCCGTACTGATATGACCTCGTTGCTTCGAACACTTCTCGATGATCGAACTGAAAACCTTCTCGCGAGGACTCTGGTTATTTATGGGATTCTTCTGGCTTTTAACATTGGCGCTTGGCTGTGGGCCATCCTTGTTTTCCATCAATATCCTGTT
>DASPVV010000268.1:0-37491 GCA_035622175.1 Terriglobales bacterium | reverse complement strand
ATTCCGGCAATGCGGCGCGCAAGGGCGAAACCGGTCACCGCGGCCAGTCCGCGAAACCGACGGCGGGAACGCCGCCGGCCGCGCCGTAACTCAAACGATAGGGGACGAACAAACTTCATCATGGCCAGTACTAGCTTGCCGCCGCCGCAACTTTCCGAGCCTGAACTGAAGTTATTGCAGGCACTGGTGTATCAAGAGTGTGGAATGCACTTTGATTCGCGCCGCACCCACTTTTTGATGGATCGCCTGCAACGCCGTTTGAAGGAATGCCGGATGGATTCCTTTTACAGCTACTACCGGTTGCTGGTCAGTCAGGAAGGTAAAGCGGAACTGGCCAAACTGGTCGAGAACCTCACGGTCAACGAGACCAGCTTTTTTCGCAATCAAGCTCAGTTGGACCTGTTTCACAAACAGATCCTCGATGACCTACTGCGGCAGAAGCAGGAGAAGCGGGAGTTTACGATGCGCATGTGGAGCGCGGGCTGCTCGACCGGCCAGGAGCCGTACACCATCGCCATGCTGGTGGCCGATGCGTTGTCCTATCACTGCCTGCGCAATCCTACCGGTCATCCCGTGACCGTGCCCAAGCCTCTGGTGGTTCCTCCTTGGAAAGTGGAGATTCTCGCCAGCGATATCAACTACACCGTGTTGCGCATTGCTCAGGACGGGATTTACAACGAACTGCAGATGGCATCGGTCGACTACAACTACCGCCTGCGGCATTTCGACAAGGTGGGCGATCGCTACGTCGTGAAGAAAGGTCTCAAGGAGCTTGTCTACTTCGATTTTCACAATCTCAAGACCGAGTATCTCCCGCAGCGCAACGACGTCATCTTTTGCCGCAACGTCATGATGTACTTCGACGAGGCCGAGCAAAAGCGGCTGATCGAAAAGTTCTACCGATGTTTGAATCCCGGGGGCTACCTGCTGATCGGGCACGCCGAAAGCCTGATGGGTTTGAGCGAGAAGTTCAACATGATTTATCGCGGCAATGGAACCGCGTATCAACGGATCGAGGTGCAAGCGTGAGCCAGTTCTCAGACGAGCCTGGCGGCGAGCTGCGGGAGCTGTTCTTTGAGACCTCCGAAGAACTGCTGCAATCGCTGAATGAAGAAGCGCTGCGACTGGAGAAGCAGCCCG
Source organism: Terriglobales bacterium (assembly GCA_035622175.1). GTDB lineage: Bacteria > Acidobacteriota > Terriglobia > Terriglobales > Acidobacteriaceae > JAFAGX01. The sequence continues at coordinate 36,351 of DASPVV010000268.1, read as the reverse complement.
GGGACGCCGAGATCGTGCGCACCCTGCGGCGAATCGTGCATACCTTGAAGGGCGATGCCGCCGCCGTTGGCTTTCAGGAAATGAAAGAGTTGGCCCACGAATTCGAAGAAGCGCTCGCCATGGAAACGGCCTCGGCTCACGCCCTGCTGCCGGAAATTGCCTTCGCTTCCGTGGACATGTTCGGCGCCATGCTCGAGGCGTACCGCACGCAGACCGAATTGCCTTCGCCCCTTCCGCTGCGCAATCGAATCGTGGAGCTGACGAGCGCTCCCAAGGCTGAGCCGGCGCAGGGGCGAAAAAAGAAGTCGGGGATCGCGCCGCGGGCAACCTGGACGGAGTACGAAAAGATCGCCCTGCAGACGGCGATCGAGCAGGGGATGCAGGTCTTCGATGTCCTGATACAAATCGATCCTCACTGCGCCATGCCGATTGCGGCTCGGCAGTTGATCTTGAAGGCGATCGGCGAGATTGGCGAGGTGCTGGGATCGCGGCCGGAACCGGGGTCGACCGAGGCTACGTCTTGGTTTCAGTTGTTGGTTGCGACCGATCGTTCCCGAGAACAGCTGGCCGCGAAAGCGACCATCCCCACGGTGGTCTCTGAAGTCAAGGTCGAAGCCATTGAGATGGAAGCGGTGCAGACCAGCCCGGCTCCGCCCGCAGCACCCAGCGGCGAGTCCGCGGCGGCCAAGGCAGAAGGAGCTACCCCCCCAACTCCCACCGTGACCGAACTCCCCGCGGTCGCCGCCGCCCCGCAACCCCCCGCTCCCGTCCAACGACCGGCAGCGGCTGCGGTGGAAAACATCTTGCGCGTGGATGCGGAGCGCATCGATGCCGTGCTGAACTTGGTGGGTGAGATGATCATCGGCAAGTCCATGCTGCAGCAAGCGATCAATGAATTTGCCGGGCGGAATCCCAAAGATCAGATCCGAGGCCGATTCGCCGATGCCATGGCCTTTCAGTCGCGCGTTCTGGGGGATCTGCAACGCGCGGTCATGAAAGTCCGCATGGTTCCGGTCGAACAGCTGTTCCGTCGGTTTCCCCGCATGGTCCGGGATGTGGCCAAGCAATGCGGCAAAGACGTGCAATTAGTGCTCAGCGGAGAGCAGACTGATCTCGACAAGGGCTTGCTCGATGCCATTGCCGAGCCCATGACGCACCTGGTTCGTAACGCCGTAAGCCACGGCCTGGAAGGTGCGGCCGAGCGAGTGCGCCTGGGCAAGCAGGCGCAGGGCACCGTCCGGCTGGACGCCTATCATCAGGGGAATCAGGTCATCATTGAGGTTCGCGACGACGGTTCGGGAATCGATCTTCAGAAGGTGAAACGGCGGGCTCAAGAACGCGGTCTCCTGGGTGCCGAGGAAGCGACGCGCTTTACCAAGGCCGATATTCTGGGACTGATCTTTCGTCCGGGGTTCACCACCGCCGACCAGATCACCGAGGTTTCCGGGCGCGGAGTGGGGCTCGATGTGGTGCAAACCGTTTTGCAGAGGCTGAAAGGCACGGTGCAGATCGAGACCGAGCCCGGTCAGGGCACCACCTTCCGGCTACAGTTGCCCTTAACCTTAGCCATTATCAAGGCTCTGCTCTTCCGCGTGGAATCGCGACTGTATGCCATTCCTCTGAATGCGGTGGGCGAGATCGCCCGGGCCCAGGAATCGGACCTGCACGAAGTGAGTGGCTGCGAGCTTTTGCAGCTGCGCAACCAGGTGCTGCCGATTCTTCGCCTAGGGAACCGTCCAGAAACAGGGAGCAGCGAATCCCAAAGAAAGGTTTTCGTCTTGCTCATTCACATGGGCGAGCGCAAATTCGGGCTGCTGGTGAACGGGCTCGAAGGAGAAGAGGAACTGGTCATCAAGGCGTTGGATGATCAGACCATCGAAACCGACCTGGTGAGCGGGGCGTCCGTACTTGGCGATGGACGGGTGGTGTTGATTTTGAATCTTGTAACCTTGGTGGAACGTTTCCTGCAGATGCGGACTAACCCAGATGCGGTTCCGGCGTTAGGCGGAGCGCGCGACCGGCCCGGACCGGCTCGAGCCGCCGGGATTGCGCGGGAGGCCCACCCATGAGCGCTCCCGTACGGGTGTTAGTGGTGGATGACTCCGCGTTGATGCGCAAGCTGATTCCCCAGATCCTGGCGGCCGATAGCTCGATTCAGGTGGTGGGCACGGCCATCGACGGCAACTTCGGCTTAAAAAAGATCGCGGAGCTGCAGCCGCAAGTGGTGACGCTCGACCTGGAGATGCCGGGCATGAGTGGGCTGGACATGCTCAAGGAAATCGTGCGCAGTTACCGCGTGCCGGTCATCGTCGTCAGCTCCCATACCACGCAGGGGGCGTCGGTTAGCCTCAAGGCGCTCTCCATGGGAGCTTTTGACTTCGTCGCCAAGCCGAGCGACGTCGCCATGCGCATGCCGGAGATCGCGCACGAGTTGATTAGCAAGATCAAAGCGGCCGCGCAAAGTCGGGGAATCAAAGTAGACGCCTCCGCGCTGGCACCCGAACTTCCGCCTGAGAAAGCGGTTTCCTCGAGCAGCTCTAAGCCCAGCCGGGTGGTCGTGATTGGCATTTCGACTGGGGGGCCCCAGGCATTGCAGTATGTGTTGCCTCAACTCCCGAAGGATTTCGCGGGAACGATCCTCATCGTGCAACACATGCCGGAGGGCTTTACGGAGATGTTCTCCCGCCGCTTGGACGAAGTCTGCGCCATTCGCGTCAAAGAGGCCCAATCGGGCGATCTGCTCATTCCCGGTCGCGCCCTGGTATGCCCGGGCAGCCGCCATATGAAAGTAAAGAAGTTGCCCTTCGGCGACGTGGTGGTGTTGAGTGATGAGCCGCGGGTGAATGGGCACCGCCCCTCGGTCGATGTTCTGTTCAAGAGTGCGGCCGAAGAATTCGGAAGCCGGACCCTCGCCGTACTGATGACCGGCATGGGGGAGGATGGCGCCCAAGGCATGAAACGGGTGAAGGAGGCAGGAGGCATGACCATTGCTCAAAGCGAGGACACCTGTGTGGTGTTCGGCATGCCCAGGGCGGCCATCGAGCGTGGTTCTGCGGTGCGCGTGGTGAGTCTCGACGCCATCGCCAACACTTTGCTGGCGCAATGCGGCCAGGAGCCCAAGGGTGCAAGAGAAACCGGCGAAAGCGGCAGTGCCGCCGCAGCCGGGAAGGACTGAATCGTTCGGCAAGCGACACGGCTTGCATGTTTGCAGTAGGAGGGTGTTTTATGGAGCAGTTTGCCACAATGAAACGCAGCAAAGACGGTCAACCGATCCGTTACCTGGTAGTGGACGATTCCGTCTTTGCCCGCAAGAACCTGGCCCGCATGATCGAAACTTTCGGCGGCCAGCTTGCCGGAGAAGCGGGCGACGGGGCCGCGGCCATCACCGAATACGATCGCATCAACCCGGACATCGTGCTGATGGACATCACCATGCCACAGATGGAGGGGATCGAGGCGGCGGAGAAAATCGTACAAAAGCATCCCGAGGCACGAGTGGTCATGGTCTCCTCGGTCGGATATCAGGAGAACATCGTGGCCGCTCTGCAGCGTGGCGCGCGCCATTTCGTACAAAAGCCGGTCAAGCCGGAAGTGCTGTATGAAGTGATTAAGTACGTGATGGGCGACGATGGATCGGTGGCAAACGCCGCAGCGGCAGGCGCTCCAGAGGGCGCGGGGAGTATGAAATGAAAATGGAGTTGATTCAGCCATTCATTAACGCGGCCGATGCTGTGCTGGCACAGGGGCTGCAGACTCGCTTGTCGATCGGCAGCCTCAGTATGGAGGAGGAGGCCTATCGGCGAAAGGGTATGGCCGCCCTCGTCCGGCTGACCGGCGACATCGAAGGACGCGTCATTTTCGACCTCGATAAGGAAACCGCGGTACGGGTCGCCCGGCGATTTGCGGGAGCAGAACTCCCGGAGTCCGATGATCTGGTGCGGGAAACGGTTTTCGAGCTCGCCAATCAGGTGATCGGCAACGCCATCACGTCGTTAAACGATCAAGGCTTTCATTTCCGCGTTCACCCCCCCGTGCTGCACGCATCCGAGCACGGCCCGAAGGGCAGCGAGGACACCGAGCAATTGGTGATGTGCTTTGAGACCGAGAGCGGCAACGTTTTTATGAACATTGTCATGCGGTATAGCCATGTCCAGTCCCAAGGGATGGCAGTCGGCGGACACAGCTAAGTTGGAGACCCCGAAGATCCTGAAGATCCCGAAGACCCAGAAGATCCTGAGGATCCTGACGATCCCGACGATGGAGTCGGACTTGGAGTTGGGGCTGGGGTTGGAACTGGGGTTGGAGCCGGAGCTGGAGCTGGACCCGTTGGTTGGGTACCGGCGACCACAAATACCGGGCTCTGGGGCGTGAGCGCCATCCCCGTGCCACTGTCGCCCGCTGCGGTGATCCCGGTTGGATTCGTCACCGTGAACGTTCCCGTGCCAACCCCGGTAATCAGAAAGGTTCCATTGTTTTCGGTGTTGCGCATCCCCTCGATCGCGACGCTCATACCCGCCCGGAGCGCGGGGCCGGAAATCAGACGAAAGGTATAGATCGTGTTCGAACCGCTCTGCAGGGCGGAGTTCACGGAAACGTTGGCCGGGGGTGTGGCACTGCTCGGTGCCTCCATGGCCAGCAACTCCGTGTCATTCGATGTCTGAATGAAGGCGGTGTTCCCCGCGTCGCAGTTTCCCACGTAAACCCGAGAGCCATCCGCGGCGGCCGCCACCGACAGCTCCGATGAGGTCTGGGTAGGACATCCGGGTGCGTGGGGAAGGGTGGTCAGAGGAATGGTCGACATTACCTCGAGGGCCAGTGCGTCGATCACGGTAACCGTGGCAGAGACCGTCTGATTGGGAGCCGTGCCGGTGAGTGCCGCGCCCGCCACGTATACTCTATTTCCATTCGGCGGCAGCGGCGCAAGCGACACCGGGTTCACGACGGAAAGCGAAGTCGCAGGCAAGGTATCGACCGAGGCATCGAGAACCGTCACCGTGTTCGTCGTCGGATTGGTCACATAGATCCGCTCGAAATTCGGATCGTAAGCCATGAAGTTCGCCCCCACTCCGACGGAGGCGGGAGCAGCGACCACCGTGTCAGAAAAAGTGTCAATCGCCGACACGCTGCCTGCACCTTCGTCGAGCACGTAGGCTCGCTGGCTGTCCGACCGCGCCACAGCCCAGACGGGAGCGATCCAGGATGAACCCGGAAAGGGGGAAATGGGGGGATTCACGGTGAGGTTGATCGGGTTGATGCTCACCACGGATGCGGGATTGGCATTGACGACGTAGAGTTTCTGCGCGTTTAGGATCTCAGCCATGGCAACGGGAGTGGCTCCCACCTGGACCGTGTTGGTGACCGAATTTGTGCTGGTAGAAATCGCGGATACTGTCCCGTTGCCGGCGTTGCTCACATAGACGGTGGCGGTTTCCGTTGACGCCACAAAGTTAGGCGCCGAGCCTAGGGCCAAACTGATGGTAATCACCGGAGTAGGAGCAGAGGTAGCGAAGGTCGAGACCGTGCTGTCCAGGCTATTGACCACATAGACATCGGTCGAGGTCGAAGTCAATAGCGCATACACGGGCTTGAGGCCGACGGTGGCCTGCGAAGTCTGGGTGTCGCCGGGAACGTCGATGGTCGTGCTCGCGCCCGGATAACTTGCCCCATTGTCGGTAATGACGACGGCGATATTGCTCAAATTTGGGTTGGGCTGAGCGGGTATGATCGGAGTCGCCACCGGCCGATAGTACTGGCCGCACCCGATCCAGAGCAGGATGAGCAACGAAACTGTTGCGGCGCCGAACGAGCGCGGCGAACTCGATCGAACCAACCGGGGAGCGAGGAACTTCATAGGATGAGAGACGTTCCTTATTCTAAGGGCTGGCGTGAAGCCGCGCCACTCCGACCTTCATGTTCTAGCTTATTATCGCCTTATCGCCGCGGCAAAGTCGTCATCCGTTGGCACTTGAGGGTGGATGAAAACCGTATGGAGCCGGATCGAGGCCCGGAATCGGAGCAGAATCGAGGGGTGAAGAATCAGCCTCTTTTCGGTCTCTCCTGAAACCGCCGCCCACTGCGGAACTGGGCTCAATCTCCTGAGGGTGGAGCAGAAGGCTCAGGCTGCGAGCGGCCATCGAACGCGGTCATCCTGCCTCTTCCTGGCCCCTCGCGCCGAGCGTCGACTGTTTAGACCCCGCCGCGCGAGCGCTTCGCTCCAGCGGCTTCCCGGGCGGCGGGCTTTTTCTTGCCTTCCATCTGCGCCAGGCTTTCCTTCAAGGCGGACATTAGATCCACGACCGGAGCCAGCTTTTTCGGTTTCTCCACTTCCGCAATCTTGCCACCTTCGAGCTTGGTTTGGATCAGTTTCTTGAGATTGTCTTGAAAGGAATCGTGAAATTTTTCCGGTTCCCAGTCCGCCGCCAGAGCTTCGATGAGCTGATGAGCGACTTTGAGCTCCGCTTCCTTCAGCTCGACGTCGGGCGCGCCGAAGCCCTCCACAGCTCGAACCTCCTCGGCGTAGTACATGGTGTGCAACATCAAGCCTCCCTCGTGCGGGCGGAGAAAAACCGTGTACTCGCGATTGTGCATGGTCAGTTTGGCAATGGCGACGTAATCGCTCTCTTCCAAAGCCTTGGTCAGAAGCGCGTAAGGGCGACGACCTGCCTCTTCCGGCAGCATGTAGTACGACGACTCAAAGTAGACCGGGTCAACGTCGCCGGCCTTGACGAATTCCAGAATCTCCATCGCTTTAGCGGTCTGCGGCTCGATTTTCTTGATCTCCTCAGGCTCGACGATGACGTACTCGTCCTTGCGGTATTCGTAGCCTTTCACGGTGTCGCTGCGCTCAATCACGCGATTCTCAGCCGGGCAGTAGAGTTGTTGCTTGACCCGCTGGAGATCATCGCGGTGCAGCATATGGAAGGAAATGCCTGAACTGCGTGCGCCGGAGTACAGCCGTACCGGCATCGAAATCAAGCCGAAGGTAAGGTATCCGGACCAAACCGAAGCCGCCATGTTTCACCTGCGCTGCCTGCGCGCCCAAGCCGCGGACCCGCAGCTTGCATTATAACCAGAGTTTCGCTGCCGAGAGTCGGAGCGGTAACCCAGAGTAGAATCAACAATATCTGGGGTTATTGATGGCTCGAAGCTATATCTAGTGGTTCCTGGCAGAGCGGAGTCACGACGCACTCGAATGCTGAATCTCGTGCTGAGTACGTGGGTTTTCGCCGGCTGGGACATCGACACCCGGCGGTTCGGGTCGGCCCTTCTGCTGACGCTGGCTTTCACGGCCGTCGCTCGTTGGTTGCGAGGCGTCAGCGTGTCGGGTTCGATCGCCGGAGCTGTGATCTGCTTTCTCTTGTATTCTGCCGCTGGGTTGGGGGCATTCGCCGCCTTGGTTTCCGTGTTTGTGCTTACCTGGGTAGCCACCCAGTTTGGCTACCAGAGGAAGCAAACGCTCGGAACCGCCGAAAACCGCCGCGGGCGAACTGGCTCCCAGGTCCTGGCGAATCTCGCGACCGCCACCGGGTTTGCCGTGTTCTCCGCTTTCAGCCAGAAAGCCGTTTTCCTAGCGGCTTCGGTCGCCGCCCTCTCGGAGGCAGCCGCCGACACGGTGTCGAGCGAATTCGGCCAGGCTCTGGGTGATACGGCAAGACTGATCACCACGGGGGAGGTTGTGCCGGCGGGCACCAATGGCGGGGTGAGTCTGATCGGCACCGCGAGCGGCATTCTCGCGGCAGCGATGGTGGGCGGGATTTCCTCTCTCGCAGGTTTGGTGTCGCTCAAGGGCGCGGTTTATTGCACCGTGGCCGGTGCGCTTGGCATGACGGCGGACAGCTACCTGGGAGCATTCCTCGAGCGGCCGAACTTACTCGATAACAACTGGGTGAATTTTCTAAGCACGTTGGTCGCGGCGGGCGTTGCGCTGCTTCTGGCTTGAGGAGAATTTCTGCAGCCTTCCTCTGTTCCAGTTCATCTCATTCGGCAGATTGGCTATCCCGGGAACCAAGCGTTTCGCTGGAAGCCTCGAAACCAGGTGAAAAAAAGATGACGGATCCGCGTTATCCCATCGGAAAGTTCGCATTCTCAGGCCCAACCAGCGTCGCCGAGCGTCAGAAATTGCTGCAAGAGATCGAGGAAGCGCCGCCGGCTTTGCGGGCCGCCATTCAAGGCCTGACGCGAGAACAGATCGAAACGCCGTATCGCGACGGAGGGTGGACGGTGCGCCAAGTCGTGCACCACGTTCCGGAAAGCCACATGAACGCCTATATCCGATTTAAGCTGGCCCTGACCGAGGATGAGCCTACCATCAAGCCCTATCTTGAAGACCGCTGGGCAAAACTGGATGACGTGCGATCGACGCCGCTCGAAGTCTCGTTGTCACTGCTCGACTCGCTGCACCGCCGGTGGCTGATCCTGTTGCGGTCGCTCGAGCCGGAGGATTGGAAGCGCACCTTCCGGCATCCTGAGATGGGAGTGGTATCGCTCGAGAAGAGCCTGGCCCTTTATGCCTGGCACGGACGCCACCACGTGGCGCATGTGACCCAGTTGAGAAAACGAATGGGCTGGTAGCCATCGCCGTTTTCCTAGCCTCTGTTGTTGCCGGTTTGACCTAAGGGGAAACGGCTACAAGGGAAGGTGCAGTCGCCATAGGACATAGCTCACAGCTTCTCGAAGAATGGCTTCCCCCCGCTGCCAGGCGGAATGCGGCCGCGAGTCCGGGCGCGGCGCAACATACACCTGAACTCCCTGATGCTCGAGCAGTTTGCGAATGCGGAAGACGTGATAGGCGTCGCTGACCGCGACGCAACTGCGCATGTGGTTGGCGCGCATAATGACGGCCACTCGTTCGGCCGACTGGGCCGTATCCGAGCCCTGGGTTTCCGCAATGAGGCTCGAATCGGGAACTCCGCGGCGCATGAGGTAATCGTGACCGACTCCACCCTCGCTGAACTGAGGGTCGGCGGCAGCGCCGCCGGTCGTGATGATCACCGGCGCCAGGCCGCGCTCGAACAGATCCAGGGCATGGTCCAGGCGGGCGCGAAAAACCGGAGACGGCCGGCCCGCATATTCGGCGGCGCCAAACACAACGATGGCGTCGGCGGCGTGAATCGGCGCTTCTTGTGCCGCGCGCTCGATGGCAAAACAGATGCCGAGCAGGCTGGCCAGAAGGAGAGCTACGGCCAGGATCGCGAGCCAACGCAACCAAGGTTTTCGAGAGGCCGACTTCGGATTGCCTTCGCTCATCCCTGTGCGAAGAATTCAGAAATCTCCTGCGCAGAAATCGCACCATCGCGCAGAACCCGCCAGCGCGCCTCCTCGTCGGTTAGGTCCACAATCGTCGAAGCCACCTCGCGGGGCGAGGTTCCGCCGTCAACGATGATCCCGATTCGTCCCTTGAGCTGGTCTCGTACGGCTTCGGCGGTGGTGCACTCCGCCTCACCGCTGAGATTGGCCGAGGTTGCGGTAATCGGAATTTGCGCCGCTTCGACCACGGCGAGCGGAATCTTCGCACTCGGAACCCGTAACGCTACGTTGCCGGTGTTGGCGGTTACTTTGAGGGGCAAGCGGGGGGCGGCTTTGACAATGATGGTGAGCGGACCAGGCCAGTAGCGGCGGGCAAGGTGGTAAAACTCCTCCGGCAGAGGCTTGCACAGCTCTTCCGCCTGATCCACGTTCTCAATCAGCAAGGACAAGGGCTTGTGCCGGGACCGGGATTTGATGTCGTAGACCCGGTCAACGGCGCGCAAGTTGAAGGGATCCGCGGCCAACCCGTAGAAGGTATCCGTGGGCATGCCCAGGACTTCGCCCGCGCGAATCTGGTCGGCTGCATACCGGATCAGGGAGGCTTCAGGTTTGTCGCTGCTGATTTTGACGATTTCCGCGCGCACACGAGTCCTTCGTGGACTTTGTTTGGAACGCGAACCCTAACATAACACGGCGGAGTTCTGCAAGCCGAGCGTATTATGCACGTAGCATGCAGGTAGGGAGACCGCGGGTGGCGAAAGCGAACCTTAAACCTCCGCTGGACCGCTGGGGAAAGCTGCGTAGGATTGAAGGACGTCATCACCGGCTCGTCAAGGACCTGCGCCAGGCCTTGGCCCGAGAGGAACTCTCCCCCGAGGGTTATTGTGGCATCGAGGGAGTGCACCTGCTCGAGGAAGCCATCCGCAGCGGCCTAAAGTTGCAAGCTGTGTTTTTCGGCGCCTCTGCCCGCTCGAAGGCGGAGCAACTGTTGCCGCAGATCGGTCCTCACACGGAAACCATCGTGCTGGCTGACCGGTTGTTCGCGAGCGCGGTTCGAAGCGAAACACCGCAAGGAGTCGCGGCCATCGTCGCTCTCCGGATTTTCAAATTAGAGGATGTGCTCGAACGATCGCACCTCGGTCCAGTGGTCGTAGTTGCCGGGTTGCAGGACCCGGGTAATCTGGGCACAATCATTCGTTCGGCTGAGGCATTTGAAGCTGCCGGGGTGCTTTGGGCGGAAGGCACGGTCAGTCCGCTGAACTGGAAGGCGGTGCGGGCTTCGGCTGGCTCCCTTTTTCGGCTGCCCGTGGTCCGAGTCAAACTGCGGGACCTTTTAAGCCCGCTTCGCCAGCACGGAATTCGACCGATTGCCACCGCGGCGCACCAGGGAACGCCGCTACCGCATGCTGCCCTGAATGGTCCGCTCGCTATCTTCCTCGGGGGCGAGGGTGCGGGCCTTCGCCCGGAGCTGATTCGGAATCTGGAGGAAACGGTGGCCATCCCGCATTCGGGGACAGTCGATTCCTTGAACGCCGGCGTGGCTTCAGGCATCCTTCTCTACGAGGCTTGGAGACAGCGGACCTCAACCTGATCGTTCTCCCCGGCCGCAGGAGCTAAGACGATCCGCCGCGCCCGACGGGGCGGATGAGTCGGAGGCGAGTGACTTTTTGATGGGCTTATTTCCACCAGAGCCGCCGGCCAACCTGGCGCAGGAGGCGACCAGACCGCTGGCCGATCGCATGCGTCCACGCAGCCTCGATGAATTCGTGGGCCAGGACCATCTGGTGGCGCCGGGCAAGCCGCTGCGCACCCAGATTGAGCGCGACGATATTGGCTCTCTCATTTTTTGGGGGCCACCCGGAACCGGCAAGACTACGCTCGCCAAAATCATCGCAGGCATGAGCAAAGCCGAGTTCATCGAATTCTCCGCGGTGCTCTCCGGGATCAAGGAAATCAAGCAAGTCATGGCCGATGCCGAACGGCTTCGCCAGTACGGTACCCGCACCATCGTCTTCATCGATGAAATCCATCGCTTCAACAAGGCGCAGCAGGATGCGTTTCTCCCCCACGTGGAGAAGGGCAATATCCGTCTGATCGGTGCCACCACGGAGAACCCTTCCTTTGAGATCATTTCCGCGTTGCTATCCCGCAGCCGGGTCTACGTTCTTAAGCCTTTGAGCGAAGAGCAGGTTGTCGGCTTGCTGAAGCGGGCACTCGAGGAGGAACGGGGTCTGGGGGCAATCGAGCTCAAAGCCTCTGAGGCGGCGCTGAACAAGATCGCCGCCTATGCAAGCGGCGACGCCCGCAGTGCCTATAACGTGCTCGAAGTTGCGGCCACGCTGGCCAGGGGGCGCCAGGGGGCAGAGGTCGGGGGCGAGATCACCGACGAGATGGTCGAAGACGCCGTGCAAAAACGAGTCCTGCTCTACGACAAAGCTGGAGAAGAGCACTACAACCTGATCTCGGCGCTGCACAAGTCGGTGCGCAACAGCGATCCCGACGCTTCGCTGTACTGGCTGGGACGCATGCTCGAAGCCGGCGAGGATCCGCTCTACCTTGCACGGCGCCTGGTGCGGATGGCGGTCGAGGACATCGGGCTTGCCGACCCGAGCGCTCTCTCGCTCACCATGGCCGCCCGCGACGCTGTGAACTTTCTGGGAATGCCGGAAGGCAACCTCGCTCTGGCTGAAGCTGTCGTTTATCTTTCGCTTGCCCCCAAGTCGAACGCCCTCTACACGGCTTACTCCGAGGTCATCGAGGATGTAGAACGCATGCCGGCGGCGCCAGTCCCCCTCCACCTGCGCAACGCCCCGACGGGGCTGATGAAAGGGCTGGGATACGGCCGCGGCTACCAATACGCGCACGACCTTGAGGGTAAGGTCGCCGACATGGCGTGCTTGCCCGAGAATCTGCGCGGCCGCGTCTATTACCATCCCACCAACGAAGGGATGGAAAAGCGCCTGCAAGCGCGAAGGCAGGAGATCGAGCGCATGCGGGCACGGGCCCTAGGGTTGGAAAAAGATCAAGAAAGCACGTAAACTCAAACTCCATCGATCGATGCCTTGGCCCGCCCGGCGGGTTTGACATCAGTCGGCGGTCGTTGTACCGTCGGCGCTTGTCGCCTCATGCGTCAGCGACTCCAGTATGCTCTGGCCTGGATCTTGATCAAACTCATCGGGGCCTTGCCACGCCCCCTGGCCCGCGCCGCCGGCATTGCGCTGGCCGGATCGGTTTACCTCTTGCATCGCCGCTTGCGACAAGTAGGCGGGATCAACCTCAAGCTTGCATTTCCGGAAAAGAATCGCCGCCAACGCGCCCGTATCCTGCGAGGTGTCTTCGTTTCCTTCGGACGGCAAGCAGCCGAAGTTTGCCTTCTCCCCAAATACACCCGGGAAAACGTCCACCAGGTCGTGGTGTACGACGGATTTCAGAATTTTGAATGCGCTTTCAAGCGAGGGAAAGGTGTGCTCTTCCTCACCGCCCACCTAGGTGGATGGGAGCTCTCCGCCTTCGTCCACTCTTTGCATGGCCACCCTCTGCATGTGGTGATGCGGCCGCTCGACAACATCCCTCTGGATCGTCTGGTTCGCCGCTATCGCACCATGCATGGGAACACCATGGTCGAAAAAGACGATTTTGTTCGCGGCTTGCTGGCGGCGATCAAGGCCGGGGAGACGGTGGGAATCCTCATGGATACAAATATGACCCCGCCGCAAGGGGTGTTCGTCGACTTTTTCGGAATTCCGGCCTGCACCGCCAGCGGCCTGGCAAGGATTGCCTTGCGCACCGACGCCGCCGTGGTTCCTGGGTTCACCATCTGGGATTCGACCCTGGGAAAATACCGCCTGCGTTTTGATCCCCCGGTCCCGTTGATTCGGACGGGCGACGACGATGCCGACGCAGTGGCCAATACGGCGCGGTTCACGAGCATTATCGAAGGATATGTTCGCCGCTATCCCGAGCAATGGCTCTGGGTGCACCGTCGCTGGAAGACGAGGCCGGAAGGCCAACCGCCGTTCTACCAGCTGGCCTAAGCCCCATGGCCTCGATCAAAACCAGTCACTGCGGTATGCCACCCACCAGCTCACCCAGAGAATGGGGATGGTTGCGACCAGCGCCCAGGTGAGGGGCAGGGTAAAATCCGCCAGCAGCCCGAGCAGGGCAAAGGTCATCCAGAAAACCTTTCGCGGCATAAGCTCCATTCTAGCCGCGGCTTTCCTTTCTGGCAGCAAACATATAAAACTGTGCTGTGCCGTGCACGGTGCAACAGATCGCCGATTGGACGGGGGCTCGCCTCCTCGGGAACGGCCAGGTCGAAGTGCGGGGAATCGCGAGCCTTGCGCAAGCATCCCCGGGCGATCTGGTTTTCGTCGAAGAGAAGAGACATCTCGAGACGGCGATCCGCAGTCGTGCCGCGGCGGTGATCGTCGGCGAATTTTTTGCAGAAGCCAGCTTGAAGCCGCTCCTGGTATCGGATCAGCCTCGCCTGGCCTTTGCCCGAGCTGCCCAGTTGCTCGCAGCGAAGCCGCAGCGGAAGGCTGGCATTCACCCCAGTGCCCTGGTTGATTCCTCCGCCCAGCTGAGTGCGCGGGTTGTGATCGATGAGCGAGTGGTCATTGAGAAAGGGGTAAAGATCGGGGAGCAGAGCTGGATCGGCGCGGGCTGCGTGATCGGGGCCTACGCCACTCTTGGGCGAAGCTGCGAACTCTATCCCCAGGTTACAGTCTATCCCGGGGTGCGGCTGGGGAACCGGGTCATTGCCCACGCCGGGGCGGTGCTGGGCAGCGATGGATTTGGCTATGTGCGCGATCGATCGAGCGGGCACTACGAGAAATTTCCCCAGCTGGGCCGGCTCGAAATCGACGACGACGTCGAAATCGGTGCCAATAGTACCATTGACCGGGGAGCGTTAGAGGTCACGCGCATTGCTCGAGGCACGAAGATCGATAACCTGGTGCATGTGGCCCATAACGTGCGAATCGGCGAAGACGTGGTCATCGCGGCGCAGACTGGTGTTTCCGGCAGCGCCGTGATCGAGAGTCAGGTGGTGATTGGCGGCCAGGTAGGCATTGCCGATCACGTGCGAATCGAAGGTGGCGCGATTGTAGGTGCGCAGAGCGGTATTCCCAGCAAGAAAGTGATTCGCGGCCGGGGCGTGACCTTTTGGGGAACCCCGGCGCGACCGATTCGGGAGTACCTGAAAGAACTGGCGGTGCTGGCGCGATTGAGCAAGAAGCGCTAGCCGGCCAAGGGATAGGGGACGGCATCGCACCGGCTGTTGGGGATCGAATCCTGTGGCCATTCTTGTCATTGGCGGTCATTCCCGCGAGGTGGGCAAAACCAGCGTGGTAGCCGGGCTCATTGCTGCCCTGTCCGAGCATTCCTGGACCGCCTTTAAGATCACCCAGTACGGCCATGGGATTTGCTCGCGCAAGGGCAAACCCTGCCAGTGTGCCACCGCGGACCACAACTGGGCAATCAGCGAAGAAAAGGATCGCTCCGGCGAATCCGACACTTCGCGCTTTCTGCTGGCGGGGGCTCAGTCTGCCTGGTGGGTACGAACCGAGCAAGGCCGATTGGCCGAAGCTATGCCGACCATCTACCGTAAGCTCGCAGAATCGAAGAACGCCATCATCGAGTCCAACAGCATTTTGAAGTTCCTGTCTCCGGACCTTTATCTCACCGTGCTCAATCCTGCCACCGCCGATTTCAAGCCATCCGCCCGGGAATTTCTGGACTCCGCCGATGCCATCCTCCTGCATGACACCTCTCCGGCCACTCGGCCGACCGGCTGGGGAATGGATCTCAACCCCGTCGCTCGCCCGCCGATCTTCCGCATTCAGGCGCCCAACTATATCGACCAGGAGGTCGTCCAGTTTGTGAGGGAACGCCTGCAAGAATGCGCCGAACGCCGCCCATGATCCATGCCGGTCGAAGCGGGCTCACGCCGGCTCCCGCTGCTTTTTTGGTACCATGGCTGCGAATGCTGGATCTGAATTTTGTGCGCCACAATCTGCCCTTGGTCGAGGAGAAGCTGCGCCAGAGGGGCCTCGATCCTGCCCAGGTGTTGCAGGACTTCACCCAGGTGGACAGGGAGCGGCGGCAGGCGATTGCGCGGGCCGAAACCGTGAAGGCGCAGCGCAATCAAGCTTCCGAGGAGATTGCCACGCGCAAAAAGCGCGGAGAGGATGTCTCCTGCCAGGTGGCCGAGACGAAACAATTGCGCGAGCGCGCGCAGGAGCTGGAAAAGGCCGCCCAACAATACGACCAACGCCTGGGAGAAATTCTCTCCGGCATTCCCAATCTTCCGAACGCAAGTGTCCCGGTGGGCCCGAGCGCGGCGGAAAATGTGGAAGTTCGCCGCTGGGGTGCGCCTCCACGATTCGACTTTGCTCCCAAGCCTCATTGGGAGCTGGGCGAACAGCTTGGGGTTCTTGATTTAGAGCGGGCGGCGAAACTCACGGGTGCACGGTTCGCCGTGTATTGGGATTGGGGAGCGCGGCTGGAGCGAGCCCTGGCCAATTTCATGCTCGATTTGCACACCGGCCAGCACGGGTATACGGAGGTGTTACCGCCCTATTTGGTGAATTCCGAGTCGCTCTATGGTACCGGTCAACTTCCCAAATTCGCCGCCGATCAGTTTCGCGTTCCCCAGGGTGACAAGGATTTATGGCTGATTCCAACCGCCGAGGTTCCGCTGACCAATCTGTACCGCGACGAGGTGCTCGAGGCGCACCGCCTGCCCGTCTGCTTGACGGCCTACACCCCCTGTTTTCGCAGTGAAGCCGGCTCCCACGGAAAGGACGTACGCGGAATCATCCGCCAGCATCAGTTTCAGAAGGTGGAGCTGGTACGGTTCTCCCGTCCGGAGACCTCTTACGACGAACTGGAGACGCTGACCCACGATGCCGAGGACGTGCTCCGGACGCTGGGGTTGCATTATCGCGTCATGGCGCTGAGCACGGGAGACATGGGGGCGTCTTCGGCCAAGACGTATGATCTGGAAGTGTGGTTGCCCGGACAACAGCTGTTTCGCGAGATCTCCTCGTGCTCGAATTTCGAAGCCTTTCAAGCGCGGCGGGCGAATATCCGCTATCGCGCGGAAGGAAAGGGCAAGCCCGACTTCGTGCATACGCTGAACGGGAGTGGCTTGGCCATTGGGCGCACTTGGGTCGCCATGGTGGAAAATTATCAGCAAGCCGACGGCACGGTGTTGATCCCGGAGGCGCTTCGGCCCTATATGGGTGGCGAACGACTTACGGCGAAGAAGTTTTAGCCGAGGTGGCTGCGGACGTGTCAGAATCATGATGGAGCCCGGCTGCTTGCCGAAGCCGCGGCCGGAGAGGTGAGCTGCCCATGAGCTGGAACAGGGTCGAGGCAGATGCGCCGGCGGTTCGAAAGCCAGCGGCTTCCCTGGCCGGCGTCTGGCGCACCCTGCGCAGCTATGCCTTGTGGTCCCACGAGCGTGGCAGCGTGCAATATGACGTGATGGTCACCCTGATCTTGCTGTTTGTCTTTTTCTCCCCCAAGCTGATCAATTTCAAGGACAAACCCGTCGATCACAATCCTCATCCCACAGGAGTGGTGGTTCTGCCCGATGGCCAAGGAGGGCTGATCTATCAAGTGGAGGGTGCTGCGGTGGCGGGGGAGGATGAGGACACTCGCAGAGGCGAACTGCTGGGGATCATTGAACCAATTTCCGGGGAGGTCACCATCACCAAAGTCGAAACGGTGCGGGACCTATCCGGACGCGTGGCGCAGTACAAAGTCTGGGTCGAACGCAAATAGCGACTGGGGCTCGCTATCCCGATGAGCGTGCCAAGACAGTTTCCTAACGGCTTGTCCATCCTGACGCTGGCGGCGGTCTTATGGGCGACCACGGCCTGGACGCGGCCAGGCGATACTTCCGGCGCGAAACCCGGGCAAGGGACGGCGACCTCGGGCGGGGCCAGCGATTCGGCAGCCGAACTGAAGCTGGTGATCGCGCTGATGGATCGCATGGCGAGCAATTTTCACACCACGCAGGCTAAATTTGTCTGGACCCAGTACACCTCGGTTGTGAACGAGACGGACGTACAAAAGGGGACGGTCTACTTCCGGCGGGTCGGCGGGCAGGTGGAGATGGCCGCCGACGTTACCGAACCGACCCCCAAACAGGTATTGTTTGCCGACGGCAAGATTCAGCTGTACCAACCGAAGATCAATCAATTGGCGCAATATGATACGGGGAGTCATCAAGATCTGGTCGAGAGTTTCTTGGTGCTGGGTTTTGGCGGCAGCGGCCAGGACATGCTGAAGTCGTTCACTGTGAGCTACTTGGGTCAGGAAATCGTGGACGGGGTTGCGGTCGCAAAGCTGGATCTGGTTCCCAAATCGGAGAAAGTGCGCAACAACTTCGAACACATTCAGTTGTGGATCGATCTGGCCAAGGGAGTCTCGTGCGAGCAGAAGCTGTTTGCGCCAGATAACGATTATCGCCTGGCGAACTATTTCGATATCCGCCTCAACGAGAAGATTCCGGACAGCGCTTTCAAGCTTAAAAACGCCGGGAAAAGGGCGGCGCTTGTCCCCCAAAATGGGACCCTGAGCGAGGCTGGCTCGCCAGCCAGCCGATGAAAGCAGACCAAGGAAGATAAAGGCTGAAAAACAAACGGCCGGGCGTTATACTCGATAAGCCGTATTCGCTTTCGCAAGCGCGCGAGCAAATTCCGATGGCCAAGGTTTTTACCATTCCCGTTCCTCCTAAGCCTCCTCGTCGGCGGGAACGCAATCCGGATCCGCGCTACGTCGATGGCCAGCGCCTGCTGGTCGAGGCCATGAAGTATTTGACCCAGGCCGATCCGGTGGGCAATCGATCGGCCATCGAATTGCTCTCCGAGCATGTCCGCACACGCTTTCGCATGACCGACTCCCCACTTGGTCAATAGGGATCGCAACTGCTCGAACCGCCGGCGCCGGTCGGGCGGCTTCTCCTGGCAGGAGGCCCGATTCCCCCAGAGGCTGGCCGCGAGGAGAATCACCACTGGATAAAGCTCGAGCGTATAGCGGCTTTCCGGATTTTCCAGCGTGCCCAAGAAAGCCGATCGCAAAATCACAAAGCCGAGGAAGAGGTCGCGATGGGGTATCTGCTTTCTCCCCACCAAAGCGAGGACGGCAGCGGCCAAGTAAAGCAGATTGACGATGCCCAAAACGATCATCGCCGCCAGCCATTGCGGCTCCTCGTCAAACTCCCACCAGCGGCGATTGCAGGGCAAGATTTCGGTCCGCGGCCGTAGCCACATACTCGCGATCCGCAAGCAGGGGAGCCAGACCCAGTAGCGCCACCGATCCTGCCGGATGCGCTTCTCGGCCAGTCGTTCGAATCTGGAGTCCAGTTCGGGACCGATCTCTAGGCGCTGGTTGTAGTCAGCGAGCAATCGTTTCGTCTCCTGTTCCTGCTCCGGGCTGTCGAAGGCGCGGGTTGGCAGATAGCTAGAATCAATCGGGTTTCCCGGCACCGCCCAGTAAATCTCTTCGGTGGAGGCGTAGTCGGCGATCCAGGTTTTCATCCATCGTTCAAAGCCCCGGTGCACAAATGCGTTCGCCTGATTGGCATAACGCGGGGCGAGCGGCTGAAATACCTGCAAGGTGTGCCAATTGCGGACGGTCCACGGAACCAGCGGCAGCAGGGCGGCAAGCCCAAGAACCAAGCCGGCGCGGAGCAAGGATTCGACCTCGTAGGCGCGGCTGTTGGCCGGGATCCGGCCCAGCAGTCGACCGGCGATCAAGGCCCCGAGATAAAGCTCAAGGGCGAGCGGCAACAATGCCCCGTCGGGCCGAAACAGCATGGCCCCACCACAGGCCAGTCCACAGGCGAGCCATGGCAGCCCGCGCGCATCCTCGCAGCCCCTGATAGCAAAATCCAGGGCCAGCACGGTGAAGAATACTTCCCCGGTTTCGGTGAGTGCGGCCGCCGCATAGTTCGCTAGAAATGGGCACAGGGCGCTCAGCAGGAAGGCTGCCTGGGCGGCTCGCGGGGAGAGCAAGCGGCGGGCGAGATCGGCGATGACAAAGCAGCTCGCCAGGTCGACGACCATCTGGACCAGAAGCACGGCTCGGTAGTGCTCCGTGCCAAAGACCGAAAATACCAAGGCCAAAAAGGCCGGATACCCCGGCAGCCGCATATCTGTGGGGGAGATTCGGGCGGGGCCGCTCAGGCCGTAGATGCCATGTTGCAGCCAGTTCTTAGCGATATCCCCGTAGACCAAGGAATCCGCGGTGATCGCCGGAGACCCTAGGATAAACAGAAGACGAAGCGCCATGGCCGCGAGGGTGGCGAACCAGAAAAACTCGCGGTGCTTGCGCAGCAGTTCGCGCACTCCCGCACTATAGCTTGTTTTCCCCACTTCTGGCAGCTCGGTCGGCGCCCCGGCAGAGCGGGCAAAAATCCGCGCGTGTCGTTGACCCTGCTTACCACACAGCTTAGGATGGAATCGGCCCAAGTCTAATGGCGCGACCTGTTTTCTTCGATCCCCGCAACGCCCGCTGGAGGCGGCTGCGATGGCTGTTCGACGGCCTCGCTGTCAGTTTTATGCTGCTGGTAAGTTTTTTTGTTTACAACGTTTTGCATGACGAACCCTTGCCCACCCTGCTTTGGAAGACGGAGACCAAGGCTTACCATGGCTTGCGGGACACGGAGAGGGAGAAGGCCAAGGAACGGCGGCGGCTGGCGGCGCTGCGACGCGGCGAGCATAAGATCCAGGGGCTGCCCTCGCAGTTGATGCTCGGACCGGAGGAAGGCGTTCGGGCTGGCTTTTACGTGCCCTGGGACGCCGCCAGTTTTTCTTCCTTGCGGGAATATGCTCGCCAAATCGACCTGCTGTTTCCGGAATGGTTGCACGTCGTCTCAGGGGATGGCAGGCTGCAATCGATCGATGAGCAGACGGGAGGTTTTTTCGATGTCATTCAAGGTTCCTCGGTTCACCCGGTCGACGATCGAGTCATGCCCTTCCTCAAGTTGGAAGAGGCCGGTCTCGAAGTCTACCCCATGGTCAACAACTCCGATGGCCTCAATTGGGTGGACATCAGCCACTTCCTCAATGATCCTCAGGCCCGAACCCTGTTCCGGCTGCAGGTGGCGGCATTTCTCGCTACCGACAAGTATCGCGGATTGATGGTCGATTTCGAGGAGTTTCCGAAGAACGGGCAGCCGGGGTACAACGCCCTGCTCGAAGAACTTTCTCACGATCTCCACACCCGAGGAGAGAAGCTGTATATCAGCGTTCAGCCGCACAACGAGGATTTCGATTATGCGCGGATTTCTCGCGCCGCCGACGGCGTGATCGTGATGGACTACGACGAGCATTTCCCCGGCGGCACGCCCGGCCCAGTAGCTTCTCAGGACTGGTTTGTCGAGGGCCTGGAAACCGCCGAGAAGTTGATTCCGCGGCAAAAGCTGATTTGCGCCATCGGCAATTATGGGTATGACTGGGTTGAACGGAACAAGCAGGGCCAGCTGCCCCCGGGCATGAAAGACACCAACTCAAGCGTACAGGCCGCATGGCTCACGGCGAGAGATTCCGACGAGGATGTCGATTTCGATGGAGACAGCCTCAATCCGCACGTCAGCTACATGGACGAGCACAATCTCCGCCATGACATTTGGTTCCTGGACGCGGTCACGGCGCTCAATGAAATGAGGGCAGCCCAGACCTTAGGGGTAGACACCTTCGCGCTGTGGCGACTCGGTTCCGAAGATCGCTCGCTATGGAAGGTCTGGGATGTGCCCGGCGATGCCAATGCCGTCGATAAATTAAAGGATGTTCCCCCGGGTGACGACGTGGATATGGAGGGGGATGGGGAGATTTTCCGGATCGAAGCGGAACCTTCTCACGGGAAGCGCACGCTGAGCGTGGACCCTGGTTCCGGCTTGATCACGGATGAGGAGTTCGACCCTTTGCCGGAGCCGTATCGGGTGGCCCGCTACGGCTACAGCCCCAGCCAGGTGGCGATCACCTTTGATGACGGTCCCGATCCGGAGTGGACCCCCAAGATTCTCGACGTGCTCAAACGCGAGCAGGCGCCCGCCACGTTCTTCCTCATCGGTTTGCAGGCCGAGAGTTTTGCGGGCATCACCTCGCGGATCTACCGCGAGGGCCATGAGATCGGCAATCACACCTTCACCCATCCCGACATCAGCAACATTTCTCGGGCTTTCGTCGAACTTGAAATCAATTTGACCGAGGAGCTGTTTGCCAGCCGTCTGGGCGTGCATACGGTTCTGTTTCGACCTCCATACTCGATCGATCAAGAACCCGACACAACCGATCAGGTGCGGCCCCTGAAGACGGCGCAAGACATGGGCTACATCATCGTGGGCGATAAGATTGATCCCAATGATTGGCAAGAGAATCCGCGGCCGACGGCGGAGGAAATTGCCGCGCGGGTGCTTTCTCACCTGCCTCCGTGTGGCGCCGACACGCGCTTTTGCGGAAGCATCATCCTATTGCACGACGGCGGAGGCGACCGTCGTCAAACCGTCTTGGCACTCCCCGCGATCATCGAAGGCATCCGGGCCAAAGGAGTCAGCATCGTCCCTCTGTATCAGTTGATCGGAAAAACCAAGGCCGACGTGATGCCGGCTTTGCCGGCAAACCAGCGCTGGGCGGCCCACGTGGATTGGATCGGTTTCGCGCTCTGGAATTTTGTCAGCAAGGGGATTGTCGGGATCTTCTTCCTGGGCGATTTGCTGATGACCGGGCGCTTGCTCTTTGTCGGCGCCTTGGCCATTGCCGACCGCTTGCGGCAACGGCGGTTCCCCCCTGCGATCGATGCGGCCTATAAGCCCACGGTGCCGGTCCTGATTCCCGCCTACAATGAAGAGAAGGTGATCGAGCGCACGGTGCGGGCGGTTCTGGCTTCCGATTACCCCGAGTTGCGGGTCATCGTGATCGATGACGGATCCCAAGACCGGACGCTCGAAGTGACCCGCCGCGCCTTTGCTCGCGAACAATCCTCCGGCCGCGTCTTGGTTCTGAGCAAGCCAAATTCGGGCAAGGCCGACTCCTTGAACTACGGACTCGAGTACGTGCAGGAGGAGGAGATTTTTGTCGGCATCGACGCTGATACCGTCGTGGCCCCCCAGGCGATTTCGCGACTGGTCCCGCACTTTCTCAATCCGAAGGTAGGCGCCGTTGCGGGCAATGCCAAAGTGGGCAATCGAGTGAATCTGTGGACGCGCTGGCAAGCTCTCGAATACATCACCAGCCAGAATTTCGAGCGCCGGGCGTTGAACACCTTGGGCGCAGTCAGCGTCGTGCCCGGGGCGATCGGGGCTTGGAGAATGTCGGCGGTGCGGGAGGCCGGCGGCTACCACACCGATACGGTTGCCGAAGATGCCGATCTCACCATGGCGCTGCTGCGGCGCGGTTACCGGGTGGAATATGAGGACCTGGCGCTGGCCTATACGGAGGCGCCGACCAATGCCAACGGACTCATGCGGCAGCGCTTTCGCTGGTCGTTTGGCATTCTGCAGTCGGTGTGGAAGCATCGCGCCGTATTTGCCAGAAAGGGTGTGCTCGGCTGGATCGCATTGCCGAACATCGTCATCTTCCAGATCCTGATGCCCTTGGTCTCCCCTTTCATCGATCTCATGTTCGGGGTCGGGGCCCTGTGGTATCTCGTACAGAAACATTTTCATCCCGACTCTACCGATCCGGCAGACTTCCAGCGGCTGGTATTGTTCTTTGCTGCCTTCCTGATCATCGATTTCGTGATCTCGGCCATCGCCTTTGCCCTCGAGCGTCGCCAGCCGGAAGCCAAAGAGGATGCCTGGCTGCTCAGCCAGGTGTGGCTGCAGAGGTTCGCCTATCGCCAGTTGTTCTCGCTTGTTCTGGGCAAGACGCTGAAACGGGCCATTGAAGGTCGGCGCTTTTCCTGGGACAAGCTGGAACGGACGGCAGCTGTGAGCTACAACGTGGTGGACAGCCGGGAGTCGGTAAAAGTCGAGAAGTAGCGCACGGCGGGCGAGTGTGCGCTCCAGAGGAATCGGCCGGGGCCGGGGGGCGAAGAGACGAACGGCGCGGGTGCTACAATGAAATTTTGCGCTGGTTTTCCCAACATCGATCGCGGGCGGAGGTGTAGGTATGGCAACGATTGAGGCTTCCGTCCGGCCACAAACTCGCCGGCACGAAGGCCGGTTTGAGAATGAGTGGCCGGTCGACTTCAGCCAGGAAGAGAACGCGCGCAGGATGCGCGCCGCCCTCGAGAAAGTGTCCAGCCAATTGGGCCGCGAATACGATCTGCGGATCGGGAGTCAACGCATCCGAACCAAGGACAAGATCCGATCCTTCAACCCGGCGCGGCCTTCCCAGATAGTGGGTGTGCATCAGAAGGCGGGCCAAGAACAGGTCGCGCCGGCAATCGAAGCGGCGCACCAGGCCTTCGCTTCTTGGAGTCGCACTTCCGTCGAGGAGCGCGCCAGCTTGCTGTTCCGGGTCGGAGATCTCCTGCGGGAGCGCAAATTCGAGTTCATGGCCTGGCTCGTCTTCGAAGTGAGTAAGAACTGGGCGGAGGCCGACGGCGACATCGCCGAGACCATCGATTTTTGTGAGTACTATAGCCGCGAGGCTCTGCGGTTCGCGAAGGTCCAGACCGATGTGCAGCTTCCCGGAGAACATGATCGGCTGCTGTACATTCCCTTAGGAATCGGGGCTGTCATTCCCCCTTGGAATTTCCCCTGCGCGATTATGGCGGGCATGACCCTGGCTTCGATCGTATCCGGAAATACGGTCATTCTGAAACCCTCGAGCGATGCGCCCACCATCGCGGCGAGGTTTGTCGAGCTGCTCGAAGAGGCAGGGCTTCCCGAGGGTGTGGTGAACTTCTGCCCGGGAGCGGGTGCGACCTTCGGGAACGCAGTTGTATCCCATGCCAAAACCCGTTACGTCGCATTCACCGGCTCGCGCGAAGTTGGCTTGGACATTAATCGGCGGGCGGCGGAGATCGCTCCCGGACAGCTTTGGATCAAGCGCACGATTCTCGAAATGGGGGGCAAGGATGCGATGATTGTCGATGCCGATGCCGATCTGGACGCCGCGATCGAGGGAGTCGCGCAATCCGCCTTCGGTTTCCAGGGACAAAAGTGCTCCGCCTGCTCGCGGGCCATCATCGACGAACGAATCTACGATCGCTTTCTCGAACGTCTGCAGGCTCGGGTGGAGAAAGTCACCGTGGGCGATCCAGCCGACAATGCGAATATGGGAGCGGTGATCAATGAAGCCGCCATGCAGTCCATTCTCGGCTACATCGAATACGGGAAGAAAACCGGACGCCTCATCACTGGGGGTGGACGGGCCAGTCAGGCGGGGGAGGGTTACTTCCTTCAGCCCACGGTCATGGCTGACATCGAACCCAAGTCGAAGCTCGAGCAGGAGGAGATCTTCGGACCGGTGCTCGCGGTGATCAAAGCCAGAGGCTACGAGCACGCGCTTGAGATCGCAAACGATACGCAATTCGGGTTGACCGGCGGGGTTTACACCCGGTCGAGAGACAAGATCGAGCGCGCCATTCGCGAATTTCACGTGGGCAACCTGTACATCAACCGCAAATGCACCGGAGCGATGGTCGGCGCTCATCCCTTTGGCGGATTCAACATGTCGGGAACCGATTCGAAGTCGGGCGGCCCTGATTATCTCTACTTGTTCACCCAAGCCAAATCGATTGCGGAGAAGATGGCTTAACCAACAGAGCCCTTGCGGACGGGGG
Source organism: Terriglobales bacterium (assembly GCA_035622175.1). Taxonomy (GTDB): domain Bacteria; phylum Acidobacteriota; class Terriglobia; order Terriglobales; family Acidobacteriaceae; genus JAFAGX01. Next base: position 11,361 of record DASPVV010000268.1, on the reverse strand, counting down.
CCGGCGAAAAGGTTGCCCTTTCCCTTCGGCCCCGCGCCATGCTCCAGAGTTTCTCTACGAAGGCACGGCTTGTCCTGGTTGGGGCTGCGCGGCTGCAGTGGCTGCCGCGGCTTCGTTCAGGATGCGGTGATGGATGGTAAAGAGGGCGAGCTCCAGCCGGTCGGAAACGCCAATCTTGTCATAGACGTTGCGTAGGTAATTCTTGATGACTTGCTCGGTGGTCCCCAGCTGGGCGGCGATTTCTTTGTTCTTATAGCCCTGAACGATAAGGGCGACGATGCGCAGCTCTTTGGCCGTCAGGCGGTCGCGCACGCGCAAACCCACAATATCGTTTTCCGTGAGTTCGCTAGGTACAGCGATGTCCTGCACCCAGGTTTCCCCGCGAGCCACTTTGCGCACGCAATCGACGAGAGCGGAACTGGTCACGTTGCGATAGACCACGCCATGGGCACCGGCGCCCATGTATCGCTGCGCGCTCTCGCCGGTATCGGCGAGCACAACCACCCGGGTTTTCACTTTATTCGCGCTCTGCAGAACCGCGTTAAAGTCAGCGTGAAATCCGCCGGCCACAATCAAGACTGCAGCCCGGAACTTGTCCACGGCCATGAACATCTGCTCCGCTGTTTGGGCTTGCGCCACAATACGCATCTCATCTTCCACCGCCAGCACCTTGGCGATTCCCGCGCGGAAGATGGCCTGATTATCGGCCAAAATGAGTTTCAGCATGCGTCATCACCTCGAAGTTGTGTGTGGCACCGGCTCGGCACCGAGGGAGCATTCCGGCCGGTCCGATTCCCCTCGCGCCCGCTCCCAGGCCGCGGAAAAAACAGAAAATCTCTTTATTCCCGGCGCACGAAATCATAGGAATCGATGACGCAGGCTACGCCTCGCGCCTGTTTCGGGTTGCCCGCTCCCGGTTCATCAGCACGCACCACACGCCCGCGGCACTGTACAATCACCGGTTCTTTCCCGCCGGTTACGTCGGCAGGAAGAACGATTTCAAACTCGACATTGGATCCCACTTCGAGTGCGGCGTCGGCGCGGATGTAGACTCCCGCAGCGCTCAGATTTCCTGTCACTCCCGAGTGTTGCCCACCCTCTTCCGCCTTGTGAATCTTAATTGGCAATTCCAGAGGGAAGCGCTTTCCCGTCCGTGATTCGGACACAGACCCTCCTTGCTTCTGGCCATTGGTATCTCTAAAAGCCAGCTCCATTAAGCATCTCCTATGGAGGTAAGATTCTACTAATCTGCCTTATATCATGGAAGCTGCCCCTCGCAAAGCACGTTCCGATCGGCACGACCGCGGAGAAGGTAGAAAACTAGGTTCCCCATCGCGCGGGACCAGCAACCTTCGTGACCGATTCGGCTGGCTGGCGCCGAAGCGAGCGGGCCGCAGTCAGCCGGTGGGGAACTTTGCCTGCTCGGCTTGGTCCGAGCCGAACGTACGGCCCGACCCGCTCTCGATCGACGGCTGGAGTTTGGACAAGTCAATTCTCACTGCAGACCACGCAAACGTGGAAAGGAGTTTACCGGATGACTCGATGCAATCGCCGCTCCCGAATGCTCCCCGGCCTGCTTGGCAGCCTTGCGCTGCTGTTGGTTTCGACTTCGGGGTTTGCCCAGCCGCCAGCCTCCGGTTCTACCCCGAAGCCAACCCCGGGCTCTGCGACTTCCCCCAACGCCGCCCCGATCCTGGACCAGGGACAGACAAACCGCCCGCGTTCGTCGGAGGCGTCGCCGCTTCTCAAAGAGCTGAATGCGTCGCTCGAAGCTTTGGTCGAGAGAATCTCCCCGGCGGTCGTTCAGATTCAGGTGACCGGCTACGGTGCGGTGGAAGAGGGCATTCATCGCCAAACCGCGGTGGTTGCGCGCCAGCATGCCATCGGCTCGGGAGTCATCGTCGATGCAAACGGCTACATCATCACGAACGCCCACGTCGTCGAAGGGGCCCGGCGCATTCGCGTCCTGCTGCCGATGCCGGCGGGGGAGTTTCCTCAAGTGCAGCCGATCGGCAAGGAACGCGTGAAAGACGCGCAGGTGATTGGCGTGCATAAAGAATCGGATCTAGCTCTGCTCAAGATCGCCGAGAAGGGCCTGCCCACGCTTTCCCTGGCAAGTGCGGGGCAGGTGCGTCAAGGTCAGCTGGTGTTTGCCCTGGGCAGCCCGGAGGGCCTGCAGAACTCGGTCACGATGGGGGTGGTGAGCGCGGTGGGCCGGCAGCCTGATCCGGAGAGCCCCATGGTGTACATCCAGACCGATGCCCCGATCAACCCTGGTAACAGCGGCGGCCCTTTAGTGGACACGGACGGATCTGTGCTCGGAATCAACACTCTGATTCTGTCCCAGGGGGGAGGCAGTGAAGGCTTGGGCTTCGCGATTCCCGCCAGGATCGTACGGTTCGTGTATCAGAGCCTGCGGAAGTATGGCCACGTCCACCGGGTTGAGATCCAGGCGGCGACGCAAAACATCACTCCCGCTCTCGCCGAAGGTCTGGGACTTTCCGAGAAATTCGGTGTCATCGTGTGCGATGTTACACCCGGAGGTCCGGCCGCAGCTGCTGGCCTAGAGATCGGAGACATCGTGGTCAGTGCCGATGGCCGGCCGATCGCTACCCTTCCGGCGCTGATGGCCGCCCTTTATCTGCATCCCCTGGATGAAGTCCTGAAAATGGTGGTGAAGCGCGGGAGCGAGCAGAAAACGCTGCTGATTCCGGTGAGCGAGCACCGTGACCCGATGGACAAGCTCATGGACGAGGTCGATCCGGAGAAGAGCCTGGTCGAGCCGCTGGGAATTCTGGCGGTGGACTTGGACGATCAGTTTCGATCGGTCGTGGGCAGCTTGCGCATTCCAACCGGAGTGATCGTCATCGCCCGCGCCGCTGAACTTCTTGGCCCGGAGACTGGTCTGAGAACGGGCGATGTGATTCATAGCCTGAACGGCAAGCCGGTCGATTCGGTTGAGCAGCTGCGTGGCCTGCTCAAGAATCTGAGTGCAGATTCCCCGCTGGTGCTGCAGATCGAGCGCGACAGCCAACTCGAGTGGCTGGCCTTCGAAATGGAATAAGGAGACCCTGGGCGGAAGCCAAGGGCGAGCGATGAGCATGGGCGCTCCAGACTCGACTGGGGTCAGAATGCGCCGCCCCCACCGCCGCCGAAACCGCCGCCCGAGAAACCCCCGCCGCTTGAGAATCCACCACTCCTCCACCCGGAACCCGTAGAGCTGGCGCGAGGGGCAGAAACGAAGACCTGGTGCATATTGCTCGCCAGACCATCGATCGAGTTCGCGAACAAGATGGGATTGAATCCCACGCCGTAGGCGGACCCCGGGGGCCCCACGTACCATCGGGGAGGATCCTTCACAATCCCGGCAAACGCTTGCGCCCAGTGATGCTCTACCCCAAGCGCCATGGCGTACGGCAGATATTTCTCGAAGCTATCGGAGGGCATGCGCTTGAGCTGATCGGCATCCACCCGGTTCATGAATTCCTGGAACCCCAAGACCGCGATGCGAGTCTGGACGCCCTTGAGGGTTTTCGCGGTCATTTGACGTGCAAATAACCACCAGAGGATGGCCGAGACGATCGCGCTCACGATCAGCAGCCCCAGGGAAGCGAAAATGTTGGTTTGTCCGAGGAACTGCAGCCACAGAAAGGGAGCCACCATCAAGAGAATGCCAACCAGGCTATAGCGGTTGGCGGACTCCGGATCGAGCAAATACATTCCCTTGTTCTTCAGCTCCGCCAGGATGTCCTGGCGGATGATGGGAACGGCCGTGTAAAAGCGGTTCTTCAGATCCCTAAGCCGCGTCTGGCTGCCGCTGGCAAAGATGTTTTCGAGCATGACGCGTTCATGCGGCTGCAAGCCTTGCCAGTTCTCGCGGGGAACCAGCAGATGGAGGATGCAGTCGGGGTGATGAAAGAACAATCCCGGTTCCGCGGTCTGTTCAAGTTTGACCAAGCCGCGCACCGCCAGATCGATGATCGTCGCAGTGATGTCGCGAGCGTGAATGGCGTCGCCGAGAAGGGTGCCGGCTTCGGCCGGCGAGATTCCGGGCGGGGGCTCATACATTGGGGCCACGGAGAGCCCGGGATCGGGATCGCGCCCCCAACCCCACCACAAGCTGAACATCACCGCGAAAGTCCAGAAAGGGAGTAAGACGATGGGATTGCTGCCCACAAACCAAGCGGCCCGGGTGAGTGCACCCGGTTCCTCGAGGATGCCTTTCGGAAGATAGAGATCCACCGTCAAGCCTCCGCGCATGGGCAGCGGATGGGCGGTTTCAAACCAGACTTCCGAGCCTCGTACCTCGGCGGTGGCGTCCTGTTGCGCCGAGCCGTAGACCCCGGTAAAGGCCTGTGCCCGCAGGGCACCGGCGGCTGCCGGGGGGAAGCTTACCAGGCCCGAGGCATGATCGATGGGCACGGGCCAGTCATTGCCGGTGACGTTCCAGTAGAATTCGTCGTGGTCGTCAAAAAAGCGAATTCCATTGCGAACCAGGTAATCGATGGCCAGCGTGCGGGTGCTGTCGACGGCATCGGGGATATAAATCTTCAGGTCGCGATCACCGTGGGAGACAGAGGATTCGTATCGCAGTGGGTTGGCACGGTCGTCGGTGACACGAATGACTTTGACAAAGAGGGTGTAGTTCGTGCCTCGCGGCCCGGGATATTCGACCGGAATGAAGCGGTGAATGCCGTGCCACTGGCCACGAAACTCGAGCGTAATGCGCTCTTCGACGGCGGCCGAGCCGTCGGCGCCGAGCGAAATCGTGTCTTCGAAGTCGGTCACGCGCCAGCTTCGGGCGACGAGCGGCGTGGCCAGGGCTAGGATCGAACTGAGAAGCAGCAACCGCGTGCGCACCCGAACCAATGCGGCTTTCGAAGGTGAGGTCATTGCCCGACCCGCCATGATCCAGGCATCACCATCCTGTTCCCTTTTAGAACTTGACGGCAACCGGCTCGCGATCGCCGGCTGCGGTTTCAAAAAACTGACGCGGGGCGAAGCCGAACATTCCGGCCAGGAGGTTGGTTGGGAATGACTGAATCTTGGTGTTCAGATCACGGATCACGGCGTTGTAATATCGGCGGGCATTCTGGATGGCGTCTTCGGTCTGGTTCAAGGAGGCTTCGAGCTGCAGGAATTCCTGGTTCGCCTTCAGGTCAGGATAGTTTTCCGCGACCGCAATCAGGCTCTTGAGCGCGCCCGTGAGCTGATTTTCCGCCTGCGCCCTGTCTCCCGGCGTGGTGGCTTGCATCGCCAAGGAGCGATATTTCGCAATGTCCTCAAACGTGCCCTTTTCGTGGGTGGCGTAGCCCTTCACCGTCTCGACGAGGTTGGGAATCAGATCATGCCGGCGTTTCAGCTGTACGTCAATGTCGGACCACGCCGCGTCTGCGCGGACTCGCAATTGGACCAGTTGGTTGTACATCCCAACCAGCATGAAGCCGACCACCACCAGAATCCCCAGGATGATCCATCCCGCCATTTCGGTTTCCCCTTCGCCACGAAGTAGAATCAAGGGGACGGTACCACACGCACCCGAGCGGCGCAATCATGAGGAGGCAGGATGAGGACAAGGCTCGATGCGGAAGTGCCGCGGTGGCACTGAGATACAGTGGCGTACCGCTCTAAAGGCGGTTGCTTCCCATGGACCGATTGGCATCGTAACCAGCCCGTCGTATTGTAGGAGAGGACCGGTCACGCGTCATGAAACTGCGAAAATCTGTTCCCTCCCCGGGTTGCGCGGCCATCCTTTGCTTGCTCTCGGCGGGATTAGCCTGCGCGCAGACGTGTTCGACCGCCAGTGATATGGATCCCGCGACGCGGAATGGCTTGGAGAATGCCGCGCAACGTTACTTTGAAATGGCGGCTCGGGGTGACAGTGCTTCGCTGAAGCAAAATGCCATTCCCAGTCTGGCCAGCCAATTCGCTGGGATCGAAACCGCCGTGAAAGACAACCGGTCGAGTCTTTCCGGCGCGACCGCCACTCCCCGTCCTCCTTTCTTGCTCAAGCAGGAGGCCAGAGCCACGGAGGAGCGCACGGAGTTTCTCTGCGGCGTCTTTGGCCCCACCGGCCAAACCGCGAACAGCACCGAGTTCATCATCCCGAACTTGTCTGCCGGAACCTACGGCATTGTCACTCTGGATGTCAATGGAGCGAACGGGCCGCGCACCGTTTCTTTCGTGCTCGAACAACAAGCCAGCGATTGGAAGATGGGCGGTTTGTACGTGAAAGATCCTAAAATCAAGGGGCATGACGCGCTTTGGTTCGCCGACCAAGCCCGGGCATTCAAAGGCAAAGGCCAGAACCACAACGCCTGGTTGTATTATCTCGAAGCCCGGGAGCTTTTGGTTGCGGTCCCGTTCATGTCCACCAAGATGACGGATCAGCTCTATGACGAGTCGCAAACCGTGAAGCCTACCGACCTGCCGCTCGACGGAGCTACGGTCGATCTTGCCGCTGGCGCGAAGACCTACCGGCTGACCGCCATGTTTTCGGTGCCCGTCGGCCAGGATCTGGATTTGGTGGTGAAGTATCAAGCTGCCGATGTGTCTGACAGCGCCAAAACATTTCAGGAAAACCTGGCGGTGATGCGGGCTGTGTTGACCAAGTTCCCGGAATTTCGTCAGGCCTTTGACGGAATCGTGGCGCGGGCCGTCGAACCCTCCGGAAGGGACTACGGCTCGCTTTTGGCGATGAAAGACATCCACTAACCAGGTTCGGCGAGGGTCTTTCGCGGCCGCAGGCTCGAGGAAGTAAGCGCGCGAAAACCGAAGTGCCGCCTCGATCTGCAGCAAGACCGGAGCCGAGGACCAGGAGGCGACCCCAGGGGACCGCCGCGCATCGCTGCTCAAATTTCATTGGGCCGTTGGCGCTCTTGATGGGGCGGGAATCTGGTCGCTCAGGGTGCATGCTTTCGGGTTCTTGTCTTCGCGCAAGCGGAGAAATACGGGGGCGCGCAACTTGGGGGAGCTGTCTCGGGTCTGGTGCGTCCACTCGGCGAATTTGACTTCGACCACGCGCTCAGGTTTCAGCCAGTGGACATGGCGCGCTTCGACAGGCCCTGCGAAGGGTGTGTGTTCGGCGGCGAAGGGCGCGAGCGCCGCATGGATCTGTTCGAGCGAGAGATGGTCGAACCCCGAGCCCACGTTGCCCACATGGATCAGCCGTCCTTTCGGGTCGTAGAGTCCCAGAACCAGCGACCCAAACTTCACCCGGCTGCCCTCCGGGTCGGTGTAGCCTCCGATCACGCAGTCGATGGTTTCCGTGACTTTCATCTTGAGCCACTCGCGGCTGCGCCGCTCCTCGTACAGGCTCTGCCGCCGCTTGCCGAGAATACCTTCGAGACCTTGTTGTTGGGCGGCTTGAAACAACGCGATTCCCCGCTCCGGGAAGTGCTCGGAATAGCGGACGATCTCGTTGGGCTGGAGAATCTCGGCCAGAACCTGTTTGCGGGTCTCGAGCCAGACCCGGCGAAGATCGTAGCCCTCGAGGTAGATGAGATCAAAGACGTAGTATGCGATGGGCAAGTCCGAACGCCCAGCGGTTCTTCGCCCGCCGTCGCGGATGCCGGTGCGCTGCTGCATGAGGCTGAAGGAAGCTCGACCTTGCGCATCGAGGGCCACAATTTCGCCATCCAAAATGGCGGTCTTGGCTTGGATTGCGCCCGGCAGTTCTCCGAGCTCGGGAAATTGTGCGGTGAAATCGTTCTGGTTGCGCGACAGCAAACGCAACCTTCCCGCCTCGAGGAAGGAGACGGCACGATAACCGTCCCACTTGATTTCGAACAGCCAATCGGGATTTTCAAACGGTTGGTCGGTCGGCGTGGCCAGCATGGGGTGGAGGGCCGTCGGCATCTTGCTGGCCACGGCTCCCGGCAGGGCGGAAAGCGCGGAGGACAGCAAGGGAGTGGAAGAAGCCTCAGCCTTTGCGCGGGGTTTTGCGCTTCCGGGCGTCGATCGAGAGAGAGGAGAAGACGGGGCGCTTTTTTTTTTCTCCGCCACGGGCGCGGGCTTCGCCAGAGGTTTCTTCTTCTCGAGCTTGGCCAGAGTTTCGGCCAACCAGGGCGCCTTCAAGGCCCCGCGGGAGGCTTTGCGACGGCTTTCCCAGGCGGCCGCCTTCTCGTCACCCGCGATCTCGGCCATGGTTTTGTGGCTCAAAACCGAAGTTTCGTAGGCTTCCGTGTCAAAACCCGGGACGGCGTACTCGTCCTGTTTCTTGATCAACAGCCATTCTGTTCCCTTGCTTCCCGCCCGCCTCGACTTGATGTGGACCAGCGCGAAGTCTCCCTTGAGCCGCTTGCCGTCGAGGCGAAATTTCAGGTCTCCCTTGGCGAGCATCGCGGAAGCTTCGGCCTCGGTGCCGGGGACGAATTTGCCCTGGACCGGCTGCGGCGAAAGCGGCTTCCACGTGCCCAGGTCCCAAACCATCACCGTGCCGGCGCCATAATTGCCCTCCGGAATGATGCCTTCAAAGTCGAAGTAAGAAACCGGATGATCCTCGACTTGCATGGCCAGACGCTTGTCGGAGGGGTCAAGCGAAGGTCCTTTGGGGATCGCCCAGGACTTGAGTACACCCTCCATCTCCAAACGGAAGTCATAATGCAGCCGCGTGGCCCGGTGCTTCTGCACCACGAAGCGGTGCTTCGTGTGCGTTGTCAGCTGGGGTGGCGGCTCGGGAGTTTCCTCAAAACGACGTTTTCGCTTGTATTCCTCTAGCGCCATAGCACCATTAAACCACTTCCGGCCTGCGGCTCCGGAAAAAGCCTGATGGTCCAACCTCCAGCGGGAGAAACGCCTGCCACTCGGGGAATCCCGGGAATTCGATTACAATGCCGGCAGCATGAAACGGGAATACCCAGATTCTCCGCTGGTGGGCGTAGGCGCCATTATTGTCGAGGAAAAGCGCGTGCTGCTGGTGAAACGAGGACATCCCCCCTTGGCGGGAGAATGGTCGATCCCGGGCGGTGTTTTGGAATTGGGAGAAGCCCTCGAGGAGGCGGTCGTGCGCGAAGCCTGGGAAGAAACCGGCTTAAGGGTTGAAACCGCAGGCTTGTTGGGTGTCTATAACCGCGTGCTGCGCGACGCCGATGAACGCACGGTTTATCACTACGTGTTGATCGATTTTTTCTGCCACCGCGTCTCGGGGGAGCCGCAGGCGGCCGGCGATGCTGCCGAAGTGCGCTGGTTCAGCCCAGACGAAATCGGCAGACTGGCGTTGCCGAAGGATACGGCTGCGGTCATCCAGCTAGGATTCGAAAAGGCCGGACGCATGTCCCCGGGGTGGCTGTCGTCGCCTCAATTCCAAAGCAAGGATGAGCGCTAATCCGCTCCACGGTCGGCGCGCAAGATCCTGGTATTTTCCTCGGGCGAAGCCGGAGACGTGAACCCGCCTGATTTTTGTTGAAAAAAGGAAGCGGCCCGTGTCTTTTCACACGGGCCGCCCCGGTGGACTGCTTAGGATTGACCAAGAGGTGGTCACTCTACGTGCCCTCCAGGCAACTCCGGGCTTCCGACGCGACCTCGACGCCGGACGGAACCGAATCCAAACTCACCGGCAATGTGCGGGCTGCAGCTTCGGGCGCTTTTCGTCCCCAAGCCCCGCTTAGAGCAACCAGCTCTAAGTCTCAGCCACCTCACCTGGTCTTTTGAAGCATTTACCACTACAGTCAGAACTTGTCATCAGACCACCTCCTTTCCGGTGTAGTCGCAGATTACCGGAAAATGAACTCAGGAGCAAATGGCACGTAGGTGCGGGAGCGAGAGAGTAAACCCGTCACTGGCGGCTTCCGTTAGGATCAAACTGTGCACGTCTGGACTCCCCACGTAATCGTCGCGTTTCTGTGGTCGCTGGCGCCAGTATTGGCGTTTGGTTTTGCCGGGGATCAGATCATTCGGCTTTGCCAGAGAGTGCCGATTGTGGTCCGGCTGATTCTTCCGGCGGTATTTGGCGTCCCCTACGCACTGGCGGGGTCAGAGTGGAGCCGCGGGAATTGGCTAGTGATTTACTTCGGGCTGCCGATCGTGATCGCGGTGCTTCTTTTGCACGCAAGCCAATATGATCCCAAGCAGCGAGGCGACTGGCGCGATTTCACGGTTCTTCTTCTCCTCGGATTAGCAGTTGACTTGAGATGGTTCGAGCCAGCGTGGCCAGCCCATCTTAGCGTCATCAGCAAGTTGATTCTTCTCGATTCCGGACTCTACGGTTTTCTGGTTGTCCGGCAACTTACGGATGTCGGATTCGATCTGCGAATGCATTGGGAGGACGTCACGATCGGGTTGCGCGAGTCGCTATTCTTTGCCGTGATTGCAATTCCGCTCGGCTTGGTTCTCGGATTCCTTCATCTCCAAAATCGACTCCCCAAGCTGGACTCAGCGGGATTGACTCTCGTCTTCACGTTTTTTCTGATCGCAATTCCGGAAGAGATTTTCTTTCGCGGCTGGATGCAAAATTTGCTGGAACGCCGTCTGGGCGCGCGCTTTGCGCTCTGGCTCACGGCTGCAATTTTCGGTCTTTCGCATTTCAATAAGCGGGCTACGCAATTCAACTGGCGGTACGTTTTGCTGGCGGCAATTGCCGGAATTTTCTATGGCCGGGCCTGGCGCTCGCGGCGCCGAGTGGCGGCATCAGCGATCACACACACTTTGGTGGATACGGTGTGGTCGCTGTGGCTGTGAATTCGGAGGATCGTCGTAGCAGGTACGCTGATTGCCATAGCTATATAAAATTGGATTCGATTCGAAGATCTGATGTGTTGAAGTGCATCTGAGAGCCCCGAGAGAAATGGCGATGAGCACATTCAAATCGGCGTTGATTGTCCTGTTATGTGTAACGGCTGTTGGGCTGGCACAAAAAGATACTGGTCCGCAGGTGTTAGTGATTGATGGTGCTGCTCCCTCCCATCTCTTTCCGCATTTCTGGGAACACATGTTCGGCTCAGGTCGAGCGATTTTGTCGTTGCGAGAAAGCTATCGCGATGATTTGCGCAGTGTCGAGAACGCCACGGATTTTCAGTACGTCCGCTTTCACGCCATCTTTCATGACGAGGTGGGAGTCTACGACGAAGATGGGCAAGGAAATCCGGTTTACAACTTCTCCTACGTGGATCAGATTTACGACGGCCTGCTTCAGAATGGGATACGCCCCTATGTCGAGCTGAGCTTCATGCCCAATAAGCTGGCGGCAAAAGACACCCATCAAGCCTTCTGGTACAAACCCAACGTATCTCCCCCGAAAGATTGGAGCCGGTGGGAAGAGCTTGTGTATCAGTTCGTGCGGCACCTGGCGGAACGCTACGGCGTCGATGAGGTCGCAAACTGGTACTTCGAGGTTTGGAACGAGCCGAACATCGATTTCTGGGC
>DASPVV010000267.1:0-10150 GCA_035622175.1 Terriglobales bacterium | reverse complement strand
AACGCACCTTCCGAAGTCAAGCGTCGGAAAGAAGGCCCGGGTCTCGAGGAAATCCAGGCGTATTTTTGCAATGCAGAACCTCCAGGCGGCATACGAAGCGGAGCTGGCTAATAGAAAAAAGTAGGACGTCATAACTCGGTTACGGGTCTAGGACAGAGTACTGAGACTAGCGTCCAAAAATAACTCTTGATAACAGGCGTATACACTCAAATTCACAAATTCCCTACGGAACCCAACGCGCTGGTTCATTGGGATCGTCGGGGTCGTTCTGGGAAGACGCCCACATTGCCAGTAGACACCAACCCGTTCCGAACAGTCCCAGGGCCGCACTGATTACGCTTTCGGCGACGGAACGGCCATCAAACAGCGACCAAGCGAAGTCGGCTAAAGCGCACAACGAGAAGACGAGCACAACGCCCCTACCGCCGAAGCTGCGGCTGCGTTGCCGTTTCGGATCGTTCATGTCTAGAGATTATGCACCCGATCAACTGTTGTTAACAGGCGATAGCACAACCGTGCGCTATTTCTTCGCCCCGTGAGCGGGGACTATGAGTGCAATGGCTTTACGCCAACTGACTTGTTGATAGGCCCAACCTCCGAGCTTTCATTGACTTGCCCCACTCTTAGACCTACCATTCCCTCTCAGTGGTCACGCCCTCTCAACCCGTAGGGCAGACGGCTTCCGACAACTACCCTCCCCATACGCGAGAATCTAGCAATGAAAAGTGAACAATCAGCTAACCACTCCGTCATGTCGGCAATTGCGGTGGTGCGACAGGCGTGGCTGGACGCCGTGAGGGACGGGGATGTCGAACGCCTTGGTGCGCTGGTCAGTGACGACGTTGTGGTGGTGCATGGCAATGGCCGTTGTGTTTGCGGCAAGGAAGCGCTGAAGGCAGATTTCCGCAAAGGCTTTGAAGCATTCGCGATGAAACAGAGTGTCTCATCGCCAGAAGTAATCGTCCGTGGTCGATGGGCCTTTGAAATCTCGGAGGTCGAAAGCCGTCTCGCGAATCGATCAGGTGAATCGACGTGTCTTCATTCCACCACTGTTGTGGCGCTAAGTCAGGAGTCAACGGTTCGTGGAAAGGTTGGACGTGTCCTTGGGTTTGTTCATGCGCCCCCAGCGTTGAGATAATTCTTCCCGGCCTCTGTGTGTGCGTTACCAGTATGACCGGTGCACTCGTCGTCGAGCAGGCTACCGAGAATGACGTCAGCGATATCGTGGCTGTATTTGCAGCCAATCGGGAGGACCGCGGGCTGTTTCAGGAATCCGAGTCCGAAGTGAGGTCCAACCTCGGGGATTTTTTCGTGGTGCGACATGCCCAGCGGGGGGTGGTCGGATGTGCTGCACTGCATCGCTATTCCTCGACTATGGCGGAAATCCTCGGGGTTGCACTGCGTCCAGCTTTCCAAGGTCAAGGCATTGGACTTCTCCTTATGCAGCATTGCGAGTGCGTGGCCAAAAACGCGGGTATCGGGCGGCTTTGGCTGGCGACAATTAAGCCTGCGTATTTCGCACGCTTCGGATATAAGCCTATCTCACGTTGGGATCTTCCTGCGTCTGTGCTCTTGAGAAAGCTTGGTCAGGTCTTTCAGCAGCCGGTTGGACGCTGGCTCCCAGCAATTTTCGGCAGACACACTTTCATGCAGCGTGACACGGCTAGGGAACCGGATCGAGATCAAAGCCGTGGTCCCTGGCGAACTGATGGCGCAAGCTTGTGAGAACGCCTGATAACAACAGTTAGGCGGAAAGAACATCCAGATGAGGCAAGAAAGAAACGCCGCCCAGACATCGGCGGCATTTCAGTCGTCACAAAAGACTGATGGGCTCATCCCCGCTTTTTTCGTCTGTCTCGCCTGTCAGCTCCCACCTAATGCTTCGGAGCGGGAAACCAAACCCATAGTAACTTGAATCTCGCGGATCGTTCTTTATGCTTGGACATAGAAATACGGCATCAAATGAGCTTCTACGCGAGATTCTCGCCCCTGCTGCAGCGCCTCGCGATCACGTTCCTGTTCGCGCTCATCGTGGACACGGGCATTGGGTTGGTCAGTCCCATTGCCTCCCTGCGCCTATTTTTCCCCCTTTGGGGCACGTTAATTATCGGCTGGCCGTATTTGTCACGGAAGCTGGGCTCCGACGTCCCCAATGGTGCTATGCAAAGGATCTCAACGCCATACACCTTTTCCCTCAAGTTTTTTCCATTTCTGTTTTTCGGCTTCCTGGCTTTCGTTTTCTTCTTGTTACTGATCAACGGCGCCTATGAAAAAGCCCCAATGTTTCTTGTCATGGTCGGCGTATTGGCCGTCATCGGCTTGTGCTCTTGGAACGTGTCCCGCCGGGATATCGTCGATGAAGTAGATGACTGCGGTGATTATCTGTTGATTAGGAAACGCGGCGACGAGGATACAGTCCTATTCTCCAACATCATCAACGTTAACTTCTCCACAGACCGTGATGGAACGTCAGCACGAATTACTCTAACGCTAGACTCGCCAGGGAAGTTCGGGAAAGAAATCACGTTTGCCCCACCCCCCCAGATCTACCTAGGGTTTCCCTCTCGGAATAAGATTGCCGAGGATCTGCTTGCCCGGGCTGACAAGGCTAGACGACGATAGTTGAGGATAAATCGCGATTTCCCTCTCCGAGAATTGCCGCAAGGCGATCTGCACTCTGCTCAAGCTGCCTCAGCACGAAGAACCCCACACATTTCTCGATCCGACGCCAGGACATTTCCATCTGTTCCTCGAAGAACTAGCTCTCAGTAGGCATAGCTGAACACGGAGCATCTTCAATGATAGTTGACGTTACATCGCGGTTGCACAACGGCCTGGTGTCGCCCTTGGCCACAGGCAAGTAAGACGGCCTGATGTGCTCGATTACGTTTTTCCTTCGAGCGCTCGACGCCGGGAGCCGGCCACAATTTCTGCGACTGTTCGGCGGTGAGCCAGTTTCCCAGCCTCACGCCGATCTTCTTGACGCCCTTGACTCGTGGGATGCCCGCAGCCAGATCCAGGCTGAGGAGCCCACAATCGGCGGCCTCGTAGGCCAAGCGGCGCACGGCTCCTAAGCGAAGATTGATTGTCCCCGGAGCGAGATTGCTGGATTCGAGATGAATTCGATATCGCTGCACCACAGTCCTGCTGAAAGAGAGTCTAGGTTCCGAGCAGTACCAGTCCACGAATTCATCGATCGCGTGTCGGTATCCGCGCTAGGCGTCAGCAGAGGTCAGGCTCTTCTGAACCGCGGATTTCGTCTGATCCAAGTCAACTAAGCGAAGAACTGCTTTGGGCCTGGGGCAAGTTCGTTTCGAGACAGGCTTCCCTGGCATCGTTCGCGGTCCTCCTTAACCCGCGCTACGATGGTCTGCCTTTCTCCAGCCACTTTACGGTTTGCCCGTTACTCCTCCCTTTGGTTCGATAAACGGGCTGGGTGTTTGGGGTCGGTGAATTCGAGCAGTTCGATGGGCGCTCCATTTTCGACGATGAACGCGACGCGGACACCGTCGGATGGGCTATTCGGAGGAATCAGGATTTCGCGGCCAGCAAGCTCGGAGGAGAGGTTGGTCACTTCAAACGCGACGTGCGCCACTCGCCGGACGAGATCGGGAACCGCCGCGTCCGCTTCGAAGCGCATCCATTCCACGCCGAATTCGCTTTTTTGGTGACTGACGACAAAGAGTTTCAGATCTTTCAGGTGGGTCTCCCCAGGCTTCGAGTCCGTAGTGGGAATCCCGATGTGATGATACCGGCGCATTGTTTTCTCTCCGGGAGAACTGGCACAAAATTCTACTCTATTCCTTACCGCGTTTGAATCGCGCCGAGCCTTCCGAAAGCACAATCGGGCCGGGCTGAGTGGCACTGCACCGAACTGCTGAGATCAATTGGACGTGTAGTTGGCAATGGGGAAGTTAGCCAAAAGTCATGTGGGTGAACACCATCCGAATCCGGCTCGGCCATGAATCGCAGGACGTAACGCTGAAGATGACGGCACTGTGCCGACTAATTGGTCGCCACAAACTTCAATGGCAGCGTGACCGGCGTAGGAAAGCTGGGTTGCCTAATTTACAGATCGCTGATGCCGGGAGTATCCGCCTGATACTCGACGTCGTAGGTCTCGCCGACTGCGATTCCCAACTTTGGCTTACCGACAGTTTACCGGCCAATCTTCGGTAGCTGTGGCAGTAAGAGTTATCCTCCTGTAGCTGAGATGGAACAGGAAGGAGAAAGGCTCTCTTCTGAGCGGCACATCCTCGCAAGATTCCGCTCAGTGAGAGAGCCTCGCAGAACAGTACGATCTACGTTATCCCACTTTTTACCAACCATTGCAAGCCAGGAATCAACCGACAGTCAGCCAAGCAAGGAGCGACGCACTCAACGGCATGTAGGGGAAAGTCTGTGTTCCAAGATCTCGACTCGACTTGTCGAGATTCCCTCAGATAGCCAGCCCGATCAACTTGGAGCTGATCAGATTCGATGTCTTTGCATCCCTGAATATTTCTGACTGCCTACCGACCATTTCTGAGAGACAGCTGCCGACAACCCGCACTATTATCGCTACCGGCAATGAGCGCAATCGCCTTCTTAACGTCGACCACCGTCGGTATCATGCAAAAGGAAAGTCGCCCAGACATCGAGCGGCTCATCTGTAGTTCGATTTGGTAACTCTCGTCCGATGCTTGGTCAAAATTCACGGTAGCTAAGAGCGCGTGCACGGATCTTGAACACAGTTCCGTCGCCGGAGTCGCCGCCATAGAAGGTGGTGCCGTAGAGGTTGCCCAACCTGTCCCTGAGCAGATCCCCATTGGCATAAGCCAAACCGTTTCCAGTGAAGCTATGGAGCACGGTCTCATAACCCGACCTATCGAGCTTGAACACGATCCCACCGCCGTAGGCGCCGCCACCTGAGGTAGTGCCGTACAGGTTGCCCAACCTGTCCCGGACCAAGCCAGCTAGGGGGAAAACCCCGTCGCCGCCTACGCCAGTGAAGGTATGCAGCACGGTCTCTTGGCCGGCAGTATCTAGCTTGAACACTGTTCCGCAGCAGTTCGTGCTACCACCCCCAAAGGTGGTGCCGTAAAGGTTTCCCTCCGCGTCCATAACCAGGCCGGAGTAGAGAAGGGCCCCATTGCTGCCGTTGAAGCTATGCAGCACAGTCTCAAACCCGAAGGTGTCCAACTTGAAGACAGTTCCGAGGCCGTAAGCACCGCCAGAGGAGGTAGTGCCGTAGAGATTGCCCGCCGCGTCCATGATCAACGAACCCGCGTAGGGACCTCCGCCATCGCTGCCTCCGGTGAAGGTATAGAGCACCGTCTCGTTGCCAGACGGATCCAGCTTGAACGCGGTTCCACTGTTGTAAGTGCCGCCTACGTACGTAGTACCGAAAAGGTTGCCCGCCTTGTCCATAATCAGGCCAGCTAGGGGTACCGACCCGTCGCTGCCCCCAGCGAAGCTATGAAGCACGGTCTCGTTGCCGGAGGCGTCCAGCTTGAACACCGTACCATTCCCATAATCGCCCCCGCTGTGGGTGGTGCCGTAGAGGTTACCCGCCCTGTCCCGGATCACACTCGCGTACGGCCACTTCCCGTCGCTGCCGCCGGTGAAGCTATAGAGCACAGTCAGATCATGCCTGTGACCCAGCTTGAACACAGTACCATTCCCATAGGCGCCGCCGTTGATGGTCGTGCCGTAAAGGTTGTGGGCCCTGTCCATTACCACACCGGCGTAGGGAGTTGCTCCGTCGCTACCTTGAAAGCTTTGCAGTATGGTGAAAGTCTGCGCCTGTTGAGTTGTAGATGCGTCCGGTTGCGGTTCCTGTGCCGCCAGTCGAGGCGTTGCAGCCAACGCAGCGAATGAGGTCACTGCAATGCAGCTCAGTGTGCCGATTCGTTTCATTCGGTGCCTCCTTAAGAAAGTTTCTTCATTTGTGGTTTTGTCAGGTTGAAGAGTGTAGCCCTCTTGCAATGTGCGCGTGACTCTGAAGCGTCTGATCGCCCGTACCTCCAAATAGAGCACTCCTGTTGCTGCCGCAACACGAAACCATTCCCTCTTCGCTAGGGCCCCATCCAGTGGTAAGCATACCGGACCATTCCCGAAATGGTTTCTAAGGGAAAAACCAAGGCTTCATGGTTTCATGTTCCACAGGCAACCAAATCATATTCCACATAATCGATAAACCAAAGCTGATCCACTTTGCGCAAATCAATGTCGGTGGGGTGTTCGACGATGCAGCGGCGGACATCTTTCTCGCGTAAAGGATAAATGTCGCCGTTTTGCTCTCCGCGTGCCGTGCCGCGGAACTGTGCTTTGAGATAGCCGCGCCTGATTCAGCGCGGCACAACGTGGGAGTCGATTCCCAGCGCTTGCGCAAGACCCCTGGCCGAATAGAAGCTGGGATTGTGCTTGAACTGCATTCGTCGGAGCTTGAGGTGAATTCCGGTCGCACTACGTGAATAGCCGGCAGCCTTGAGCTTCAACCGAATCCGCTCGTCGCTCATCCACGCATAACGCTCCAGAATAGTCAGTTCTGGCTCGATCCAAGGGTTTTCGGGTAAGTAGTTGATGTCAAAATGAGTTGAGAAGAAATCGCGACCTGAAGTCGGATGACAGTAAGCCGGCGACATGCAAGATTCGTTCCGATGTATTCATCGTTTCAACTACCTACGGCGTTGTTGCGTTTCGCCTGTGTCGCCTATGCCGCATTCGGCATAGGCGACAGACTTGCGCTCGACTCTGTCACACAGCTGGGGGCGAATTGGAGCAGATTCAGTTTCTGCTCGGTCACGTTTCGATTCAGACAACCGAACGATATCTCGGTTGCAAGCAGCGGATTCAAGGTGCCGTTAACGACAAGATTGGAATCGAGCCATCGAGCTGAGCGAGGCGCGTACTGTCCGCTTTGCCGACCATTCTCCAGCAGACCATAAATCTCTTGCCTCAGGATCGGCAATTCGAGCATGCAAAATCATGCACCGGACACAGAGGCACTCGCATCGAATCGTCCAAGGGGCCAGTGTATGAAAGCAGCAGTCGTACCCGCCGTGAGCAGTTCCTGGCAGATCAAAGATGTTCCTCAGCCTCACCCCGGTCCTGGTCAAGTGCTGGTGAAGATGCACGCAAGCGGTATTTGCTACACCGATGTGCACCAAACGCTTGGACACCTTCCCGGACAATTTCCTCGAATCCTTGGCCACGAGCCGGTGGGCGAGATCGTTGCCGTGGCTCCTGATGTGACCACTCGCAAGGTCGGCGACCGCGTCGGCTCGGCATGGATTCAGTCCACCTGCGGACGCTGTGAATGGTGCCAGCGCGGCCGCAGGATGTTCTGCCCCTATCTGAAGGGCACGGGGGGCGATGCGCAAGGCGGTCACGCCGAGTACATGCCGATGAACGCCGACGCTACCTACCTGATTCCCGACAAGGTTTCCTACGAGCAAGCCGCACCGATCTTTTGCGCCGGGTATACCGTTTATAGTGGGCTCCGCTGGGCCGATCCGCAGCCGCACGAGCGCGTGGCCGTACTTGGAATCGGCGGGCTTGGGCACCTGGCGGTGCAATATGCGAAGGCCGCGGGCTTCGAGACCATCGCGATTTCGCACTCCCCCGATAAAGACAAGATGATTCGCGACCTGGGCGCGGATGAAGTTGTCCGGGACGGAAAGAGTCTTACCGCAGCTGGCGGCGCCGACATCATCCTCAGTACCTCCAACTCGACCAAATCCATGGTGGACAGCATCCAGGGTCTGCGCCCGGACGGCAGGTTCATTGTTATGGGCGCCGATGCGGAACCGCTTTCGCTCTCCCCGATCGAGTTGCTCTTCAAGCGCATCAAGATCATCGGCAGCCAGCAAAATGGCCCCGAATATCTGTACGAAGCCCTAGATTACGTAGCCCAGGGAACAGTCAAATCAATCATTGAGACCTATCCATTGGCGGACGCTGCCAGGGCTTACGAGCGCGTTGCGGACGGCAAAGCTCGGTTCCGCGCCGTGCTCACAATGTGATCGCCAATCCGAACAGTCACCCGCCGGTTTCGAGCGGATCACTGGCTATCCGTAAGTCAGGTGCTGGTCCTTGTGCACCGCGGCGAGGGTTAGTCCTCCCTACGACGAAGGGTTTACCGAGCTCTCGGCCGGATTTCGTGGCGATCGGTAAACGCTAGCCGACTCCTTTTGGGAACGCCCCATCCGATGCTAAGCGCGGGCGGGTGCCATCAGTCGGTCAGGTCCCGGATGGCCGACCACCACCCAGAATCGTAACAGGCACCGTCCGATTGCAGACTATAATTACGCGCGGGTATGGCTGTCGCTTCCGGCACCCAACTCGGGCCGTATGAGATCGAATCTCCGCTCGGCGCGGGCGGCATGGGTGAAGTCTATCGGGCGCGGGATGCGCGGCTCAACCGGCTCGTCGCAATCAAGATTCTTCCCGAGCATCTGTCCGACAATCCCGTAGCGAAAGAGCGCTTTGACCGTGAGGCCCGCATCATATCTTCTTTGAATCATCCCCACATCTGCCATCTCTACGATGTCGGCACGCAGGACGGCATCAGCTTCCTCGTTATGGAGCACATGGAGGGCGAGACCCTTGCCGACCGCCTGCGCAAAGGACCTCTGCCCCTGGACCAGATGCTCCGCTACGCAGGCGAGCTGTGTGATGGCCTCGAAACTGCTCATCGCAGCGGTGTGATTCATCGCGACCTCAAGCCCGGCAACATCATGATCACCAAAACCGGAGCCAAGCTCATGGACTTCGGGCTGGCCAAGCCCATGGCGCCGGCTAGCGCTCCGGGTTCGCAACTAACGCGGACACTCAGCTCCCCTGATCGCCCACTCACCGCCGAAGGCACGATCATGGGCACGTTCCAGTACATGTCGCCGGAGCAAGTGGAAGGGAAAGAAGCGGACGAGCGCAGCGACATATTTTCTTTGGGTGCGGTGCTGTACGAGATGGTGACCGGCAAGCGCGCCTTTGAAGGCAAGACGGCTGCGTCGACGATCGCCGCAATTCTGGCGTCCGAGCCGAAGCCCATCAGCGCGATGCAGCCAGCCTCGCCCCCGGCGCTGGATCGGATCGTTAAAACTTGCCTGGCGAAAGACCCCGACGAGCGGCTTCAAAGCGCTCATGATGTGAAGCTGCAACTGCAATGGATCGCAGATGCAGGGCCGACGCCGGGCGCAACGGCGCCCGCGGCAGCGTGGTGGAAATCCCCGGCTTTGGGGTGGGGAATCTGCGCACTTCTGCTGCTGGCGCTGGCATGGCTGTTCATCGGCGGCCTCAACCCCTCTGCTCCGGCGAATACCGCAGTCCGCGCTGAGATTGTCCCCCCACCCGACGCCGAATTTTTTTCGCGCGACATCGAAGGCGGGCCTCCGGCCATCTCGCCCGATGGCCGGCAGATTGTTGTGGCTGTGCGCGACAAGCAAGGCACAGTGATGCTGTGGCTACGACCGGTTGACTCCCAGAGCATTCATCCTCTCGCTGGTACCGAGGGCGCGGAACATCCGTTCTGGTCTCCCGACAGCCGCTCCATCGGCTTCTTTGCGCAAGGGAAACTGAAGCGGATCGATGCGAGCGGTGGGGACCTGCGGGCGCTCTGCGACGTGTCCCTTTCTCCGCGTGGAGGCACCTGGAATCGTGAAGGAGTAATTCTGTTCACGCCCGGAACGGCCGACCTTGTGTATCGCGTTTCCGCGGACGGCGGGACGCCAGTCGCGGTCACGGAATTGGATCAAAGCCACGCCGAGACCAGCCATCGCTGGCCCCAATTTCTCCCCGATGGCAATCACTACCTCTTTCTTGTCCGCAGCTTTGACAAAGAGCGCACCGGAGTTTATGTCGGTTCGCTCGACTCGAAACTGCACGATCTCGTCCTCCACACGGGCTACCGGACGCTGTTCGTGCCCGGCTACCTCCTCTACATGCAAGACAAGACACTGGTGGCGCAACCGTTTGATGCGCAGAAGGCGAAACTCAGCGGGCAGCCCACTCCCCTGGCGGATCGCCCCGAGGAGTCCGGCCAGGAACTCAAGCTGGGCACTCCCCACGCGCTGTTCAAGGCGCTCGGTATCGGATTCCGCCTGGGTTTGTATGCCGCCAGTTCGGATGGCCAGCGTTTCCTGGTCAATGGCGACCCTCCCACAATAAG
>DASPVV010000266.1:0-6599 GCA_035622175.1 Terriglobales bacterium | reverse complement strand
CAGGGCACCCAGAACCATGATCCGCTTGCGGGAGTAGCGATCGGCCAGAGGCCCGGCAAAAGGGGCAGCCACCATGTAGAATCCGAGAAATACGCTGGTGAGAGCGCCGACTTGCGCATTGCTCAGATGGAATTCCTTCTGCACCAGAGGCTGCACGGCAAACAAGACGGACCGGTCAATGTAGTTCAACAAATTGAGCGACGTGAGCAGCACGAGCGCCGTGCGGGGATAGAGCTTGGTGGCGGCCACTTGGGGAAGGACTATAGCATGCCGGCGGCGAATCCGCCCGCGAGGGGACGGGCCCAAAATGGGGGGTAGGCTATTCGCCGCTCCTCCCTTTCGGGCGAGGCCAACGAGCCGCAATCGTGGTCACAATCCCGCCGCGGGGACGAAACTCTCCCTTGACCTCCGCCCACACCGGATCCGTCCACTTCACCACATCCTCAAGCACACGATTCACGACATTTTCCTGAAAAATTCCTAGGTTGCGATACGACTGAAGGTATTGTTTCAGCGACTTCAGCTCCAGGCAGCGCTCCCGGGGCATGTAACGGATGGTAAGGTCGCCGAAGTCGGGCAATCCGGTCTTCGGGCACACCGAGGTGAACTCCGGGTCATCAATAACGATCTCGTATCCGGGAAACTGATTGGGCCAGGTCTCAATCTCGGGGAAAGGACCCTCGAGCCCGGCTTTGGCGTGCTCCGGCGTGTAGCGCCCAGTTTTTGGCATATCTCATTCTAACCAGCCACCGGGCAAAACTACCAAAACCGTCAGATTTTGAGCTACTTTGGCCTCTTGAGCATCTAAAAGAGTGCACTCCACCGGTAACTTAACGAGAAAGGTGACAGGTGGTACAGTAAGAATTCCACTGTCGGAATGTCCGCGATAGAGAACGGTCGCAGATTCTGGCCTCGGCACCGCTGGGGGTTGTGGATTGGCCTGACCGGAGCCGCAGTTCTCCTGCTCGCGTCTTTTATGTCGCGAGGGGACACGGTGCCGGTGCGCGCCGCCAGGGTTCTGCGCTCGACGATTCGGAGTGCAATCACCACCAACGGCAAAGTTGAGCCGCTGGCCTATTTTGAAGCTCATGCTCCTATGCCCACGACGGTGAAAACACTGCTGGTACGAGAAGGCGACCATGTCGAGCGCGGCCAACGCTTGGTGGCCATGGACGATTCCGAGGCGCGCAGCGTGGCGGCCAAAGCGATGGCGGATATCCGCGCCGCCGAGGCAGCCATCAGCGAGGTGCAAACCTACATGCTCAGCCTCGAGGCCGAGCTGAACAAAGCGCGCACCACGCGCGACACAGAGCAGCGGAACCTCGATGCTCTTCAGCGCCTAACCAAGGACGGAGCAGCTTCCTCCGTGGAAGTCAAAGCCGCCCAGGATCGGCTGCAAAGAGCCAATGACGATCTCAGCCTGCTCGAGCAAAAGCAAAAGGACCGCTATTCCAGACCGGAGGTGGCCAAGGCCGAGGCCCAGAGATCAGAGGCGCAAGCTGCCTACGATGCGGCCGAGGACACCCTCAGTCAATTGAACATCCGTGCCCCCTTTGATGGGGTGGTCTATTCGCTTCCGGTTTTGCCCGGCGCTTATGTCATCACCGGAGCGTTGATTCTAGAGGAGGCGGACCTGGCGCAGGTTCGGATCCGTACTTTTGTCGACGAGCCGGATGTAGGCCGCCTGGCTCGAGGTAACCCGATCGAAGTGACGTGGGATGCGATGCCCGGGCGCATTTGGTCGAGTACGGTCACTGCCCTGCCGACGGTGATTAAGCTGCACAATACCCGCAACGTGGGCGAGATCACCTGTATGGTTGACAACCACGATTTCAAGCTGCTGCCCGACGTCAATGTCGGGGTAACGATCGTTACCGGAGAGCGTCAAGGCGTTCTGGTTGTGCCGCGCGAGGCGGTTCACCAGGAGGAAGGTTCCACCTACGTCTATCAGATCATGGACAATGAGCTGCACCGGCGCGACGTGCGGACTGCGATCTCCAACCTGACTGAGGTGGAGGTAATCAGCGGGCTTGAGGAGAACGCTCTCGTGGCGCTGGCTCCGCTCAACACAAAACCGCTGCATGACGGCTTGTCCGTGAAGGTGGTTCGCTAAATCGATGATGTTTGCTTGGAGACAGTTTTTGCCGAAACCAATCCCCGCCGTTCTCGGCCTGGTCTTAGGCTTGGTGGCCGCATCCGCTAGCGCGGCTCCCACGCCGGAAGGCCTGTTGGCCCAAGGACGGGTCGACGACGCCATTCAGTGGCTCGAAGAAAAGATCGGCAACGCTCCCAACGATGCGGAAGCGCACAATTTACTCTGTCGCGCCTACTTCATCCTTGAGAACTGGGATGCGGGCATTCTGGATTGCCAGAAGGCGGTTGCCTTGGATCCGGCGAACAGCCAATATCATCTCTGGTTGGGCCGACTGTATGGGCAAAAGGCGAGCCATGGCGCGCTCCTTACCGCCGCCGGGCTGGCCAGGAAAGTGCGAACGGAATTTGAAACCGCGGTCCGGCTCGATCCCGGGAACCGCGAGGCCCGCGTCGATCTGGCCGAGTTCTATGTAGAAGCTCCCATGATTGTGGGCGGAGGCGAAGACAAGGCGGAAGCGCAGGCGGAAGCGCTGGCCCGGCTCGACCCGCCGCAAGCCGAATTAGTGCGGGGCTGGATTCGCGAGAAGCACAAAGACCTCCCGGGCGCCGAAAGCCATTACCGCAGTGCGGCGGTCGCGGGTCCAGCCCGGGCGGGCGCCTGGCTGAGCCTGGCTCAGTTTTATGGACGAACCGGGCAGCCGCGCCAAATGCAGGACGCCCTGGATCACGCTCTTGCCGCCCAAAACCGCAGCTCCATCTTGATGGCAGCTGCGGAAATCTTCCTGCACAGTAAGCGGGATCTGCGGAAGGCCATCGACCTGCTGCATCAGTACCTGGCGGCTAGAACGGTCGAGGACTCACCCGCCTTTAAAGCCCACTATTTACTGGGAACGGCACTGGAAGAATCGGGCAACCGGACGGAGGCAGCCGACGAGTATCGTTCGGCACTCTCGCTCGCCAAAGGCTTCAGCCTGGCGCAGAGCGCATTAGAGCGGCTCAATCGCGAGGCTGGCAGCCAGGGAAATTCTCGCTGAGACGATTGCCATCATTCGAGAACCCGGGGTGACCTTGGAGGCTCGGTTGACCGCCATGCTGATTCTCCGCCGCGGAATTTTGCCTGAAAACTGACCCCGGAGGCAATCCTTTGGCTTGCCCATCGGGAGTTGCGGCCGGGCCCTCGCGCAGCAACCGATTTCGTGAGACTATGTTTTAGGTTCTAGGTTCAGAGCATGCCCGCAAACGTGGAGATCAAAGCGATCTTGCAAGATCGGACCGCGGCGGAGGACATCGCAGCTCGGCTTAGTGAAACCCCTGCGAAGAGGTTGGGTCAGGAGGATATCTTCTTCCACTGCGATGGTGCACGACTCAAACTTCGCATCCTCGGGCCGAAGCGGGGAGAACTGATCCGCTATGAGAGGCCTGATGTCGCCGGCTTGCGCTGCTCGCGGTACTCGATCGCTCGCACGAGTGACCCTCGACTCTTGCGCGAGATTCTCAGCCAGACGTTAGGCATCACCGGGGTGGTTCGGAAGACGCGGACCGTGTACATGGTGGGCCAAACACGCATTCACATCGATCAAGTAGAGGGATTGGGGAGTTTTCTCGAACTGGAGGTCGTCCTCCGACCCGGGCAAACTGAGGCGGAGGGGAAGGCAGTTGCGGAAGAGTTACTGACGAATTTCAGGATCAAGGAGCAGCAACTGGTCGGAGGCGCCTACGTCGATCTCCTAGCGAACCCATCAAGCTCGAAAGCGCGCAACTGTCCACCTCATTAACCCCCGCGGCGACGGCCTCAGGCTCCAGAGGAGCACGGCGGCCGTGATCGCGGTCAAGAATTGGAAGACTTGGAGTGAGGGGTCAACTCCGCCGCCAGGGGTATCGAAAAGGAGACGATTGCGCTAAACAACACGGCCAAAAATGTTAGTATTTACAGAGGGATATGCCTTTAAAAACACTGTTTTTGAACCCACCTTCCTTTGAGAATTTTGACGGCGGCGCAGGGTCGCGCTGGCCGGCAACGCGGGAGATCGAATCCTATTGGTATCCGGTCTGGCTCGCCTATCCGGCTGGCATGCTCGAAGGGTCGAGGCTGCTCGATGCTCCTCCCCATTACGTTTCAGCCGAGGAGACGGTCCGCATCGCCCGGGATTACGAGTTCCTGGTGTTGTTCACCAGCACCCCCGGGTTCCCCGGGGACATCCAGCTCGCTGAGAAGATTAAAGAGGCGAATCCGCAGATCAAGATCGCGTTCGTGGGACCGCATGTCACCGTCTTGCCGGAGAAGTCGCTGCGCGACTGCCCGGCGATGGATTTTGTGGTGCGTAGGGAGTTCGATTACGCCACGGTTGAGTTCGCCCAGGGGAAACCCCTCGAGGAAATCCTCGGCATCTCGTATCGCAAGAATGGATCCGTGGTCCATACCGCGGATCGGCCGATGGTCGACGACTTGGATTCCTTGCCCCATGTCACCGATGTTTACCGGCGCGACCTGGACGTGACCCGCTACAACGTACCCTTTCTGCTCTATCCCTTTGTTTCCCTCTACACGACGCGCGGCTGTCCCGCCCAGTGTACGTTCTGTCTATGGCCGCAAACCCTAAGCGGGCACCCCTGGCGCAAGCGCTCGACCGACGATGTGGCCCGCGAAATGGCCAAGGCGCGAGAATATTGGCCCAAGGTTCGGGAATTCTTTTTCGACGACGACACGTTCAACATTCAGAAGGCGCGGACGATCGAGCTTTGCTCCAAGCTCAAACCGCTCCATCTGACTTGGTCGTCGACCTCGCGCGTGACCACCGACTATGAGACGTTGAAGGCCATGAAGGAAGCGGGTTGCCGCCTCATGATTGTGGGCTTTGAATCGGGCGACCCACAGATCCTCAAGAATATCAAGAAAGGTGCCACCATCGAGCGGGCTCGCCAGTTCACCAAGGATTGTCACAAGCTGGGGTTGGTGATTCACGGGGATTTCATTCTCGGTTTGCCGGGTGAGACCCGGGATACCATACGCAACACCATTCAGTTCGCCAAGGAGCTGGATGTAGAAACGATTCAGGTTTCCGTAGCCCACGCCTATCCGGGAACCGAGTTGTACGAATATGCAATCCAGAACGGATTCCTGGCTAAGGAGAGCAGGATGGTCGACGAAGGCGGCCACCAGTTAGCCCACATTGAGTATCCCGGTCTGCCAGCAGAGGAAATCCTGGACTTGGTGCACCGCTTCTACGACGAATACTACTTCCGCCCCAAGGCGATTGCTCGCATCCTGAAAAAAGCCGTCTTCAACCGCGTCGAACGCAAGCGCCTCTATAAGGAGGCCAACACTTTCCTCAAAACGCGCGCCATGCGCCACCGGTGGGTGAAAGAGCGGCGCGAGACCCAAGAGTCAGCGGCAACGGCCGAGTCTCTCAAGGCATGAAGCAGTTGTGACCCTGCGCAAGTATCTCGTGCTGGCCGGCGTGGCCGTATTCGCGGTCACCGGTGATTCGCTGGTCTCGTGCGGCATGAAGCAGGTGGGCAGGGTGGCACTGGACCGCTTGCCCAACATCCTTCTGGTCGTCTTCCACCCCCAGATCGCGCTGGGCGTCCTGTTTCTGCTGGCGTTTTTTGCCTGCTATATGGCGGCTCTCTCCTGGGCCGATCTCACTTATGTGCTTCCCACCACGTCGGTTAGTTTCATTCTGCTCACCTTGGTGGCTAAATTCCTACTGCACGAAAATGTGAGTGAGACGCGCTGGCTGGGTGTGGTGATGATTTCGCTGGGGATAGGACTGGTGAGCCAGGGCCCGCCAGCCCTTACTCCCCGGCCGCGGCGCAAACCACCGGGCGATTGCCTGGCGGAAACGGCCTCGGGAAGGATGGAGCCATGAAGCAGCTCTATGCCTGGGGGGCGGTCGCTACCATTGTTTCGACCTCGACTTGTGGCGATGTCCTGCTTTCCCGCGCCATGAAGCAGGTCGGCGACGTCGGAGAACTGCGCCGTCACTCTGGCTGGGCGATGGTCTTGGCGCGCATCTTGCGCAATCCGAATTTCGTGTTGGCGATTGTGGCCATGGCCACCGCCTTTTACGCCATGCTGTTCGGCCTTTCTTGGGCCGACGTCAGCCTGGTCGTTCCAGCCTCCACTTCCCTAACGTTTGTAACCAACGCCCTGGCGGCCAAGCTTTTTCTCGACGAGCGCGTCGATCATCACCGGTGGCTGGCAGCAGTCTTCGTTGCCGCCGGCGTGTTTCTGCTGGCGCTATAGGCCGGGCGGCAAGCGCTCGCTGAAACAGCAATGCGTTGGTTGCCATCGAGGAAGCCGTGATGGTTGGCGAGCGACTCTAATTTATAAATTAGTAGCGCAGCCGCTTCTTCTTCAATCGCGTCGATCAAAAGGTGTTGCCTCGAATAGACTTCTGCAACCGTCAGGTAATCCGCCATTGATTTGGCGAGATATGATTCGCAGATCTCCTTGCTCGAACAAAAAGCGAATCTGAGACGGATTGCCGGAATCATCGCCTGGA
>DASPVV010000265.1:0-22773 GCA_035622175.1 Terriglobales bacterium | reverse complement strand
GCCCGCTGTGCCTCCAAAATCGAGAAGCGATGATCCATGGCGCCGGCCATGTCGCTATTGGCGAACGCAATGCGGCCAAAGGGCGCCGAGCGCAAGACCTCTCGCGGCGCCGGCTTGCCATTGCCGCCGAAGAAAAACCCCGGTTGCGGGCTCAAGTACGCATGGCCCCATCGGTTCAAGACAATGCCCGCAATGTCTCTTCCCGCATCAAACCCCGCCCCGCCGAACATGTCCGTGAATAGCTGCCGAATCAGCCGTTCATAGTCGCGGAAGGAAGTCGAGATCATCTCTTGGCGACCTCGATCGCCTTGCTCCTCCGTACTCAATCCCGGATAGGAATAGAGGACCTTCACGGTCAGCACCACGGGCGCGTCGGGAGTGATGGTTTTCGCCACGTCACCAATGGTGGCCATGCGCCGCAGCTCCATGTAATTGCCGATGTTCGCGCCGAACCAGCGACATCCGGTGATGCCCATCTTGGCCAGGAAACGCCAGTTGCGCAGGGCAACGTTGGCCATCATGCAGGGGGAGCGAAAGAATTGCGAGTACGCGTTGCTTTGCGCCTCCGGCAAATCCCGGACGACGTGCTTGGTCGTCCAGCTTCCTCCCGCCATCACGGCGGACCGGGCGCGGACGCGAAACAAAGTTTCGCCGGCGGCATACACCACCGACACAAATTCGGATTTTTCCCGGGCGTTGTCATGGCGGACGGAAATTGCGGTTGCGCCCAAGCGAATACGGGCCCGGGATTCCTTCCTGTCCAAAGCGGAAAAGTCGACCTTGCCGAGGGAAACACCCTCCACCGTCGCCTCGCCGGAAATGGCAGGCGGCATGAGCGTCTTGACCATCAGTCTAGCGATCGTCGTGTTTCCTCCCGGAAACATCTGCACCGCCTCGCCCTCTCCCTCGTAGGGGTGCAGCATCTCGAAAGCGTAGTCCGAGTAAGCGGAAAGCGCGTCGGCGCCCAAGCCGGCTCCACCCCCGAGATCCGGAGACAGATAGGTGCGGATGAATTCGCGGGAAAGTCCGTACTGCCGCATGTAATGCTCTTCGAGCGTGATCGAATCCAGATAGCGGGAAACATCGTCCCCCTCATATTGCGGAGGAAGGAACGGTGCGGCTTTCGTGGCGTTTCCTGAAAACCAGCGCAGCAATTCCATTCTGGTCGCCTCCGCTACCGGAGCCTCCCGAAACTTCCTGCCGACGGGATCAATCTGCCAAACCCCCGGCTTGGGGCCAAACTGCGCCCCAAACCAAAAGCCGTACTGTCCTGTGCTCATCCCCGCGGAATCATAGGGAGTTCGGCCGATGGTCATCTCCGGACCGGCTCCTCCCCACCTCTGGTACTCGAGGCGCGGCTGCTGCAAGCCAATCGACTGGTAAAACTGCGCCAGAAAACTCCGGGGATACTGCACGAAATAAATGGCCGAGCCCTGATGGGCGGTCAAATGCTGCCCATCGACCTCAAAATCGTTTTGCTTAGCCTCGCCCCCAAAGATGGCGTGATTCTCGAGAATGAGGCAGGTTGCCTTCGGGCCCGCCTGGCGCAGAAACAACAGGGCTGCCGCCAGCCCGCTGATCCCGCCACCGACCACCACGCAGTCGTAGGTTTCGCCAGTTTCGACCGCGTTCCGAGAAGCTTCTTCGTAAGCCCCGTCCCGCAGCTTGTGTCCCGCGGTCACGACCTCCCAGGTGTTTCCGTTCGAAACCGCATACTCTCCGACCCCGCCGTATCCGTTCCAGTCTGGAGAGAGGATCGCGGTCGCCTGCGAGGCTCTGGCGGCTAACAGTTGTGCCGGCGACGCGCACTCGAGCAGAGCCGCCCCGGAGGCAAGCAGGGTCGCACCCAGAAAATCTCTGCGGGTAATCGAGGAGTCCATGCCGAGGGCGTGGTCGCCGGGCCGGTTCTTGCGCTTGCTCATACGATCACTGTGAGGGTACAGAATACCGAATTGCTTGGCGCAACGCGAAAGCGGCCAGTGCGATCGAAGCCCGGTCAAAAATAAAGCTTCATGCCAAGTTGCACAGTGCGTGGATCGCGCACCGTGAGAATTTGGCCGAACTCTCCGCTCCCGAAGACGTTGTCGGGCACGTCAGGATTGGTATGGTTGAACACATTCGAAGCCTCGGCACGGAATTGAGTGCGCAAGCGCTCGTTGATTTTTGTGTTCTTGAACAGCGAAAGGTCCCATCGCTGCAATCCCGGTCCGCGCACACAACCATTCGGTGAATTGCCCGGGCGGGCCTCATTGGTGGGCACCAGGGCAAACGCCGAAGTATTGAACCACTGGGTAAAGTTGTGGATCGGTCCACTGGCTGCCGATGCCTGATTCGGGTTGCCCACCAGGTCGGGCCGGCCGGAGGAGAAGCTGTTCTGGTCAATGACTCCCTGTCCGGCGGGATCTTCTTCAAATTGATAGACGGAATAGGGCAGACCGCTATAAGCCATGACAATTCCCGAAAACTCCCAACCTCCAAGTACATGCCCGGTCAAACCCTGTTGTTGCATGAAGAACGGGAGGTAATAGATGAAATTCGCATTGAAGATCTGGCGGCGGTCAAACTGAGACGGGCCATATTCGGAGGCAATGTTATAGGTGTTCTGGGGTGTGGCAAAGTCGGCGATCGCGTCGGTGAGAGCATGGGACCAGGTGTAGTGGACGTTGAGCTCGGAATTGTGTCCCAGGCGCTGCTTCAGCGTCGCCTGCAGCCCGTGGTAGTTGGAGTTGAACGAAGTCTGCTGGGAATTGATGGCGTCGTAGCCGAGATAGGGACGAATGTAGTTCAGCTGAGGCGTGGTGTTAAACGTAACCGGAGGGGTTACGCCATAAGGCGCCAGAGCTTTCACGTAGGCGCCGGGCAGCGGTTGATTGATGTCCTCAACTCCGAGCAAGTGCCGGCCTACATTCCCGTAGTATCCGAAATCGAGAAAAGTCCCGCGAAAGATCTCCCGCTGTACGTCGAGGCTCCATTGCTGGGTGTAGGGCCATTTCCAGTTTGGAGCCACCGCCATTAATGGAGACGGCGCGGTTCCCACATAGGGTGTGATTGCCCCCGGATTGTCCATGGTCGTGTTGAAGATCAAATCGCTGGTCACAAAGGGCGGATTGTTGAAAACCGTCTGTTCGAACTGGCTCACCGTCGGCGAATCATAGTAGATGCCATAGCCGCCACGGACAGACATCTTTCCCTTCCCCGTGGGGTCCCAGGCAAAGCCAAGGCGCGGCGCAAAATCGAGATTGTTCTGCCTTGCCACTGCCTTTCCGTAGGGCGAGTTCTGGCCGCCGATGATGATCCCGTTCAGCGCTTTCCCCGTGCCCGGAACGATGTTTCCATCATAGGGATCGATCTGGGGCGCGTTGGCCGGATTGTAGAGAGCGGGGTCAAACGTGGTGAGGTGGTCGTGGGCATCGGTCATTTGGCGAAACAGGGAGTATCGCAGGCCATAAATGAGGGTTAGGTTGGGACGCACGCGGAATTGGTCCTGAGCGTACAGCTCGAGTTGTTGCTGTCGGATGACGGCGCGAAAATCCTTGGAGGTTTGAAAGAAAGCACTTACCTGTCCCGTCAGGAAGCTGGCGAACTCCTGATACTCCGCTGGTGTGGTCATGGGCTCGAAGGCGGGCGGAGTGTCAGAAAACATGAAGATGCCCTGGTTGCCGTTGGCTGCATTCTCATTTTTTTGATACCAGTGATACGTACCGCCGAACTTCAACCCATGTCGGTCCACCACCTTGGTCAAAGTATCAAACAGGTTGTAGTCGTCGTTGTAGTCGCGGTAGGGTCCGAAGCCCTCAATGTCACCGAAATTGACGAAGGCCAGGTCGGGCACGCGGCCAAGCGTATTGACGTAGGGCAGGGTAACGGCAGAAAGCACACCGGGCGCATTCGCTCCGTTGTCCAGTCCGGTGGGATTGCTGACGATCGCTCCGTGGGAGTAGTTCGCGCCGGCGTCGTTCAGGAGCGTGGGCGAGAATGTATAGGTTGCATGAAGCTGCGCGATTCGCCCC
Organism: Terriglobales bacterium; assembly: GCA_035622175.1. Taxonomy (GTDB): domain Bacteria; phylum Acidobacteriota; class Terriglobia; order Terriglobales; family Acidobacteriaceae; genus JAFAGX01. Next base: position 18,763 of record DASPVV010000265.1, on the reverse strand, counting down.
GGGGCATTCGTCGAAGTGGTGGAGATTCCCGGTAACGAGTTGCCCACGAATAATCCACCCGGCTCGACGGTGGGAATGGTATCGTTCTCGAAGCGGCCGAACAACGAGAACTTCGGATTGAAGATCTGATCGACGCGAACGATCTCCTGATGAAGGTTATAGATATTTCGTCCCACCGAAGTGATCGTACAGCCTGAGGTGCAGCCGGGAGCGGGCAGCGGGAGCTTGTCGATGATGCCGGTCAAATAAGCCTGCGCCGCCGGATCAATGTTGGTGACCTGGGTGCCGGTTTCCGTGCAGGCTAGATTCAAACAAACCGGCACGGGAAATTTCCCGGCGCGTTCATCGGCGGTGGGTACGCCGCCGATGAAGGTGGTGTAGGTGATGACCCGGCGAACCTCTTCCGAGAAGAAAAAGAAGGTCTTATCTTTGAGGATCGGCCCGCCGATCGTACCCCCGAAATCGTTGTAGCGGAGCGGCGGCCGCGGGATCGAGTCGGCATTGTTGAAGTAGTTGTTGGCCGCGAGATCGTCGTTCCTAAAGAATTCATAGAGATCTCCATGGAAGCCGTTGGTCCCGGATTTGGTGATCACGTTGACCTGCCCGCTCGAACCGCGCCCATATTCAGCGCCATACTGCCCGCGCTGGACGGAAAATTCCTGAATGGAATCGATGCTGGGATAGCCGAGTAGAGTGAGATTGGAGCCGCGGTCCAAATTGTCCGCACCATCGATGTTCCAGGCGTTTTGCGTAGGGCGGCCGCCGTTGATCGAAAAATTGATCTGGTTGGACGTGCCCACAGGATTCGTTACCCCGACGTAGAGCTGATCCGACGCCAATCCCGTAGAGACGCCGGCCATCAGCGTCACCAGTTGCTCGTAGTTGCGCGTATTGACCGCGAGCTCGTTAATCTCGGTGCTGGTGATCACGGTTTGCGCCTGCGCCGTTTCCATGTCCACTGCCACCGGAGATTGGGTCACGGTCACGGTTTCCTGCGCACTGCCGACTTCCAAGCTGAAGTTCAAAGCAAGATTTGCATTCACGTCCAGGGTGATGTTGGTTTGCTCGGTCTTTTTAAACGAAGGAGCCTGTGCCGTCACGGCGTAATGCCCAACCGGCAGGAGCGGCGCCGAATATTGACCGTTCGCGTCCGTTTCGAGGGTCCGGGCCACGACGTTCTCATCCGTGTTTGTAATGGTGACCGTCGCGTTGGCGACGAGTGCCCCGCTTTTGTCCTTCACCGTCCCCACGATGGTGCCGGTCACCACCTGGGCCAAGGCTGCGGTTCGAAATAAAGTCAGCACGGCGACGACGATCACGAGGGCGGTTTTTCGCGACATAAGTTTCCTCCGGCTTAGAGGCTTTGCTTCGCGCAATTCCTGCAAGCCTTTTTCAGCCCGTTTCACCTTCCGATTCTCTAGCCAAGTGCGTCCAACGCTTGACCTTCTGCGCGCAGTCTCCTAGGCGAATCACCTTGGCGAGCCTGAGCGGCTTTCATCCGCAACCGGACCCAAATCTCCGGTTCGTCCAACGTTGTGCGCGGAACTGCCCGAAACCATGCGCCGGCCCTGGTAGGAAGGAGGCACGGTACCATGTCCGCGCGATGGTGCGAAGGTCGAGAATCTCGAATTCTCGGACAAACTAGGCCTTTTATTACCATTGCTTGTTCATTGTCAAGAAATATTCCCATCCTTGCGGCGATGGTGCACAGCTGGCCAACACCCGCGTGGAGGAGAACGTAGGGGGCGTTTGACTGCTTCGACCTATAGAGTTCCCTGGATTTCGCCTAGCCCAATGGGGAACTTCGCCGATTCTGGTTGGGGAACGGTACGACGCGAGATTCAATGAGAGACTCTGTCCTGGCTTTTGGCCTCGGATCGTTGATCTTCTAGTTCTTCTCGCGCAATCTGGAAGGCGGTGTTAGCCACGGGAACCCCAGCGTAAATTGCGGTTTGCAGCAAAACCTCCTTCAGATCGCAGCTTTCCAATTCCTTGGCCAGGCCGGCGCGAAGATGCATGCGGAATTCTTCCCAGCGCCCCAGCGAGGCCATGGTGGAGAGCACGAGCAGCCGCCGCGTCCTCCAGTCCAGAAACGGCCGGCTCCAGATTGTGCCCCAGGCAAAGCGAGTAATCAGAGTTTGAAACTCGCGTGTGAAATCATTGGTCGCAGCCTGTGCGCGATCAACGTGCTCGTCGCCCAGAACCGCGCGCCGCACGGGGATGCCAGCCTCGAAGGAATCGGCCGTAGGGGGCGGCGGCAGGAGAAATTCAAGCAGGGCGGCGCTGAAGGATCTCGGGCGTTCGAGGTTCGACAGATGGGCGGCAGGAAGCTGGATCGCCCGCGCCCCGGAGATTTCTCGGGCGAGGATTTCTCCGTGGCCGGACCAGGGAGTGGATAGATCCAGTTCGCCCGTGATCACGAGGGTGGGGAGCTTGATCTGGCGCAGTGCTGGGGAATAATCCGTATCCCGCAGAGCGGCGCAACAGCCGGCGTATCCCTGCGGATTCGTGCCCAGCAGGACGGAGCGGATCCCGGCGATGAACGGCTTTTTCTGCGCTAACGATTGCGGAGAAAAGAAGCGCTCGGTCACCGTGTCGACGATGGCGGCCATGCCCCCCCGCTCGACCGCTTGCATGCGCTCCTGCCAGCTTGCCGGCGGTCCAAATCGGGGTGAGGTATTGGCCAGAACTAGGCGGCTGAGGCGGTCCGAGGCGTGAATGGCGATCCACTGCCCGATCGCTCCACCGAGCGAGAGGCCACAAAACGCAAACTTCGAGACTCCCAGATGGTCGGTGAGGGCCAAAACGTCGCGGCCCAGGCGTTCGATCGAGTATTCACCCGCGGGAGCGTCGGAAGCGCCGTGGCCGCGAGTATCGAAGCGGAGGATTTTGAAATAGGGCAGCAAATCGGAGGCTTGCGGGGCCCACATCTGATGATCCGCGCCCATCGAGTGGGACAAAACCAGGACCGGCAATCCGTCGTTGCCTTCCAGGCGGTAAAACAAGCGTGTGCCATCCATGGTGACAAAAGGCATGGTTTCTAGCCCTCTTTCTTCCCCGCTCTTTCTTCCCGCAGCAGGCGGCGAATCAGCGACTGGGTCGCGCCCAGATAATCTTCAGGAGAATCCAGGTTACGAAGCGCTTCGCCATCCAAATGGCGGGTGACCTCGGGAATTTCGGCTAGCACGTCGGAGAGGTTCCTTCGTTCGAAACGACTCTGGCGTATGGCTTGGTCTAGGATCTTCTGCGCAGGATTGCGGCCGAGCTTCTGGCTAAGAAGCATCATCGCCTTCTCCGCAAAAACCACTCCATGCGTGGCTTCGATGTTGAACCTCATCCGACTGGCGTCCACGGTGAGCCCTTCGGCTACTTCTGCCATGGAGGCGGTGGCCACACCCGTGCCTTCGACCACGCCAGCCACCGTCGGCCATTCGGCTTGCCACCCGCCCGCGGCGCGCTCGTGTTCCTGCACCATGCCCGACAGGAAACTTGCCACCAAGCCAGGCATGCGATGGGCGGCGGCCAGGGTGACGACGCAGCCCACAGGATTGTGCTTGTGCGGCATGGTGGAGGAACCGCCCCGGCCTTCCCCCCCTGGTTCGGCCACTTCGGCCACCTCGGTCTGCATTAACAAGGCGACGTCGCGCGCCATTTTTCCGAGCGATCCGGTGAGGATGGCGCAGGCAGATACCAGGGCGGCAAGCCGATCCCGCTGGCTATGCCAGGGGGCTTCCGGAAGCGTGAGTTTCAGTTCTCCCGCCAGGGCCTTGGCGACTGCGAGCCCCTGATCCCCCAAGGCAGCCAGGGTCCCGCTGGCGCCACCGAACTGGACGATCAGAGCTTCGGGAAAGCTGCTGGCGAGACGTCTTCGGTTGCGCCGAACCGCCGCCAACCAGCCTGCGGCCTTCAATCCGAAGGTCACCGGCGGGGCGGCCACGAGGAGAGTCCGTCCCAACATCACCGTCTGGCTGTGTTCTTCGCTGAGACGAAAAAGCGCTTCTTCCAGGCGCTTCAGGTCGCCCTGGAGAATCGGCTGCGACCGCCTCAGCAAGAGAATCAAGGCGGTGTCAGCCACATCCTGGCTGGTCGCACCGCAATGGACAAAATCGGCTGCGACCGGAGACTCTTGCCGTACCCGTTCGCGAAGCATCTGGACCAGAGGAATGGCGAGAGCGCCCGCCCGCATTGCCTGCTCGCTCAAACTGGCGATATCGAAGTCTTCCACCCTGGCGGCGGCCGCGATGGCCTCGGCAGCCGATGGCGGAACCATACCGAGGCCGGCCTGCGCGCGGGCCAGAGCGACTTCGAATTCGAGCATCGCTCGCAAGACCGACCGGTCAGAGAACAGCTCCGCCAGCGGTTCCTTGGTCGCCAGACTATCGATCAGTCGGACCGACATATTTCCACTCCTCGTCTACATCCTACTTAAGATGAAGTTCAGGCTGGAGCTCGGCAGGATCAGCACGCGATATCACACATCAAAGAATACAGTTTCGCGCTCCCCGCAGAGATGAATGTTGAAGTGCCAGGCACCGCGGCGGGCGGGAAGCTCGCGCGCCAGCAGCGTCTCGCGGCGCTCGTCGGGCACCAGGGCAAGAATGGGGTCATCCAGATTGGCGGGATCTCCGCTGAAGTATAGGCGGGTGGTGAGGCGCTTCAACAAACCGCGGGCAAACACGGAAAGATTCAAATGAGGCGCCTGGAAACGCTTGCCCGGGCCAGGAACACAGCCGGGTTTCACCGTCTCAAAAGAGCAGGTGCCGTCTGCGTCCGTCTCCTGACGGCCGAAGCCGAGGAACTCCGCATTACCGGTTTCCGGACGCGGATCCTCGGGATGGTGGTACTTTCCTTGGGCGTCGGCTTGCCAAATTTCAATCAACGCGTCGTTCACCGGAATTCCGTCGCCATCGAGCACGCGGCAGGTGAGCCAGACGCGCTCGCCGCCGACTCCGGGACCGGCAATGCGGCCGACCCAGCGTGGCCCGGTGAGACCCAAATGAAAAAACGGCCCCACGGTCTGCGAGGCGGTGGGAGTGAGGCGTGGTTTATTCAAAAGGTGTCTCCTCCCGTCCACGCAAGACAATATCAAAATGATAAGCCAGCGCCCAGCCAGCCGTGGTCTCTGCCAGATCAAAGTGAGCAATGAGACGCTGTCGCGCTTTTTCGTCGGGGACAGAGTTGAAGATGGGGTCCTGGGGGAACAATGGGTCGTCGGGAAAGTACATTTGTGTGACCAGCCGGGTGGCGAAGGCATGACCGAACAGGGAAAAATGAATATGCGCGGGCCGCCACGCGTTCGCATGGTTCTCCCAGGGATAGGCGCCCGGCTTGATGGTGACGAAGCGATAGACACCTTGGGCATCGGTCAGCGTGCGGCCGGCCCCGGTAAAGTTAGGGTCAAGCGGCGCCGCATGATCGTCTCCTTTGTGAGAATACCGTCCGGCTGCGTTCGCCTGCCAGATTTCGATCAGAGTGTTCCTCACCGGATGGCCGTTTTCTTCGAGCACACGACCGGTCACGACGATGCGTTGGCCAAGGGGCTCCCCAACGTGCTGCCGGGTCAAGTCGTTGTCGTTCTCTTCGATCGGACGATCTCCGTAGAGAGGTCCCGTGATCTCCGACAGGGTGTGGGGTAGCAAAATCAGAGGCTGCGAAGGTGAGCGGCGCACGGTGGCTCGGTAGGCAGGATACAAAGAGCTAGGTTGGCTGTCCGGTTGCGGCCGGCGATAGCGGACTTGGCCGACTCCGGCGGCCGGGGTGCGAGGCGAATCCGCTGTCATTTCATCTCCCGCGCTTGATCAATGCCCTGGTTCCTCCCCGGCCACGCTCTCGGCAGGGGATGAACGTAGCCTGGGAAACCCGATCATAACGGACCTTCGGAGTCGGAAGCGAAAATGATACGTACTGACCGGCAGACCCACGCACCCAGCAAGCTGCATGCGACAACCTCCAGGTGGCGGCCGGCTCGGCGGCCGGCCGCTCTGGAGGTCTCCCGTTGCTGGCGCGCAATTCGCTAAAACGTGAACTTCGCCGAAGCCTGTAACTGCCGCGGGTTGAACATGGTTCTGGGCGTTCCAAAAAGGGGATTCGGAACCGGAGCCGTAGAAATTCCCGGTACCGGTATACAACTGATCTTCCCTCCCTGAATCGCGAGCGATGTCGGGTCGTTATAGCGCCTTGGCTGCGGCCCATTGTCGAAGGTTGAGCCACCGCAGAAATCGGGTGTGCCGCCGCCATAAACAGAGGTCACTTCATTGATGTTCTGGCGATTGAACACATCAAACGCATCCAAGGCGAGATTGAGACTGGTGCGTTCGCTAAGGTGGATCAGGCGAGCCAGGCGAAGATCAAAGTTATAGTAGTCGTCGCCACGGTAGAAATTGCGGGGCGACCATCCTACGCGATCGGTCACCGGGTTGGTGTCGCCGTTGACATCGTTGCCGACAAACAAGGTAAACGGCCGGGGAGACTCCAGCGTAATGATGCTGCTGAACTCAAAGTTCCGCAAGAAGCCATGGTTGGGAGCGTCGGCGATGAAGCTCCCTACAAAGCGGTGACGAACATCCTGCACCGAGTCCCCGCGTTCCAGTCTGCGGTCGTAGAGATCCTGGGGAGTGCTGACGAAGGTGAGGAAGGTACCGTCGTCCTGCGCGTGCGACAAGGTGTAATTCGCATTGAACTGGAAGTATTGGCCTACTTTGTCCCGGACGTTGATCGTGCCGCCGTTGTAATAAGCGTTGCCGCTCGCATCCACGTAGTACATCAATCCGGCATTGCTATAGAGAGGTCCGCTGAATGCATCCTTGCCATCGGGAAGCTTGTTGCCCACAAAAAGGGGATGCACGACCGAAGCGGCCGGACACGCGGCCGCCGCGTTAACCTCGCCTGCAGGTGGACACACATTCAAATCCAATGGCCGAAACTGCTTGCGAGCCCGCAGGAAAAGGTAGCCGGCGCTGATCACCAGGTTTTTCCCAATCTGCTGGTCCACCTGCAGGCTGGCCTGCTCCGAATAGGCAATACGACTGTTGGGATCAATCCCACCGCCGCTATTGGTGACAAACGAGCCGGGAGGTCCGGTATTGAAGTTAGGCGGAGTCTGGCCGGTCAGCACCAACTGTCTTGCCGCAGTCGATGGAAATGGGGCTGGGGAGCCATCAGGATACTTAAGGCCCAAAATAGCGCCGGTCAGATAGAGCTGGTTGAGCACCCAGGTGGCGGTCTGGTTTCCTTGCCTTACGCCAGGATCCACCGCGTTGGGAATGATCACCTCCCGTTGCGGGTAGGTAACAAACAGGAAAGTCATGTTGTAGTGGTCATCGAAAATGCCGAAACCGGAGCGAATGACCGTCGTCTTCGTCGGCGAATAGGCGAAGCCGATTCTGGGCTGCCAGCCGCGGTAATCCGGGTTGATAATCTGCGACAAACCGGTTTCTACGTCCCAACGCAGTCCGTAGTTGAAGCTGAACTTGGGCGTGATGCGCCATTGATCCTGGAAGAATAGCCCGAAGTACTGGTGGTTGAGATGAACGTAAAAATCCTGGGGATCGACGTAAGCGTTCTGCCAGGTTGTGGGGATTACGGGCGGAAGGCTGCCGGGAACGATTGGGCCCGAGCCCACAGGTGCACCCCAAAACACGATCGGCACTCCATTCAGAAAGTCGTTCGGATTGGCGCCGACATTGCCGGGAGGCGGGAAGAAGGGCGGAGCTGCGGTGGGGCAGGGTCCGGCGGCCAGCACCGAAGGAACCTGGTTGGCAACAGTCGGGCTGGGGTTCGCAAAGTTGGCAAAGTCCACCAAGCAATTGACGCTCGGCAGGATGATCCGCATGGGCGTGAACCCGGGCCAGATGACGAAATTCTGGATGACGTTTACATCCGTGCCGAACTTCAGATAATGGTTGCCTTTGATGTACGCCAAACTGTCGGAAATCTGCTGGCGGCTCTCATTGAGCGCATCGAAGGTGCCGAAGTTGTGCCCGAACGAAAGCGTGTTCGGAATATCGAGATTCGGTTGTCCGGTGGTCGCCGGGAAGTTGTAATGCCGCCGGGCATACTGCATCAGAAAGGTGTTGACGAGATCCGGTCTGATTACGCTGTTGACCGTGCCGACGAGGGACTGATCCCGCAGGAAGGTATTGTGTCCGTCGCTCGGCGCTCCGATTCCGCCGCCGTCGAGTGTGTCACCGACCAGGACATTCAGATCGCGTGCATCCACAACGTCATAGTGAATCGTGAGGCGATTGTTGGCAGTGAATTGGTTGTCCAAACGCGCAAAGCCATGGTCATTGTTCAGAGTTTTCAAAATATTTAGATCTTCTGGCGGCAGGCCGAGAATAGCCTTGGATTCATTGATGGTCGTCAAGTTGTCAGTCAGAGTCGCCGGGTAGGTCGGCGATTGTGCCATCCGCTGACCTTCATAGTTGGTAAAGAAAAACGTCTTGTCCTCGATGAGGGGGCCGCCTAAGGTGGCACCAAACTGGCCCCTGCGGTACTGGTCGTAAGGAGCCCGGGTCAAGAGTCCCTTGGAGTCAGCGGCTTGGTTGTTGAGGAAACCGTAGACGTCACCATGAAGATTGTTGCTCCCTGACTTCGTCACCACATTCACGATTCCGCCCAGGGCGCGGCCGTACTCGGAGCCAAAACTGTTATTGACTACGCGGAATTCGTTGACGGCTTCCTGCGATGGGGTGGCACGCTGCGAACCTGTCCCTTCGCAAATGTAATCGGCGCCATCGACGGTGACCCCATTGCTCAAGTCGCGCATCCCGCCGAACGAGATGCGGGTCACATCGGGTTCGGTGAAGGTCGATTGCAGGCTGGTTCGTCCGGTCGCAACCCCCGGCGTGAGCAGGGCAAAGTCCACAAACTGACGCGTCGCGGTGGGCAACTGCTGGATCTGCTGCGTATCTATGACTTGGCTGATTTCCGTTTTGGTGGGCTCAACCACCGGCGCCGCGGTGGTCACGTTCACGACTTCGGTAGTCGCCGCGACTTTCATCGTGACATCCACCGTAGCCGTCTCGCCGACCGTCAAGGGTATGCCGCTGTGCACGTACTTGGCGAAGCCAGCATTTTGCACCGTCAATTCATAATTGCCGGGAGCCAGATTAGGCGCAATATAAAATCCGGACGCGTTCGAGGTGCTGCTGACGGTCTGATTGGTTGCCAGATTGCGCACTGTGATCGAGGCACCGGCGATGATTCGACCGCTAGTGTCTTTGATCGTGCCGTTGAGGTGTGCAAAGTTGATGGTAGCCTGGGCAAACGCCTGCGGGGCAAGATACAAGGCCAAAACAGCAACGGCCCACACAACCTGCGAAACACGCAGTCTCATAACTCCCCCAGTTTGGTATGAACAGCTGGCCCACGTAAATCAAACGCCGCCCGGGGAAACCTGCTCAGTGCGCCGAACATATCCAGGGCTCCCGGCGCCGACACATTTATCCACTTGGCGGAGAGCATGGTGGGAAACGAAGAAAGTGTCAAATACATGTTGGGTTAGGTGATCATACCCATTAGGTATGATTGCGGTTTTCCCGTTTTTGGCCGCTCTGCCTCGGCCTGCACCTTGGGCACTTCCATCTCGACCGGCGTCGATTCTCGCACCTAGGAGAGCGCAGGGAGGGGAATCTAGCGAGGTAACGGGGCGCCGAAGCGGAGAATGAGCCCAGCGAGAAGAACGGCGCAGGCACTCTAACGTGCTATACTCCCGCACCGTTGCCACCAAATTCTCGATAAGGCCATGCCCGAAGCCGACGCCACCCACATCGTGCTGCCGGAGACGTTCAACGCCGCTTCTTATTTCGTGGATCGGCATGTCTTTGAAGGCAGGGAGCGGAAGACGGCGATCGAATGCGGGGAGGGGCGAGTCAGCTACCGGCAGCTGCTCGAGCGTACCAACCGGGTGGGCAACGTTCTGCGGCAACTGGGTGTACGACGGGAAGAGCGCGTTATCCTCTTGCTTCCCGATTGCCCCGAGTTTCTGTATGGTTTTTTTGGCGCCATGAAAATTGGCGCGGTTGCGGTGCCGCTGAACACTCTGCTCAAACCCTGCGACTACGAGTTTCTCCTCAATGACACCCGCGCCCGGGTGGCGATCGTCGGCGAAGGGTTGGTGCCCGTCTTACAGGCGATACCGCGCGGGCGCCTGCGGCATCTCGAAGAGATTGCCGTGGTCGGCGATTGCCCTGGTCCCAATCTTCGCTGGAACGAACTGATGGAGCGAGCCTCGCCGGATCTAGAGGCCGAGCCGACCAGCAAAGACGATGCTGCCTTCTGGTTGTATTCTTCCGGAAGCACCGGCGACGCCAAAGGATGCATTCACCTGCATCACGATATGGTCGTGTCTTCGCAGTTGTACGCCAAGAATATCCTGGGAATGAATGCCGAAGATCGCTGCTACAGTGTGGCCCGCTTGTTCTTTGCCTATGGATTGGGTAACGCCGGATACTTCCCGCTGGCTTGTGGGGCGACGACCATTCTTTCTCCCGTGCGTCCGACTCCGCCCACGATTTACGCCGACATGGAGCGCTATCGTCCCACCCTTTTTTTTTCCGTGCCCACCAACTACGCGGCGTTGCTGGCCCACACCCGCCCCGGCGGCGGAGACTTTGATCTAAGCAGCGTGCGCCATGCTATTTCGGCCGGTGAATCTCTTCCGGCCACGCTCTTTGAACGCTTCAAGCAGCGCTTCGGCGTGGAGATTCTGGATGCACTGGGTTCGACCGAAACCTTGCAGATGGTGATTGCCAATCGCCCGGGAGAAGTGAGGCCCGGTTCGAGCGGCAAAGTCATTCCTGGGTTCGAGGCGAGAATTGTGGATGACAACAACCAGCCGGTCGCTGTTGGTGAAATCGGGAATCTGATCGTCAAGGCGGATTCCACTTGCGCGGGCTACTGGAACCAGCACGAGAAGACCAAACAAGTGTTTTCCGGGCCGTGGTTTCGTACCGGGGACAAATACCGTCAGGATGAAGACGGCTATTTCTGGTATGCCGGAAGGGCAGATGATCTGTTTAAGGTCAACGGCCGCTGGCTTAGCCCGAACGAGGTGGAGAGTGCGCTCATCGCTCATCCCGCGGTTCTCGAAGCGGCGGTGGTGGCTCGGGACGATGAGACGAAACTCGCCAAGCCCGCGGCCTATGTGGTGGTGAACGCCAATTTTAGCGCCAGCGAGCAGCTGGCGCGCGAACTCCAGGATTGGGTTTCGAATCGAATCGGCACCTACAAGCGGCCGCGCTGGATCCACTTTGTGCCCGATCTCCCGAAAACTGCCACCGGGAAACTGCAGCGATTCAAACTGCGAGAGCTTCCATCGCAGCCCAACTCCTGACCGGCAGTCCTCGTCAGCGCTGGTATCCAGCCTCGAAGCAGGCGCAACCCTTGCTCTGCCCACAATTGGTCGCTTGGTTCAGTCGCTCGCTCCTGACGTGCCGATCGGGGAATGCGCCGTTCTTGAGGAGATAAAGCAAAATAAATTCTCTGGTTATACCTTTAGGGTATAAAATACAGCCGGCAATGGAGCTCCGTCACGTACGCTATTTTCTTGCGGTTGCCGAACACCTGAACTTCAGCAAAGCTGCCCAACAACTCCATATCGCACAACCACCCTTGAGTCGACAGATCCGGCAACTCGAGGACGAACTGGGGGTCGACCTTTTCGTGCGCGACCGGCACCACGTGCAATTGACCAAGGCGGGACGTGTCTTTCTCGAGGAGGGTAGGAAATTAGTGGTGCAGGCTGGGCGCGCCACCGAAGCCGCCCGTCATGCCCAGAAAGGAGAGTCGGGCATCATCCGCATCGGGATCGCCTCCGGCCTGGGTGGGGTTGTCGCCAAAGCGGTGGCCGACCATTGCTTGCGCTTCCCCAATGTCAATATCGAATGCAAAGACGTGTTTTCGAGCATGCAAAATGAACTATTGCGGAAGGGTGAGATTGATGTCGGCTTTCTCCGCCCGCCGATCGATCAAGCGACGCTCGATTGCGAATTGCTCTTTGAGGAAGAGTTTGTGGTCGTCTTGCCTAGATCCCACGCTCTGGCCAAGCGAAAATCTCTGCGGCTGAAGGAAATTGCCGACCAACCCTTGATCATGTTCGACCGCAAGTTTTCGACCGGCTTGTACGATAAGGTGCTCGGTCTCTATAGCCGGCTGGGACTCACCCCGCATTTCGCCGTTACCCACGTCGAGGCTCACGAGGAGGCGGGAGCCATTATGGTGGCCTCGGGCAAGGCTGTGTTTATCGGCGCCGGCGCGATTGTCACCCGCTCTGTCTACGGCATTGAGCTGATCTCGGTACCGCTCAATGAGGCTGAAGCCAAGATTGAAGTCTATATGGCCTGGCGCAAGGACGAAGGGTCCGGTGTGGTGAGGGGTTTCCTGAACTCTGTGCGCCGGATCCATCGAGAAGTTGCCTAGAGCCCCCCTGGGAGTAAGCGAGCGTAGAGTCGCGCCGTGGCCAAACGCTACCGGGTGCGAACGTCTGAGGTTTCGCGCAGCCAAAGCGTCGCCAGCAGAACCAGTGCGCTGCCGGCTGCCGCCAGCCACAGGGTCAGCCCTAAACCGTAGGTTTCCGCCAACACGCCTGCTAGCGTCGGAGCCAGCGTCGCTCCCATAACCTCTCCCGCCAAGGTGGTGAGACCAATCGAGGTGGCGCGGAATTGTGGTGGCACGCTTTCGGTGGGCACCAGCACGATGATAAGGCTGGCGATAGCCTGACCGGTGTTGGCCGCAAACACGATGGCCGCCAGCAGCAGGGGATATACATAGAGGACCGGTACAAGGAACGCGAGCGGCACCACTGCTGACATCACGGCCATCAGCAACAGAACCGGTCTGCGGCCCACGCGATCGGAGAGGGAGGGAAACAAGAATCCGAGAAAGAAACTGCCCAAACCGCTGGCCCCCAGCAGAAACCCGGCCGTGGTGGCAGACTGATGGCGAACTTCGGTGATATAGAGTGGCGCGAAGACATTCAAGGCGAACAGCCAGGACATGAATCCCGCGGCGCCCAGACAGCATAGCCAAATGTTGCGATAGCGAAGCAGGGACAAGAAGTCCCCGAGCGCAGGCCTGACGTGTCCCGGACCGCTCCCTCGCGCGGGCTCGTGAACGAACCTCCAGATCAGAAACCCCGAGAGCAAGCCGGGAAGCCCGGTAAAGAAGAACGCCATGCGCCATCCCCAGCGCGCCGCTACTTGCGTGGTGAGGATCGGAGCCGCCGCGAGACCGACCAAAGCCGCGGCGCTGACCACCAAGCCTATGTTTCGTCCCCGCCGACCCGCTGGCGAAGACTCTTCGATCAAGGCAGTGATCACCGACCAGGTCGGCCCTTCGGCAATCCCCATGAGGGCGCGGAGCAAGAGCAGTTGATGAAAGTCGCGCGCCAGGCCGGACAGCCAGGAGAGCAGCGAAAAAGCAAACACGGCGGGAACCAGCACCGGCTTGCGGCCCACGCGATCCGACAGAGCACCGAAGAAACAGGTCGATGCCGCCCAGCAGAGGGCGAGCGCGGAGGCCAGCTTCCCCACCTGTTCGTGGCTGAGGTGAAACTCCGGGGCAAAATAGGGCGCAAGATACATCTGCGCCATACGGTCCAGAAAAACCGTGCCCCAGCTGAAAAACAAGATGGCGACCAGAATGCGTTCGTGGCGTCGGGCGGGGTCCATGCCGCCCGCATGATAGCAAAGTACCTTCTCCGCAAATCTCGCTCCCAGGAAAACAATTTTCCTCACTCCTATCCGGGACGGAGTTTGTTAGTCTTTTGCGATGCCCAACCCGCATCCAAGTAGGATTCTCTTCTGGCTTTTCCTCGCGTTTCTCTGCGCGCTGGCCTGCTTGCGGAGCCGGGGGCAGGAACTGGCCACGGATCGCGTCATCGGTCAACTCGAGGTCGTGGCCACTTTCGACGGTCCCATGCCGACCGGGGTCAGCGTCGCGGGCGACGGCCGCATCTTCGTAAACTTTCCCAAGTGGGGCGATGACGTACCCTATACGGTTGCCGAGGTGAAGGAAGGAAAAACCGTGCCCTATCCGAGCGCCGCGATCAATCACTACGGCCCGGGTGACAATCCAGCCGATAAGCTTGTCTCCGTGCAGAGCGTAGTCGTCGATCCGAGCGGCAGGCGACTTTGGATTCTCGACACCGGGAGCATCGCCTTCGGTCGCGTGCAACCGGGCGGAGCGAAACTGCTTGCGGTCGATCTAGCGACCAACCGAGTCAGCAAGAAGATTATTCTTCCTTCCGACGTAGCGCTGCCCACCAGTTATGTGAATGACGTTCGCTTCGACTTAGGTCGTGGAACCGAGGGCATGGCGTTCATCACGGACTCGACCTCGAACGGCCCCAACGGCATCATCGTGGTGGATCTGGGGTCGAACACCAGCTGGCGGCGGCTCCATGATCACCCATCGACGAAACCTGATGCAGAATTTGTTCCGGTGACGGAAGGGGAGATCCTCGCCCTGCGCCTCCCCGGCCAGCCGCCGCAAAGATTCTCGGTTGGTTCGGATGGAATTGCCATCAGCCCAGACGGCAAGACGCTCTACTACTGTCCATTGACCAGTCGCCACCTCTATAGCGTAAGCGTCGATAGGCTGGCGGATCGCAAACGCTCCGATGCTGAAGTCGCCGCTACCGTCCTGGACCTCGGCGAGAAAGGTGGTGCAGGGGATGGGCTTGAATCCGACGCCGAAGGGCGCGTGTATCTGAGCGATTACGAACACAACGCCATTCGCCGGCGAAACCCGCGAGGAGAAATCGAAACCCTGGTGCATGATCCTCGCGTGCTCTGGCCGGATACGTTGTCGCTGGCCGCCGACGGATATCTCTACTTCACCGCCAATCAGGTGGAGCGACAGGCGGTATTTCACGACGGCCGAGATCTGCGTCAAAAGCCGTACGTTCTTTTCCGGGTGAAAGTCGACGGAACCAGAATTCAAACCCGGCGCGCCCCGGCTCCCACCTAGCCCGGAAGGCATCTACACAAACATGCGTTGGTTGATCTTGATGCCGTGCTCCCGGCAATAACTCAGATAGTGATCCATAAACCAGAAGACGTCGAGCGTCTCGACGAGATGGTTCTGGTCGTCGTAGAATTCGAGCGAGCTGTTGAGCCAGAAGACAGCCTTCATGCCTTCGTCCGAGACCAGGGTGTGAGTAGCCCCCGGACTTTCCTGCACATAGCTGCCCGCCCGAGCGACCCAGTCATATTCCAGATAGCGCCAACTGCCCTCGAGGGTATAGCCGAAAACACGTCCCCGATGCCGGTGCCGTCCCAGACTGCCTCCTTTCTGCACCCACAGCACGTTGGCATAGAAATTATTTCGCACGTCAAACACCAGGTGGCGAATGAAGACGTTTTCCTTGAACGGCACCCAGGGAGATTCGTCCTCCCCGCCGCCGATGTGAACATCGGGAAACGCATACTCCCGCACCACCGCGTCCAGACCGCTCTTGGTAGCAAGCATCGCCATAAGTTCCTCCGCTTCTTGTGGGAAGAGTTTACGACGGATCAGACCAAGCGTGCTCGATTCCTTTGATCAGTTGCCATAGGGTCCGATTCAGGGGCACGGGAACGCCGAGCTGTTCTCCCCGGTCGGCGATCGCGCCATTCACCGCATCGACTTCCGTCGGCCGCTTGGCCAAAACATCCTGCAGCATGCTGACGTTTCGTTTCCCCGGCTGGCTGGCGCCTTCCGCGATCATCTTGCGCGGGTCACCGTGCAACGAGATGCCCAAAGCTTTGGCAACGGTTTCGCCTTCTTCGAGCAGAGCTTCATAGAGGGCAGCCGTCGGGGGGAAACGCGTGGCCGCGCCATGATGGAGCCGGGTGAGCGCACCTACGGCATTCACGGCGGAGTTGAAGATCAATTTGGTCCATTGCGCACCTCGCGCATCGTGCAGGGAAACAACCTTAAGGCCGGCGCAGTTCATGATCTCCGCCAGCTGCGCCACCTGCTGATAGGGTGTTCCCGAGGGTTCAAAGGGTCCGATCCACAAAGTGCTGTAAAACTCGAGTCCGGCATGACCGGGTGCGATCAGGTGTGCGGCCAGAGTGGTCGCTCCGCGAATGACGAGTTTGATGTGCTCGGCCATGATTTCTTCATTGCCCAGGCCGTTCTGCACCGAGCAGACGGGCGCCCACTCGCCGAAGACGTGCGCCGTCTGCTGCGCGGCGGCGCGTGTATCGAGGCTCTTGGTGGCAAAGATTCCAAAGTCGCAGCGCGGAATCTCGCGCGGGTTCAAGGTGGCGTTCACTTTGACCGTGAATTCGGCGGCGCCGCTGATCCGCAATCCGTGTTGCTGGATGGCGCGCATCTGGGCCTCGGACACATCGTAAACGTACACCGCGAGATCGCTGAGACGGGCCAGATGAGCAGCGATCACGCTGCCGAGCGCGCCACAACCCACGATACAAACCTTCAACGCGATGCCTTTCCCCGGGAGTTTGTTCCCCGACATCCGGTTTTCTTGGTATCGAAGGTGTGAGACGATAGCATTCCTCGAAATGAGAAATCAACTCATCGACCAAGCCAGACGGATGACACCCGGGTCTGCCGGGCTGGGATCTGGCGGAGAGCGTTCGCGTCGCTCGGGGACGAAGGGCGCAGAGCCGAGCCTAGGTGGCGCCGCATGCCAGGAAATCGGCTGCCCTTCGACCCTCCCCCTTGTCGTCGACCGCGGAGCAACGCGGTGAGCACGGTGCGCCAAGTCGCCTACCAACTGTTGCGCGATCTTCACATGACGCTAGTCTTCGGCAATCCCGGTTCGACCGAACTGCCTTTTTTGCGCGACATGCCGCCGGATTTCAGATATGTGCTCGGCTTGCATGAGCGCTCCGCGGCGGGTATGGCCCTCGGCTATGCCCTCGGAACCGGCAAGGCTGCGTTTGTCAACCTGCACTCCATCGCCAGCGTGGGAAACGGCCTGTCGGCCCTGGTGGATGCGCATTACCTTCATGCGCCTCTCGTAATCACCACCGGGCAGCAAGACCGCCGCCAGATTTTTTCCGAGCCGTTTCTTGCCAGCCGGGCGATCGAAGTGGCCAAGCCCTACGTCAAATGGGCGTACGAGCCGCTGCGAGCCGAAGACGTGCCGCCGGCCATCGCTCGCGGTTATCACCTGGCGATGCAGCCGCCCCGTGGCCCGGTTTTCCTCTCCATCCCCATGGACGATTGGACCCACGCCTGTGATCCGGTCGCGGCCCGGCGCGTCACCCAGACGGTCCTGCCTGATCCCACCGCCCTGGACGCGGTGGTCGAGGCCCTCGATGCCAGCCGCAATCCCGCGCTGGTGGTGGGCGCGCAGATTGAAGAGGACGATGCCTGGCAGGAAGCCCTCGAACTGGCGGAGCACCTCGACGCCGACGTGTATGAGCCGCCGATTGCCGCGCGCTGGACCTTCCCCCGTTCGCATCGTTTGTTCCGCGGCGGATTGTTGCCGGCGCAGCAGCCGCTCGCGGATCAATTGGCCGACTATGACACGGTCGTCGTGCTGGGCGCCGCGATTTTCCTGTACTATGCCTACGTGCCGGGTGCGCCGATCTCGCCCGGCAGCAAACTGTTCCAAGTCACGAACTCGCCGGAGCACGCTGCCCGCGCCTTGGCGGGAGACAGCATCGTGGGCAATCTCAAGGCGGCCACCGCGTACCTGCGCCGCCATGCTCGACAGAGAAAGCAGAGGACTGCTTCCGCCCTGCCCCTCCAACCGTCGGCTCCGAAGCCTGAGCATCCCATCCCGCCGGGGTACCTATTCAGCGTGCTGAACCGCGTGATGCCGCGCGATGCGGTGATCGCCGAAGAGTGCCCGTCTGCCAAAGGAGACCTCGATCGCTATCTCGTAGCGGATGTCCCAGGTTCGTTTTACTCCGTCCCCAACGGAGTCCTGGGCTTCGCACTTCCTGCCGCAGTCGGACTGCAGATGGCGCATCCTGAGCGGCGGGTCGTGTGTGCCATCGGCGACGGCTCGATCGAATACTCGGTTCAGGCCCTGTGGAGCGCGGTGCAGCAGAAAGCGCCGGTGATCGTCATCGTGCTCGAGAACTGCGATTACTCTGCCCTGAAAGGATTCTGCGATTTCACCAACGTGGGCCGCAAGGTTCATGGCATGGAGATTCCCGGGATCGACATGGTCAAGATCGCGCAAGGGTATGGCATGGCGGCCGAAGCCGTCGACCGTGCCGAGGATTTAGAGCCTGTGCTGCGCGGCGCCTTTCGATCCCCCGAACCCAGACTGATCAGCGTTCAGGTGGCAAAGGGCGGACAAAAGTGCATGGGGATGGATCGGTCGGTGAACCCGCCGAACTATGGTTGAGGTCGGGATTCATTCAAGATCCGCCGGTTCTGCACCCAGCCCGGTGTGGACGCGGACGGTTAGCTCGTTGAATTTCGCTTCCGCAGCTGGTTCGGCGGTAAGCAGCGTGCCCGCCAGGGCCGCAAGAAATCCGAGTGGTACGCTGAGAAGGCCGGGGTTCTCGAGCGCGAACCACGGCTTCGCCTGAAACAAGTGCCGCGCCATTCTAGAGGCGTCCGGAGGATCGATTCCCATGAAGTTGGGACCGGCCAGAATGAGCCCTACCGAGCCGAGTAGGCCCACGGCCAAACCGGCAACCGCGCCCGCGGTGTTAAATCGACGCCAGAAGATGGCCAGCACCAGCACGGGAAAATTGGCCGAGGCCGCGACCGCCATTCCCATGGTGGCTAGGATCCCAACGTTCGAGTCCGGTCCCAGCAGGATGGCAATCCCAATCGAGACGGCGCC
>DASPVV010000264.1:0-26989 GCA_035622175.1 Terriglobales bacterium | reverse complement strand
GGCAGCTTTTCGAGCTGAACCCGCAGAATTGCGCCTCGTACTTCGTCCAGCCGGCAGCCGCGACCCCAGAGGCAGAGATCGAGGTTGTCAAAAATGGCCCGACCACTTTCATCGCGCGCGTATCCGTTGTCGTGGGCGGCCACCGCACGTTGATATAAGCGCTGATCGTTGGTCACCACACAGCCGCCTTCGCCGCTGCTCATATTCTTATTCATTTGAAAGCTGAAGATGCCCATGTCCCCGAAGCTGCCCACTTTCTTGCCGCCGATACTGCCCCCGGCGCACTGCGCGCAATCCTCGAGCAGAAACAATCGGCGTTGGCGCGCGATTTCGACGAGCGCCGGCAGGTTGGCCGGCGCTCCACTCATGTGCACGGCGATCATGCCGCTCGTCCGGGGCGTAATGTGGTTTTCTACGTCGCGCGGGTCCAAGGTGAAGGTATCGTCAATCTCCGAGAGCACCGGAATCGCGCCCAGGTTGATGACGGCGGCCACCACCGCCACCCATAAATAGGCGGGCACGATCACTTCCTGACCCGGCCCCACCCCCAAGGCCGAAAGTGCGGTTTGCAGCGCGGCACTGCCGCTCGATACCGCCAGCGCATGTTTCACCCCGATAAAGTCGGCAAACTCTCCTTCAAATGCCGCCACTTCTCCCTGCAGATCGATGCCGTAATAGCGAAACAGCGAGCGGCTCTTCAGCACACGGACCACCGCCTCAATTTCCCTCTCGTCGAGGTAGTGCATGCCGGGAAACTCGAGCGGCAGCGGCGTGGTTCGAACCGGTGCGCCTCCCTCGAGCGCGAAGGGCTCGACTTCGATGGCGTCTGGCTTGGGATGGGTTTTCACGTCAGCTCCTCTTGGGCTCCGCCTCTCGCTGCGCAATCGCCCACGGCCTCGCCCGGGTTCCTCTTCGCGAGCAGCCCTAGCCCTCGGACGGCCGCGGCGGGGCCAGCGAACCATACCGCGCTTCGCCGTTCCCGGCAACCCCTCCCTCTGGCCTTCCGCCAGGGTCTCGAGTCGGTGCCACTTTCCGCGGAATAAACGCGTTTACTAATCCCTTATATCCTAGAAGCCGCCCTTGTCAAGCTTTTTCTCCCGCCGCGAGGGAAGGAGAATTCCTGCTGAACCGATGCCAGCCTTCCCGCCCGCGACCCCGAGGCTTGGCCGGGGGGACACGGCGCGCGCGACCTTGGCCTCCGGGGAACTCCTCGGCGGGAAGGTTCCCGCCGGGCGCGGTGGGAGATAGAATCGATGGCGGCCAAGACGTGCCAGCTTGCGATCGCCCGGCGGCGGTCGGCCGCGTCTTGAGTCCCCAAGTCTCGGGAAGGTTCTCCATGCCGCTGGTTCTCAAGTTCCTGCCGCTCACCTTCAGCGCTCTGCTGCCCGTGCTCAATCCGATTGGGTCGGCCCTGGTGTTCCTGGGACTGGTCGGTTCCGCCCCCTCGGAAGTGTTCCGGGCTCTGGCGCGCAAGATTGCCCTCAGTACGGCCTTGTTTCTGTTTACCATCGATTTGGCCGGGACGGCGATTCTTGCCTTCTTCGGCATTTCTTTGCCCGTGGTTCAGTTCGCCGGAGGCTTTGTTTTGGCGGCGATGGGTTGGAGTCTGCTGAATCAAGAGGATGTGGCAAAAAAGGGCCTCGTCTCGCCTTCCCCTCCCGATACCGGCTCCCTCGAGGAAAGAGTGTTTTATCCCTTCACCTTTCCCGTGACCGCCGGACCGGGCTGCCTGGTGGTCATGCTGACCTTGAGCGCCCATGCTTCGCAGCCGAGCTTCATCGAACAGGTCTGGGCGCAGGCCGGAATTCTCTGCGGTATCGTCCTCATCAGCGTGATCGTGTACGTCAGCTACGCCTATGCCGAGAAGTTCACGAGCAAGGTTTCGCAACAGACCATTCACGGAGTTTTGCGCGTGATTGCCTTCATCCTGCTCTGTATTGGGGTGCAGATCGCCTGGAACGGTCTGAATGCCCTCCTCCGGGGAACGGGGAAATCCTGAGGTTGGCGCCGACTTCGGCTTGGCTGGGGCCGAGCTTCGGGAGGCGGCGCTCGGCCTGCCTTTTGACCGGAACCCGGCCATCATGAATGCCGCACTTTCGCCCCTCTCTCGGCGTGCAGGCTCTGTAAAGCGCGGACTTTGATCTCCCCCCGCTGCAGGGCGGCGATGCCCTCGGCGGCGGCGCGCGCCGCCGACAGCGTGGTGATGGTGGGAATGTGGGAATTCACCGCGGCGCGCCGAATTGCCTGCTCGTCAAACCAGGGCTCAAGACCATGGGGGGTATTGACGATGAGCTGAATGCGATCGCCTTTGATGAGATCGACCACGTTGGGCCGGCCTTCCTTCACTTTGTACACCCGCTCCACCGCCATGCCCGCACTTTCGAGCACATCGGCCGTGCCCGCCGTGGCCACCAGCCGGAAACCCATGTCGGCGAATTTGCCGGCCACCTGGGCGATTTGCGGCTTGTCCTGGTCGGTGACGCTGAGGAACACCGTCCCTCGCGTGGGCAGTTTCTGTCCGGCGGCGGTCTGCGCCTTCGCAAACGCCTCGCCGAAATTGTCCGCCACTCCCATCACCTCTCCGGTCGACTTCATTTCCGGGCCGAGGACCGTGTCCACGCCGGGGAACTTGCTCCAGGGGAACACCGGAGATTTGACGTAGTAGCAGCGTCCGGTATCGAGATCGCGATGACTCTCGATGAACTCGGGCAAGAACTCCCGCAGCTTACGTCCGGTCATGAGCCGGGCGGCAATCTTCGCCATGGGGACACCGGTGGCTTTCGAGACAAAGGGAACGGTTCGCGAGGCGCGAGGGTTCACCTCGAGCACGTAGACCTTGCCGCCGTCGACTCCGTTCGCTGACTTGCCATTGCCGCGGGGAATTGCGAACTGAATGTTCATCAACCCCACCACCTTCAGGGCGCGCGCCAGCCTGAAGGTATACTCCCGCATGCGCTCGAGCAGGGCTTCAGGGATATCCACGGCAGGGAGCACACAGGAGGAGTCGCCGGAATGAATGCCGGCCTCTTCGATATGCTGCAGGATTCCTCCGATGACCACGTCTTCGCCGTCGGAAAGTGCGTCTACGTCTAGCTCGATGGCGTCTTCGAGGAAGTGATCGATCAGAATCGGCCGATCCTGGGAATACTCGACCGCCTCTTTCATGTAGCGCACCACGCTTTCCTCATCGTAGGCGATCACCATGGCCCGTCCGCCGAGCACGTACGACGGCCGCACCAGGACGGGATAGCCCACCCGCGCCGTGCCGGCGAGGGCCTCCTCGATCGAAGCGGCCATGGCCCCCGGGGGTTGCGGAATTTCGAGCTCCTCGAGGAGCCGGTTGAAGCGTTTGCGGTCCTCCGCCAGATCGATCGATTCGGGCGAGGTTCCGATGATCTCGACCCCCGCCGCCTTGAGGGGCAGCGCCAGGTTTAAAGGGGTCTGCCCGCCAAACTGGACAATCACTCCCACGGTGGCGTTCGCCGAAGCCTCGTGCTCGCAGACTGCGAGCACATCCTCGAGGGTGAGCGGTTCGAAATAGAGGCGGTCGCTGGTGTCATAGTCGGTCGAGACGGTCTCCGGATTACAGTTGATCATGATCGTCTCATAACCGTCATCGCGCAGGGCAAAGGAGGCATGGCAGCAACAGTAATCGAACTCGATTCCCTGCCCGATCCGGTTGGGACCGCTGCCCAGGATGATCACCTTCTTTTTCTCGCTGGGAGCGGCCTCGTCCTCTTCTTCGTAGGTGGAGTACAAATAGGGCGTGAAGCTCTCGAATTCAGCCGCGCACGTGTCCACCCGCTTATACACGGGCTGGACGCCGTGTCGCTTGCGCAGATGGCGGACCTTTTCTTGACCGCGCAGCCGCCAGGCTCCGGCAAGCCTGCCATCGGAAAAACCCTGGCGCTTCACCTCCCGCAGGACCTCGAGGGGAATCGATTCCATGGGATGCTTTTCGAGCTCGAGCTGAAGGTCGTTGAGTTCTTTGAGCTGGTAGAGGAACCAGGGGTCGATCGAGGTCATCTTGGCGAGCTGCTTGACGGTATGGCCTTGACGCAAGGCGTACTGCAGGTACGCCAGTCGTTCGGGGTGAGGGGTGACCAGTCTTTGGGTAAGAATCTTGGGCTCGATCTTCTGCCCGCCCACTCGCTTGCCGGTATCAAGAGCCCGGATGCCCTTCATGAGCGCTTCTTTGAAGGTGCGGCCGATGGCCATGACTTCCCCGACAGACTTCATCTGCGGTCCGAGGCTCTCGTCGGCTCCGGGGAATTTTTCGAATTGCCACTTGGGAATCTTGACCACGACATAGTCGAGGGTGGGCTCAAAGCAGGCCGGTGTTTTGCGTGTGATATCGTTGCGAATCTCATCCAGCCGATAGCCCACCGCCAGCTTGGCGGCGATTTTGGCGATGGGGAAGCCGGTGGCCTTCGAGGCCAGCGCAGACGATCGCGAAACCCGGGGATTCATCTCAATTACGACCATGCGCCCGGTGGTCGGGCTGACGGCGAACTGAATGTTCGAACCTCCTGTCTCCACCCCAATCTCACGGATGACAGCGATGGCCGCGTCCCGCATGGCTTGATACTCGCGGTCGCTGAGCGTTTGCGCCGGAGCCACGGTGATCGAATCGCCGGTATGCACCCCCATGGGATCGAAATTCTCGATCGAACAGACGACGATCACATTGTCTTTGAGATCCCGCATCACCTCGAGCTCGTATTCCTTCCAGCCGAGCACCGACTCTTCGATGAGGGCCTCATGCACGGGTGAAAAATCCAGGCCGCGGGTCAGCACCTCCATCAGCTCCTCGCGGTTGTATGCAATCCCGCCCCCGGTTCCGCCCAGGGTGAACGAGGGGCGCACGATGACCGGGAAACCGATCTTGCCGGCGAATTCAAGACCGTCCTTGACATTGTTGACCAGCGCGGACTTGGGCACGTCGAGGCCGATTTTCTGCATGGCATCTTTGAAAAACAACCGGTCCTCGGCTTTCTTGATGGCGGCAATGTGGGCGCCGATCAGTTGCACCTCGTAGTTTTCGAGAATTCCGGCGTCGGAGAGTTCCACCGCCAGATTAAGGGCCGTCTGGCCGCCCACCGTCGGCAAGACAGCGAAACCCGCGCTCGGCGACAGCTGGCGCTCGAGGCGGATGATTTCTTCCAGGTATTCCGAGGTCAGCGGCTCGATGTAAGTGCGATCGGCCGATTCCGGGTCGGTCATGATGGTGGCCGGGTTCGAGTTCGCCAGCACCACTTCGAAGCCCTCCGATTTCAGGGCTTTGCAAGCCTGGGTGCCGGAGTAGTCGAATTCCGCCGATTGGCCAATGACGATCGGGCCAGAGCCGAGGATCAGGATCTTCGAGATGTCCTTGCGTTTGGGCATGGTCTGTCGAGTCTGGTCTGGTTGCCGCTAGCGAGCTTGGCCGGCCAGATCGGGTGGCCAAGCGCCGCAGGCAGCAAGAGACTTCACCTCTTCCACTCCTCCATCATCTTCGTGAACTCTCGGAACAGGTAATGGGAATCATGGGGGCCGGGAGAGGCCTCCGGGTGGTACTGCACGCTGAACAGCGGCAAATTGCGATGGCGCATGCCTTCAAGTGTATGGTCGTTGAGGTTGATATGGGTGAGCTCGACTTCGCTCTCCGGAAGCGAGTCCGGGTCGACGGCGAAGTTGTGGTTGTGGGCCGTGATTTCGACTTTGCCGGTGGTCAACTGCTGCACCGGATGGTTGGCGCCATGGTGGCCGAACTTCAGCTTGTAGGTCTTCCCCCCGAGTGCGATGGCCGTCAGCTGGTGGCCCAAACAAATGCCGAAGATGGGCTGGCGCCCGAGCAAGCGCCGAATGTTATCCACCGCATAGGTACAGGGCTCGGGATCCCCCGGACCGTTGGACAGGAATATACCGTCGGGCTTGAGCGCCAACACCTCTTCCGCCGGCGTCTGTGCCGGCACGACGGTGACCTTGCAGCCTTCCCCGCGCAGCTTGCGAAGAATATTCTGTTTGATGCCGTAGTCGTAAGCCACCACGGCAAAGCGCGACGGCTGATCTTTCACCCCCACGACGGCCACCGGCTCGTGCGATCGCTCTCCGACGTCCCAAACATAGGGGTGCTTGGTGGTCACGATCTTGGCCAGATCGGTTCCATCCATCTTGGGAATGGAGCGAGCCTTGGCCACCAGCTTGGGCGCCTCGGTCTCCAAGGTTGAGATCACCCCGCGCATGACGCCGTGATCGCGCAGGTGACGCACCAGAGCTCGGGTGTCAATCTCGGCCAGCACCGGAATCTTGAATTGCTCGAGATACTCTTCCGCGACCTGCTGCGATCGCCAATTCGAGCTCACTCGCGAGAACTGACGTACAATCAGCCCTTCGATATAGGGGTGGGTGGCTTCGCCGTCTTCCGCATTGGTGCCGTAGTTTCCGATTTCGGGGTTGGTCAGAACGACAATTTGCCCGGCGTAGGAAGGATCGGTGAAAATCTCCTGATAACCGGTGATGGCGGTGTTAAAAACTACTTCCCCGTAACACTCGCCTTTTGCTCCGTAGGCTTTGCCTAGGAAGACCCGACCGTCTTCCAGTGCAAGAGTTGCCTGCATTCTGTCTCCGGCAGTGGATTTTATAAAATTTTATAAATATTAGCAGGGGACACTCGAATCGAAAACCGAATTCGTGGGGAGGTTCAGGAGCCAGGGGAGGAAAGTTGAGCTTATGGCAACCGTGGATCTGGAAGCCATCGCGCGCGAACTGATGTCAGCCTATGAGACCGGCAGCATGGTTGCCCAGCTGCCTTCCTCGCAACCAGGCTTTGACTTGAACGCCGCCTACCGGGTCGAAGCCATGCTGAAGAGCTGGAGGAGGTCGGCGGGACACGCTGCCGTCGGCTGCAAGGTTGGATATGCGAACAAAGCCTTGTGGCGCATCCTGAAACTGGAGACCTTGGTTTGGGCTCACATGTACGACGATACCGTGCACCAAAGCACCGACAACTCAGCCCAGCTTTCGCTCGCCCACCCACGCTCCCTGAAAATCGAGCCCGAGATCGTCTTTGGAATGAAGAAGGCGCTTGGTTCCGCAGGCCTCGATGCGGTGGCCGCGCTGGCCACCACCGACTGGTTGGCCATGGGATTTGAGATCATCGATTGCCCATTTCCCGCGTGGCAGTTTCAGCCCAGTGACTTCGTCGCGTCTTTCGGGCTGCATGCCGGCTTGGTGATCGGCGAGCGGGTGTCTCTCGCCGGCGACAGGATCCCCCAGTTGATCGACGAACTCGCCAGCTTCAAAATACGGGTGCGGCGAAACGGCGAACTGGTCGAAGAAGGGTCGGGCAGAAATGCTTTGCGCAGCCCCGCTTTGTGCTTGGCGGAACTCGGGAAGGCGATCGCGAATCGTTATCCGGATGAGCTTTGGAGCGGCCGAGAGATTGTGAGCACCGGTACCCTTACCGCCGGACATCGAACCGAGTCCGGCGATCATTGGAAGGTGGAAGTCGAAGGCTTGGCGGTCCCGCCCCTGCAGTTGCAGTTAGCTTAGACCGGGATGGGCGGCTGGCTGGCGTCCCGGCGTGAAGCTATCGCAGTCGGCCCATTTTATCCACGGGCCAGTAACCGAACACGGCTTTGCCATATATGTAACGCTCGTTGACGGGACCAAAATCGCGGCTATCGTTCGAGAGCGTGCGATGATCGCCCAGCACAAAATAACAATCCGGCGGCACCAGGAAATCCGGATAGGAACGCTGGTCCTCGTAAGCCCGGGGCACGTAATCTTCGTCCAGGAGTCTGCCGTTCACATAAACCTGTCCGGCGTCGATTTCGACATGATCCCCGGCAAGTCCCACGACGCGCTTGATGAAGCTTTTCGAGGGATCGCGCGGATAACGGAAGACCACGATGTCTCCGCGCCGGATCGGCTCCAACCGGTACACAAACTTATTGACGAAGATACGTTCCTGGTCCTCGAGCGAAGGCATCATGCTCGTGCCCTCAACCTTGACCGGCTGATAGAGGAAGATAATGATGAAGCAGGAGATGGCAAGCGAGATCACCAGATCCCGGAGCCACACCGACAGCACCATGCCGTGCGGACGCAGGGGAGGAGTGGGCCTATCTTCCGGCATTCGGTTCGAGGACGCTTCGGCAGTCGGCTTGAGCATGTCCTCTGTCATTATACGGGTGAATAGGACGAGGTCCAGTGTTCGATGGCCAATGTCCGGAGACGCCTGCCCAACCGAGGGGTGACTTTTGGTCCTGTGGGTTGGTCCTCTGGGGCTATGAAGGAGAAAGAATCAGGTAGAATATCCCGGCTGAGGTTTGTCTTATGCTGAAACGCGGTTGTTGGCTGGCCTTGGTTTTCTTGGCTACGCTTTGGCTATCGGCTCCCTGGGCGACTTCCCAGCCGGACGGTGCCATTCCGGCTTACCATGCCAGCCCACCGCCGAAGGCCGGCAAACTCCCCCCGATTCTAACCCGGGACCAGCTATGGGGTGAGGATGCTCAGAATCCCTATCAAACCCATGCCTACGAGCTAGCC
This sequence comes from Terriglobales bacterium, assembly GCA_035622175.1. Classification (GTDB taxonomy): domain Bacteria; phylum Acidobacteriota; class Terriglobia; order Terriglobales; family Acidobacteriaceae; genus JAFAGX01. Next base: position 18,457 of record DASPVV010000264.1, on the reverse strand, counting down.
GCCAAGATCCCGGCCGTGATTTATCAGCAGCCTTGCTATTGCTATTGCGACCGAATGGGACACAAGAGCCTCCATAGCTGCTTCGAAAACACCCACGGAGCCCGATGTGACATCTGCCTGAAAGAACTGTACTATTCTTACGCCGAGCACCAGAAAGGCAAAACCGCAGCCGAGATACGTAAGGCAATCATTGCCGGTGACTGGCGGGCCGTGGACCTTGCCTCCGCCTGGGCTGCAAATTGAGGATTCGCTCATCCGAGTTGCCGGCGAATGCGATGGGCATTGGTTCAGCCAAGGGGCGTTTTCCACAGGACGGGTTTCAGCTCCTGCTATGGGGCGCCCAACGTTCCCCTTGAGGAGGGCAATGTTAGCCTCCACGACGGCCCATGCTATTTCTTGTAAATTGTAGATAACAATATAGTTAATTATTTCAGAGAGAATCGAAGCGATGGCGCAAAAGATCTCGACAAAAAAAGTTCTCAGCGAAGATCCACGTTTTGCACAAGCTGTGCAAAACTATGAGGCGGGCCTACGGGCCATGCAGGAGCACAAGTTCGACCGGGCGAAGGGGTACCTGCAAAAGGTAGCGGCAGGCCCGAGCAAGGAGCTTGCAGACCGGGCTAACGTTCACCTCAAAGCCTGCAGTCAACAGATGGAAGCAGTCACGACCCAATTTAAGTCACCGGAGGAACACTACGATTACGCTGTGTCTCTTATTAACAGTGGGGATTACGTGAGCGCCCGCGAGCATTTGGAGAAGCTGGCCAAACAGGCGCCCAAGACGGATTATGTCGCCTACGGCCTGGCGGCGCTCGACTGCCTTACCGGCCACCTCGAGGATTCCCTGCGGCATCTGGGCGAGGCTGTTCAGCTCAATCCCACCTTGCGCTTTCAGGCGCGTAACGACAGCGACTTTCAGAACTTGAGCGAAGACCCTCGCTTTACCGAGCTGTTGTACCCGGATCCCTCCGCCGAACTACCGCCCTCGCCAGCGTTCAGTGAGGAGCGCTAAGCAGTCCCATGAGCTCCGGGCCGCACCCTTCCGGCCGTCGCTTCGGCGACCGACCGCAGCGTCGTTTGCGGGTAGTCGCCATTGGTGGCGGCACGGGTTTGTCCACATTATTGCAAGGGCTCAAGCGCTATACCGCCATTCCCGGCGATTTGTGTTCTAACCGGTCGCCCCAAGCCCCCATCGCCAGCCTCTCGGCAGTGGTAACGGTGACCGATGACGGGGGCTCCAGTGGCCGACTGCGCAAGGAACTCAACATGCTGCCCCCGGGGGACATTCGCAATTGCATCGTGGCGCTTTCCGAGGACGAAGCTCTGTTATCCAAGTTGTTTCGCCATCGTTTCGAGAAGGGGTCCGGACTTGAAGGGCATAGTTTCGGCAATCTTTTTCTCGCGGCCCTGAGCGCCATGACCAAAGATTTCGGGGAGGCGGTTCGTTTATCCTCAGAGATACTTGCCACCCGGGGACACATCTATCCTGCGACGACGGCCAACGTCGAACTGGAGGCTCTGTTGGAAGATGAAACCCGCGTCCGCGGAGAAACCAGAATCACGGCGAGCAAGAACCGCATCCGGGAGCTGTTTCTGGTGCCACCCGACGCCGAGCCGCTTCCCCAGACTGTCGAGGCCATTGCGCACGCCGATGTGATCAGCCTGGGCCCCGGTTCGTTGTTCACAAGCCTGATTCCGAATTTGCTGGTCAAGGGTATCCCCCGCGCCATCGCCGCCTCTCCGGCGGTGAAGGTTTTCATCTGCAACCTTATGACCCAGGCGAACGAAAGCCTCGGGCGTACGGCGGCCGACCACATTCGCGCCCTGAACGCGCATGCGGGTGAGCGGATTTTCGACTATGCGCTCCTCAATTGCCAGCCAGTCTCCCGCAAGTTGAAGGCTAAATACGCGTTGGAGGGCGCGGCTCCGGTGGTGGCGGATTGTGAAGCGATCCGGGCACTCGGCGTGGTGCCAGTCCTCGGCAACTATTTGGAAGAAGGAGAAGTAGCCCGCCACGCCACCGACCGAATCGCGCGCGATCTGCTGAAACTGGCGGCGCAAGCACGAACTCGTGCAGAAACGTCCTCTCCCCGCTCTCCTACCCTGGCTTAGTGACCTCGCCGTGGACCCACGCCCTAGGAGCGAGGAAGCGGGCGGGATTCCCTCGCCTCAGAGCGATCACGGCACGAACCATCGAGTGCTCTCGAGCGGCCCGGGGGCGGGAGCGAAATGGGCACGAGCGAATCGCAAGGAAATCCCTGCCAACGGGTCAGGCTCGCGGTATATTGACTCAAATGGCGAAATCGAAGAAGTCCTCGGAGAAAAGCCTGTCGGCTTCCGAAGAGAACGGGAAGAGGTCGGGTCCACGCGGGGCTGCCGGACACGAGGGACGGCTCGCGATTGCCATTATGGCTGCCGGCAAAGGGACCCGGCTGAAATCAAAACTTCCCAAGGTGTTGCACGAGGTGGGGGGCAAGCCTCTGCTCGGGCACGTCGTCCGAGCCGCGACCCAGGTGGTGCCGGCCCACGATGTCTACGCGATTATTGGCCATGAAGCGGATCGCGTCCGTCACTCCGTAGCCCATTGCGGAATCCACTTCTTGCTGCAAAAGGAACAACGTGGTACCGGGCACGCGTTGATGGTCGCGCGCGAAGCTCTCGAGACCTACCATCAAGTGATCGTGCTCTCGGGCGACGCTCCGCTCATCACTCCAGAGACTATCACCCGGCTTTCCGACTTTCATGGCTCGCAGCGATCCGCCATGACCATTCTTACGGCCGTGCTCGCGGATCCGACCGGCTACGGACGAGTGATCCGCAAGCCGGAGAGCGGCGATGAAGTACAGGCTGTGGTCGAGGAAAAGTCGGCCACGGCCAAGCAGAAGAAGATCAACGAGATCAACTCCGGGTTCTACGCCTTTTCCGTGCGAGCTCTGTATCACTATATCGATCGGCTGACGAACCACAATCCGCATGGTGAGTTCTACCTGACGGATATGGCCGCGATCTTGCGCCAAGCCAGAGAGCGCGTGCTTGCCCTGCGGGCGCGCGATCCCGATGAAGTCCTCGGAGGCAATACCCGCGCCGAGCTGGCGGATATTGATCAACGCATGCGTCTCGCCAAGTGTCAGGCATTGATGGCAGAGGGCGTGACCATTTTCCATCCCGGGGCAGCGATCATCGATCCCGAGGTTGAAGTTGGCCCGGATACCGTGGTCGAGCCTTTCGTTGAACTCCTTGGGACCACGCGCATCGGCAGCGATTGCCGGATCAGCTCCTATTGTGTGGTTCGCGATTCGATCATCGGCGATGGGACGGTCCTGCGGCCCGGTTGTATCCTGGAACAAGCCCGCGTCAGTGCTCGGGCTACCTTGGGCCCTTATTCCCACCTTCGTCCCGGCAGTGAGATCGGCGAAGGGGCACACCTCGGAAACTTTGTAGAGACCAAAAAAGTTCGCCTGGGCAAGGGATCGAAAGCGAACCATCTGACCTACCTCGGCGATGCGGAAATCGGAGAAGGAGTGAACATCGGGGCGGGAACCATTACCTGCAACTACGATGGGGTTCACAAGCACACCACGGTGATTGAGGACGGAGTGTTTGTCGGCAGCGACGCCACCCTGGTTGCCCCCGTGCACCTGGGCAAAGGCGCGTATGTGGGGGCTGCTTCCTGCATCACGGAAGATGTGCCGGCCGACGCCCTGGCCATAGCCCGCGGCCGGCAAATGGTGAAAGAAGGCTGGGCCAAACAGCGGCGTGAGAGTCAAAGAGATCGAGCGAAACCGGGCCGATGACAACTACGCCTGGGCTCCGCGGTTCAGCGCCGCGAGCGCGTGCTCGACCGTATCGAAGATCAAGAAAAGGGAGTCGGTGCGGGTGATCTCAAACAGCTTGCCGATGCGTTCATTCACCCCGGTGAGCGCCACCCGGCGTCCTACCTTCTGCAGGGAGATGTAAGCGCTCACCAGAGAACCTAATCCCGAGGAGTCCATGTAGGGGACACCGGTCAAATCGAGAATGACCGTGTTGGCCTTTTCTTCCCGGCGAATGGCGTTGCGGAAAAGCTCGGTACTTTCGATCGTCAGCGGGCCGTGCAGGCAGACCACTCCCGCCAGCCTTTCGAGTCGTTCAATCGTGAGCGGATCGACTGTCATAAGCCCCATCTTAACCGGATGGCCTCAGCGATGCCTTCCTCGGGAGAAGGGGCTGAGTTCACTGCAGGGCGACGTAGTTGGCGCAGGCTTCCTCAGTCGTCGCGGGTGGTCCGCTCAGCGACGGGGTGCTGCGAATCACCGCGTCCGCGTTTGAGCAAAAGCCCCGCACCCCGGTTTGATTGAAGGCCGCGGGTGCTCCGCCAACCGTATACGCTAAATTCATCCCATTGGCGCTGACCACTCCCATTCCGAAGTAGTATCCGTTCTTGGCACTGCCCGGGTTCGTGGCCTGCGAGAGCGACAAATCCATCAAGCAGGCGTTGGTCGAAGATGGAGTCGTGCAGGTTGCTCCGGCCGGACCGAGTGCGGAAAGAGTAGCCGCATAACCCACCGTAGGATAGGTGGATTGATAGGTGATTTGGGTGGTGTTGATGGTGCGAATCGATTGCACCGCGGACGATTCATTGGCGGCAATTTTGGCCCGCAGCAAATTCGGAATGGCGATCGCGGCGATGATGAGAATGATAGCTACGACGATCAGTAGTTCGATGAGAGAAAAACCCTTGGCTTTGCGCATGGTGTCCCCTGATTTCAAACTGCTTCGGCGGTAGAACGCCGCCATCGATCCGGCTTGCGTCTCCCGACCCCGAACGCCGCTTAGTTTACTCGATGAGGAGCCGAAAAGCACCGTTTTAGGGTGAATTTGCCGGAGTTTTTTCCGGGTTAGAGCCGGGCGGCGAACCCCCCGAGGCGAAGTCCTCTGGTACGGAAGTCTCTATTTCTTGCTTTGTCGCATACGGAACTCAAAGCTGACCACCCCGTTGAAGTTCCGAATGCCTACGATCGAGAGATTGTGGGAGAAGTTGTATTCGCCCTGGATGATCTGTTGCGAGGTCTGGGCCACGTTGGTGGTGTAGGTGAGAGTGACATTGTTCTTCACCTGTTGTTCGATGGTGACGGCCGGAAGCGGCGAGGTCTGGGTAGGCGTGGTTTCCTCGTTGAGACCCTGAGGATCGATCTTGATGTGACTGATGCCAAAGAGGCGCTGCGAGCGGTTGCTGAGGGCCGAATTTACGGCTTCCGCCAAAACCTCGCTCGAGGCCTGTTCGACAAAAGGGGAGGATCCGGCCGGCTGCTGCTGCACCTGTCCGAACTGCTCCTGGGTTGTGCCGACCGGTGCAAGCAGGCTAATGATATCGGCGGTAGGCAGCGGAGGCTCGGAATGGTAACTCAAATTGAGCTTGTCGAATGGCCCGTTGAGATTGATCATGACGTCATATTCGCGAACCTGGGTGGAGGCTTGCAGATCGAGAACGGGTGTGGTGGTCACCGGATTGGCGAAGGTAATGTCACCTCGTTCCAGGCGGTAGCGGGTTCCGTTGAAGGCCACCTGGCCTTCGAGGACGTCTGCCCGCCCGAGCAGGACCGGTTTTGCTGCGGTGCCACGCAAATGCAGATCCGCATTCCCGGAAAGGTTGAGCGCCGCCGTCTGCATCTCGAGGTCGGGCGTGGTCACGATGTGCACGTCCATCCGAATCCGGCTTAACAGCGGATTGTTTTGTGGTAAGGCCGATGCCTGCGCCGTGCGCAACAAGTAGGAGCCGAAATCAAAGCCCGGAATCACGGCCAGCTTGGTGATCGTGGTCTCGCCGGAAAGCGTAGACCCGGTCGGGGTTCCCGTCCATCGCAGGTTGGCAGTCGTCATCGAACTTACCCCCGGCGGATAGCGCAAGCGTACGTCCTCGGCGTTCAAGGCAAGATCGAAGTTCAGCTGCCGCCTGTACAAGGTGGCGTAGCCGCCGAAACGGAGCGATCCGCCACCGGCCTGCCCAGTCAAAGTTTCGATCTGCAGCCGGTTCTCATGAAATACCAGCGAGCCGTTGAGGTCGCTCAGTGCGCTTGGCAGATCGCGGTATTGAATCAGGCCCCCGGTGACCTGCACGCGTCCTTCGAGCGCCGGGTGCTCCAAGGCGCCCTGGGCGTTCACCTCGAGCGCGAGCGCACCGGAGCTGTGAAAGGCGGGATTCAACTGCTGAAGGAGCGCCAGATCCACGTGACTCTCGGCATGCAGGTCGACGAGATAGGGGCTCTCGAAGGCCACGCTTCCCTCCCCTTCGAGATCGGTGCCTTCGCCCGTAAGCTGGAACCGCTGAATCTTTAATCCTTGGTTGGAGACCATCAGGCGGATCGGCCCTTGGTTGCGAAGCGCGACGTGCCCCAGATTGGCGAGGACGTCGGTAAGATTGCCGGTCAGTTCAAGTTGCTGCCGATGGCGAAGGGGTCCGCGCATCTCGAGATCCCCGCTGATCGCACCGTGGGCGTCGAGCGCCGCCGGAAGGTAGGCAACCAGAACCGGGTCTAGCTGCAGCCGGTTGAAGTGAAAGTCGACCTTCGCCGGCCAATCCCCCTCGAGGTCGATGTCGCCCTCGATATCGAGTTGACCTGCTTCGAAATGGGACTGGCCACGAAGCCGCAGCCCCGCCCCCTGGCTGACGGCATCGAGTGTGTATTCGCCCAGGGTTTCCCTGCCTACGGTGAGATCGCGGAAATGAATCTGGCTGTTCAGGTTCGGCTGCTCGAAGTTCCCCGAGGCTTGGGCTACGAAATCGACGCGACCCTCGACCCCTGCCGGGCTGGACCCGAGCCAAGGAAGGTGAGCGAGATCAAAGTTGGTGCCATCGAGATTCAATTGGAAAACCTGGCGGTCGAAATCGTAGGTTCCGCTACCCCGAACCTCACCCGGTTGGTATGCCAAGCGAATCGGGTCGAGCGCAAGCCGATGCTGCTCGAAAGTAAACCCGGATTCGGCGTTTTCGATGACGGCCCCGGCCACCGTCCCGCCAGAGAGATGAAACCAACCCCGGCCGGTCGGCCAGGCTCGAGTTCCCGATGCCCGCAGAGATAGGTCCAGTCGTCCGGTCAGCGGATAGGAAACGTCCGCCAAGGCCAGCATCTCCTCGGCCTCGGCATCCTTGAGTTCGATACTGGCGAGGAACGGGCTGGAGTCGGTGAACCTTCTCCGATCCAGCCCGGCACTCAGATCGAAGCGGAGGAGAGTGGTCCCGTGGCGCAACGTGCCATGGCGAGCGGCGAAGGCATAAGGAGACAACTCGAGGTTGGCCGACAGAGAATCCGCACGCAGCTTTCGTGGCCGGTTGCCCCGATTGTCGAGAAGCTCGAACTGAAAGTCCTGCGCTTGCAGCCGGCCGGTAAAATCAATAGCGGAAAGTCGTCCCGTTGCCGTCCCCGTGAAGGCGGCGCGGCCACGGATGGCAAACGGCTGTGCTTCCCGATAGCCGAGCGCGGCCAACCCTCGATTCCATTCGCCCAGATTCGTGGTGGTAAACGCAACCTTGAGGGCAGCGCGAGCCGACAGGACACCGGAGGCGCGAGCTTGGGTTGCGAGGGTGTCCGCATTGAACTCCGATACTTCAAGCTCTCCCGCCGAGAAGCGGTACATGGCATGGGCGTGGGCACGCAGGGGTAACTGCGCCGAGAGAACCTCGGCCGGCGGTACGACGTCGAGCGCTATTTCGGCCTCGGCGTTGCGTGCGGTTCCTTTCCAATGTGTGTCCACACTCGCGCTGGTAGAACCAACCAGGTGCATTCTCTCGAACGGCCGAGCCGGGGACGAGCAGGCGGCGGCGATCGCCTCGGCCGACAGGTTTTTCATGCGCAGACGCACACTCCCTCTTTCTGGGTCGTGCCTGCCGCGGCTGAACGGAGGCAGGGAGTTTTGCCAGTTTTGTACCTGGGCCTCGCCCCCGACCTCACCTCCCAGCAACCTTCCCCGGATGTCGCGCACCTGGAGTTGCTGGGGATTGAGGAGGAACTGCCCTTCGAGCGTCGAGGCGGGCAACTTTGCACAAGTCCACCCCCCCTCAAAGTCGACCAGGTTCCACTGGCCGTCGGCGGAAAAACCGGCCTTCGACCACGAGCCGCGCCCGGCGAGCTGAAGTGTGCCCTGCCGTAGGTCTGGCCACTGTGCGATGGCCGCTGCCTCGGCAAGATCGAGCCTCAGGTCATATCGCCCGGAGATGCTCGGCTGGCGAAAATTGACCATGCGGCCACTGCCTGCAAACTGAGATCGGCGGGAAGCGGCCTGGAGCGAATCTATCGCCAGGCTGTCATGGGCCAGCTCAAAATTGACCTCCGCCCTCCAAGCAGCGGGACGAAAGTCTTCGAACCGGGTGTCAATTTTTCCCAGGGCGAGCCTGCCCAGGTAGCGTCGGCGCAGCAGCGAGTAATCCATGCTCGCGGAAATATCCTGGGCGAGAAAGTCCAGGGGAATCACCCGGTCATTCCAGACTACGACCCCCTGGCGAACTTCCAAACGATTGACGGAAAAGCGGAATAACCGCGCCAGTGAGCTGCCGGCAGAAAACGATTCCGGTTGGGGCGTTGGCTGATTGGTGGTTCCGTCCGCACGGACCAGCAGGTGGACCGTCGGTCGCTCCAGGACAACCGAGTGGAATCTTAATTCCCCACCCAAGGCCGAGCTGAGTTTCACTCGCGCCAGCAGGCGATCGACATGCGCGTAGGGAAGTTCACTAGGCTGCTCCCCTCCGTGGACCGTCAGGTTCCGCACTTCCACCTCGAAGCGCAAGGGAACGCTGTGGATGCTGCCCAACTCTACCCTTCCCCCGGTCGCGCGCTCCAGTGCGGCCACGAAGCGTCGGCGCACCATGGCTTGGAAGGAATCGCTGGTGACGTAGGCGGCGAAGGCAGCGAGAAATACCAGGCATACGGCGAAGGCGAGGAGGAAAAATTTCGCCAGCCCTCGCCGCCCAGGCTTGGCGCCCGAAAGCTTCATCGCCTGCCATCCGGCGAGCCGGGCAAGCTGGGCTGGGTTTGTATTTCACTGCCGGAGCGGAGATTCTCTAACCATGCCACCAGCAGCTGATTGAGCCTCTGCTCGGTCAGCAGTTGCTTGATGCCGGCACTGGCCTCGTCGAGTGAGACTTCTTTCGCTCCGGAGTTGCGCAAACGCGGGAGGAGCTCGTGGTTATAGTAGCTGGCAATCGTCTGCGCATCGATGTGCACGCTCGGCCGCAGGCGGGCGTCGATCAATCGACTCAAATCCAGCTGCAAGGCAAGCCGCCGCCTCAATTGCTCTTCCGTAATTCCATGACGAGCGAGAAGCTGGCCCCAGCTCTGCTCCCCTTGCGCCTCGGGGTATTGTTTGCGGATCTCCGCAACCTGATCGTTCACTTCGTCCTCGCTCGCCCGCGGGAAGTCGGCCGAGCGCATTTGTTCCTCGAGCAATTCCTGATCGACCAAGCGGCGGAGGAGAGCGTTTCGTTCCGTAGAGGAGAGTTCGTGCGGCGCGCGGCCATTCAGGAAGGCTTCCAAGCGCAGGGCGTCCTCCCAGTCACTTTGCAGAATAATATGACCGTTTACCTTGGCGACGATACGGTCCAGCACCTCGGCCAACGCCACCCCGGGCAGGAAAGAAACCAGGCTGAGGACCGAAAGCAGAACTGGCAACCTACGATTCATCAGAAGCTTTGTCCCACACTGAAGTAGACGTTGAAATGCGCCGCTTGCTGGGGCACGAAGTACGGCAGGGCACTCTTGCTGTTGCTCACGCAGTAACTCGATTGCGCCTGACCGCTGAAACTGGCTACCGCCTGACAGCTGGGGAAAACCGGTGGATTCAAATTGTACCCGAAATCGAAGCGCACCGGGCCGATCGGGGTCTTGTAGCGGACGCCGATGCCGACGGCGTTCGAGACGTAACTGAAGTTGCACTCGGCAGCCGTAGTATCCTGGCGGCACAGATTTGAATCTTTCTGCTTCCAGCGCAGCAGGTTGTCAAGCATGTTTCGCCCGTTGGTAAAGACATTGCCCGCATCTTCAAACAAAGCAAAGCTCATGTTGTCCTGCGCGTAGGGCAATCGGACGGGAGGAAACCGCAGCTCGGTGTTGTTCAAAAACAGCGCACTCCCTCCCAAGGGGAAGCCGGTGACCGGATCGCGAGGACCTGCTTGATTTAACCCGAAGCCGCGATGAGAGTTGCCGCCGCCAGAGAGGAAGCGTTCGGCCAAAGGAATGACGATCAGATTCGCGCAGGTCACCTGCCCAACCGGGCAGGGCTGGCCGGGCGGCAGGATTGAAGTGTTGCCAAAGGCGTTTTCGACACCTACCGTGGTCGATCGCGCAAAGACAAACTTTCGTTCCCGGGGGCGATTCTTTCCGAAGGCATGATAGGTCGAATCCTGAATGAGAATGCGGCTGAAGTCCGCCTGCGAACCAAACACCGTGGCGGCTACTCCCGCATTTCCCGCGATATACATGCCTTTGGTGGTCTCAAGATCATTGTCGCGCGTATTGCGGATATAACCGAGCCCCGGCTCGCCCACGCGAACCGGCAACGACAGCAAGGGAATCTGCGCGGGACTGATCTGAATATCGGTCGCCTTCACCCGCCGATAGGTGAAGCTATAGTCCATCGTGCTCTTCTTGTTGATGGTCTCGCCGGCTTGCACCGAACCTTCCAGACGCTGGGAGGTAAACGTGGTGACGTCCAGGGTATTGTCGTAGAAGGCGATGAACGACAGCTTCCAGTTCGGACTGCCGAACCAGCGAGGAGCGATATAGTTCACCAGACCGCGCTGTTCCAAGCTGCCCACGTCCGCCTTGAAGGTAATCGTATGATCCCGTCCGCGGAAATTCAGGCGGGTGATGTTCAGCGAAGCCCGCGGGCTCACGCCGGTTTCACCCAGTGCCTTATTGGTGCCGATGGCGGTTGGCAGGCCGGTTTGAAACTCGAATCCGAAGCCGTAGGTGAACATATAACGCTTGGCTTCCTGGACATCGAACAGAACATCCTTTTGTGGTTCGTTCCCATCCGGATTCTGGATGGCGGTTTCGACCTGGCTAAAGATGCCGAGATCGTAGAGCCGCTGTTGGGATAGGAGCATATCCATCTGGCTCAAAGGATCCCCGTGCTTGATTTCGAGCTCCCGCTCGGCAACGTAGGGTCGGGTGGTATCGAGGCCGGAAATGCGCACCTGATCGACTAACGTTCTTTCGCCTTCCTGGATGGTGAAGGTGACGTCCATGCGGTGGGGCTGGCCGGATATGGGTTGGGCGGCTGCTTCAAAGGCGGCGCGGGGAAATCCGTGATTGAAGTAGTAGTTCAGAACATTGTCGCGGTCTTGAGCGATGTTGTATTCGGAAAAAGGCTGGCCTTGCGCGGTGTTGATGACCCCGGCCAGCTCGCCGGCGGAAAAGGTCCGATTGCCGACGATTCGGAAGGCTCCCACCAGGGTTTGCGGCCCTTCCTCGATGGGGATTTTGATGGCCACCTCATTTTCCCGGCCCTGGTAATCGTCGATCACTTCCGGTTTGATCGCGATGCCTTCAAAACCGTTGGCCCGGTACATATTCTCGAGGACGCCAACATCACTCGTGAGCAAGCCCTGGCTGAAGCGGCCATAGCCGAACCAACGGCCGGCCGGCTGCACCTGCATTCGCTCCCGCAACTCTTCGGTGCGAAAGTAGCGATTGCCGGTGATGTCCACCTTGACCAACTTGTGTCGGCGGCCGACTTCGATGTGATAGACGATGCGCAACTCTCTCCCGCTTGGAGCGGTCTCCTGCGGAGCCTCGACCCTGGCATCGAAGTAGCCGCGGCTCTCGAGATAATTGAGCAGGTTGCGGCGACCCTGGTCGAGCAGATCCCGATCCGCGGCGTTCTCCTCAAAAATCGGCACACTCTGCCGCAGGACCCCGCCGCTGACTTTGAATCCTTCGGTCTGGATGAACACTTTCGGTCCGGGCGCAACCTGCAGGGTGTAATCGACGGCGTTCGATTCCTCGCGATACGACTTGTCGGCGATCCGTACCTGAGCCAGCAAGCGGTGTTGCTTTTGATAGTGCTTGCGCAGCCGCTCGAGGGCGCTGCTGGCACGCTCCAGGGACACCGGCTTCCCGGGTCGCAGCCGGGAGACCCGCTCAATCTCCTCCGGGGCGCACTCGGGATCGCAATGCACGGTGACGACACCGACGCGCGCGCGCGCTCCCGCGCGAATGCGAAATGTGAGCGCGACCAGCTGGGTGTTCGCATCCTTTCGCTCCTCCTCGTCGACCACGGCGTGGTAGTAGCCGTTTTCTTCGAGAAGTTGCCGGATGTTGGTGAGCGCCCGCGCCAGCCGGTCGGGAGTAAATTCCTCGCCCAGGGCAAGTTTCGAGGCATTCACGATTTGGCCTGCGGTCGGCCGGGCGGGCGCGCCCTCGGCGCGGACTGGGCCGACAAAGTAATTCGGGGTGGTGAAGATGTTCAATAGGACCTGGCCGGCGGGGGCCGGTTCCGCTTCCACGCGAATGTCGGCGAAGCGCCCGGTGGCGTAGAGCGTGTGCAGGGTCTGGTGGATGAGTTGACGGTCGAGAGCGGCGCCGGATTTTTGCGGGATCAATGCCCGCAATTGCTGCGCCTCGCTCGGTCCGGACACATCTGGAAATCGAATTTCCGCAACCGGGCGGCCTTCGAACCTGCTGGCGCCTTCCTGCGCCGGCTGTACAGCCGGGTTCTGGCCGCTCTCCGCGGGTGGAAAGGGCGCGCCTGTGGCGGCACCCACGGCCGCGAGCGCCAGCACGGTCAGGGTTGTGAACAGCGTTCCCCTCTTTGGCAAAACCGCTTCCCCAGTTGGATCCAGGATCTTTGAAAATTCAATGCACCGGAATCGGCCATGGTTCGATCGGTCACGATCGTCCGTCCTCGGACAAGAGCGCCGGCCCTTGATGCACCTTATAATAAATGGGTTCGGCACTCGAAAGCGGTGACCTCCTTGGAACTCGAGGAAAGATATTCGCGTCAAATCTTGTTCGGCGGAATCGGCCGCGAAGGCCAGCAGAAACTTGAGTCGGCAACCGTCGCCCTGGTGGGCTGCGGAGCCACCGGCTCCGCCCTGGTCTCCCTGCTCGCCCGCGCCGGGGTTGGTCGCATGCGCATCATCGATCGCGATTATGTCGAGCCCAGCAACTTGCAGCGCCAATCCCTCTTCGACGAAAGCGATGCCGCCGAGTCGCTGCCCAAGGCGACGGCCGCCGCTCGTCAGGTTTCGGCCTTCAATTCCGAGACGGTGATCGAACCGCGGGTGGCTGACCTCACGCCCACGACGATCGATAGTCTGCTCGAAGCAGCGCCCCTCATCCTCGACGGCACGGATAACTTCGAGACCAGATATTTGATCAACGACTTCGCGGTCCAGCATTCTCGCATCTGGATTTATACCGCAGCCGTCGGTAGCTATGGCTTGACCATGAACATCTGGCCCGGGCAGACGGCGTGTTTGGCTTGTATGTTTCCCCACCCGCCGCAGGGAATCATCGAGACTTGCGAGAACGCAGGGATCGTGAATTCGGCGGCTCATTGGGTAGCCTCGATCGCCGCCACCGAAGCCATCAAGATTCTGGTGGGCGCCAGGCAGCAACTCCGCCGTTCCCTGCTGTCCGTCGATGTGTGGTCGAATCGGCGGGCTGAAGTCAGGGCGGATCAGCCACGCCCGGGCTGTCGAGCTTGCGACCGCCGCGAGTTCCCCCACCTGGCGGGCGAGGGCCGCCCGCAAATCACTCTCTGCGGTCGTAACTCGGTGCAAATTCATGAGCGCCATCGGCCGGTCGACCTGGCCAGGATGAGCGAACTTTTGAAGCCGCACGGCACCGTTCGCCACAACGACTTTGTGCTCAAATTCTGGCGCGAGCCCTATGAGATGACGGTGTTCCCCGATGGCCGGGCCATCATCAAGGGCACGACCGATACGGCCGTGGCCCGAAGCCTCTACGCCCGCTACCTCGGAAACTAAGAAAAATCGCTTCCGGGCCGGCATTTCGGGTGTATGATCACTGGCAGATCGATTCCTATTCCGCTCAATAGGAAAATATTTGCAACTTCAAGTAAAGGTTTAAATAAAAAGGCATCCTAAGCGGCGGCTTGCGGAATCTGACTACCTAGGGACTGTGGAGGGTCGTATGCGTTTTGCCTCGCTTTGCTTGATGCTTCTCTTGTTCTGCGGATGGGCGGTCGGACAGGCCACGATGATTGGGGGAACGGCCAGCAACTGGGCGCCTGCGTATGGCGTGTATCTGGCGCCTTTCGTGCCCCTGGTTACAACTCCGGAAGTCACTTTGTCAACCGCTTCACCGTCGGCGGTTGGCGCCAGCAACGCGACCTTCGGTCTGGTCGCGGGAGCCACTAACGCAACTCTGTCGGGCGAGTTTCTTGGGGAGCCACCGGTCGGGGTATACACCCCCCTTCTCTGGTACGGCCCCACCGCTCAGCCCGAAGTCATGGCGCCGGCCCCCCTCGCCGCGGAGCGCGCACCCAAGCAGCGGGCCTTTGATTTCATCGCGCGGACCCGGGAGAGCGCTGAAAGCGCGGCGCGACTGATGGCCGAAGGAGGAGCGGCCAGAAAAGCCTCCCGCACGTACACGAACGAAGATATCGACCGCATAAATCAGACCACGGGCACGGTCAAGTACGACGGCAAGACCGAGCACATTTGATCGAGGCGGGTTCTTTCTGTGGGGTGGGTTTCCCGGGTTGACGAAGGAGACCCACCGCAACCTTCCGGAACGCCACCAGCCAAGAAGGGCATTTCCATGGTGTCGAAGGCCGCGCCTCATGCTTCCACGCGACTCCCGGATATAAACTTTAGAATACGGTATGCGCGCCCGGCGTTCACCCGACTTGCGTTCCATTGCCAAACCGTCTTCGCGCTGTCGTCGGAAATGCCGTTGTGGCAACCGTCGCCCTGTCTCGATGGCCCAGGTCAGGCCTCATCGTTCTACGATCTCCTCCAAGGTCAGAAAGAAATCCGGATAGGAAATCACCGCCGCATCGGCACCGTCGACGACGGTCTCTCCTTGCGCCCGCAGGGCGGCGATTGCGAACGCCATGGCGATGCGGTGATCCCCAAAGGAGTCAATCTTAGCCCCGTGGAGAAGCTGCGCCCCCGGAATTCGCAGCCCATCCTCGCGTTCCTCAACTTCAGCTCCCATGCGACGGAGATTAGAGGCAATGGCTCGGATTCGGTCCGATTCCTTCACCCGCAGTTCCCGCGCATTACGGATTTCGACGCCACGGTGGGTGTAGGGTGCGATTGCCGCCAGCACTGGAATCTCATCGATCAACATCTCGGTAAACGGGCTCTCGATCGTGGCCCCGTTTAAGGGTCCTCCGCGCAGCTCGATGGTGCCGAAAAGCTCTCCCTGCTTCTCCTCCAGTTCGCTCACCACAATTTGCACCCCCATGCGAATCAGCAAGTCGAGCAAATAGCTGCGTGTGGGATTCATTGCGAGACCGCGAATCAGGAGCCGCGAGCCCGGATATAGCGCCGCGGCACAAAGAAAAAAGGCGGCAGTCGACAAGTCGCCGGGAATGCTGGCGGCAATCGCCCGCAGCTCCTGCCCACCGCGGATGCGCACCTGGTTTGCTTCCTGCCTCACCTCCGCCCCGAAGGCGCGCAAGGCCAACTCGCCGTGATCGCGGACGCGCACCGGTTCCGCCACCCGAGTCTCGCCCTGGGCAAACAATCCGGCAAAGAGCACGGCCGACTTCACCTGGGCGCTCGGCACCGGCATGGCGTAATCAATCGCTCGCAGATGTCCCCCCTGGATTTTGAGCGGCGGGCGGTTGCCGTCTGCGGCTTCAATCCTCGCACCCATCAATTCCAGGGGAGCGATGACTCGCGCCATGGGGCGACGGGATAGCGATCGATCTCCGATCAGCTGGCTGCTGAATTCCTGTCCGGCGAGAATCCCGCTCAGCATACGCATGGTGGAACCGGAGTTGCCACAATCCAGCTCCCGGTTTGGAGCCTCCAGCCTCCGCCCGCGTCCACGAATCGCGACGCTATGGGCGTGGCGCTCCCAGCCCACTCCGAGGCCGGACAGGCATCGCAAGGTGCTGGCACAGTCCGCCCCCGTCGAGAAATTCTCGAGCCGCGAAGTTCCTTCCGCGATGGCAGCCAGCATGGCATAGCGATGGCAAATGGATTTGTCTCCGGGCAGGCGGATGGTCCCGGAGACATTTCGGGCAGGGCGAATCAGCACGCTCGAACCCTGTTCCATGAGCAGTCCAATCGCAGGCCCACGCCGCCCGAGAAGCGAAAGCGAGCGTGTTCGCCCGCGCTTACGCCAACTCCGGAAAGACGCGGGGCGGTGTTGCGCCGATTTCGTGCAACAAAAGCCAACCGGTCCGCCATCGGCACACGGTGAGACCTTGTGGGTTACTCCAGCGCCTTCGCTTCCGCCGCCGCTTGCTCAAGGATTTCCGGAGGCACTTCCTTGATGCTGACGCTGAATTCAAAGCTCGGTGTCAGGTTACCTCGGCCCCAGCGATAGACCTCCCAGCGGGTACGCACAAACTTCACCTCTTTGCGATCCCTCAGATCGAGCAGCAGAGGATGCTGTCCGCGATAGAACTTTTGCGGAAAACTGGTGAGCGGCTTTGGATTCCAGGTCGCACCATCGGCGGAACCGTGGATCAGGACGTCGAGCGATTCCTGCTCGACGATGTTGACGATATTGAGAGTGAGCAGGAATACGCGATGGGTCGCGCCGCTGAGGTCCGCCGTGCTTCCCTCGCCACTTCGATCGACCACTGTCTTCTCGGGGACAAGAAACGTGTCAACCATGGCGAGAGAATTGTAACCCAGTGCCAGCCTCGCCCGGACGCGCGCGCCAGCTTAGCACGAAATGGAGCGACCCCGGGACGCCGCCCCGGGGTCAGTTGACATGGCTCACGCCGTCGACAAACTGCCGCAAAATCTTTCCCACCTCATCCGCCTGCTCCCAAGGAGAATAGTGTCCCGCCCTGGCCACTACTTTCATCTGGCTCCCGGCAATATGCTGCTGCATCAATTGGGCATCTCCCACACCGGTCAAAAGGTCTTCGTCTCCGGCGAGGACCAGGGTGGGCACGTGAATGGTTCTGAGAACCTCGACGGAATCCCGACGTTCGGCGATGCCGCGCTGCACCATGGCCACTTCCTCCGGGGACATTTTCTGCATCATGCTGCGTACGCCTTGAACCAGATCCGGGCGTGTACCTCGTGTGCTCTGTCCCAGCAACTTGGGCAGCAGGCTTTCAAAATAGGAATCCGTTCCCCGCTCGAGCACCTGAGCGGCGGCTGCGAGGCGAGCAACCTTGCCCTCGGCGCTGTCGGCTTGCGCCTTGGTGTTGGCGAGCACCAATCCTGCCACCTGTCCCGAGCCTCTTCGCCAGAACTCAAGCAGCACGTAACCGCCAATCGAGACTCCGGCCAGCACCGCGCGCCGGATCCGCTCCTGCTCGAGCACTCGCGCCAAGTCGGCGGCGTGCTTGGCCATGGTGGCAGGACCCTCACCCAATTCGGAATCTCCGTGCCCCCGCAAATCGGGTAGCACCACCTGGTAACGCGACGTAAGGGCGCAGACGGCCGGCAGCCAGAATTCATGATTGGCGGGAAAGGGATGAAGCACAACAACAGGTGGACCGCTGCCGAGGACTTCGTAGAAGATCTCCGCGTCGCCGCACCTTACCTGTCTCATGATCCGTCTCCGACGTCTCTGCCGGCGCTAGGAAGCCGATTCATTCCTTCGCTGTTCATTCGCTTCAGGAGGCAACCTCTCACCAGCCCCTGGCAAGCCGAATCCGCTGCCCATCGTGGCCGTGCGGCTTACTCTGCGACGCCCAGTTTTGGCTTGGAATCCTGGAAGGCTATGGGTTGGTAACCTGCGCTCCGGCGGGTGGAGAGATGGAGAGAGCAGCCGGCTCCTCTGGCATAACGATCCAGGCGACCACATAGGCGATGAGGGTCAGGCCCACGCCCAGGAATACGGAGATCAGCCACACTACTCGCACCAGGGTGACGTCGAGGTCGAAGTATTCGGCGAACCCGGCGCAGACCCCTGCAACCTTTCGCCCATTGCGGGGACGAATCAATCGCTTGCGCGCTAGCACGCTTCCCACGCGGGTTCCACAGTAGGCGCACACATTGGCATCATCCGGAATCAGCTTTCCGCAATAGTTGCAATACATCGCCCCCTCCTCTATCGAGTACGTGAATAAGAATACGCCGGTTCCCCATATTTTGCCCGGAATCAGCCAGCCTCGCGAGCGACCCGCTCTGATTCCGCCTAGCCTGCCGAGACCCTGCAATCGTTTTCCGAACCGTTGGCCGAGAACCAACAAGGTTACTTTCGAGCAGTTCTTCCTGGTGAAAGCAACTCCGAACGGAAGCATAATCGAATTTGCGGGCGACGGAGTAATTCTTGCACGAAGGTGAAAAAGGTGGATGCCGGGCGAGCCAGGATGA
>DASPVV010000263.1:0-4568 GCA_035622175.1 Terriglobales bacterium | reverse complement strand
AGCCGGGATGGCGGAACTGGCAGACGCAGCGGACTCAAAATCCGCCGGTACTTGGTACCATGGGGGTTCAACTCCCCCTCCCGGCACCAACGGTAAACCTAGGTGCAAGAACAGGTTATTCCCCACTCGGCCAAAGGTGGTGGGACCGTATTTACTGACCGTATCCAAGCCGGCGCATATCGAGTGATTTTAGAGTAGCGAATTTTGTAAACTGTTACTGGTCCCAGAGGGGTAACATCGCTCATACCAGCATTCATCACACTGTCGCCACCCTTCCATCCGCACTCCTGCCGTGGTTCTGCCCGCTTAAGATTTTTTTTTCGCATATGACGATGCTCTGGTCGTATACTCCCGGTTTGGGCTAGAAGTAATTCGCCGACTCAGAAGAAAAAAAAGTCGAACTCCGTGACAAGGTCCCATTCCCTTCCCAATGTGGCTCTTTAATTTTCCAAATGACAGCCAGACTCGTTCTTGCCGCTGCCGCCAGTCCGAGGCTGACTCCACGCCAAAAATTGCGGTACGCTGCGGCACGTTGCTGACAGTAGGTGTTTGCGTAGTCTTCTTCACGTACTCTGGGAGCGCACAGGAGACCGACCGGGCGAAGCCGGTCGTGGTGCAACCCGGCGCCCCCGGCTCGCCAACCAAGACGCTGCCGCCATCTACAAGACCCACACTACCGCCACGTTCGTCGGCGGACGTGGAGTTCATGCAGGGCATGATCCTGCATCATGCACAGGCGGTGGAAATAACAGCGATGATTGCTACACATACCGAGAACGAGGACCTGCGGTTGCTGGGTGCGCGTATCAGCAGTTCGCAGTCGGATGAGATTAAGTTTATGAAGCGCTGGCTCGCGGTCCGGGGCGAAGCGGTTCCAAAGGCGCTGCCGGAGATGCCCGGCATGGACATGTCCCAGAAAACGATGAGGCTGATGCCTGGAATGCTGACCCCGCAGCAGATGGCAGCGCTGCGCAAGGCGAAGGATCGTGACTTCGACCATCTATTCTTAGTGGGAATGATTCAGCATCACGAAGGCGCATTGACGATGGTTCACGATCTGTTCGACACTGCAGGCGCCGGCCAGGATGCCGAGCTATTTGATTTTGCGAACGATGCGGACAATTCGCAGCTGGCTGAGATTCGTATCATGCAAACCATGTTGAAGAAAGAGAAATCAGAGGAGAAACCATGAAGCCAGCGCTTCGGGTTGTGCTGTGGGCAGTGACCACCATCCTTACTTTTTGTTTTGCTGCGAACTGCGCGCAGGCGCAGGAGAAGCAGCCTGCGACGCCGTCACCGGCCGATGCGCAGAAACCTGGGACTCCTCCCGCTGCAGAGCAACGGAAGGATAAGGACAAAGACGAAGAGGGCGACGAGGAAGACATATTTATTCCCCAGCCTGCTACCCCGCTGCCCCCAGGCATGACGGGGGCAGACGTGAATGATCCGCGTTTCAAGCTGACCGCGGGGCTTTATGACGCGGGCGAAGCTGCCATGGGCATGAAGCACGTTCTGCTGGTCAAGAAACCTGAAGCATTTCAGTTGACCGCTACTGACCCCGAAGATCCCAAGGTCGCAGTGATCGTTGGGCAACTCGGGATGGGCAACAATCGTAAGATTCCCAAGGCAGCGTATCCGATGATTGCGCAACTCGCTTTTTCCAACTCGGATATGGCATTCCAAGGCACCCACCTCTTCCAGGGGAACTTTTATGGCGTGAATATCTTCGACATTTCCAACCCGGCGAACGCTCAATTGCTCACCACCATGGTGTGTCCAGGCGGGCAAGGCGATGTATCGGTGTACAAAAATCTTCTGTTTATGTCGGTGGAGATGCCGAATGGGCGGCTGGATTGCGGGGCGGAGGGATTTCCGCCGGAGCCTCCGGCTGCAGCCGCGGAGGCACAAGACAAAAATACTAATGAGAGTAGCAAGGATGAAGACAAGGAAAAACAGAAGAAGCATCGGATACCAGCGGCGCAAAAAGACCGTTTCCGCGGGGTCAGAATCTTCGACGTCTCTGACATCAGGAATCCCTTGCAGGTTGCGGCGGTACAAACCTGCCGCGGGTCGCACACCCACACGCTGGTCATCGATCCCAATGACGCGGCGAATGTATATATCTACGTCTCTGAAACCTCCTTTGTGCGCCAACCGGAGGAACTTGCCGGATGCTCGGGCGAAAAGCCCGACAAAGATCCGAATACGGCTTTGTTTCGTATCGATGTGATCAAAGTCCCACTGGCTGCGCCACAGGAAGCCAAGATTGTATCGAGCCCGCGCGTGTTTATCGATCCTCGGACGGGCGCTATCAACGGTCTGAACAACGGTGGCACGCATGGGAAAAAAGGCGCTGAGAAGCCGGTGGACACCAACCAGTGCCACGACATCACCGTGTACTCGGCGATCGGATTGGCTGCGGGCGCATGCTCCGGAAATGGAATCCTGCTCGATATTAAGGATCCCGTGCATCCCAGGCGTGTGGATGCCGTGAATGATCCGAACTATTCGTACTGGCATTCGGCGTCGTTTTCCAACGATGGAAGCAAAGTCGTGTTCACGGATGAGTGGGGCGGGGGATTGGGTGCACGCTGCCGCCCGAATGACCCGAACAAGTGGGGTGCAGATGCAATCTTCCGTCTGCAGAATGACAAGCTAACTTTCGCAAACTACTACAAGATGCCGGCGGCTCAGGGCGATACGGAGAACTGCGTGGCGCATAATGGTTCGCTGATTCCGGTCCCTGGCCGCGACATCGAGGTGCAGGCGTGGTATCAGGGTGGGGTCTCCGTAATGGATTTCACCGATCCGGTGAAACCAGTTGAGATTGCCTATTTCGACCGCGGGCCTATTGATCCAAAGATGCTGGTCCTTGGGGGCGACTGGTCAGCGTATTGGTACAACGGTTACATCTACGGTTCGGAGATTGCACGCGGCCTGGATGTATTTGAACTGACACCGACCAAGTTTCTGACCCAGAACGAAATTGACGCTGCCAAAGCAGTTCGCGTCGCTGAGCTCAATGTGCAGGACCAACAAAAGGTCCAGTGGCCTTCAAACTTGACCGTGGCGAAAGCGTACATGGACCAGTTAGAGCGATCGCAAGCTCTGCCTGCAGGGCAAATCGCTAAGCTGCGGAAGGCGATAGAGAGCGCAGAAAGTTCGCAGATGAACAAGAAAAAAGTGGCGAAGTTGAAGGGAATCGCTCCATCGCTCGAAAAGGACGCCACGTTGGCGAAAAGTCCGACCGACTCAATGCGGATGCGTGCGCTGGCGGATCTATTGAAGCATTTATCGCCAGCGGCCTGATTGATGCTTTGTTATCGCATGGACTGGTCGGCAATAACCCCGTGAAACAACAGGTCGGGCACTCCCGCATATGCACAAGCGTTCTTCCAGGTCACTCGGAAATCACGCACGGGCCTTCCGTTTGACCTTGTGAATACGTGATCTTCAGCCGATTTGCCATCCACGAGAGCCGCGAGGAGTTTCGAGACATCATCGGTCATAAGCACCTCTGTGCCGTCGCGGTTCTTTGTTGTGCCAGGCTGGGTAGCCAGATTCTCCCGTGCTCAAGTGCGGTTCCCCGGAGTTGGAAAACCAAGTTGGATGCGCCGGAACAATAGCCCAGCGCATCAGCTGCGATTTAACATGAACGCGCACCGGGGAGTTCAACTGACATGTCCCTTACGCTTCGAGTCTCGATTGGCCTCGTCGCTGGCCTGCTCCTTGGTCTCATAGTCTCCGCTAGCCACGCGCCATGGCTTATGCGCATACCCGGTTTCTTCGACCCAATAGGCGTAGTGTTCGTCAATGCCATTCGTGTAGCAGTGATTCCGCTTATCGTGTCAAGTCTAATCGTCGGCGTCGCGGCCAGCGGCGACGATGCACGGAAGATCGGCAAGCTCGGCGGACGCGCCCTCGTACTTGTCCTGTCGATCTTGCTGGTGGCCGCCGTGTTCGCCTTAGCCGTTGCATACCCTCTGTTTACACGCCTCAACATCGATAGGAGCGTTGTCGCACGGCTGAACGAAAGCGCCGCGGTGCATGAGACCGCTCAAGCAGCACCTCCATCAATTGCGCAGTGGTTTAGCGATTTGGTGCCCACCAATGTCTTTAAGGCCGCAGCGGACGGTGCGCTGCTGCCACTGATTGTTGTCTCTGTTGCCTTCGGCTTGGCTCTCACTCGGGTCGAACGCCAGCGCCGTGGGAGTGTTGTACAGTTCTTTCATGGAATGGCGGATGCATTCCTCGTTTTGGTGAGTTACGTCGTGGAGCTGGCTCCAATCGGCGTATTTGCCCTTGCGGTTTCGTTTGCGGCACGCATGGGATTTGCAGCGACAGGGGCGCTCGCGTTTTACATCGTTGTTCTTTTGCTGGTTTATGTAGCTTTCAGCGTACTGATCCTGTATCCCGCCGCAATATTGTGGGGACGGGTGCCGTTGTCGCGTTTCGCGAAGGCAGCGGCGCCCGCACAGGCGGTTGCCTTCGCGTCTCGCTCTTCGTTGGCAGCGCTCCCGGCGGTCTACGAAGGGGCGCGCGCTGTGCTCGGCCTACCTGAAGACATC
>DASPVV010000262.1:0-38588 GCA_035622175.1 Terriglobales bacterium | reverse complement strand
GGTCGCCACCATGGATGTACACGTGCTGCGCCGTGATCTCGCCCAACATGTCGGCCAAAATATAGTTGAGGTCAGCCCGGCTCATGAGGTGGTCCACATACGGCTGATATGCGGTCATCAGCGCCTTCAAATCGGCTCCGTGCATGTTGGGATCGTAGAAGAAGTCGCGCTCGATGCGGTAGGTCTCGCGGTACATCTGCTTCCACTCCGCCGGCGGATCTACATAGACCTCCATCTCGCCGAGCTTCAATGAGCCATCCGGTTTGCCCGGCTCTGGCGGCTTGCCCAGCGCGTCTACCGGCTTAATGAACCAGGTTCCATGTGGACGCTCGCCTTCTTCCTCTGCCTCGCCCGATGGCTGCGGTTCGGGCAACTGCTCGTATAGAGCCCGTTCTGCATTGGACGAAACAAAGAAGTTGCCAATGTTATCCAGCAGCTTCTCGGTCTTGCGGGTGCAGATGTCGAACTTGTGCACGATCTGGCCGCCGTTACCCATTCCGTCATCCACCAGAGGCCCCTCGAGCAAATACAAGAGATGTGTCTTGCCCGCGATCATCCCGCCATAGCTTCTCGTAGGGAACGGCAGAGCCAGGATGCGCTGGTCAATATTCTCAAAATCAATACGCACCACCGGTGGCTGCTTGGACTTTTCATCCTCCTTCTTGGCGGAAGCATCCTTGCCTTTATCGCTGCCTGGGTCGCTGTCCTTCGCGGCGCCCTCCTTCGGCGGCTCGTTCTTTGGTGGCTGTTCGGGCGCGCATTCGTCTGTGTCGGCCAGGTCTTTGGGTTTGTCTGCGGTTGCAGGGTTTGGAGACTCTGGCTCCAACTTCTCCTCGTCGCTTTGCGGCGCCAGTGGCGACTTGAGTTCTTTGCTCAAAACGATTACATATCCGCTGCGCGTCACCGGCAGCTTGAAAGCGCCCATGCTGCTGGCCATTGCCGGCCCCACGTCAGTGCTCGCGGTGAAGTAGAGATATTTGCCATTGCGATCAAAGGCCGGGAAAGCCGCGTCGCTCAAGCCGTCCGTTGCCTGGTGCGTCTTCTTTTCTTCCAGCCCATAAATAAAGACGGCATGCATTCCGCTGGTGAATTGCCGAGTGTAGGCGATCCACTTGCTGTCCGGCGACCAGACCGGATTGAATCCCGAACCCGGCCCACTTTCGTACGCGGTCGTATCCACCAGAACCGGCTTGGCCCTCTCGACATCCACGTACCAGAGGTTCAGACGTTTGTCGCTATAGACAATCTTCTTGCTGTCGGGCGACCACGCCGGCGAGTAGTAAAAGGACGGTGGCTGCCCGAGATTGATCTTGCGCACCTCGCTGATTCCATCCTGGGAGCGCAAATGCAGAGCGTATTCTCCGGCTTCATCCGAGAAGTATGCGATCCACTTTCCATCCGGCGACCACGCCGGATCGCGGTCCGCCACTGCTGGCGAATTCGTCAGGTTGCGGATGTCCCCGTGCTCGGCCGGGACGGTGAGAATTTCCCCGTGCGCTTCAAACACTGCCCGCGCTCCGGTGGGCGAAATGTTCGCATTCTGAATCTGCTCGGCAGCTTTGACAAAATGCGGCCGCACTGCCGGAAAGTCTCCGGTCACGCGAATATCAATCGCGTGCTGCGTGCCCGTCGCTGGATCGAACAAATGAATGGATCCGAACTGCTCATACACAATGGCATCCGGCCCCGCCGAAGCGGACTTTATATCGACTCCGTTGCTGGCCACGGCTTCGCTGACCTGCTTGCTCCCCGTGTCATACTCAAACATATTCACCGGACCGTCGCGGTCGGAGAGGAAGTAGATCCGGTCGCCCAGCCACATGGGCGTGGAATCATTGGAATCCTTGCGCGGCAGCTTCGTAATGCTGGAATCGCTCAGGTTGGCAATCCAGATCGGGGAAGCCGTTCCCCCGCGGTAGTGTTTCAGCCCGCGGTGAAAATCCCAGTTCTCCTTAAAATTGCTGAACGGCACATACGCCAAATGTGACCCGTCCGGGGAATAAGAACCCTCCTCCGCCATGGGCAGCGGCACTTCCTCCGGAAGGCCCCCATCCACGCTGACTGTGAACAAGCGGTTGAAATAGGAGTAACTGCTGCGTCCCGAACGAAACAGGATGCGCTTCCCGTCGCGCGTCCAGCCCACGACCTGATCGTTAGAGGGATGTGATGTCAGCCTCTTGGGAATGCCGCCGGCGGCCGGCATCACATAAACATCTTCGTTCCCGTCATATTCGCCGGTGAACGCGATCAGCGAACCATCGGGCGAAAACACAGCGTCGGTTTCAATCCCGACATCGCTGGTCAGCCGGCGGGCGTCGCCGCCGCTGCGCTCCACAATCCAGAGATCGCCGCCGTAGCTGAAAGCTATGTGCGTGCGGTTCACGGTCGGCTTGCGCAGCAGCAACGCGGCGTTGCCGGATTCTACGTTTGCGGCAAACGCGGCATGCAGGGCCAGGGGCAATAATAATGAGGCAATCAACCGGCGGAAAACAATCCTAGGCAGGCTCTTGCAAAACACATTAGGCATAACTCCTCCGGAAATAAACGCAGCTCCTTGCAACCGCTGATCAGCGATTCATGGAAGCGAATCTGGATTGGGAGCCGGATGGCGCCAAGGAGTTTACCACACCGCCGCAAACGTAGCGCGGCAGGAAGCAAACCCTACCCTGGAAGAGCTTGCCCCCATATCGAATGATTCCCTACCAGGGAACTCCGCAATGACCTCGATGGCTCCGTAAACCAGAACTTAATCAGGCCCTATCTCGGCCCTTGACCTCGGGAACCTCCATTTTCGGATGCCGGAATGGCAATGGCTTGAATGTTCTGTCCTGCCATCATCTTCTGCAACGCCACTAAGTCTGTTTTCTCGAGCTCAGTCCAGCGGGCGATCGAGTCGTCGGCCTGTCCCTTCAATTTTTCAAAGACTTGATACTCCGCTTGGGTGGGAGCGGAGTCGCTCCCATCCCCAACCATCATGGCTAAGGCTGCCAGCTTGCTATCCACCCGTTGGGGATACGACACGGAATCCTCGCTGGACTTGATGTTGAACTGTGCCAGCTCATCGCGAACCGCAAGCATCTTCTGGTCTAACCCAGTGGCGGCGGCGAACACCGGCCGGGTGGCAGTATTTTCCGCAAGGTGCTTGCTGATTCTCTCCACCTGGGAGCGAACATCCTGAATCTGATTGACCGAGTCGTAAACCCGCGTGAGTTCATCCCGAATCTGAAGGAGCAAGGAGAACTGTTTCTCCAGATCCGTCGGTTCGACGTGCACGCGGGGATCAAGCCTAACCTCAAAAGGTGCAGTCTGAGTCTTACCGTCTACGGTTAAGCGCACCCGGTAATTTCCTGGCAGGGCCAACGGGCCCCGGCTGCCATCCTTGTAATCCCAGAGATAATAATCGGGGACCCGGCTGGTTCCTTCATAGCGCAAATCCCAAATGAATCGGTTAAGGCCGGCTTCGGGTTGGATCTGTTTCTCCGGCTTTTTGTCTTCCGGAGTGAGCGGCTCCTCGAGTTCCTGGGTCTTGCTGCTCGAGTATCTTCGAATGACGGCTCCGCTTCCATCGACGATGTCGATGACGGTTTCATCTTTGGGCTTGTCTTTTAGGGAGTAGTAAATCAGCGCCCCAGCTGGAGGGTTCTGGCCCGCCAGGGTCGGCTCGGGTGGCT
This sequence comes from Terriglobales bacterium, assembly GCA_035622175.1. Lineage (GTDB taxonomy): Bacteria > Acidobacteriota > Terriglobia > Terriglobales > Acidobacteriaceae > JAFAGX01. The sequence goes on along the minus strand of DASPVV010000262.1, from coordinate 34,917 downwards.
CTTCGCCCGAGCTCTGATAACGCAATGCGGTCTTGGGGCTGAACAAGTGCAGCTCCTGGTTTGCGATTTCTTCCTTGTATTGGCGCAGGGGGGAAACGTCGTCGAGAATCCAAAATGCCCGTCCGTGGGTAGCAAGGACCAGATCATCATCCTTGATTACCAAGTCGTGAACCGGCGTGGTGGGGAGATTCAGCGCCAGTGCCCGCCAATTGGCGCCGTCATCGAAAGACACGTAGACGCCAGTTTCCGTGCCGGCATAGAGCAAACCGCGCCGTTTGGGATCTTCGCGCACAACCCGGACAAACGTGCTCTCTGGAATCCCCTTGGTGAGCACCGTCCAGCTCTTTCCATAGTCGCTGGTCTTATAGATATAGGGGTGCAGGTCGTCCAGTTGGTGCCGGTCCACGGCTACGTAGGCCGTTCCCGCATCGTGCGGGGAAGCATCGATCTGGCTCATCCGGCTCCACTCAGGTAGATTCCTGGGCGTGACATTGGTCCAATTCTTGCCGCCATCCCGCGTGATCTGGATCAGGCCGTCGTCGGTGCCCGCCCAGATCAAGTCCTTGACCAGGGGCGACTCGGCAAGCGCAAAGATGGTGTCATAGTATTCGGTGCCAGTGTCGTCCTTATCGATGGGGCCTCCGGAAACTTGCTGCTTGCTCTTGTCATTGCGCGTCAAATCGGGGCTGATGGCTTCCCAATGCATGCCGCCGTCGGTGGTTTTGAATAACCTCTCCCCCGCGTGGTACAGAGTGTTGGGATCGTGAGGCGAAATCAGGATCGGCGCAGTCCATTGGAACCGGTGTTCGAGGATGGCAGCGCCGCCGCCGTCGCTGATCTCCGGCTGCACGGAAATGTTCTTGACTTGTCCGGTACGCTTATCGAATCGAGTGATGACACCTTCGTATTCGCTGGCATAGACAATGTCGGGGTCGGGAGGATAGGGCGCAATGTAGCCCGCTTCCCCACCCCCCACCTGGTACCAATTCGGGCGGTCGATCGCCGGCTGGTCGCTGCGGCTGGCGATAGCCACGCTTCCCGCATCCTGCTGCGATCCGTAAAGGTAATAGGGGGACCGGGTGTCGGTGACCACATGATAGAACTGCCCGGTCGGCTGGTTGTCCTCTTGGCTCCAGGTCTTGCCGCCATCGAGGCTCACGGTAACGCCACCGTCGTTGGACAGGATCATGCGGTTCGAGTCTCGAGGATCAATCCATAAGCCGTGATTATCGCCACTCGAAAGCTTGACCTTATTGAAGGAGCGGCCTCCGTCTGTCGACTTGAAGAACTCTACATTGGCGACGTAAACCGTTTCTGGGGACTGCGGATCGGAGATGACGTGCGTGAAGTACCAGGCCCGCTGCCACAATGCCCGATTGTCATTCACCAATTCCCAGTTGTCACCGCCATCGTCGGAGCGGTAGAGACCCCCTTGCCGGGCTTCGATCAAAGCGTATACATGTTCGGAATCGGCGGAAACGGTAACCCCGATGCGCCCGTAGGGACCACTGGGCAGACCGTGTTCGCTCAGCATCTTCCAGGTCGTGCCGCCGTCGTTCGAGCGATAAAGCCCACTGCCCGGGCCGCCGCTCGACAGCCCCCAGGACGTACGTCGGGCCTGCCATAACGCCGCAAAAAGAATGTGCGCGTTGTGGGGATCGAAGGCGATGTCAATTCCGCCCGTGTTCTCGTCCTTATAAAGCACCTTCTCCCAGGTCTTGCCGCCATCCCTGGTGCGGAAGATGCCGCGCTCGACATTGGGGCCAAAGGGATGGCCAAGCGCTGCCACATACACGATGTCCGCGTTGCGGGGATCGACGATGACTTTGCCAATCGCGCGCGAGTCAGCTAACCCGACGTTCTTCCAGCTCTTGCCCCCGTCAACCGTCTTATAGATTCCGTCGCCATGCGAGATATCGCTACGAATGCAGGCTTCACCTGTACCCACGTACACGATATTCGGATCCGCGGGTGCGACCGCGATGCTTCCGATCGAGGAGACTGCTTCTTTGTCGAAGACCGGATGCCAGGTTGTGGCACCGTCGGTCGACTTCCATACTCCGCCGCCGGTGGCTCCGAAATAATATGTCTTGGGGTCGCCGGAAATTCCCGCCGCGGTCAGGGAGCGGCCACCGCGAAATGGCCCAATTAAGCGATACGACATAGCCTTGAACTGAAGATCTTCCCCGGTCTGGTCGGTCTTGTCTTTCTCACCTGCGGGCTGTGGCAAGTCTGCGATTGGGCTCTCTTTGGCGGGTTGGGCAAAAGCCATCGATCCAAGGCTGATCGCGAGAACGGTCAAGGACAAAGCGCGGTTGCGGCACAAGTTGAAGCAGGACATGGGCGCCATCCCCCTGGGTTCGAATTGCCTATGGTACAGCCTGCAGGTCACTTTACAAAAGAGTAGGAGCATCCCTAACGCCCCTGGTAAGGCCGACAGCGCAGCTCGGAGTTCACCGCGAGAATTCCGCCTAGATCCCCGGAAGTCGGAAAACCACCCGAACCGCCTCCCTCCGGCGTAGATCCATTTCTGGCACAATAGCTCAGGGAGGACAGGATGACACAGAAGCGTATTCTCCTGCTGGCAGGCGACTATGTGGAAGATTACGAAGTGATGGTTCCGTTCCAAGCTTTGCAGATGGTGGGACACGCGGTCGTGGCGGTCTGCCCGGGAAAGAAGGCCGGAGAGTTCGTGCGCACCGCAGTCCACGATTTTGAGGGCGACCAGACCTACAGTGAAAAGCGTGGGCATAACTTCCTCCTGAATGGGGATTTCGACGAGATCAACCCAGAGAACTACCATGCTCTCGTGCTACCGGGCGGGCGCGCGCCCGAGTATCTGCGGCTGCATTCGCGAGTGCTCCAGGTGGTCCGGCACTTCGCCGAGGCACAGAAGCCGATTGCCGCGATCTGCCACGCAGCACAGCTTCTGGCGGCGGCGGGAGTACTCAAAGGGAGGCGGGCGAGCTGCTTCCCTGCCGTGTCGCCGGAGGTGACGGCGGCCGGGGGAACGTATGTTGCCGTGGCCATGGACCAGGCCTGCGTCGACGGCAACTTAGTGACGGCGCCGGCGTGGCCAGCACACCCGGCTTGGCTGGCAGCCTTCTTGCAACTGCTCAGCGCGGATGCCCGCGAGTCGAAACCTGAAGCGGCGTAAGTCTGTCTGGAGGAGACGAGGGCGGCACTTTGCAGCTGGCCGCGAGGTGCGCGCCGAAGGGGAGTGGCGCGAGAGCCGGCGGCCAGAATTCAACGATTTCAACCCGCGTCGATAGAACTGTCATGGGTGTTCGGTTCGGCCAAACTGCGGCCCTTATCCTGGCGGGCGTTTTTCTGGTTCCGTTCCTTGGCAGGAACCGGGCAAACCAAAACCGGCCGCCGACTCCGACGTTTTATCGCGACGTAATACCCATCCTCGAGAAGCATTGCCAGAGTTGTCACCGTCCGGGTGAGATTGCGCGTCTATCCTTCGTGAGCTACCAGGAAACACAGCGCTGGGCAGCTCGCATTCGCGATGTGGTGGGTACGAAGGCAATGCCGCCATGGTTTGCCGATCCCTGCTGCGGGCACTTTTCTGACGATCCGTCCCTGACCGCGGAGGAAGTTTCTACTCTCTCGGCGTGGGCGGACACAGGAGCGCCGGAGGGAGACCCGAGGAATGCGCCTCCGCCTCCGCACTGGACAGAAGGGTGGAACATTCCTCAACCGGACGCGGTGGTGAAAATGCAGCAAACCGTCGCCATTCCCGCCGCGGGCGATCTCGAATACACCTATGAAATCGTGCCCACCAACTTCGCTGAGGACAAATGGGTGCAGATGTCGGAGGTGCGCCCGTCGAGCCGGGAGCATGTGCACCATGCGGTCGTATATGTTCGCCCGCCCGAATCCGACTGGTTGCGCGGAGCGCCAATTGGCGTAGCGTTCACTGCCTCGAGTCTGGGCAATGAACATCTGCGGCATGCCGCCCACGAAACCAAGAGCGACATGCTTCTGGTCTACGCCCCGGGGAGCTCCCCCGACCGGTGGCCGGACGGCATGGCGAAGTTCATTCCGGCGCACTCCGATCTCATACTGCAGATGCACTACACCACCAATGGCCATGAAGCTCAGGATCAGACGAGCGTGGGACTGGTCTTTTCGAAGCACCCCCCGTCGCGGCGTGTGCTTACCCTGCAACTCGCCAATGATCACGACCCCATTCCGATCCCTCCGGGGGCGGAGAATTATCGGGTGGAGGTCCAGGGCACGCTGCCGAACGACTGCACACTGCTCAGCTTCTTTCCCCACATGCACCTGCGCGGAAAACGCTTTGAATACAATCTGCTTCATGCGGATGGCAGGGTGGAGACCCTGTTACGGGTGAACTACGATTTTTACTGGCAGCTGAGCTACCGCTTGGCGGAGCCGCGGCAACTGAAAGCCGGGACCAAGCTCCAGGCGGTAGGGATTTATGACAACTCACCGCATAACCGTCACAATCCAGACCCGGACAGCGCGGTCACTTGGGGCGACCAAACTTATAATGAGATGATGGTGGGATTCTTTGATGTGGCAGTCCCAGCCGAAATGAACAAGTTTCAATTCTTCGTGCGGCATCCAAAATAAGGGAGCGCCAAACCCCGTCGGCCAGCGTCATGCCGGGTCCGGCCCTGGCGTCACTCCACCAACCCATACCACTCCTCATCCTCGAAGCAAACCAGGCGGAACGGCTGGCTTGATGGCGTGGCCCGGAGGGTTCCGGGCGCGAGTGAACCTCTGGGGTTCGCTGCCGGGAGGAATCCGGCGCAGCGTCCCGAACGGTGACCCTCGAGTGGCCGAGCGGTGTCGCGATTTCACTCGCGTCTTCCCTGTCAAGCTGATCTGCGCCACGTGCTACACTGTGCGGTTTTCCTGAGGAGACTTCCATGCGCCAGCCTGCTCTTTTCCCCTTGCTTCGCCTCACCCTGGTTTTCGCCGTTACGGGCCTCGCCACGGCGCAAGCCGATCTTCCCCCGGATCTGCGCCAGTCCATCGACAGAATCGTCGCAGATGCTCTGGCGAAAGCGGGTGTACCCAGCGCGTCGGTCGCAGTGGTGAAAGACGGGCAGGTTGCCTATCGCAAGGCGTATGGAGAGGCGCGCATCGAGCCTCGCGTCGAGGCCAAACCGGAGATGCGCTATAGCATCGGATCGATCAGCAAGCAGTTTACGGCAGCGGCCATGCTGCTGCTAGAAGAAGAGGGCAAGCTTTCCTTGGACGACGAAGTGGCCAAATTCCTTCCCCGCCTGACGCGGGCGAATGAGGTCACGATCCGGCAACTGCTATCGCACACATCAGGCTATCAGGACTACTGGCCGCAGGACTATGTCATGCCGGAGATGCTCGAGCCCGTGACCCCGCAGAAGATTCTTGAAACCTGGGCCGAAAAGCCCCTGGATTTTGACCCCGGCACAAAATGGCAGTACAGCAACACCAATTTCGTGATTGCCGGCCTGATTGTTGAGAAGGCAAGCGGCATGCCATTGCTCGAGTTTCTCAAACAGAGAATCTTTACTCCGCTGGCGATGACAAGCGTGGCCGACATAGACCGGGAAAAGCTCGGGGACACGGATGCTTTGGGCTACATGCGGTACGCGCTCGGTCCGCTGCGCCCGGCGCCAAAAGAAGGACAAGGATGGTTGTTCGCCGCGGGCGAACTAGCCATGCCGGCGGGAGATTTAGCTAAATGGGACATCTCCATCATGGATCAAACTCTGATGCGGCCAGCTTCCTACGCCGAGTTGGAGCGCGAGGTTCTGCTCAAGAACGGGTTGGGCACCACCTACGGGCTGGGCGTGTCGGTCCATTCCGAGTTAGGACATCGGGCGTTATCTCACGGAGGGGAAGTTTCCGGCTTTACCGCGCACAACCTGGTTTTTCCCGATGAGCGCGTAGCCGTTGCAGCCCTTACAAACCAGGATGCGGTCGAGGCCGCACAGGAGATTGCCCGCGCGATCGCCCCTCTCCTGCTCGCCAGCCGAGATCCAGCCGCCCCGGAAAAACTGGAGCAGGCGCGAAAGATCTTCCTCGGGCTCGAGCACGGCACAATCGATCGATCACTCTTCACCGAGAATGCCAACTTTTACTTCAGTGAACAGGCCCTCCGGGATATGGCCAGTAGTCTGGGATCTTTGGGACCACCCCAGGAGTTTGTTCAAACCCACCAGGGGCTGCGCGGCGGTATGACGTTGCGCACGTATCAGATCCGGTTTCCCGACAGGACCCTGGAGGCTTGGACTTACGAAATGCCAAACGGAAAGCTGGAGCAGTACCAGATTATGCGGCAGGAGTAGCGAAGGGCGAGTCAATCAACCCGCGTTGGCGGGCTCCCCTCCCCTAGGTCGTAGGTTCGAACCGAGGGCAGCCCTAGCAGCCAGGCGGCGGTTACATACATGACGAAGCACTCCAGGGCAAAGGGGAGAAACCCCAGATAGCCCGGCGCCGGCATCTCAAAGATCTTCCAGCGTTGAAACATGGGAAAGACGTAATGCCACTTGGCGCTGGCCCAGTAGTTCCAGAATTCCCACAACCACCCGCAGACAAACCCCGAGGCGAGTAGGGAGTAGAACCGGTCGCGGTGGCCTTCGGCCAAGTCGCCAATCAGCGACGGCAACCCGTGGCGGTAGTTCAACGGGTCGAGAAGAAACACAAACCCGATCCAGACCAGCAAAAATAAGCGCGCCGCCAACGGTTGGGGCAGGGTGACTGGAATGATCAGACAGAGGGCGCCGAAGAACATCATGGCGCGCTGTGCTCCGGTGGAAAACCGTATCGCAGCCGAAGCTGGAAACCACCCGAAGGACCCGATCAGGTCGGCGGTCTCGAGAACGCCGGGAGTGATGGTGGCAAAGGACCAACCGTAGCCGAGAACGGCGAGCGGCCAGGCTTGCGGAACGCCGCTGTACACCCAGTTGTGGAGACGGAGATTGTAGGCTTCGAAGATGAGCCAGAGCGGAACCGAAAGCACGACCACGCTGGCAAACTGACCAGGATTGCCTTGCAGCCGGGAACGTCCGCAAATGGCGAACACGGCGGCGTCAGCGAGCAGAATGTAACCGGTCCAGGCCACCGGCGTGAAATAGGTCGCCACCGGCTGGAATCCACGCAGCATCAAACCTTGCGCCAAGATCAAAGCCATCAGCCCTGCCCATCCATAGGCGGGCAAAGGACGTCGCCTGCGACGCAAAAACGCAGTCAGCAGAACGGCCGTGGTCAACCCTGTAATGGCCAGTCCCACGGAGGTCATCCTGGTATGGTAGCGCAGCCGGATCTCTCGTTACCCTAGTAACGGAAGATGCGCAGGCGGGGTTGTTCAACTCGGAGGGCGCACGGCACACTGTCGAAGGGTATTCCTGGAGGAACCATGTCGCTGCTCGGCCCAGGTTCTTCTCATGCCAAGCTGGTGGGCAAACGCGTTCTCTTGAAATCCTCTCTGTTCAGCCGCGCCTTTTCCGGGACGATTGTCGCGGCGGATGAAGTTGGTTTCTGCTTCACCAGCGACGACTTGATCTCGGCGCTACGGGAGATTACCGGCAATGCCCTGAACAGCATGGATGCACCGAACGTTTATTTGCCGTTTTCCACCCTGGAATGGTTAGTATTCTCCGAGATGAAATCAGCCGCTGCATCCGCCTGAGGCCAAGTCCGTTGTTGAGGATCTTCTCCGCCCGGGATGCCCCTTCTCGAGCGACCGATTCTCGTCGGAAAGAGCGCGCTCGCTCTCATCCTCACATTGCCGGCTGGTCCGGTAGCATTCCCCTTCTCTGCCATCGAGGTTCGGTAGCGTGCTCGTTCGCCTCGGATTCAGGTGGTGAAACAAGAGATGATATAAAATTCGGGCGCTTCGTTCTTGTTACGGGCTTGTCTCGAATTTCTTCGACTCGAGGCGGATAACCTCTAAAGTTTCTCTTGAAGAAAGGAAGCCAACTTACTAAGGACACAACTTCCCTGCTGGCAGGATGGCAAAGATTAAAAAGCATCAGAGAGGTTAGGAGGCAGCATCGGGTATCTAGGCATCGACATCGGCACCGGGGGCACGCGTGCGCTCGTCATTGACGAGATGGGTAAAGTGGTAGCTTCCGGATCGGCGCAGCACGAGCCCTTCAACAGCCCGCGACCGGGCTGGGCGGAACAGGATCCGCGGGACTGGTGGCGCGCCTGCCGATTAGCGGTCGGGGAAGCGCTTCATTCCGCGAGTCTGCGGGCCGAGGAGATCACCTGTGTCGGGTTCTCGGGTCAGATGCATGGCGCAGTTTTGCTTGACGCCAACGCCGAGGTAGTCCGAAATGCAATCATCTGGTGCGACCAGCGCAGCGAAAGGCAAAGCCATGCGCTGGCGCAAGGGTTCGCTGCGGGCGAACTGATTCGGTTGACCGCGAACCCTGCACTCCCCAATTTCACCTTGACCAAACTGCTCTGGGTCCGTGAAAACGAACCTGAAAGCTGGACCCGAACGGTGCACGTCCTGCTTCCCAAAGACTATGTACGATTCCGTCTCACGGGAGAAAGAGCCATTGACGTGGCGGATGCCTCGGGAACCCTTCTGCTGGACGTGGCTGGCCGGCACTGGTCCGCCGAGGTGCTGAGCAGGACCGGCATCGACAACCGCTGGCTGCCGGCGCTGTACGAATCACCTCAAGTCTGCGGACGAGTGTCGTCAGCGGGTGCCGAAGCGACCGGCCTGCGGGCGGGAACTCCCGTGGTTGCCGGGGCGGGAGATCAGGCGGCGGGTGCGATCGGCATGGGCATCGCGCGCGCCGGCGCGGTCAGTGCGACGATCGGGACTTCCGGCGTAGTTTTTGCTGCCACCGATCGTCCTGCGCTCGATCCCCAAGGACGGTTGCACACCTTCTGCCATGCCATCCCCGGGCGTTGGCACGTGATGGGTGTAACGCAGGCCGCGGGTTTGTCCTTGCGCTGGTTTCGAGACCGCTTCGGCGCCGCGACAAAGGATGGCCGCGACCCCTACGACTGCCTTGCGGAAGAAGCCAGTTCGGCGCCCCCAGGCTCCGGCGGAGCCTTCTGGGTGCCCTACCTCATGGGCGAGCGCACACCCCACCTCGACCCCAACGCCCGGGCGGCGTTGCTGGGGCTGACAACTTCGCACACCCGCGGGCATGTCATTCGCGCCATCATGGAAGGTGTGGCCTACAGCCTCAAGGACACGTTCATGATCTTCGAACAGATGCGGATTCCGGTCACATCGATTCGGTTGGGAGGCGGCGGGGCGCGATCCGCTTTGTGGAGGCAAATCCAGGCCGACATCTACGGGCGCGAAGTGGAAATTGTGGCGGCGGAAGAGGGTGCTGCCTACGGGGCTGCAATTCTGGCGGGCACCGGCGCGGGTGCGTGGACCTCGGTCGAGGAAGCTTGCGACAAGGTTGTGCGCGTAGCATCGCGGATTACACCCGACAGGGAGGGTTTACAGGTGATGCAGCGCGCCTATGCTACGTACCGCAAGATTTACCCTGCGCTGCGGCAGGTCTTTTGACTCCATGCGCGGGCCCAGCCGGCGGCTGCACTCGTTCCGTCTGGCGTTTTTCGCGACGGCCCTTCCCTGGTTAGGTTGGGTGGCGTGCTCGACACTCTCAGAACCAAGCGCATCGATGGCTACTTCCCAACCGTCCCACGCACCGCCGAACTGCGCGGCCAGAATCCATCGCGAAACACCCTTGCCTCCGTGGCGTTGCGGCAGAGCCTTCGTCGCTAAGTCGAGTCAGATTCCCCTCTACCCGCTCGTCGCTTGCTCACCGCAGGCTGGCAAATTCAGGGAGCCACAACAAACTTTACGCAGGCGGGCGAGGGTATGTGAAGTATCTGTCCGCTTGCGGTCAGATGGCCGGTGTTGGGATTGACGTGGAAGAGCGCGATCTCGTCAGAATCCTGGTTGGCCGCGAGCAACCAGGATCCCGTGGGATCGAGGGCGAAATGGCGCGGAGTCCTTCCACCGGTCGAGTCGGTTTCAACCAGGGATAGCGTGCCTTGCTTCGGATCGACGGCAAACACCGCGATGCTGTCATCGCCGCGATTGGACGCAAAAAGGAATTTGCCGGAGGGGTGGATTTCAATTTCCGCGGCCTCGTTCGTGCCGGAGAATCTTTGGGGCAGCGTGGAGATGGTCTGCAACTCGCGCAGCTTGCCGCTCGACGCATCGTATGCATAGCTCACGACCGTGGATTGGAGCTCGTTGATCAGATACAAAAATCGGCCGGCTCGATCGAACACCAAGTGTCTGGGACCAGCACCGGGCACGGTTTTCACTATTTGTGGTTGCCGGCCCAAACTTCCCCCTGCCGCATCGAAGCGATAGACGAGCAACTCATCGAGCCCGAGATCAGCGACAACGGCAAAGCGATTGTCAGGCGAGAGCGCAACCGCATGAGCGTGCGGTCCTCGCTGGCGCTCCGGATTCACGCTGGAGCCTTTGTGGCGCACGAACGCGGATGCTTCGCCCAGTCGGCCATCCTGCAACACGGGGAACACGGCGACGCTACCTAACTCGTAGTTGGAGACCAGGGCGTAATGGCCGCTGCGATCGAGCGTGATGTGGGCTGGGCCTGCGTCGCGGGACGAAACTTGATTCAACGGCACGAGCTTTCCAGTTCTTGGCTGAATGGCGAACGCACTGACCGCACCGCTAGGCTGGCCGTTGTAGTTGGTAATCTCATTGACGGCGTAGAGGAACTTTCCGTTTTCGGCAATCGCAAGAAATGAGGGTTCCACACTTTCAACGGCAAGTCCCAACGAAGCGAACTCGCCGGCCACGGGGTCAAAACGGTAGGCGTAGACCCCCTTGCTGCCATGCTCCGTGTACGTGCCCACATAAACGAAATAGTTGTGCGGTTCAGCTTCTCCGGCACCGATGACGGGGACGCACAGTCCCAAAACGATCGCAAGCAGGGCTGTCAAACAATCTGCTGATCTGGCCAATTGCATTCCCATATCGCGCGATCCTTCCCTCCGTAGGAGGCCGAGTCCATATCCTATCTCAGCTCGCGTTGTCTGACAGCTCTGGAATCGGCTCGATGCGTCCTAACAGGACGATGAAAGCCGCAATCCCGAGAACCAGAATGGCTGTCGAGGTCGCGAATGCGGGGGCGAACGAATGTGTGGCGGAAACGATGTAGCCGGTCACGATGGGTGCGCTGATCGCCGCCATCTGGGCACTGAAGTTGACGATGCCGCCCACGGTGCCGACGCTCTCTCGCGGCGCGATCAAGGAAGGGATCGTCCAGGCCACGGGCGCGGCAGCGGCCAGACCGCCCAGAGCAAGACTGATCCAAATTAGCGCCGCCACCGGGCTGTGTGCCCAAGCTGCGCCCAGAATCGACAGACCCAATGCCATCCCAGCTAGCATAACGCCGTGGCGGACCCGGTTCTGATTCCAGCCCCGCGCAATGAGGGCGTGCACCAGCCATCCGCCGACAATTAAATCAGAGCCAGTCGCGACCAGCCAAGGAAGGCTGGTGTAGAGAACCGATTGCAGCAAAGCCACATGCAAAGAAAGGGTAAAATAGCTGGGCAGCCAGTTCAGGAGGAGAAAGAAAGTATAGTTGTAAGCGCCCCATCCCAGCGCAAGACCATAGACTTTGCGCTGCCGCAACAGATACCCGAGGGAGGCAACCCCTTGTGGCCTTGCCCGACCTTCCGGCTGGGCTCCGCCTTCGGTGATGAATTCGAACTCCTGAGCCGAAAGTCTGTCATCCTCCGTGGGATTGCGGTAAAGCCTATAAAACAAAACGAAATAGCAGAAGCTGATGCAACCGGTAGCGGCAAAGCTCCAGCGCCAGCCGAAATGCAAAAGGAGCAGGCCAAGCAACGGGACTCCAATTGCGGTAGAAAACTTCGCCGCTGCATCCGTGATGGCAGTAGCCAGGCTTCGCTCGGCTTGGGTAAACCAGTAGCCAATGGCCTTCGCATTCGCCGGAAACGTGGGAGATTCGCTCACGCCCAACAGTAGCCGTGCAGCGAAAAACCAGCTCAGTCCTGGGGCAAGTGCCGCGGCCAAACAAGCGACGCTCCATAGCAGGATGCTGATGCGACCCACGCGGCGCACCCCGAAACGGTCGAGCAAAACGCCGGCGGGCATTTGCATGAGGGCATACGTCCAGCTGAAGGCGCTGGCAAGGTAGCCGAACACAACCAGGGACACTCCGAATGCATCACTCAGCGCTTCACGAGAGACGGACAGATTAATGCGGTCGAAAAAGCTGACCAGAACCCCGAAGGCAAGTAGCAGTGCGATGCGCCATCGCCTGTGAGGTAGGTTGGGCATGTTCGAGACAGGCCCCGAAGCAGCTTGCAATCGACACCTTTCGATCGTCCGCGGCAAGAGTTTAACCGAAGCGGCTGCCCAGCGCGGCGTTAAAATATGCGGCGCCGACCTGCTCGTCCATGGCGGGGGCGCACCCCAGGCGGCTCTTTCGGATTAGGTATGCACTTGTTTTTCGATGCGGGGATCGGGCCACAGCCACAGGATTGCCACGAAGATATAGAAAGCGCAAGCCAGCCATGGCCTGACGAAGGCCAGAGGAATCGCGAGCACATACAGGAGCACGCTCGCTGTACCCTTCCAATCGTTTCCGATCGACCTCGCCAAAACCGAGTTCTTCCCGTGGTGCGCGATCAAGCTCTTGGTTAGGATGAAGTACGCGATTCCGGCAAGAAGCAACATCATTCCGTATACCGCGACCGGAAGCGGCGCATAATGGTTCTCTCCCATCCATGCAGTTGTGAACGGTGCAAGGGAAAGACAGAACAAGAGAATGAGATTGGCCCAGAGAATTCCACCCGTCACGTGCGACGACGCCTGCAACAGGTGGTGATGATTGTTCCAATAGATTCCAACGTACAGATAACTCAAAATGTAGCAGAGAAAAACGGGAAGCACCGACTTGAGAGCCTGTAGGTCGGTTCCCCGCGGCACTTTCATGTCGAGCACCATAATCGTGATGATCACGGCAAACACTCCGTCGCTGAATGCTTCAAGCCGGCCCTTGCTCATCGGGATTTTCCTCCGCGTTTCAGACTCGGTATTCTATAGTGCCACCAGCGAAACTATCCTCGTTTCATTCGACAAAGCTGGTGGAACTGGTACGCTGCCTTGGCGGCTCGAGAAATCGAACCTTCTGCTCTCGCTCGGGATCAGCCGCGCCGCGCATAACCTTGCTGACGCACGCGAGCGTCGGATCCCCATGGTTCGCGCTGACCGGTTTTGAGAGTGACCAACCTAGTTGAAAAGAGCGAGGTCGATTGCGTCGGCCATGGCCTGGTAGCCAGCATCGTTGGGATGGAGATGGTCTGGAGAGGAGAAGCGTGGCAGCATTCTGCTCGGATGCTCCGGATCGCGCAGAACCGCGTCGAAGTCGATGACACCGTCAAAAGCGCCACTGGTTCTGATCCATTGGTTCACCGCCTGTCGAACGGCTTCCTTTGCTTCCGAATAGTAGCCGGGCAAATCCACACCTTCGCAGGGAGTGATGGTGGAGCCAATCAACTTCATTCCGTGCGCGTGCGCGCGGGATATCAGTTGCAGGTAGGCCCCAATTAAATCCTCTGAAGTACGAACCTCGGCCGGATCTGCCAGGTATCGGCCTTCGATCTTGGCGCCGGGAAAACCGATGTCGTTGATCCCTTCGAGAAGCACAATGTGGGTCACGCCAGGCAGCGACAAGCCGTCCCGGTCGAAGCGAGCCAACGCGCTGGCACCAAACCCGGTGCTTAGACCTACCCTGGCACTGACGCCATCGTCGTTGCTGAGCAACCGGTTGCCCGCGAGGCCCTCGTTGACAACCGCCAGCTCGGGGGTTTCGGAGGATTTTAACCAGCGACGGACGAGATCACTCGTCCAATTATGGTCGGCATCCACGGTGGACTGATCGCCATCGACGATCGAGTCGCCAAACGCTACCACCAGGTGCTGGGACGGCTGCGCAGGAACCAGCACGGCGCTGATCAGGATGGAAGACTTGGACGTCGCCCCTCGGTCGATCTTCTCAGCGTGAGTTTCGTCTCCCGGTTGCGAAATGACTGCTCGCTTGAGCGCAAGCTCGTGAACGGTCGGGGTAGAGACGCGCTTGGGAAAATAAATGCTGATGCTGATTTGGGCTCCTCGACTGACGGGAAAAACGACTGGGTCGCTGAGGACGGGCGCCCCGGGGGGAATCATGATCGAATTACGCTTGCTGAAGGTAACGTTCTGAATCGTATCCGGCCTAACGCTCGCCGCGTCCGTCGGGGTTGCAACGGTCACAGCCCCCACCAGCAGTGGCACCGAGCCATATTCGTTAGAAAGGCGAATGCAGATTTGAGGTCCTCCGATCGATACCCGCACCCTTTGGCGTACGGTCTGATTCTCGAGGTTGAGCATCGGCAGGTTGGGATTGGGGTTGGTTGATTCCGGGCTGGACGCCCAAGTCGCGACCCAGGCATTGCGTTGAGCCACCGCGTCTCTTGGAGCCAAGATCGGTGGGGAGGCGCACAGAAGGAAGCAAGTAAGAGTGTAATGCCCCAGCGCGTTCATCAGACACAGTTCTCCTGAAGTTGAACGGGAACGTGGTGAAAGCGAATCTTGCCCTATCGCGGCCTATTTCATCGCTGAATACTCCGTCGGACGCATATATACCTCGTCCACTTGGTACTGATCGTCAGCCTTCCTTAGCAGGGGCTCGGCGGATTGGCGATACGGTGGAAACTGGGGGTCGGCATGAAGCTCGCGCCAATTCTTTTTTGCTTCGTCGCGGCTGGAATGAGCGACAAGGTAAATGAATGTGTCGCTCCAAGCGGGATCATCGTTCGGCACCCAGTAGCCCACAACCTCAAGACCGTGCTTCGCCTGCAGCTTCGAAACCTCCCGAAAAAGCGACTCTAGCGCGGGCTCCTTGCCCGGCATGGCGTGATAAATCATGAGCTCGAAAACGCGATTGCTTTCAGCCCTTGCTTGCGTGACGTGCGCCATGCGGGCTGTGATCAGCGATCCAGCGGCAAAGGAAACCAGCGCGGTAACGCAAACTATCCGCTGCCCTTTGAAGATCCCGCGACGAAACATCGGAACGACTGATTTGTGGTGCGTCGCCATGTGCATTCTCCTCTCCGGTCCGTCGCATCCCGATAGCGAAGCTAGCGGACACGCCCCAGCCCGGCTAGCTCTTAGAGACTGTTGCCGCCTCAAATTGTTAGCAACTCCTCGCAAGAATTCCGACTGGATGTGGAAGGGCAGGGCGTTCCGCTTGCAACTCCTCACAAAACTCGCTACAAAGAGATTCCAGTCCCGAGCAAATTGGCAGCTGCAAGCCCTGCCAATTCTTGCCTTGGAACGCACTCTAATCATGGGAGTAGGGGATGAACCGAAGAACATTTTTAAAAAGGTCTGGTCTGACTGCATTGCTGCCGCTTTGGCCGCGTTCGCTGTTTGCCAGCAAGACCTTTCGCCGGCGGCGTCCAACCGAGGCAGACTGGCCTTCCCAGGCGGCATGGAAACGGCTCACCGACGAAGTTGACGGAAACTTGATTCCTGTGGAATTTCCGATCGAGGCATGCGTCAAGGACGTTGATGGTGCTAGCTGCCGGAGCCTAATCGCGAACATCAAGAACCCGTACTACGTTGGAGAACAGCCTGGCCTGACGCAGACCCTCGGATGGGTTGATGCGTGGTTTACCAAACCGAGCGTGTACGCGGTCGCGGCGCAGGATGCGAATCACGTTGCGGCGACGATCAATTTCGCGCGTGAGAACGATCTTCGCCTGGTGGTGAAAGGCGGGGGTCACAGCTATCAAGGTACGTCGAACGCACCTGATTCACTGCTGATTTGGACGCGGCCCATGCACGACGTAACGTTACACGAGGCATTCATTCCGCAGGGCTGCGAACGGAAACAAGCGGCCCAGCGCGCTGTGACATGTGGCTCCGGCACAATCTGGATGCAAGCCTACGATGTCGTAACCACGAAAGCTGGCGCCTACGTGCAGGGCGGCGGTTGCACAACGGTGGGGGTCGCGGGCTTGGTGCAGAGTGGAGGCTTTGGAAGTTTTTCCAAGCACTACGGCACCTGTGCCGCGGGCTTACTCGAAGCCGAAGTTGTAACTGCCGACGGCAACATTCGGATCGCGAACGCATGCATAAATCCGGACTTGTTCTGGGCTCTCAAAGGAGGCGGCGGCGGAACTTTCGGTGTGGTGACCAAGGTGACGCTGCGCGTGCACAACCTTCCAGAATACGCGGGCGGTGCGATTTTCCGCGTCAAAGCTTCTTCGGAGGACGCGTTTCGCCGCTTGCTGCGCTACTTCGTCGGCTTTTATCGGGACAATCTCTTGAACGATCATTGGGGTGAGCAGGCGCACATCGGTTCGAATAACGTGCTCGGCTTCGTTATGGTTTCACACGGATTGAGCACGGAGGAGGTAAGAAAAGTGTGGCAGCCCTTCTTGGATTGGATTGCGCGTTCGCCGGGAATTTACACGCTTGAGCCAGGCATGATTCTTGGCAGCATGCCGGCGCGACATTGGTGGGATGTCGAGTGGAGGAGGCAGCAGAACCAGCAGGTTTTTGATTCGGATGGGCGACCTGGCGCGAGCCCGAATAACGTGTGGTGGACGGGAGACGCAGGCCAAGTGGCCTGGACCATTTACGGCTACGAGTCGCTCTGGCTGCCGGCATCGCTACTCGAAGCTGATTCGCAGCAACGGCTGGCGAATGCCTTGTTTGCCGGCTCCCGCTATCACCTGATCGAGCTGCATTTCAACAAAGGGCTCGGAGGAGCGCGGCGCGAGGCTGTCGAAGCAACCCGGGACACGGCGACGAACCCCGATGTATTGAATGCGTTTGCGCTGGCGATTGTAGCGGACGGCGAAGGAGGATATCCAGGAGTACGCGGCCACGAGCCGGATGTCGACGCGGCACGAAAATCACGCCAGCAGGTTCATCGCTGCATGAACGAGCTGCGCGCAGTGGCAGCCAGGGGCGGAGCGTACGTTTCGGAAAGCAATTTCTTCGAAGAGGATTGGCAGCATTCGTATTGGGGCAGCAATTATGCGCGTCTGGCATTGGTGAAAAAGAAGTATGACCCCGCAGGATTGTTCTTTGTACACAACGGCGTCGGTTCAGAAGCGTGGAGCGTCGACGGCTTCACTCGGCGCTGAACTCCGCTCGGGTTCAGATCGCTGCACTTTCCAGTGAACCGAAGGCGCCCGTTCCGCAAGGGCAGAGAGGTCGAGGCGTAGGCCTATGCTTTTGCTGGCCGATGGATCATCTTCGCGATCTTCGGCCAGCGACCGCTGGCCCTCAGCCCCTTCGAGACCACAAAGCGGGCATAGAGCATCATGGACGAGTCACGCTGCTGGATCGCTCTTTCCGCCCAGTCGGCGCCTTCGTCGATTTCGCCGCAGAGCAGGTGATAGAGCGCATGGGAACGGGCATCGCCAGGCGCCTCGCCCGAGCCAAGCGCCGCGGCCAGGGTCGATTCGACTTCTTCTCCATTGCGCCGCGTCAGTCCCGCGAGTACGCCGATGGCGTCGGGGAACCACGGAGCGATTGCGTAGGTACGCCGCGCGATCTTCAGCGCTTCCGCAAGATTGCCTTTGTCAGCATAGATCATCGCCATTGATACCAGGGCAACCGCCTGGTTCTCATCGAGCTCGAGCACCTTCTTCAATTGCTCGAGGGCCTCGTCTTCCCGGCCGGCGCCCTGCAGATAGGCATGCAGATTCATGCGTGCCCAAGGTTCGAGCGGGTCCTCTTCAATCGCCCGCCGGGCGAGTTCGATGGCTGCTTCCACATTGCCCTGCCAGAACTGAACCCAGCCATACAGAGGACGGATGAGCCCAAAGCCAACCTCCTTCGCTTTGGGACAATCAAAGTACTTCTCGACCGCGGCCCAATCCAGGTCGTACATGGCCGCGATATAGCCCAGGAGTGCATGCGCCTCCGGAAGAGAAGCATCAATCTGCAATGCGCGCTGGGCCTCGGCTCGCGCGGACGGTACACACTCACCGGCGAGGTAGCGGCCGAAATGCGCCAGGTTATACCAATAAAACCCCAGCCCGACATGAGGCATGGCAAACTCGGGATCGAGTTCGCTCGCCTGCTCATAAAATTTCCGGGCCAGTTCCATGGAGTCCGGCGTAACCTTGGCCTGCTGATACCTGGCCTTCAGATAGGCTTCGTAAGCCGGGAGCTTTGGTAGGTAGCGTTGTGGCGCAGCCTCGGGGGAAAGTTTGACCCGCAGCGCTTTGGCGATCTCCGCCGAGATCTCATCCTGCACCGCAAAGATGTCGCGCAGTTCCCGGTCATAGCGCGCCGACCAGAGATGGGAGCCGTCAGCGGCATTGATCAACTGCGCGGTTACGCGAATACGGCTTCCCGCGCGCCGCACGCTGCCTTCCAGAACCGTGCTTACGCCGAGCGCTTCGGCGATGCCGCGAATGTCCTGCTCCTTGCCGCGAAAGGCGAATGCCGAGGTCCGCGCAATGACTTTCATTCCGGGAATCTGCGCCAGCAGGTTGATAATTTCTTCGGCGAGGCCATCGCTGAAATAGTCCTGCTCCTTGTCATCGCTCATGTTGGCGAAGGGAAGCACCGCGATGCTAGGAGTTGCCGGAACAGAAGCTGCGGTAACGGCACCGCTGGCAGGTGGCTTCTGCTCGTCGTCCATCTCCAGCCCCGCCTTGCGCAGACCGTCAAGCAGGTGTTCGACGAGTTGCGGGTCGTACAATTTCTCGAATTCCTTGCGTGCCGCCACGGCAAAATCGGGCCGACTAGCAAGCAGTTCCTGCAACTCCCTTTGCGCTGGCTCCCGCAGGCCAAGCTGCCCATAGACGGCTGCGGTCATGGCGTGACTATAGAAAAAGCCCGGCAGGTTGAACTTGAGCGCAAAGCTCAGAGCGCCGCGATAGTCGCCTTGACGATACCCATTGAGGAAGTGGGCAAACCAATACCAGCCCGGATGGTGGGGATTGAGTTGCAGGGCAGATTCCACCAGCGCGCAGCCATGCTCCCAGTCACCCGTATAGGCCATCAGAATTCCCATGCAGGCCAAGTTGGATCCATCCATCGGATTGAGTTCGATCGCCCGCTCGGCTGCCGGACGAAACGCCAGAAAGTTCTTTTGGAAAAACAAGGTGGCCGCCAAGGCGCTATGGCCAAGGTTGTTGGTGGGGCCCGCGTCGATGCTGCGCCGCGCCGCTGCCAGCGCGCGCCCAAGAGGATCGGGCTGCGGGTTGAACCCGTGCGCATGTTCGTGCCAGTAGACTGTCGACAGCATGGCCCAGATCTCGCTCTGCTCGGGTGCGCTGCGAACGGCGCGTTCCAGAATCTGTCTTACCTGGGCATGCTCTTCCGGCGCGATTCGTTCGAAGTAACTGAAGGCACGCAGTACCGCTTCGTGAGGGCTCAGCTGGTCATCGGCCTTGAGACGGCGGAGCGTATCGCTGATCGTGTGCGGCAGAATCCCGTAATAATCGGCGGCGGTCGACACGATGCGCGGAACCAGATCATCCTGCAGCGCAAAAATGTTCTCCGGGCTGAACGTGCGTTCATAGTTTTCAGCCCAGAGATGAGTTCCGGAGATTGCGTCCACGAGCTGCGCCGCGAGCCGTAGCTTCGTACCCGCTTGCCGCAAACTTCCTTCCATCACATAGCGCGCGCCGAGTTCCCTGCCCATGGCGCGCACGTCTCCCGACTGGCTCGAGTACTTCGCCGTCGAGCCCCGCGCGATCACACGCAAATAGGAGAAGCGCGCAAGGCCCGTGATGACTTCTTCGGACAGGCCTTCAGCTAATGCTTTGAGATCGCGATTGTCGCCGGTGTACTTGAACGGCAGCACGGCGACCCAGAAGCCTTCATCGGCACGAGTGGCGCCGGAGGCCATGACGCTGG
This sequence comes from Terriglobales bacterium, assembly GCA_035622175.1. GTDB lineage: Bacteria > Acidobacteriota > Terriglobia > Terriglobales > Acidobacteriaceae > JAFAGX01. Next base: position 15,032 of record DASPVV010000262.1, on the reverse strand, counting down.
CCATGGCCGCCAACTTCGTTGCGGCGGGGCTCGCCGGATCGCCGACGATCTCCAGCCCCGCCTTACGCCATCCTGCAATCAGATGCTCCACGTGATCGGGGTCGAACCATTTGGCGGCATCGCGGTGGATCGTCGAAGAGGCGTTAGGCCGTAGTCGGATCAGTTCACGCAAGGCCTTTCCGGCGGCCGCGGCGTCCCCCAGTTGGGCGTATCCGGCGGCCAGCAGAGCCTGGGTTCCAAAGTAGCCCGGCAGATTGCATTTCAGCGCGGCCTCAACCGCCCCGCGATAGTCGCGTTTTCGATAGGCGTTGTTGAAGTCGGCATGCCAATACCACCCCGGGTGATTGGGATTGAGACGCTTGGCCCGCCCGGCCAGTTCCATGCCCCGCTCGGTGTCGCCAGAGTGGACGAAGAATTCGCCGAGCAACGCAACGGCATTGCCGTCCATGGGATTCAAAGCCAGGGTGCGCTCGGCCGCGTTCCGAAAGCTCGGGATCTCCTTCTGGAAAAAGTGCGCCTGAGCCAGAGCGAAATAGGCCAAATGATTGGATGGCGCGACTTCAACGGCACGCCGGGCGGCCGCGGCTCCGCTGGCCAGCGCGTCTGGCCGCAAGTCGAAACTGTGGGCGTAGTCCTGAACGTGGAGGAGCGCCAGCATGGCGCAGGCGTCACCGTAGGACGGGGCCTTCTGGACAGCAGCTTCCAGTCCAGAGCGAGCCTGAGCAAGATTGTCAGGGCTGTAACCCTCGAAGTAGCCGAAGCTGCGCAGCACCGCTTCGTAGGGCGTGAGCTGTCCGGGATCGCCGCCGCGCACCGCCGCGCTCATGCTGCGTGGCAACGCGCCGTTCATGTCCGCAACCGTCGCGACGATGCGGGGGACGAGTTCATCCTGGAGCTCGAAGAGCGCGTCGGTGTTGACCCCGAGCTCGTAATTCTCTGCCCACAAATGCGCCCCGGTGGTTGCGTCCACCAACTGCACGGCGAGCCGCAGCTTGCTCCCAGCCTGCCGCAACGTTCCCTCCATCACATAACGCGCGCCCAGCTCTCTGGCAACGGCGCGCACGTCAATCCCTGGTTGTGCGTATCGCTCCGTGGAACTCCGCGCGATGACACGCAAATAGGAGAACCGCGACATGCCGGTTATGACGTCGTCCGTCAGGCCATCGGCAAGCGCGGTCAGGTCGGCGTTACCGCCCGCATATTTGAACGGCAACACGGCTACCCAGAAGCCTTCATCCGCACGTGCAGCCCCCGAATCCGGCACCGCCGTCCTCGACACCGCCGTAGAAACCGCCATCGCTCGCGATGCTGCCCGCGCCAGATCGCGAAACTCGTTGCAGACGTCGCGCGCCGTCTGCACCCGATGCCGCGGGTCTTTCTCCAGGCAGCGGCGTATGATCCGCGCCAGATCGCTCGGCAGATCGGGTCGCTCATCCGTCACCAAAGGCGGAGTGTCCCGCAGAATCGAAGAAATTAGTTCCGCCGAACAACCTCCTTCGAACGGCCGCTTCCCCGTCGCCATCTCGTGCAGGAGCACGCCCAAAGAAAAAATATCTGTGCGATGGTCGAGCGCGCGGCCGGAGACCTGCTCGGGCGACATATACGCCGGCGTGCCCATCACCATGCCGGCCTCGGTGAGTCCGGCGGAAGTCATGGTGGCGAGGTTTCCGCCTCCGCCACTCACATCCTTTGCCAGGCCGAAATCCAGGACTTTGACCCGGCCCATGTGGGTGATCATGACGTTGGCCGGCTTCAGGTCGCGGTGAACAATGCCTTTTTCGTGCGCGGCGGAGAGCGCTTCCGAGATCGCGCTGGCGATGTCGACGAGGCGGTCGGGAGGCAGGCCGCCGGTCGCGATGATCTGATCGAGCGGTTGCCCCTCAATCAACTCCATGGTGATGAAGTGCACCCCTCCGGACTCCTCAACCGAGTACAAAGTCACCACATTGGGATGGTTGAGTGCCGCAACGACACGGGCTTCGCGATGGAACCGAGCCAGGCGGTCGGGGTCGTGCGCCATCTCGGCAGGCAGCACCTTGAGTGCTACGTCGCGTCCGAGTTTCGTATCGGTGGCGCGATACACTTCGCCCATGCCGCCAGCACCCAGCGGAGATTCAACCTCGTACGCGCCGAGTTTTGTGCCAGGAGTTAGCGCCATCCGTGGGCGCAATTATAGACCAGATGCACGTTGGCCCATGCGACGACCAGATCGGAAATGCGCCGACTCGCGGGCCCGGTCGGTTGAATGCAGATTGTCCCAACTCACCTGGCATTGGGCGAACACCGTAAAAACCGTAGCGTTCTCTTGAACCCCCTCCCGCACTCCGCTACAATCCGCGCACCGCTACCTGCAGCCAACATCGCTTCCCAGACTTGCGGTCCCGGGGAATACAGTTTTGGCCTGTAGCGGGATCAAGCCGGACAGACAACTATTCACGGAGGGCCGAATGGCCAGGTTTCTCATCACAATGCTCCCGGCCAACGACCTTGGCTTGCCGACACGCATGGTTCCGATTGCCCGCGCACTCGCCGATCGCGGCCATGAGGTCGCCGTCTTCAATCCTGCACCCGCCCCCAGCAAACTCATCGCCGAGGCGGGATTAACCAACCTGCCCATGCCGGCGCGTCCGATGCCGACACCTGTGTTTGATCTGATGCAGGTGAGCCAGGCGTGGGACGTTGAGCACTTGTTTGGCGGCGTTTATACGCAGGAAGATTATGTGCGTGACGCCCTTGCCGTCTATGTCGATCTAGTGCGCGACTTCGCTCCCGATATGGTCGTCGATTCTTTTGATCCGCTTGCATGCCTCGCCGCGCGGGTTCTCAAGGTTTCCCTGGCCAGCGTGCTGCAAGGTAACTTTCATCCCGCGAGCCGTGGCTTTCTGTGGTGGGAGGACGTGCGGCCTGCGGATCTGCCCAGCGCCGCGCGATTCATCAATAAAGTTGCATCCGAATATGGAGTACCGCCGGTCGAGCGCTGTGTCGATTTGATGGCCGGGGATCTGTCCTTCATCGTCGGAACGCCCGAAACCGATCCGGTGGCCGCGAATGCCGACGTCACCTATATCGGCCCCATGGTCTTTCAACGTGGCGATGCAGCTCTGCCAACGTGGGTCGACGAACTGAACGGTCAGCAACCGCTGATCTGGGTTTATTCGGGCAATCCGAGATACGCTCCCGTGGCCACTCCGGTCGATTCCATTGTCGTGATCCGTGCCGCCATGGAAGCTCTGTCCAAGGCGCCCATTCAGGTTGTGCTCACGACAGGGTATCAGGACCTGCCGGCGGAGTTTGGAATGATGCCCCCGAATTTCCACCATGCCGCTTACTTGCCCGGGCTGCTGATGGCTGAGCGGTGCGATCTTATGGTGCATCATGGCGGCCACAGTTCGGTAATGACGGGATTGATGGCGGGAACGCCGGCTGTCATCATTCCCACCATTACCGAGCGAGAGAGCAATGCGCGCAGGCTGGCAGCGCTCGGCGCAGGTGAATTTGTGATTCCCCTAGGCGGAGCAGACGGCGAGAAGCGCATTGACGTCGCTGAATTCGGCAAGAAAGTGAGCCGCGTTCTGAGCGAGCCCTCCTACCGTAAATCTGCCAGGCGCGTGGCTGAGTCCATGCGCCAGTTTGGCGGCGCCCGTGCTGCCGCGGAACGGATCGAGGAGTTTGTCGTCGCAGCGCGTGTCTGACGCTCGTACGGGTCAATCCAACGATATGTCCTGGACCCCCGACGGCAAAGTTATGGCCTGCGCGCTGCTCTGGCCCAACCTGTGGAAGTTCACCCGGAACGCTCACCGACCCTGCCGTTTGCCTTCAGACACGCCTGGCAACAATACTTTGACAGTCCGTCGGTTGCGCGTGACGGCACACTTCGCCCCTGCCGCCAGCACCTGGCGGAGCTTGGATTTCATAGGGACCAAGTTTTGGGCGAGAGGTGCGCGCCATCCTGCGCGTAATCATAATCTGTGCAGCACATTGGGCGCGGATGTGACGATTCCGGGTGCTTTGCCGGCAAACCGGAAGTAATCCCAAACGAGCTTCCAGTCTTCGAAGCCGACTTCCCAATACTGGCAACACAGAGAGGCTCACGCCTCCGCGGATGGCGGGCCGCCGATGTATACTCCTCACGCCGCTACATGAAAACCTGATGCAGCATGCTGAAAGCGCCGCGAAGGCGAAGCCTGCGTTTCCATTGCACTCCTGCCTTCCTTCCCCTAGCTCGACTCACCATGGCGGTGGTGCTCAACCGAAAGGACGGTATGAATCACTCGAAACATCACTCTAGGCACTTGAGGCACACGGCTCGTCTGGGACGCTGGTTGCCTTCCGATCCGACACCCCTCAACGAGTGGCTGAAAAAGACTATTGAGGCAACCAAGAAGAAGAAAGCTCCTTTTCATCCGGTGGTCGAAGAATTTCGCTGCATGATCGAACATGAGCCCGAGATGTACATGTACTTCACGCAAATGTTCGAACAGCAGCCGCCATTTTCTCCGCCTCCTGACAGTGGCGATATCAAGATCCAGGACTATCACCAGATGCTTGTGATCATCAACCAGGTTTTGACCTCAGCTCCTGAATTCAATACAACGGCTATGGTGGGATGCCCGATCAATGCCATTCTGGACTTTCCGATGATCACTCAGGCGGGACTGGCGGCATTCTTGTCTCCGAGGGTGAATGCCATGTTGAAGAAGGTGCTGAAGGTATGGACCGAGTATCTGGACTCGCCGGATTCCCGTTATGTTTTGAACACTTCAGAAAATGGATGGCTATCACCGGCAGCTCTCAAGGCGCTGCACATGGAAGACTTCATCCACGATCCGAAAGCTCCCTACTTTGGCTTCAAGTCCTGGAACGACTTCTTCATCCGGCAACTCAAGCCTGGAGCTCGGCCGGTGGCTGAGCCTGATAACAATAAAGTAATCGTCAGCGCGTGTGAATCCGCTCCTTTTGCCATCAGCACAAACGTGAAAGAATGTGACGCCTTCTGGATCAAGTCCCAGCCTTATTCTTTAAGGCACATGCTCGATGGGCAGTTTGTTGATGAATTTGTCGGCGGCACGGTGTACCAGGCATTTCTTAGCGCCGACAACTACCATCGTTGGCACAGTCCGGTCTCCGGCACGATCAAGAAAATACATCATGTGGAGGGTACGTATTTCTCTGAGGCGCCGTCCGAAGGTTTTGACCCAGCAGGACCATGTAACTCGCAGGGGTACATCGCACATACGGCTGCCCGGGCCCTGGTCTTTATAGAGGCGGATCAGCCTATCGGCTTGATGTGCCTGATTGCTATAGGAATGGCCGAGGTCTCTTCCTGCATCGCCACCGTTGAACAGCAGAGTAGGGTAAGAAAAGGAGACCAGCTCGGCTATTTCCAATTCGGCGGTTCAACCCACTGCCTCCTTTTCAGGAAAGGTGTAATTTCTCAGTTTGCTGCACAAGCGATACCACTGGGAACGAACGGAACCGATTCGCCCATCGTGAAGGTCAACTCTTTTCTGGCCGTAACGCACCAATAGCTCGACCGGGAATTGCTTCGTAGGAGTCTGGAGCCAGTGTATGCAGCTGCACCAGGCCTTAATGAACTTGTGTCATTGCGATCAAGTAACGAAGGATACGGGAGGAGTAAACCTGTCAGCGGTTCAGCAGGCATGAACTGAGCGTGATGTTGTCCGATCAGATTCGAATGAGTCAAGCAGTCCTCGAAAGCACTCAGCCGTTTGAAACGATTGTGACTTCTCGTTGTCCAGAAACGGCGTAGTGTGGACAAAGAGAACGGTAAACCCTTGCCGACAAGGGTCGAGTAATCCGTCCAACGCCTGCGCAAATTGGGCGAAGAAACAGTGCAAGCTTGCGCTAACGCGGTTTTTCGCCTACCAGCGATGGCTTTGGAGTAGTCGGTGACTCACCAACACTCGCAATTCTGCTTAGACAGTTAGGAGACAGAAGAGAAGTTGAGACCTTCACGCTGCTGCATGATTTCCGACTTTGATATTGTGATTCACGCGGAAGAAATTTGAGGGGTCGTACTTCTTCTTGATCGCGGCTAACCGTGGCAAGTTCGAACCAAATGCAGTCTTGATGACGTCCTCTGTTTCGATGTCGAGCGCAGACAGCAAATGTGCGTTTGCGGAGAAAGGTCGCAGTATTTCCTCTCCGGATCGCGCCCAGTCGCGATGCATGCCCGTCTTCGCCGGATCGGTCCATTGAGCAATAAACAAGATATCCCATGGCAGCTGCCGGTGCGGAAATGCGGTGGCTTCATTCGAGATCCTGCCTGCGGCGCCGCCATAGTATTCGAGAACGACAAAGGAAAGTGGAGAATGTAGCCGGTTCGCATGCTCGACAATGGCCGAGATCGCGTCGTCTGGCAATTCCCGTTGCAGCGTGGACTTCCAATAATTGTGATTGCCATCCGGGAACGACGGGCCAAGCAGCGACTGCATCGCCGGAAACGGCATGGCTTGGATGCCATCAAGGATCGGGCTGCCGAACTTTCTTAGGGGTTGCAGGATGCGTTCCCCATCTGCAATATTGCCGCAATAGCAAGGGATGACAGCAACCAATGGAGAACTGTCCGGGCCGTGAAGAAGAGCGGCATATGCCGTCAGTTCGTCCGGAGCCGACGCCATATAATCACGGAAATGCCGGATCACGTCAACAGCCTTTTCACGAGGGTAAAGCAGAAGGCCGCCTAAGACCGTTGTAACCGCATGCGCCTGGAACTCGAAATAGGTAACAACGCCGAAATTCCCGCCTCCGCCGCGCAGCGCCCAGAAGAGGTCATCATTTTGAGAAGCGCTGGCGGTCACAATTCTGCCATCGGCAGTCACTACCTGCGAAGACAATAAGTTGTCGATGGACATCCCATATTTACGAACCAACCACCCAACACCACCTCCGAGGGTCAGGCCACCAATACCAGTCTTGGGCACTACGCCGCACGGGACTACAAGTCCGAAAACGTGTGTTTCTCTATCGATGTCACCAAGAGTCGCTCCGCCCTGCACTCGAACTGTTCGGGTTGCATCGTCCACGAAAACGGACTTCATTCGCGACAAATCAATGACCAAGCCGTCGTCGCAGAGCGCACGGCCGCCTACATTGTGGCCTCCACCCCGAATCGCCGTGAGTAGATGGTTCGCACGTGCAAAGTTGACTGCGGCGATCACATCAGCAACGCCCGAGCAGCGAGCGATAATCTTAGGATGTTTGCTGATGCTTGCGTTCCAGATCTGGCGAGCCTCGTTATAACCGACGTCCTCCGGCTCGAAAACTTGACCGTAAAATCCAGCCCGGAAGGATTTGATATCGATGTCGGGCATGGGAATGGATTGTACTCCACGCAAGGAAATATGTCCCGCTAGCTCATGAGGCCGAAGCCATCGTCCCGGGTTATAGCATGGGTTCTAAAAGAACCCGCAACAGAACTCTTTACAACCTCGATCACCGAAGCAGCAATGTTCTATGGAATTGAGTTACTCCCCCAAGGCAAACGTCGTGAGGGTTTGTTGGAAGCGGCAGAAGCGATGTTCGCCGAAGATTTGGCAGGCCGAGTCTTCAAATTCGAGAGCGACGCGGCTCGTTTTTTCGCCAAGATCGCGGCTCACCGTTATGCACTTGGTAGACCAATCAGCCAAGCGGATGCGCAGATCGCAGCCATTGCCCAAATGCGAGGAGCCAAGGTGGCGACGCGTAATATCGCAGACTTCACAGACTGTGGCATTGAAGTCGTTGACCCCTGGAATGGTTCATAACTTCCTTCTTGAGTTCCGGGGGCAGCCCGTCGCCCGAACCAGAAGTTCCGGTTGCCACCCCAGGCGGTTAATAGACGCTAGCCGACTAGGCGCGTGTAATCCGGTACCATCAGCCTGGGCAGGTTCCGGAGGGCCGACGACTTAGGAGGCGTTTCCCGCTTTACTTCGCTGGGCATAAACTGAACCGGAAGCGCCATACGAAATCTCTATGGGTCTTGTGACAATTCGTCCTGCGGTTCGCACGGATCTCGAGCACATCTCGTGGATGGACGCCGAGGCTCGACTTGATCAATCCCGTCGAGCCACCATCGAGGGCGCCATCTGTCGAGGGGAATGCCTTGTCGCGCTCGATGGTGCAACTCCGCTCGGATTCGGCGTAATGAACCACGAGTTTTTTGGTCGTGGCTTTGTGTTGTTGATTTATGTTGATAGAGCTCATCGCCGGCGGCATATAGCAACGTGCCTTTTTGATGAATTCGAGCGACGCTGCAAGACTAATCGGATTTTCACCTCAGCAAATCTGTCCAACCTGGGCATGCAAGCCTTGTTGACCGCGAGGGCCTATGCTCTCAGTGGAATAGTCCAGGATCTTGATCCAGGTGATCCGGAAATCCTCTACAGCAAAAGGTTGCGCTAGGCGTCCTACCCATGGATTACGCACTACCCGGAAAATGCCGGCGTATTTTGTCATGCAAAGAAATATATCGAGACTCTACACAACCCCGGCTGCAGAACTCAAGACACGTAAGTAAAACAAGCTAGTGTCTACGTAGCGCGGGTACCCCCCGCCCGCGATTTCTGCGGGGGGTGCGCGCCGTCCGCCGTGCTCTCCGCCGCCTGCGCAACCAACAGCAACAAAACGACGCCAATGTAGACTGGCGACCGACGTCGCCGGCAGCGTTACTGTCTGCTCCCAATGCCGACTCACGGGTACCAATCCCGGACCGAAGCTCAGATTACTTCTGGATTGATCGATCCGGAAAGACTTGTCGTGCACGCCATGCTGTCTGATTGGTTCGTCACCGTGAGGCAGACCTTGATTTCGCCAAACTAGCGGTACCTCCGTAAAAGCGAGCGATACATACTCCAATCAAACGAAGGTCCCGGGTCTGTCTTTCTTCCGGGAGAGACATCACTGTGCGCCACGATTCTACCAGGGCACACGCGAGGATAGTGTCTGAACAAAGTTCCCGTGATTTCGGCAAGGTTCAGATACTGCGCGTCACTATACGGAATGTCATCCGCGCCCTCAAGTTCTATACCGAGGGAAAAATCGTTACAACCGGTTCGACCTAGATATTGAGATTCACCTGCATGCCAAGCCCTCTTGTCGAAAGATACAAATTGGACCGTTTCACCCGAGCGATATATCACAAGGTGCGCCGAACAGCGCAGATGAGAGATATTCCGGAAGGAAGGATGCGCGCACGGGTTCAGCTGATTGCAGAAGAATTGCTCAATGTATGGTCCCCCAAAATTCCCGGGAGGCAAGCTGATGGCATGGATAACGAGAAGATCAATCTCTGCGGCAGGAATTGGGCGAGAATCTTGGTTTGGCGAATGAGAGCGTCGCGCTCCGGTTAGCCAATGGCCTTCGATTCCGATTGTTTCCATCGCTTCATTCTAGGACCTCGGAAGCAACTAAGCATTGTTTTCTGAAGATAAAACTGTCGTTGTATCACGACTACACTCAAAATCCTCCAATCGGATACCAGTCTGTGTCGGATAGCTGGAGCCTTGCCGACGCTGTCCGTGAGGTCGGGATCTCGGTACCTATTCAGATTCGGTATAGCGGCTTCGCGCAGTTGCCGATATAAACTCTGGGATTGTGACGAAGCCTTTGATGTTTGCTCTTTGTGTTGTGTTTGCGTCTGGCGGTCCGACTGCGCAGGAGGGTGCCTGGCAGCCATCGCCGGGACATTCGCAAGTACCGATATGGCCGGGGGCAGCGCCTGATTCGCAACCTGTCGGAGGGCCAGAGGTCGCCAAGACAACGGGGAAGGAGTTCCTGGTTGCCGGCAGGCCAGCAGTGGGCGTGAGTAGCGTGTCGCGGCCTACGATGACGGTCTATTCGCCAAACGGAAAGAATACCGGCGCTGCCGTCGTCGTATTTCCGGGCGGGGGCTACCTGGATCTGGCTATCGATCTCGAAGGCACAGAGGTGTGCGACTGGCTGACCTCAAAAGCGATTACGTGTGTACTGTTGAAGTACCGCGTGCCGGGTGAGCCGGGGTATCCGAAGCCCGCGCCGTATCCCAAATCAGGGCCTTATCCGGAATCACCGATGGCGTTGGAAGATGCCCAGAGGACGGTGGGGCTGGTGCGCTTTCACGCGGCGGAGTGGCATATTGATTCGCACAAGATTGGTGTGCTCGGGTTTTCGTCAGGCGGTCATCTTGTGGCAGCGGCGAGCACGCATTTTGCCAAACGTTTGTATCCGGCCGTCGATGCCGCCGATAAAGAGAGCTGCCGCCCCGATTTTGCAGTGGCTATTTATCCGGGCCATCTGTCGATTTCCGCGGCGGAATGGGATGCAAGGCAAGGCACCAAAAAGTTTGTGATTCATTATCCGGCGACCGCCGATAAAACTTTGAAGTTGAATCCTGATATTCCTGTCACCCATCAAACTCCGCCTACGTTCTTGCTGCAGGCGGAGGATGACCACGTGGACAATGTGAACGACTCACTGGCTTACTACATTGCGCTGAAGAACGCTGGGGTTCCGGTGGAGATGCATGTGTATGCTCAGGGCGGGCATGCATTTGGACTGCGGCGTACGATGTTCCCGATCACGGGATGGCCCCAGTTGGTGGAGACATGGCTGGGGACGCTCGGGATGACTTCTGAGTAGCACTTTTCTCGCTGTTGATGCAGTGTACTCACGATTCGAAGGCTAACCACATGTGGCTTGTCCGGCGTTTTGTACTCACCCTGCTCGTGTTGTCTCCGCGAACATCTGCCCAGCAGCGAACCGTCTCGATCACTGTTGACGATCTTCCTTACGTTAGCCATACCCATACCGCATTGACACCGGCCGATATCAACAGTGCTCGTGAAGTCAACCGAAAATTATTGGGCGCGTTCAAGAAGCATCGGGTTCCTGTAACCGGATTCGTAAATGAGGGACGCGTGCAAGGTCTAGGGCCGAACGCAGGGGCACAAATTCTGAGTCAGTGGATTGCGGAGGGCCTCGACTTAGGAAACCACACCTACTCACACTCAGATATCAATGAGCTGTCGGTTCCTCAAATCGAAGATGAGATTCTTCGCGGAGAACCTACCGTCGCGCTTCTAATGAAGCAGGCGGGCAAGAGGCTCGAATTTTTTCGATTCCCGATGAACCACACGGGCGACACCAAGGCAAAGCACGATGAGATTGCAGTGTTCCTGGCACAGCATGGCTACAAGCTAGCCACTTGTACTATTGACAACTCCGACTACCTATTCAACGATGCTTACGTCCGTATTCTGGATGAGAAAACTGCTAAGAAGCTCCGCCACGAATACCTCGCCTACACCAGTTCAGAAATCGATTACTACGCCTCGCTAAATAAGCAAGTACTGGGTTATGAACCGCCCCAGGTCATGCTGTTGCACGACAATCGTCTGAATGCAGATGTGATTAACAGTTTGCTTGAGCTGTTTGTGCGAAAGAACTACAAGTTCGTTTCTCTGGCCACCGCTCAGTCGGACGCCGCGTACAGCATCCCAGATACGTTCATCACTCAGTATGGCTGGATATGGGGATATCGCTGGGCCGTAGAACGAGGAGTAAAAGTGAACGGCACTCTCGAGCCAGAGCCGCCGGAGTGGATTGTAGACTACGGCAAGCAGCGGTAGGTCCTTCTCGAAAATGATGCTCTTCGCGCAGCAAGCTACAAGCTCCTGGTGCTCGGAGTGTGGAGGGGGTATCCCCAGTCAAGGAGTACGAGGCAGTAATCAAAAACCGCTTGACAGAAATACTCAGAAGTCTGCTTAGTCGACCAGGGTTTACTGATTCCCCGCGGATGATGGGCTAGCGGCACGTTGAACGATGAAAAACGATGCGGACATAAGTCGACTTCGAGGAAGTCTGTGCTGAGTAGCGACTGGCTGGATTAGTCCTCGTTAACGGCGAAGGGTTTACCAAACTCTGTGCGGGATTTCGCGACGATCGGTAAAGCCTTGCCGGACTGGGCGCAAGTAATCGGGGCTGTCACTTGTTAGGTTCAGGATGGCCGACCATCAACGAAGTGACCTTCTCCAGAAATAGTGAGATATCTTATTCAGAATGCACATGAAAAGTACCTCTGTATTTGCCCTGACAGCGTTAGTCGCCGCATGGGCGATTTTTCATACCGGAGCGCCGGCCAATGTGACGAGTCACCCGGAAGGCGAATCGTTCAGATCTGGCGGCCTGCGTTCTTTCGAAATTGTTCCATTGGAAACGGTTTCGGAACCTTCCGCCAATGCCAGTATCGGCGACCTCAACGGTGACGGTTATCTCGATATTGTCCTGGCCAAGGGGCGTCATTGGTCAGTGCCAAGCCGGATTTTCTATGGCGACGGTAAAGGAAACTTCACGCCGGGGCCGAGTCTGCCAAGTAAGGCCACTAAGACCTACTCGGCCTCCTTGGCCGATATGACGAAGAGCGGACATCTCGATATGGTTCTGAGCAATGATGAGCCGGAACCGAAGTTGATCCTGCTTAACGATGGGAAAGGTAATTTCCGTGTGGGCGGTACTTATGGAGACCCAAAGTGGTCAACGAGAAACGCTGCAGTTGGCGACCTGAACGGGGACGGCTATCCGGATATCGTAGTGGCGAACCGCGGCATGACGAGCTATGTTTGCATGAATGATGGCAAGCTAAATTTCGATTGCCGTCCACTGCCGAACTCGCCAAGTGCGGCAACTGTAGCCATCGCGGATATTGATGGCGATGGCGCGAATGATGTGGTGTACGCCTGCCGAGATAGATGCCAGGGCCTAGTCTACTTCAACGATGGCAAGGGAAACTTTGTTCGCAAAGAGCCGTGGGGACCGCCGAAAACATCAACCCGCGCCGTGGCAGTCGCTGACTTTGACGGCGACGGACATCTCGACATTGCCGCCTGCCACGAGAATCTAGGCTGCTTTGTCTACTTCAATGACGGCAAAGGCCACTTCGGAGAGGGCACGCAATTCGACAAACCTGTTGCGGAACCCTACTCCATGCTTGCCGCGGATCTGAATCGGGATGGACGACCTGAAATAGTTGTCGGCTATGTCAAAGCTCCAGGCGTAGTCTATTTCAACGATGGGACTGGAAAGAAGTACCAGCCAATGCCATTCGGTGACGGGAAGGGGGCGATCTATGGAATGGCGACAGGCGATCTGGATGGTGACGGTTGGCCTGATGTCGTGGTGGCGCGATCGGATGCGCCGTGTTTTGTAATGTTGAATCGTCCACCCAAGAAATGAAGATTAGCGTTGGCCTTCCTCGGACCGGCAAATGATCTAAGAGGCTTCCTTTCTGAGCGGATTACGGGGCTACCCGGAAGATGCCGGTGTCAACCCATGCTGCCTCGTGTCGGGGCTAAACTCATCGTTCAGAATGCTGAGATTCGCTGCTACCGCCTGACGATCGTCTGGTCGACGATTACCCGCTATTAACGGCGTAGGGTTTACCGACCGAATTTCACGGTGATTGGTAAACGCTAGCCGACCATCCACGAACTGGCCCGCTTCAATCACGAGGCGCATTGTCATCTGAGTCACTCTCACTTGGTGCGCACTGGTCAGTGTGCCCCGAATCACAGCATTGGCGGACTGGATAATGTGAACATCTGACATCTAGGCATAGATTGGATACTGAGCTGGTGCGGAATAAGTTCAGGTGTCCGTCGCAGCCGCGTGTGCGAAAGGAGGGCCAGAATGCCTTCCGTAATTGCAGGCAATCAGATTGTGAGGACCCCGGCACGGCAAATGGCGAGGATCGCCGGGGCGCTCTATGTCGCCATCGTAGTAATCTCAATCTACGGCTTCTATAGGCCCAAAACCCGCCTGGCGTTCCACACCGGCCTCGTCGCCTTGGCCGTCTTCGTCATCGTCGTGGTACTGCTCTATCTCCTGTTCAAGCCGGTGAGCCGGAGCCTCTCTTTCGTCGCCGCGCTCTTCGGCGTAGCGGGAAGCGCGATGGGAGTTCTCAACCGCTTTCATCTTGCGCCCTTTCGGATGAGCAACCTGGTTTCGATGGCGTTCTGGTGCATTCTCGTTGGAACCCTGATCGTCCGGTCTTCCTTCATGCCTCGATTTGTTGGGGTGCTGATGGTGATTGCAGGGCCAGGGTACCTGACTCTCCTGTGGCCGCCGCTCGGCAGTGCTCTCCATCCCTGGAACCTGATTCCCGGCGCCGTTGGGGAGTCGACTCTGGCCGTGTGGCTCCTCGTCAAAGGAGTCGATCAGCAGCGCTGGATTGAACAATCCAGGGCTGCCCCGGCCCAACGACGAGCAAACCTTCCATCAAGCGTTTAGGGAAGAGTGGTGGGCACCTGTGATCACATTTGGCAGAAGAGGGCCAAACTGCCCGCTAATTACTCCTTCGTTGGAAGCAGTTTCACTTGCTCGTTGCGTCTGATCTGTTCCTGACGGTTGACGCTAGTGCTTTTTTGGACGCGACGCCGGGCTGAGTGCTTGAGACTGAAAGAAGGTGGAGCGTCGCGTTCAAAAAAGCCGTCAGAAGGAAGGATTTTCGGCATGGGTTCGCAGGAGCGATCAATGGCGCCAGGTGATCAAACATCGCAGGGACTCTAAAGACTTCACCAAATGACCCTGAGTCCTTTATACAGCCGGAACTGTTCATCACAAGTGACGACGGGTACATCCTCGGCCAAGGCTTGAGCGATGATTTGGCGGTCAAAAGGATCTGGGTGGTGATGTGACAAACCGAAAAGCTCGTAGGCATGATCCCTGGTGTAAGCCAGAACTCGTGCATTCAAATCGTCCAACCCAGCGAGCACATTCGGTTTGGAGAAGTTCAACTTTCCTTTTGAGTGCTTAATGGCTATCTCGGAAACAGAAATAGCACTGAGCTCAATCGGGCCGCCGGATTCTATTGCTGCGATTGCCTTACGCGAGACACGTTGCGGCGCACCGATGCACCAGACGAAGGTTACTGTATCGAGCAGTACACGCATCAATAACGACCTTCGATGAAATCCTCGGCTTCTCTGTCGCTCATCGGCTTCCACCAATCGGAATCGACTTCGATGACTTGTCCCTTGAGAGTGCCGAACTTGGGTTTC
>DASPVV010000261.1:0-78873 GCA_035622175.1 Terriglobales bacterium | reverse complement strand
TGATCTGAAACTCCCGCAGCCGGTTGATGACCAACGGGCCCACAATCAGTCCGGTGAAAAGAGCGGTCAGGCTGGCAAAGGCGGTGCGAAAGGTCAGATAACGAAAAATACGGAATGGCGGGAAGTAGTGAAACAGCTTCAAATACAACAACCAATAGAGCAATCCGCCTCCCTGCTTCGACCGTGCGTCGTTCGCGCTCTGTCGCTCGCCATCCGATGGCAACGCAAGCATCGCGACGGGCTGAGACCGGTGCCGGGTCTTCTCGAGCTTCCCGACCCGTAAGGTGTCGTCCCCCAGACCCCAGGCAGCCGGGTGTGGCGAGGAACCAATCTACCAGAGCGGCGACCCAAAGCCACCCCTAGGGCACGCGCTCTTGGAACCACTGCTCGAGCGCTTTTTCGAGCTTTACACCTCGGGACCCCTTCACCAGCACCAAATCTCCGGGATGAGTCTCGCTGGCCAACCATGCGCCCGCTGCCTCGGGCGAGGCAACGAACTCCGCTCGCATCCCTGCCCGACGTGCCGCTTCGACCATGACTTGGGCCAGGCCGCGCACCCCCAGCAGCCGGTCGATCCTTTTCCCCGCCATATACTCGCCCGCTTCGCGATGCAGGGCTTCCCCGCGCGACCCGAGTTCGAGCATTTCCCCGGCCACTACAATCCGACGCGCCGCCGGCATCGCCGCCAAAGCGTCCACCATGGCGTTGAGAGCTTTCGGATTCGAATTGTAACAATCATTGATGATGGTGATGTTGTTCAGTTGGACGACCTGTCCGCGCTTGTCGGCGGGAGCGAGCCGGGCAAGCTCGCCCGCCGCCTCGGGGAGAGTGAAGCCGCATTCGAGCGCCACCGCAACCGCCGCCAGCGCGTTATAAACATTGTGCGCCCCAAGCAAAGGCAGAGTCGCCCGGCGACGACAACCATCGACGACCAGATCGAACTTCGATCCGAAGTTTCCCTGGGCCTCCACATTCTCCGCCCGCACCTGCGCCTCGGGCTGGTGTCCGTACAGAACCACCTTGCCATGAAAATCACGCCCGAACTGAGAAACGTATTCATCGTCTGCATTGAGGATCGCGGTCCCGCCAGCCGGCAAAGACTCGACCAGCTCGTATTTGGCACGCGCGATTTGCGCAACCGAGCTGAAAAACTCCAGGTGCACCGGGGCCACATTGGTCACCACGCCGATGTCCGGCTGGGCAATTCTGGCCAGCAGCGCGATTTCTCCGGCATGCGACATCCCCATTTCGATCACCGCGATGTCGTGCTCCCTCTCGAGCTTCAACAGCGTCAGCGGCAGGCCGAAATGGTTGTTGAAATTGCCTTCCGATTTCAGCACTCGCAAGCGGGCCGAAAGCACATGGGCAATCGCTTCCTTGGTGGTGGTCTTACCCGTCGATCCCGTGACCCCCACCAGCGGCTTCGCCCAGAGCCGGCGGACCGCCGATCCTAAAGCCTGCAGGGCGACGAGAGGGTCGTCCACCGCCATCAAGCCCGGCTTCTTCGAGAAATCACCGAGCCGGTCGCGACCCACAATGGCCGCCACGGCCCCTTTTTCTAGAGCGGGGAGGACGAAATCATGACCGTCGAAGCGTTCGCCCCGGACGGCGAAGAAGAGCTCGCCGGGCTGAAGGGTGCGGGAGTCGAGGGAATAACCCAGCGCGGTCGCCTGGCGATCAAAATCTCCGCTGGCAGAAACGAACTCAGCGACTCGGCCGAGCAGTAGCTTCATAGGTTCCGCGCGGCGTTAGCGCCAGCAGGTTGGGGGCAGAATCCGGCACGCCTCAAAAGCTCTCGCGCCACTTCCACGTCGTCGAACGGAATGGCCTCTCTGCCAACGATCTGGAATCTCTCGTGCCCCTTACCCGCCAGCAATACTATGTCCCCGGGCCTGGCCTCCCCGATCGCCAGAGCAATCGCCGCTTTTCGGTCGGGCTCTACCTTGTACTTCGCATCCGAGCGCTGCAAACCCACCAGAGCATCATTAATAATGACGCGGGGATCCTCTTGCCGCGGGTTATCCGAGGTCAGGACGACAAAGTCACTCGACTCGCCGGCGGCTTCTCCCATCAGCGGCCGCTTGCCCCGATCGCGGTTTCCTCCACAGCCAAACACGGTGATCACCCGGCCGCGGTGGTCGGCTTGTTCGACGAACTTCCGCGCGAGCGAAGTGAGGTTCCGCAAAGCATCCGGGGTATGGGCGTAGTCGACCACGAGGGTGAAGGGCTGGCCACGATCGACCTGCTCGAAACGCCCGGGCACGCGAGTCAGGGTGTCAACCCCGCAGGCAATCCGTTCCGCGGACAAACCGCGGGCGTACCCCGCACCGGCCGCGGCGAGAATGTTATAGACATTGACTTGGCCGAGAAGGGGAGAGAACAGAGGAATGACGGCTTCGGGCGTGACCAGATCAAAGCGCGATCCACGTTGGCCGATCTCAACCTTCTCCGCGTGCAGATCTGCTTTTCTAAGTCCATAGGTAAGAACCTCGGCCCCGTGCTGTTTGCTTACCTTGACCAGTCTCCCCCCATATTCGCCATCGATATTCACCACCGCCACCCGGGGGCCGTCCGTCCCGCACCCTTCAAATAAGATTCGCTTGGAGGCGAAATACTCCTCCATGGTGTGATGGTAGTCGAGGTGATCGGGGGTCAGATTGGTGAAGACGGCGACATCAAAAGGAATGCCATACACTCGTTGTTGCGCCAGCGCATGCGAGGATACTTCCATCACTCCTTCGGTGGCGCCATGGCCCAGGGCCTGGTTCAGCATGCGATGGAGTTCAAGCGCTTCCGGGGTGGTGTGGGGCGCAGGCAGGATTTCACCGGCCACGTGATACTCAATGGTTCCGATGAGCGCGGCTTTGCGGCCCGCGGCTCTGAGCATGGATTCCACCAGGAACGCGGTGGTCGTCTTGCCGTTGGTGCCGGTGATCCCGGTCATCGCCAGCCGTTCCGCCGGCCGCCGGTAAAAGTTGGCGCTCAGCCGGGCCAGCACCCGACGCCCGTGAGCCGCCTGCGCCCAAGCCACTTCTGCGCGCGGCCTCTCCTGGCCAGAATCGGTAACAATGGCGACGGCTCCGGCGGCGATGGCTTGGTCGATGAATCGATTGCCGTCCTGGGCCTCCCCGCGCATGGCAACAAAGACGTCTCCCGGCTGAATCCTCCGGGAATCGTAGTCGAGGCCGCGAACGCTCGGATTCCCGCGCTGCGCCAGAATCTCCGCTCCATCGAGAAGCTGCTCGAACGTCATTAGCATCGATTATAGGGCAGGCCAAAATGACCATCTGGGCTGAGGATCACCGCTCTCTGGTCCTGCGGAACAAACTTCCTAGGCACGGGTTCAGCCTCACCGCCCAAACCACACGGTTACCTTCGACCCCATGGCAACGTGAGCCCCGGCGGCGGGCGACTGGTCCTCGCCCAACCCGCTGCCGATGATATCCAAATCTAAGCCATTTTCCTCGGCAATCTCGATCGCGGCGCGCACGCTCTTTCCCGCAAAAGAAGGCACCAGGATTCCGCCTTGCTCGAGATCCACCATGACCGTGGCCCTCGGCGAAAGAGGCTGGGGCGGGGCCGGAGGCGGGGAGAATCCGCTAGCCGGTTGCGGCCCGGGCAAGGGATTTTCCTGCTTCGCGACCGGCCCAGGCGCCAGCAACGCAACCTTCTCGGTGGGGTCGGAAACGCGGTTGCCAGGCGGGGGACCGGGGCTGGGGGTGTCGGCCATCTCCACCATGTCACTCAGCCGATCCGGGGAGCCTTCCCGAAGATCGTCTTCTTTCTCCTTGCTCTGCCCGGCGACCAGACGGACCGCATGGCGGGGCGGGAGTTCGACGTCGTGAGGCGCGTGCAAGTACTCGAGCACTTGTTGCACAATCCGGTGAAACACCGGCCCCCCGACTTGGCCCCCATGGTGGCCGCCGAGCGGCGAATCCAAAATCACCACACAAACGACCGCTGGGTTGTTGACGGGTGCAAACCCCGCAAACGAGGCGATATATTTGCTGCGCGAATAGGTATGGGTTAGGGGGTCGACCTTCTGGGCCGTGCCCGTCTTGCCCGCGGAGCTGTAGCCCTCGAGAATTGCATTTTTCCCCGTGCCGTAGGGAAGAAGGACCACGCCCTGCATCATCTGTCGCATCAGGCCGGCGGTGGTGGTGCTAATCGCTCGCCGTTCCTCAACCGGGTGAAAGGTGATGGTTTGCGGGGTGCTCTGCGGCGTGGTTGTCGAGGCCACGATTCGCGAGCCGACCAGGACACCGTCGTTGGCAATGCTTGCAACCATGGCGGCCAGTTGCAGCGGCGAGATGCCAATCTCCTGCCCCATGGCAATGGCACCGATCGACACCTTCGACCAGCGGTTGAGGGGCTTCGCCAGACCCCGGGTTTCGCCCGGAAGCTCGATCCCGGTCTGGCGTCCGAATCCGAAGGCGCGAATGTATTTGTCCATGCGCTCATCCCCCAAGCGCAGGGCAATCTTGATGGCGCCGACATCGCTCGAGCGCGCGAGAATGTCGGACACCGACAAGACGCCGTAGGGCTTCCAGTCGTGAATGCGCCGACCAAAAACCACGATCGATCCCATCTGGCAGTCGAACTTCTCCTCCGGGCGAGTCAGGTTTTCGTCGAGCGCCGCGGAGATGGTAACCAGTTTGAAGGTCGAGCCCGGCTCATACACATCACTTACGGCATGGTTCTTCAGTTTTTCCGGGGTGATTTCGCGGGTCTGATTGGGGTTGAAGGTGGGCCGATTTGCCAGCGCCAGAATCTCACCCGTATGCGGATTCTCCACGATGACCGTGCCGCTGATGGCGTGGGTGGTTTCCATCGCGGCATCGAGCTCGTGCTCGGCGATGTATTGAATTTGCTGATCGAGGGTGAGGACGACATTTTGCCCAGGCTCGGGCTGTTTTTCGACGCTCGAAAACCATTTTCGGCGGGCATCCACCGAGATCAGCATCTCCCCCGCCCGGCCGGCCAAGCTTTCGTCATATTCGCGCTCGATTCCGCTCAAGCCTTCATCGTCGGTTCCGACGTAGCCGATCACCTGCGCTGCCAGTTCGCCTTTGGGATAGAAACGCTTGGATTCCTTCTGGAAGTAGATTCCCCGCAGGTTGAGCGAGCGGATGCGCTGGACAGTTTCCCCGTCGGCTTTGCGCGCCACCCAGCAAAAGGTGCGGGCTGCCTTGCATCGGGCAAGAAGCTCATGCGCATCCGTTTTGGTGATGCGCGCCAGGAGCGAGATGGCGCTGGGGAGGTCGGGAATTTCACTGGGCACGGCGAAGGCAGAATCCACCGCGATCGACATGGCCAGCTCGCGGCCGGCGCGATCATAGATCAGGCCGCGTCGAGCCGAGAGCTCCACCGTGCGCTGCTGCTGGTGCTGAGCCCGCTGCTCAAAGCTCCCGTAGCGGAGGATTTGCAGATACACCAGGCGCAGGCAGATGACCGCACACCACAGCAGGAGAATGGCACCCAGGACGTAAAGGCGGGTCTCGATGGTATTGCGGGATGACTGAAAAGCCACGTCGCGCCCTTCGCTCGACAGGGCGGCCCTCCGAAAGCCGCCAGCAATCGGAACTGCCGACGGGCAGGGGCTGCCGCCGATCGCTCTTTTCCCTGCTTGTCGGATCCAGTTTTATCCGTGGGCACGCACCGGTTTCACGGCGCTGAGATCACGGATACAGTAGCCGCGCTCGCCATCTCGGGGGTGCTCGCGTCGGGCAGGAAGGAGTCCATGCGCATCACCTGGCCAGCCTGGGGCGGTTGCATCCCGTATTCGCGCGCGATCCGGTCGATCCGCTCGGGTGCGCGCAGGGATGCCGTGTCCAGCCGCAACACCCGGTTCTCCTCAATCAGACCGTCGCGCTGGGCCTTCAGCGATTCCACCTTATATCCGTACTCCACGGCCTTGAAGTGCTGCCAGGTGTAGGTCATCACCAGCAGAAAAAGGCAAGCCAGGGCCACGCCAAACTGTTGCATCTCGTGGCTGCGCTTGGGATCTTCGAGCTTGACCAGGCGCGAATTGTCGATGGGTTTGGCAAAATATACCTCGGGTGTGCCGTTCCAGCATGGCTTCCGCCCGTTGCGTAAGGTGCCTTCGAATACTGCGGCCGCGGCTGCCATTAGGGAACTCCAGCCAGACTGGATTCAAATTGCGCCAGTTCGAACTGCGCGATGCGGTAGAAGTGCGCCAGTTTCTCTTCCGGAGAGAGCCGTTTCTGGGTGCACTTTTCCGCCCGTTCCACGGCTCGAATCAGGTCTTCAATCAGGGTACCGGTATACATGATGTCCTCGTTTCTACCTACCTTCAGAACTCTCCGGAGCAGTATCGAGAGAAGGTGGTTTGCTGTTTTCGCCCTTTGGAGTGGAAGGCGATACTGCTCCGGAAACTTATGGCTTCGGTTCTCGGTCATGTCGAAACCGCGCGGGAATTGCCAACCCCCTTGGCTCGGCGCGCACGACCTCACGTTCGTTCCGCGGCGCGCAATTTTGCGCTGCGTGACCGCGGGTTACGATCGATCTCGTCTGGGCCGGGCGTGACGGGCCTTCTCGTCAGTACCCGGTAGTGACCCTGCCCGACTCCCTCGCGGAAGGCGTCCTTTACTATCCGATCCTCAAGAGAATGAAAGCTGATGATCACCACCCGTCCGCCGGGCACGAGCACCTGCGGGGTGCGACGGAGCAGCGCCCGCAGATCGTCCAGTTCGTGGTTCACGAAAATTCGGAGAGCCTGAAAGGTGCGGGTCGCCGGATGAATTCGCGCCGGGCGCCCTCCCCGGTGTTGACCCGGGATGGGGTGCCTTTTCATTGGCCGAGCCGCGGCTGATATCACAGCCGCAAGCTGTGCGGTTGTACGTACCGGCCGCGACCGGACAATGGCTCTGGCGATTCTCCGCGACCTCCTTTCCTCACCGAATTCGTAAATCACATCGGCAAGCCTGCGCTCGTCGAAGTGGTTTACCACTTGTTCGGCGGTCAGCTCGGCCTGCGGGTTCATCCGCATGTCGAGCGGTCCTTCCGCCTGAACGCTGAAGCCTCGCACGGGATTGTCAAATTGCAGGCTGCTCGCTCCAAGATCCGCCAGAAGGCCATCGGCCATCGCTCCTCCCAACCGCCCTTCGATCTCGGCGAAGGAGGCGTGGAACAGCGTAACCTGCGGCCAATCTTTTTCCTGTGCGCGGAGCAAGCTGCCCGAGGCGGCAGGCCCGAATTTCGCTTGTCCGGGCTCCAGCCGCTGCCGTGCGATTTCAAGCGCTGCGGGATCTTTATCGAACCCAATCAAATGACCCGGTGCGCCTAGGCGTCTTGCGATTTCGTAACTGTGCCCGCCAAGGCCTACCGTAGCGTCGATATAGGTCCCGCCGCGCCGTACGGCTAAAAAGTCGATCGCTTCTTTTAAAAGAACCGGGACGTGTTCGCCACCACGTCCACCCCCCTGAGGGGTGTCTATCAAACCTTCGCCCACTAGATGCCCAGCTCGTCGAGCGTCTTCTCATCCTCGGGCGTAAACGGCTGCTGCTCAATCTCCTGCCGGTAATCGTCCAGATTTTGAACCACCAAGTACGTCAGGTGGCCGGTGACCGCGACTTCGCCTTTGATCCGTGCCGCGTCGCGCAGCAGTTGCGGCATCAGCAGCCGCCCTTGGCCATCCATCTCGACCATTTGTCCCCAGTAGTTCACCCGATCCAAGAACTTCTTCTTGGTGGGATTGAAGGTCGACAGCCCGGCCAGCTTCTGCTCGATGCGCTCCCATTCCTCGAAGGGATACAGCTGAGCAACCTTTCCATCCAAGCTGGTGATGTAAAATTGGGTGCCGTACTTTTCGTCGATCACCCGCTTGAATTCCGCGGGGACCTTCAACCGTCCCTTCTCGTCGACACGGGTTGGGTGATTGCCGCGAAACATGGGTTGTGCCCTTTAGGGGCTTGAAAGCAACCGCTACTCCGACCATGAGGGAGGCAAGAGCCGTGCACGGGCGGTCCATTTCCGGTTCATTCGGGCTGTATTTAGGGGAGTCAGCCGCAAATCCCACTGCCGCCTCTCGCTTTAGCAAGTCCGCCCACCGTTGCCCTGCTTTCACCACTTCCTACCACTTTCGACCACATCCTACGCCTAAATTCTTGCTTGTCAACAAGGAATTTCTAGGTTGATGGGGGCTGGGTTGGCCTAGAAGCGAAAGCCCCAGAAATTGTGGCCAGCGGTTCCGCGAACCACAAGCAATTGCGTTTACAAATTTGATTCTCCCTCGCCGCCCTTACCCTCTACGCGGCGAGACGCTGGCGAGCGACGCTCGACGGAGTGGGACGGTCGCGCGTGGCGAGGATGGAATGGCCTCATCTGGACAGGGCGATCGGATGGCTGGCGCATTTTCCAGGGCGGATTGGACGGTCGGGAGCAGGGCTTAGGTCGCGGTGGATCCCCGCGAAAGGGCAAATCCCTCTCCCGCTCATCGTATCGGCTCCACGTAAACCGCCGTCCCATAAGCCAGGACTTCGGTCACCCCGGGCATGATTTCGGTCGCATCGTAACGCGCACCCAACACCGCGTTTCCACCCAATTCCGCGGCGTGCTCGAGCATCCGGTCGAAGGCTTCAGCCCGGGTTTTCTCGCATAGATTGGTGAGCAAGGTGATGTTTCCCCCAATCAGAGTTTGCAGGCTTGCCCCGATGGTGCCAAAGATGGACCGCGATCGAACCACAATGCCGCGTACCACTCCGAGCATGCGAACCACGCGAAATCCGTCGAGCTCAAATTGCGTGGTGACCATATTATGAGCAACCATCTTGCGGGGCGCTGCGTAGCCTATCCCCATACTCGTGTTCTCCCCTCTAAGACATTATGTTGTAACATACAGCGCATTCCCGCCAGCTCAGCTGCTCCTCCGCTTCCTCGGCGACTCGAAGGCCGCCGTCGACGAATTGCCGGCGCCATCATATACTTTGGCCCTCAGGAAGCGGATGGGTAGGAGCGCATGCGAAAAGCCAGGGAGATCGTCGAGAGCCGCATGAGGCCCCGCGAAGGGCAGAAAGGCACGAACATCCTCCTACGAAGTGCCCTGCTCTTCCTGCTCGCGGTCCCCGCCCTGGCCGCCGAACCCCCGTCGCCGGCTGCCTACGGCGTTCACATGGAAAACACCTGGATCCCAATGAAAGACGGGGTGCGTTTGTCGGTTACGCTCTACCTCCCCGATGGGCAAAAGCCGGGAGAACGGTTTCCCGCCATCCTGGAATATCATCCCTACCGGAAAGACGACGCTTCGGCCGCGCGGGATTATGGGATTTATACCTATTTTGCCCGCCGGGGCTACGTCTGTGCCCGCGTCGACATCCGCGGCTTTGGCACCAGTGAGGGCGCCCCCACGGACCGAGAGTATTCCGCGCAAGAACAGGACGATGCTTTTGAGATTATTCGCTGGCTTGCCCAGCAAGCGTGGTCGAACGGCAACGTGGGCATGATGGGCATCTCTTGGAGCGGATTCAATTCCCTGCAAATGGCCATGCGCCATCCGCCCCAGCTGAAGGCGATTCTTGCCATGGCTGCCACCGCGGAATTATTTCATGATGATGTTCATTACATCGATGGCATGGCGCACATCGATGAGTTCGAACTGAATATGGACATGGCGCCGGGCATGACCGGGGCCCCCGACTATACCCTGGACGAGAAGGTGTTGGGTCCGCGTTTCAGCGCGCCACCTTGGTCGCTTCTTTACCTCGAACACCAACACGACGGCCCGTTCTGGAGAAGTCCAGTTCGGCCGTTGAGTGAAATTCGCATTCCCTGCTTTCTCATTGGCGGCTTGCAAGATGGCTATCGCGACAGCATCCCCGACATGCTCGAACAGACGAAAGCTCCCCTCAAGGCGATCATCGGGCCGTGGAATCATTCCTTCCCGAACGATGCCGATTTCGGTCCCCGCATCGAATGGCGTGGGGAGGCGATCCGCTGGTGGGATTATTGGCTCAAGGGCAGGGACACCGGCGTGCTTCAAGATCCGCGACTGGTAATCTACATGCAGCACTGGCATCCCCCGGACCCAAACCTTGACGCTGTACCCGGGGACTGGCGCGTCGAGAATGCCTGGCCTCCCCCGGAGGCAAAGAGCGCGACCTGGTTCTTCGAGAGCAATCATGCGTTGGCCGAAGCAGCCGGCACGCCTGCCATCCATCAGCTCAAATATGTCCCCTCGATCGGGGTCGAGGCAGGCTTCTGGTGGGGAGAATTGCTGAGTGATGTGCGCCCGGTGGACGCATTCAGCCTGGTCTACGATTCAGCGCCTCTTGAAACCGATGTGGCCATTCTCGGGAGGCCACGCCTCCTGCTCCGCGCTGCCGCCACGGCTCGGCTGGCGGACTGGTTTGGCCGCCTTTCCGACCTGGCTCCCGACGGAACCGTCACCCAAATTACGGGCGCTGGGATCAACGGGGCGCAACGCGACTCGATCGCTGACCCCCATGATCTCGAACCCAACAAGACGTATTCGATCGCCATCGACATGCACCTGACCTCGTGGGTGTTCCCCCGGGGGCATCGCATCCGGGTGGCGGTCTCAAACGCCCTGTGGCCGATGATGCTACCGACTCCGTATTCGATGACTACCTCTTTAGAGCTGGGTGGGGCGAACGGATCTCGGCTGGTGCTTCCCGTGGTTCCTGTCAACGGCAAACCCGCCCCTCGATTTGACCCGCCGGAACCGGTCGAGAGTCGTCCGGACATTCAAACTCGGGGTTATCCGTGGCCTGGGACGTGGATGAGCACGCGCGATGAGGTCAACCATAAGACGACTGTCGATTGGCGCGGAAAATCGGAAGAAGAATATCCCTGGGGCAAGGAAACCGATTACGAGAGTCTGACCTACGTTGCCGAAGACGATCATCCCGAGATCAGTTCGGTTCAAGGCGACGCTGAGACCGTGCTCGAGCTCAAGGGCCGGGTGCTTACTTGGAAAGGACATCTGTCGGTCACGACCGATGCCGAGAGCTTTTATTACCAGTACACGCGCGAGTTGTGGAAGGACGATGAGTTAGTGAAACAGAAGGTGTGGAAGCAGACCATCCCGCGGGATCACCAGTGAGTTCTCTGCGCTCGGCCCTCGAACGAAGGCAGCAGAAGCCATCCCCCGTCAAGCAAAGCGACTCCATTCTGGCGAAAGCATAGCGCCGGGAAGCGAGCTCCTGCGCGCGGACACGCCTGGCTAGCGGGCGGTCTACGATCCGGTGATTTTCAGGCGAAACTCCTCGGGTAAGCGCTCGCGAATCTCGGCAGGCAAGCGATCATGCACGTGACGCGCCCCAATCTTGGCAGCATCGACCATGACGGTTGGCGCCGGGGTGGCGACGGCAACCACCAGCCAGATGAGGGCAGACAAGGCAAAGCCCACGAGGGCAGCAATTTCCAGCCAGAAGGCGTGCCGCAGACCAAAGTGGCGGATCACCCCGAAGGCCAGCAGAAAGATGGCCGCCGAGACCGACGCGAGCACGATGAGGGAGATATCGATGGTGCGATGCAGCCTCTGCCGGGCCCGGCAACGCTCGCAGGCGGAAAAGTGATCTGCGTAGTCTCCCCGCATCTCGGGCGCAAGGCCAGAGATGTCATACCGCCAGCCCGCCAAAATCTTCCCGATAACGGGATCCGTACACTCACTCATAAAGATTCGATGCGACTCACAGCCGGAGAGGTTCGAGTGCTTCCGATTGTTTCGCCAGTAAGACGCGATTCTCGAGCAGCGAGCGACGGTGGCCCAGGGCCATTTCCGCCGCGCTCCGCGCAATCTCGGGATGATTGTTCTGCTCCGAGAGGTGCGCCAATACAATAAAGGCTGCCCTCCCATCATAGTCCCGGGCGAAGAATTCCGCGAGTTTGTCATTCGACAGGTGTCCGACGCGGCTCATGACCCGCTGTTTGACCGACCAGGGATAGGGACCGCCCCGCAGCATTTCCAGGTCATGGTTCGACTCCAAGATCAACACGTCCGAGCCTCGCAGATGGTCACACACGCTGGCCGGCACGTACCCCAGGTCAGTGACGAAGCCGATCTTTACCCCTTCGGCGCGCAAGGCAAACCCTACGGGATCGGCGGCGTCATGCGGGATGGTGAAGGGTCGGACCTCGATGTCGCCGATGCGAAACCCGCGTCCCGGGAAGAAAACCTCGATTTTTGGAACCTCCGGCGGCTCCCCGGTGGCGTCACGAACGCTGCGTACCCAGGCCTGGTGGGTGGCGCCGGTCATGAATATCGGGACCTTCAGGCTTCGGGCCAAGGCCCCGAGGCCATACACGTGGTCAGCGTGCTCGTGGGTGATGACGATGGCCGAGAGCGAATGTGGGTCACCTCCGAGAGCCCGCACCCGTTTGAACGTCTCGCGACAGGAAATGCCCGCATCCACGAGGATGCGAGTCGAGGAACTCTCCACGATCGCCGTGTTTCCACGGCTGCCGCTGGCCAGCACCGAAACCGAAACTGCCATGGCCGCAAGCATACTCGCAGTCTGGGTGGAAAAGGAGTACTTTTTAGATGCAGTACTCTACCGATTCCCCTGCGATTCATCGCCGCCTCGCCGCCGACGGCCGGGTCCGATTCACTTCCGCAAGAGTTCCTCCATCCCTCGACGCACTACCGATCCGCCATAGGCCCCGGCAATTCCCGTCAGAAACCCCAGACAAGATTCGTAGACCTGCGCGGCGTAAGGTTTTTGTCCCAGGAAGAGATAGGCGAGCAGCTGCACCAAGGGGACAAACACCCCCACCGCCACGATCCATCGCCAGGGTCTCTCGGGGCGAAGCGCGCCGAGCAGCAGGGTCGACACCAGCACGAACAACGCGGTCAAAAGCAGGTCGCCCATGGTAACCTCCAAAACCCCGGCGCATATCCCGAGAACCGCTCCGAGGACATGAATCCCAAGGTCAGGTTCGACTGCTTTCTGCGGTTGCATCGATTCTCTTCATCCGGCTTGTTCTGCCCAGACCTGCTCGAAACCGGGGCCTTCGAATGTCGCTTGCAGTTGGCTCATGGGGATCCGAGTGTGCTTTCCCACCTTGATCCCCGCGCGCAGCAGGAGACAGAGGTCGGCATGGCCTATGCGCCCCCGTACTGATAGAACCCTCTGCCGCTCTTTCTCCCCAGCCAGCCTGCATCGACCATCTTGCCGAGCAGCGGACAAGGGCGGTATTTGGGATCGCCCAAGCCCTCGTGCAGCACGCGCATGATGTCCAGACAGACATCGAGGCCGATGAAATCCGCCAAGGCCAGCGGCCCCATGGGATGCGCCATGCCCAGGGTAAACACTTGATCGACGGCTTCCGCCGTGGCCACCCCTTCCATCACCGCGTACATGGCTTCATTGAGCAGAGGCATCAGCACGCGATTTGAGACAAACCCCGGGGCATCGTTCACCTCGACCGGCGTTTTCTCCAGCTTGAGCGCCAAGTCGCGTACGGTTTGGAAAGTTTCATCCGCGGTGGCCAGCCCGCGAATCACCTCCACCAGCTTCATCACCGGAACGGGATTGAAGAAATGCATCCCGATGACTTGCGCGGGTCGTTTGGTGAGAGCCGCCAGCCGGGTGATGGAAATCGAAGAGGTGTTCGAAGCCAGAATGACTTCCGGGCGGCAGAGGCTATCGAGTTCGCGAAAGATCTGGGACTTGACCTCAAATTTTTCAGTCGCCGCCTCCACCACAAAATCGCAACCGGCGAGTTCGGACCGAGCCAAGGTTGGCTGGATCCTTTGCAAAGCCGCCGACCTGTCCGCAGCCGTGATCTTATTCTTGGCAACTTCCCGACCGAGGTTCTTGGCAATGGTTTCCAGGGCACGGTCCAGCCAGCTCCGCTCCACGTCGCATAACAACACCCTCCAGCCGTGAACCGCCAAAACATGCGCGATTCCGTTGCCCATCGTCCCTGCGCCCACCACCCCCACGAGCTCGATCGTCATCAGGCTTTCCCCCCCAAAGAAAACCTCAAAGTCTATCACTGGCGGCGTTCTTCGAGTAGGTTGGGCGGCAAAGAGGGCAAAGAGGCAAAGGGGTAGTGGGCTAAGGTTGCGTGGCAGGAGACTTTGGCCCTGAATTTCGAGTCGTGATTTACGCCATTGAACGGCTGGAGGTATACTCTGCTCTATACTTTCTGGCCTCTCCCTGGAGGTGAGCCAATGTTTCGATTTTCACCTCTCCTGCTCTTGCTGGTCTTCATATCCGTTTCGAACGCACAGAAGGGACCCGAACAGATTCGATTGTGCGTTGCCACCCTGGAGAACAGTTCACTCGACAACGTCAGCCCGGCATGGCAGCGGGAGGAGCTGATCAAAGCTTTTCAGCGAATCAACAAGAGTAAAGACGTAAAGAAGGGAAAGGCAGCAAGCATTGATGCGGTAGCACTGGAATCGACGAAAGGACCTGATCCCGCGGTACGCCAGAATGACTGCCGGTTCGTGCTCTATACCAACTTGACTCGCGTACAACGACCAGGCGAAATCAGCGTGCCCCCAGCGGGTGCCGTCGGGGCAGGCGTTCGGCTGGGCGATGCTCAGGCGTATCCTCCCGACTACCGTAGCGCAACGATTGAATACCGGATAACCGAGGCTGGAGATCCGCACCCTTGGACATCGGGTGTGGTTACTGCGCAGGAACCACAACAGGAGGAGACCCTGGTCTCTGAGCTTATGGATCAAATTGCCAGCCGCGTTGCCAGTGAGCTAAAGAAACCGCATCCCGCCCCACCGCAATAGGCTTATTTCCCGATGCAATCGCCTGGGCACCGATTGTGCAAAGAACCACGCACGATTTCCGAGCTCGGCAGCGTCGAGACGCTTTCGATCACTTTGGCGGCGACCGCTCCGTCGCCGGACGAAGCTAGGAGGCGAAACCAATAAGTCCCATGCCATGACTGTATTCGCGATTTTGGCCATGGTTCTAACCCTGCCGATTGTGCGGGGGAGTTCGCTGTTTTGCTGCTTTTCGTTCAACCCAGGATCAGGACAGTAGCCGGCAGGCCTTGCCAAAGGGCGCTACTCCCGGTCCAGGTTCTCTTCAACCGCGACTTTGCCATTCTTGTCGACGGTGATCACGCGTTGCACGCTCTTGAAGCCGGACAGGGTGATATCGATCACATAGGTGCCGGGGTTGAGGTAAAACTCGACGGGTGACATTTTGTCGAGGAGACGGCTGTTGACCGCGATTTGGGCCCCTTTCGGTTGGGTCCGCACGCTGACCGTTCCCATGCCCGCCGTCTCCGAGCCGCCGAAAACCTTCTTGAGCCGGCCGCCCATGATGATTTCGTTGGTCGTGCCCAAAGCGCGCAGCTTCGGCGCCATCTCATAGGTTTGTCCCATCTGCACATTGGCGCTGGTCGTCTCGTCGAGATAGCCCTGCTTCTTGAAAACGAAACTGTGAGCGCCAGGCTTATCCAGGGAAATGTGGGCCGGAGTGACTCGCCCACTGTCCTTGCCGTCGAGCCAGATGGCGGCACCGGAGGGATCGCTGTCGGCCGCAACCGTGGCCGTGGTCGGCGCCAATTGGATGCTGAGCACGGACCTACTTCCTGAGGTTACGTCGACGGCTCGCGTCTCGGCGGCAAATCCGGGCTTGCTCAGGGTGATGGAGTGGTGCCCGGGCGTCAGATTCGCCAGGCTAAACGGGGTCACGCCCGCATTTTGGCCATCGAGGCTGACCTGCGCGCCCGCGGGATTGGAATCGACATTCAATTGTCCAGCCACGATCGCCGGTGCGGCGGCGGGGGGCGCTTTGGGTGATTTCGCCTTGTTTTTCCTGCTGTTGTATTTCGGCCTTACCGACACGGCCGACACTCTTTCGGCCGGGGGTTCGGGTATCGCCTGATGCGGAACACGGGCCGGAGCAGGCGTTGCCGGTGCCGGTATCGCCGCTTGCGTGGGCCCGGCTTCGGGCGCTGTCGCCTCTGGCGCCGCCGATTGAACCGGCAGGCCGTCGTCATCGGACTCGCCGGCGTGGATGCGATAGGCAATGCCGATGACCACCGCGAGAATCACCGCTGCCGCAGCGGCCAGGGCGTACACGAAGAGTTGGGGCGGCGTCCGCTTGATTTCATCGACGGCCTGCTTCGCCAAGGGGCGCGGCGGCGGCGTCTTGGCTTTGGCGGCCTCGGCCTGATTGAACACTGCCGCTCGTACTGCAGCGGCAGGCACCGGCGGGGGTGGAGGAGGAGGCTCCGGCTCGGCATACACTTCCTTCAGAGGCGGCAGCTCGTTCACCTCGGAAAAGCTGTGGCCACTGGGCTTGGGCTGCTGCGGGTTCACTTCCATCAGCGGATCGATGGTAAATTTGGGAGCCTCCACCGCCGGCGGATCTTCAACCTCCGCCGTCATCGCCGAGGGAGCGTCGGGAACCGTCATGGTCGCAAGTTCTTCGTGGGCTTGAACGGCGGCGGCACCGGCGGAAGAGGTGGCATTCGCTGCCGGGAAAGAAGCGCTCAACCCGGCGTGGGCTGCGGCAGCGGCCCGAGACAGCTGCCCGGCGGCTGAAGTTTGCGCCGTTTTCGCCGGGTGGGACCCGGCTTGTTTCCGCGCCGCCGACCCTGCACCGCTCTTGCATCGCTCCAAATCCGCCACCAGCTCCTGCCCGGACTGATAGCGTTGCTGAGGATCCTTGGCCAGCGCCTTGGTGATTACCGCCTCAAGCGCCGCGTGCACCGTAGGATTGATCTCGCAGACTGGGATCGGCTGCGATTCGAAGATGGCTTGCCGCACCTGGTCCGCATCCTGACCCTCGAAAGCCTTGCGGTCGGTGATCATCTCATAGAGGATCGTTCCCAAACTGAAGAGGTTCGAGCGTGCGTCGAGCGGATCTCCGCCCACCTGCTCGGGGGACATGTAGTGCAGGATTTGAGGGGGCTTGCCTTTTGCCTGGGCGGCCGTAAACAGCCCGGTTCTTGAAATGCCGTAGGCCAGGACCTTTACCGTCCCATCCCACTGCACCATGACTTTTGCCGGTTCGAGGGCATAATGAAAGACTTGGCGCGACGAAGCGTGGTCGAGGGCCTGACAGCTCTGCCGCGCAATATCCTGAAGATCCCAGATGGAGAACCCTTCTTTGCGTGCCAGCATCGTGGCGACGCTGTTGCCCTGCACGTATTCCATGACCACGCAGAGCGTGCCGTCAAGGTTCTCGGCGCCATACAGGTGGGTGATGTTGTGGCTGTTGAGTGCTTGGCTGGCTTGGGTCTCCTCGAGAATGCTCGCTGCGAGCGCCTCGCCTTGCTCGCCGAACACTTCGAGTCGAATCGTCTTCAAGGCCACGATTCTTCCCCCGTCCGGATCAGAGGCCTTGTACACCGAACCTGCATCCCCATGCTGGATTTCGCTGAGAATCTCGAAACGTCCGACTTTTTTTGACATTGCGCCCAACCTCGCAGAGGCGGAGAACGGCTATGGACAAGTGGCTGGCGAGATCCTCGAGGGGGCGGCGCAAGTAGGATAGACCCCCTTCGCACAAGATGGGAGTTACGAAAGTACCAGTCGGGTCGGCCGAGGTTCGTTGGTGTGCCGGGGGTTGGCCTGCCTGGCCGGGCTCGGTCGCCCCCGCCAGTAACTTTTCTCTCTCCTCGTCGTTATTCCTCGAAGAAAACCGTCGGCGAGAGAAGGGTCGGGGATCGGAACGGGTGGCGGGGGGAGGGGGAAGATCGGTTGCCGCAGTTTCGCGGCATCGGATATCCTTAAGGGTATTTCCGGATCCTGTCGAGGTCGGATTTCTCCTGGAGTTCGGTCATGACCCTGGCTCGGTTTGTTCGCAGGAATGCCTTTCGGAACAAGCGGCGCAGCATTTTGACCCTTCTCAGTATCACTTTTTCCTTGTTGCTATTGACGGTCATGATGACGGTCTGGCAAGCGTTTTATAGGAGTGACGGAAGCAGCGAGTCTGCCCAGCGCTTGATCGTGCGGCACCGGGTCTCCCTTGGCGAGTTTTTGCCGATCGCCTACCGCGAAAGGATCCGATCGGTTCCGGGGGTGGAAAATGTCGTCAATCAGAGCTGGTTTGGAGGGCAATACAAGGACGACAAGCCGGAGAACTTCTTCGCCCAATTCGCCACCGATCCCAAGGAGATCTTCGACGTACAAAGGGACTTCCATATTCCACCCGAGCAATTGGAGGCCTGGCAGCGAGACCGGGCCGGGTGTGTCGTCGATGCGGAGTTGGCCAAGAAGCATGGGTGGAGGATTGGCGACCGGCTGAACCTTAAGGGCACGATTTACCCCCTCGACCTGGAGCTTACGATTCGGGGTATTTTCACCGCCCCCACTCCCACCGAAACCCTGTATTTCAATAACACCTACATCGATGAGGGTTACCCTAGGCTTAAGGGCCTCGTCGGGCTATTCGTCGTGCTGGCGGATTCCCCCGAGAGCGTGCCACGAGTGGCCAGCGCAATCGATGCCCTGTTCCGCAATTCCGAGCGTCCCACGAAATCCGAGAGTGACAAGGCCTTCAAGCTCGAGTGGATCGCTATGCTCGGCAACGTAAAGGGTTTCATCCTCAGCATCTGTGGGGCGGTGGTCTTTGCCACCTTACTGGTCTCGGCCAATACCATGGCCATGTCCATCCGGGAACGCACGCGCGAAGTAGCCCTGCTCAAAACCTTGGGCTTCACTCGCGCCACCGTGCTGGCGCTATTCATAGGGGAAGCGGTCAGCCTGGCGGCCTTGGGCGGATTGCTCGGTTCGATCGCGGGTTCCTTGCTGGTGGTTGGGATGGCGGGCGCTCCGCAAATGGGCTTGTTATTGTCCGCAGTCAGGATCAACCCGGCCACCATGCTGGTTGCGGTTCTGGTGGCGGCTACGGTGGGCCTGGTGAGTTCGTTTTTGCCCGCATTCAACGCATCCCGAGGAAACATCGTCGAAGGATTGCGGCATATCGGGTGACCCGAGAAAACGATGGCGATTCCTCTGCGCTACAACATCAGAAACCTGAAGCTGCGCAAGAGCGCTACGGTCATGACCGCGCTGGGGATTGCGCTGACGGTCACAACCGCGATCTTTATCTTGGCGCTTTTGGCCGGTCTGAATGCCGCGTTTCGCCTGAGCGGGAATCCGCTGAATGTTTTGGTGTTGCGCAAGGGATCGAACGCGGAACTGGCAGCCGGCGGCGTGGATCGCGATGCGCTCGCCATTATGAAGGAGCTGCCTGGGGTCGCGCGCGATGCGCAGGGCCAGCCGCTGGCCTCGGGAGAAGACCTGCTGGTGGTCGTGCTTCCGAGAAACGACGGCACGGGAGAAACCAATGTCACGGTGCGATTCCTCACGGCCACGGGAATCGCCATGCGGCCGGAGACAAAACTCGTCGCCGGGCGATGGTTTACGCCGGGGCAGCACGAGATCGTGGTCAGCCAGTCGATCCACCGTCGCTTCGCCCAAGCCAATATGGGCGACACCATGTGGATTGGCAAAGGACCATGGACCGTGGTCGGTATTTTCGACGCCGGCGGCACGGCCCACGATTCCGAGATCTGGGGGGACATCAATCAGCTGGCCGCCGATTTCGATCGCGACGTCTACAACTCCGTGCTGCTTCGTGCCACCGATCCGGTGGCAGCCGACGCGCTGAAGAATCGTGTGAACGACGATCAAAGGCTTAAGCTCAACGGCATGCTCGAGAGCGAGTATTGGGGGAAACAGACCAGTTCCGGCGACCCCATCAAGTTCGTTGGCGTGATTGTAGCCGTGATCATGGCAATCGGTTCTTGCTTCGCGGCCATGAACACGATGTACGCGGCCGTGGCTTATCGTTCGCGGGAGATCGCCACCTTGCGAGTGATTGGGTTTTCTCGGCCCAGCATTTTGGCGTCGTTTGTTCTCGAATCGCTGCTGTTGTCTCTCCTCGGCGCGCTGGTCGGCATTGTGCTCATGCTGCCGTTCAACGGTATGACCACCGGAACCAACAATCCGGTCACGTTCAGCGAAGCCGTGTTCAGTTTGCGGATGACGCCAAGCGTCGTCGGCTGGGCCGTTTTGTTTGCGCTGGTCATGGGCGTGTGCGGAGGAATGGCCCCGGCCTGGCACGCTGCCCAGCGCCAGATTTTGGCTTCCTTGCGGGACTAGAGGACCGAAGGGACCGGGTACAGCTCGCCATCCCCGCGACCAAGAAGCTATGCCGCTCGACACCAAACACGCCGACTTACAGGGACTGCGCATTGACCGCTCCGCCCCCGGAGGAGAGCCTGCACCCTGGGCGCGCCGCTACATCCTCAGCGGCATCGCGGTGGTGGCGATTCTCGGTGTGGCTGTGCTTGCTTATCGGCTGTTGGCCCCTCCCATCCCGGAGGTCGAAGTGTCCCGCGCCCAAGCGGAGAACAGCGGAGACCCGAGCGGGGTCGTGCTGACGGCCACTGGTTACATCGTGCCCCATCACAAAATCAATGTGAATTCCAAGGTCACCGGGCGGGTGGCCTGGATCGGGGTGGAGAAGGGCGACAAAGTCAAACAAGGCCAGGTTCTCGTCCGCCTGGAGGACGATGAATTCCGCGCGCAGTACGAGGAAGCCAAAGGGGCTGCGGAGAACGCTCGCGCCTATCTCGAGGAACTCGAACACGGGTCCCGTCCCGAAGAGATCGATCAAGCGCAACATAACCTCGATGAAGCGCGGGCCACGCTCACCAATGACAAGCTGACGCTCGATCGCGATCGCGAACTGTGGTCGCAAGGCGTGGTGGCCAAGCAAGTCTTCGACGACGCGACCGCCAAGTACGAGGCGGACCAGCAGCGGGTAAATTCTTTGGAAAAGGCGTACCGTCTGGCCAAGATCGGTCCGCGCACGGAAGAAATTGCGCGAGCCAGGGGGGCTCTGGTGCAGGCCGAAGGCCAGGAGGCCTATACGAAATCGTGGTTGGATGCAACCGTCATTCGCGCCCCGGTCAGCGGCACCATTCTCGAACGCACGGCCGAAAAGGGCGAGCTGGTTACCTCGCAGTTTGCCAGCCAGGCCGAAGGCGGTCCGCAAGGCGAGGTGGTGGCGCTCGCCGATCTCAACGACATTCAGGTGGAACTCGACATCGCCCAGGACGATTTCGCCAAGCTCGGCCCCAGGCAGAAGGGCGTGGTCACCTTGGACGCCTATCCCGACCGCAAATACGATGGCGAGATTCACGAGATCTCGCCCGAGGCCAATCGTCAAAAGGCAACCGTGCAGGTCAAGGTGCAGATCCTGAATCCGGATGCCTACCTTCGGCCGGAGATGAACGCCACGGTGAAGTTCTTGGCGGACAACACCAGGCCTCGGAGCAGCGAAGCCTCGGGCGTGCTCGTGCCAACCTCCGCCGTCTTCGATCACAACGGCAAGAAGGTGGTTTGGATTGCCTTCAACGGCCGGGCGCTCGAACGCCCAGTCGATGTCGTGGTACAACGCAGCAGCGGTTTTACGGTCAAGGGGTTGACCGGAGGCGAGAACGTTATTACCGCCGCTCCGCCAGGCTTGAAAGACGGCGACAAAATCAAAATCAAGGGACAACCATGAGTACTGCCATGGCGCTCAACACCACGACGGAGACGAAGGTGGTTCAGGCTCGTCATGTGAGCAAGGTTTTTCAGCGGGATGCCTTTCAAGTGAAGGCGCTCGACGACGTTTCCCTCGAGATCGCCGCCGCCGAGTTTCTCGCCCTCATGGGACCCTCGGGCTCGGGCAAGACGACGCTGCTGAACATGATTGCCGCCATTGATCGTCCAAGCTCCGGCGAACTGCTGGTGCTCGGCCAGAATGTGTTCCGCTTCAGCGATAGCCAGTCCGCGCGCTGGCGCAATCGGCATATTGGGTATGTTTTCCAGACCTTCAATCTCATCCCGGTGCTGACCGCGTTTGAAAATGTCGAGTTACCCTTGCTGCTCACCAAGCTGAACGCGCGCGAGCGCCGTGATCATGTCGTGACCGCCTTGAAACTGGTCGGGCTCGAGGAGCGCGTCCACCACCTCCCCAAGCAGCTGTCGGGTGGCCAGGAACAACGGGTGGCCATTGCTCGTGCCATCGTGAGCGATCCCACCGTAGTACTCGCCGATGAACCTACGGGCGATCTCGACGGCCACTCCGCCACCGAGATTCTGGAGATTCTGAAACGCTTGAACCAGGATTTTCATAAGACGATTGTGATGGTCACCCACGACCCGCACGCGGCTTCCTACGCCCATGTCATCCGGCATCTGGAAAAGGGCATGCTGCTTCCCGCATAGGATTCGAAGTACGAAAGAGCCAGGACTAGCAGAAATATTGCGCGATGGTTTGACTGCCTCAGGCAAGGATGGGTTAGGCTAGCAAGAGTATCGATCGCCTCAGGAGAGAGTCGTGTCCATCAAAGAACCGGCCGAACTCGAAGGTCTGCGTGCGGCCGGCACCATCGTACGGCTCATGATCGAAGCCATGAAGCGCGAGGTTCGTCCCGGAATTACCACCCGAGAACTGGATGAGATCGGGGCGGCGGTCATGCGCCAGAATGGAGCAAAATCGGCGCCCGCCCTGGTTTACAGTTTTCCCGGAACCAGCTGCATCAGTCTCAACCAGGAGGCAGTTCACGGCGTACCGGGCCAACGCGTTCTCGCGGATGGCGACCTGGTGAAGCTGGACGTTACCGTCGAGAAAGATGGATTTATGGCGGACGCGGCCATCACGGTTCCGGTCGGTGCGGTGTCCGAAGAACGCCAACGTTTGGTGGCTTGCGCGGAACGCGCGTTTGCCAAGGCGATGCTGGTGGCGCGGGCCGGTTTTCGCGTCTCGGAGATTGGCCGCGTGGTGGAGCACGAGGTCGAGCGCAGCGGGTTTTCCGTGATTCGCGATCTCGGCGGACACGGCATTGGCCGCACCATCCATGAAGAACCGCGCGTGCCGAATTATCCCGATCCCGCCGCCCGTCAGATTCTCACCGAAGGGCTGGTCATCACAGTCGAGCCGATCATTGCGGCTGGGTCGGGGCGAGCGGTTCTGGCCCAAGACGGCTGGACCGTGTGTACCGCCGACGGCCAACCTTCCGCACACTACGAACACACGCTTGTGATCGGCAAGGGCGAGCCGATTCTCGTGACCGCGGCCTAGAGGTGATTGCCGGTTCTAGGCCTTGAGCTGGCAACTGGCGAGGCCGCGCTTCTCGAGATACTGCTGGTGGTAGTCCTCGGCTTGATAGAAGCTCGCGGCGGGAACGATTTGGGTAACGATCGGTTTTCTGTACCGGCCCGACTCCTCGAGCCGTTGCTTCGAAGCTTTGGCCGCGGCCTCCTGCTCTGGACTGGTGAAGAAAATGGCGGAACGATATTGCGTACCCCAATCGGGACCCTGGCGATTCAGTTGGGTGGGGTCGTGGTTCTCCCAGAATACGTCGAGCAGCTTCTCGTAGGAAAGCTGGGTGGGATCATATTCCACTTCGACGGCTTCGGCGTGGCCGGTCCCATCCGTACAAACATCCTTGTAGGTGGGATTCGGGAGCTTCCCCCCGGTATAGCCGACCCGCGTCGAAACTACCCCGGGTAAGCGACGAAAGGTTGCTTCCACTCCCCAAAAACAGCCGGCAGCAAAAATGGCTTTAGCCATAGGAACCGCTCCCTCGGCGCTGGTCATTGTATGAGATGAGGGCACAGGGTGAAAAGTGGCATCCATTGCTTGCCTTGGTCAACCCGGCGGCCGGAGGATGACCCGCCGAATCAGGGTGAGAATGGCAGCAGAATCCGGGGGCAGCTCGGAATTGACGGGCCCTGGGTCGACAGGGTAGAGTCCCTACAAGGGTTCCCCCCACCCGCCGAGGTTGTGTGCCAACCATTTCTCAGCGGAAAGGCCATCTCGAGTCGATTTTGGCGCTCCTCACCGCGCTTGTGCTGGCGCCTAACGCGCTGGCCGCCAACGCCTTTTCTCCTCCCCTGCGCCTCGGATTCACCGTAGGGGACCAATGGGAACCGGCGATTGCCTCCGACGGCTTCGGCCACGTGTATGTGCTCTATCCCCAATATGGCCTGCTGCCGGATTGCCCGGCGAAGGAGCAGCTGGCGATCCAAGGTGGTTTGAATGGGGCTTTGTTGATGGAAGCGGCCTTCATCCAGAACTGCTCGATGCCCTCCATGATCCTCGTGGTGAGCGATGACAATGGGTTCACCTGGCAACCGCCGCACCCCATCGCTGCCCATACGACCGGTCAGTTTGACGCGCAAATTGTGGTCGATCCCGAGGATCACCGGACCGTGTACGCGGCCTGGCTGCAGGACGAAAACATCGACGCCATGGTGGCCAAATCCGTAGATTTCGGGCAAAGCTGGTCGATCGTGATCGCCGACCGCGGCAGCCAAGATGCAGACAAGCCAATTCTCGCGGTGCGCGGTCGTGACGTGTATCTTGCCTTTAATCGCTCACACGGAATCCGGGTCGCTACATCGCACGATGGAGGCATCACCTTTAGCTCGGCCGACGTGAACCCGCCTTTGCCACTGGTGCGGGCTCTAGCCGGTGGCGCCACCGTCGACCCCGGTCAAAATGCCTATATCGCGTGGGCGGGATACACTCGGCACAATGGAATGAAGGGGCGGGTGAATCTCTATGCCAGCAAGTCGTCGGACGGCGGCAGGACTTGGACGACAACCTTGATGGATGGCTCGGGGGCACCGCCCGACTGTTCGGATTTTCAGTGCGAGTGGGGGTATCTGGGTGCCCAGATTACGATCGCCTCCGATGACGCTGGCACGCTGTATGCGCTGTGGAATGCGGGAAAAGGGGACTTGGCGCCGGAACGAATTCAGTTCGCGTCCTCGACCACCGCGGGTGAAACCTGGTCTCCCCGGACTGGCATTTCCCTTGCCCCTGCGGGGGTTGAGCACGCCTTTCCAGCCCTGGTGGCAGGATCGGCAGGGGACGTACGCGCTGCCTGGATGGACACCCGCAACGGCCCCTTCTGGAATGTTTACTACCGCAGTTCGACCAATGGCGGAGCCACCTGGACGGCTGAGGCCAGGCTGTCAAGCTACGTGCCCGGTTATCGCTATATTCGCGCCAAAGGCTTCAGTTTCCCCTTCGGTGATTACTTCGAGATGGCCATCGACAGCGATAGCCGCACCCAGGCCGTCTGGGGTGAAGGGTTGAACTTTCGCACCCCGGGGTCCATTTGGTACAGCAGCGGCCGATAGGCGTTTCCTAACCGCACTTTTTGTACTTCCCTCCCACGCCGGGCTATGGAACTTACGAACTTCCGCCATACTCTCGGGTGGCAGAATCTGCCGGAGGCGCTGGTTTGCCGCAGAATGGGTGGTCTTCGGTCTGGGCGTCGATCGCGAGCTCGGCTCCGAGCTGGCGATCGTCTTCAGGAAAGGTTCCTCTACAGGAGCCGACGAAGTCGTAGGTCCAACCGAAGCTGCCGATCGCCGCGTGTGACGCCTAACGTGTAACGTGCGTTCGGCCTGCGCAGCAACTCGCGGAGTTCGGTCAGCGTCAAATCTTGACTCGGACGACCTGCAATCGACGTTAGGACGTCTCCCGGGACGATGCCAGCCATCGCCGCGGCCGATTCGGGAACAATCCTGGTCACGACGAAGCGATGAAAATCAGGAGGGTCCGCCCGAATTCTTAGGCCGCTCTCGTCATAGGCCGCTGCTTCGTGGTAGCGCCGATTCGGCGTCAGCAAGATGCGTTTGTTGGGATTGTCGAAGACGACCGTAAACCTCTCGAGAAACTCGGCGCCAATCAGTCCTGCATAATCTGTCGCCGCCATTAAGCCCTCGGTGTCCTCGGCAAATGTGA
Source organism: Terriglobales bacterium (assembly GCA_035622175.1). Classification (GTDB taxonomy): domain Bacteria; phylum Acidobacteriota; class Terriglobia; order Terriglobales; family Acidobacteriaceae; genus JAFAGX01. The sequence goes on along the minus strand of DASPVV010000261.1, from coordinate 53,149 downwards.
CCGGCGGGTGACGGATCGAGTAGGAGCCAAGATCAATCCGATCGGCTCGCCCATCTCGCGATTCGGTTCGTCCCCCAGTGCTCGTTCCAGGCGCATCGAGGAGCTTCATGCCACGAGGCGGAATTCCATGGGCGGCACTGAACGCCTTGTAAACGTCCGCGAAAGTATTGGCGCCGCCGTCGATGAGGAAGTTGCCGCGGACTGGCGGCATTCCGGGCAGAACGATGGCAGCGTCAAGGAATGGGAATCCGTGCTGGTCAATCCGAACCGGGAATGGAGTTTCCTTTCCCGTAGGCCGGTACTGATCAGGTCGGTAAATAGAGACACAAGGTCGGTCGTAGTCCACGACCACGGTTAGATCATCGAACAAGCGCGAACCAAGAATACCGTCGACCGTATGCCCGATGGCAGGCTCGATAGCCTTCAATGCAATGACCACCAGGTTGCGATGGGTCAGGTCCAAACCTTGCAGACTGATCCGCACGTCGTGTACCACGCCCGCATCGATCGCGCTAGGTCCCCCTCCGCGCGCTAGGGCTCTGGCAGTTTCTTCGAGCGAACTGCGTCTGGCATATTCGTTGTCTACCGTAAATCCCTGGGTTGCGTCGTCAAGAATGAACCAGCCCGCGTGACCATTAACTTCTCCCTGCATAAGCACCAGGCCATCCCCAACTACTTCCACCGGGATCGACAGGCTTGATCCGCCAGAAGAAAACTCAAAGGACGGCGGGAGTTGTCGCGGCGTCTCGGCCACGGCGACGGTTGACCATAGACCGATTCCCGCCATGCGGAGAGCTACCAATAAAAGGCGGGCCCCGCACGCCATCGCATGACGCAGGTAGAGACAAAACTTAGCGCGACTTCCCAGGCTCAGCGTATGCAAGGTTTTCCTGATCACCTAGTGCTCCGGAAAGACTTTCACGGCATACACTCGGGTTCTTCAGCACCCTGAATGAAGGACACATCGACCGACGCGGCGCGGACGCTTTCGCTGCCGCGCCCGACGACTCCAGATGAATTAGGTCCTCAAGAAAGTCCGCCGACGATCTTGCGATATTCCGCTTCGCTGAAAGCTTTGAGTGTTTCCGTGGTCACATTGCCCAATGCACCCACCGATAGGGAGAATTTAGCGCAAGCTTCATCGTTCGGAAACTCGGAAATTATCACGGCGTCATATTGTCCCATCGTCAAATACCAACCGTGAATTTTTCCTCCTGCTTTTTCGGCGGCTTTTTTGGCGGCATCGAGTCGTGCAGGGCTCTCTTTGATCTTCGCAATTCCTTGCTGGGTGTAACGAATCAGCGATACAAAGTGTGACATATTGTCTGTCCTTTCGATTTCAAAGTCGAGCACATTACCAGTTTCGAAAGGCGAAGGTCAAGTCGGGCGCGGGGGGCGACAAGCGAACCAAGCCTGCCCACGTCGGAGAAGACTCTGTTGATGATGTCGCTGGCGCTTCTAGACTCGACACTTCCCGCGAAACCTGCTGCTTCCGGAGGTCCTCTGGAGGTTCAGACCTAGATCTTCTCTAAATATTCATGGAGCGGGATTCCTGGTGTTAAGGGAAATACTTCTGCCTGAGATTGCTTGGAGACGTGGGGACCGGGCTAAAGGCCTTCCGGGTAATAAGCAGGCAAACTCTACGCCTGAGACATCTCGACGCTGCCCGGTTCGGTTGGGATTGTCAACGGTTCGGAATCTGCGATCCACTGCCATGCCCGGCGACCGTTCTGACGAACCATGCTTTGTGCCTCTCCGTACTCGACCAGGCGGTTCAAAACCGTGGTGATCGAAGCCAGCGGATCCTTATGCCGCAGGAGCACAGCCGGCACCCGTTGTTGAATCCGCTCACAAACCTCGCGAACCGTCAGCGGCCCCGTGGCTTCCATCAGCACCACCCGGCATGCCTTGGTGAAACCTGGCTGGCGTCCTCCCGTCTTGCGGCCAACCAATGCCAGCAGGTCATCATTTAAGACTTCGTCCCCGAAGAGATTGGCCAGCCCGGCGATAGTTTGTTTCAGAGTCCCAATGCGCTTCATGATCTCAGCGCGCTGCCGCATAAGTTGCCGCAGTTCTTCATGCGCAGTACGTATGACTTGCTGAACGTGAAAATCACTGTTGTTCAGGAGGGTTGGACTCGTCCCATTTTCCGCACTCTGCACGTCCCGCATACAACCTCCGACTGCCCTAATGCGCGATCCATTTCTGCAACCCGCATTGCATGTCTCTAGGTACGTCTGCCTCCGTCGAATCGTTCCATACAGCCCGAGTGTTCTGAAATGGCACGCCGGTGTCCGCTTGTGGGATGCAATCTTCCTTCCACGTCCCACAAACTACAGGTAGTTAGACGCAAGAAACGGCGAAAAGTGAGAGGCGCCTCAGAAAAATTGACGCCCCTCAATGCAGGAAAGTAGCACGCCGATCACCACCCGCGGCCCCGCGCGAGTAAACATCACAACCCGCCGTGGTTTGTGGACCCAAGGTCAAACTTCGATTGCGATGGGGCCGCCGGCGGGGCTGCTGTTCGCTTGAACATCTCCGCCACAAAGACAAAACCATATCCTCTCTTGTTGTTGGGGGCTTAAAAAGTGAAGTTGCCGAAGCTGCTGAGGATGGTCCGCTCAAGACGCGCCCCGAAGAGCACGACAGTAGTTTGCTTAGCTTTAGACAAGGGGAGGACGGCCACGCACGTCCTCCACCTTCGGTTGGAGCAATTTAGAAGCCGCTCAGGCTAGAACGTCAGCCGCCCGGCAATCTGTACGATGCGTTGGGTTTGCAGAGCGTTGATTCCCGTTCCAAGCGTGGTGCTGGTAATTTGACCGAAAGTTGCACTGGTAAGGGTTGTGTCCGGATTTGCGAATTGCGTGTGGTTCAACGCGTTGAAAGCCTCCAGCCGCAACTCAACGTTTACTCGTTCGGTGATCGCGGTGGTTTTGGCCAGAGCCAAGTCTAGGTTGGTGCGGCCGGGCCCACGGAAGAAATCTCGCGGCAGGCCGTAGCCCGTCCCGGGAACGTCAGCGATGGCCTGAAACGCGCTGCAGTTGAAGTACAGGTTTCCGGTGTTGGTCAGACCCGTATTCGGATTGAGACAACTCCCAATGTGCTTGGGGTTCAGGATGTTGATCCGGTTGAACCCCGGCGCGAACACAGCATTGGCCAGATAGGGGTCCCCAGCTCCCGAGGGTCCCGGGTCCGAATTATCGAAGGAGGGAAGGTTCGAAGAGATGTCGAGCGGAAACCCAGTCCGCCAGGTCAGGATGGGATAGAGGCTCCATCCCTTCACCAGCCGCTTTGGCCCCGACGACCAGGCCCGGTCAAAAGGCAAATCCCATCCCCCGCTGAAAGTAATGCGGTTCGTGATGTCGAAGTTGGAGGCGGCGCGGAACACGCGTGGCTCGTAAGCGGGCACCTGCGAATCCCGGTTGCGGAATCCGGATGCATTATCGATGCTGTGGCCGTATGTGTAGGCCAAGGTGAAGTACGTGTTGCCAAGAATGCGGTTGTCGGCGTTCCGCTTGGTCAAGGAAGCTTCGAGACTATTGAAACTGGCGAAGCTGACATTGCCGAACTCCAGTTCACCGCCCGCAAAAGGACAGCTGGACGGACCTCCATTTGCGCTGCAGTAGGCTAGAAGGTCGGCGTTTGTCTGCTGCTCATTCAGAATTCGCGCCGGGTTCGTTGACAGCGTGCTGAGATTGAAAGGGTTAGCGTCTACGAGCGAAGTAAGCCCCTTCGAGCTGCTGCCGACGTAGTTTGCCTCTGCGATCAGGTCTCTTGCCAGTTCATGCTGGAGGCTCAAATTGTACTGGTAAACATAAGGCGTGTGGAGATGCGGGTACACGAAATAAAGCCCGCTCGATGCTCCTCCGAAGGGGAGAAACTCCGCACCGGTTGCAGTATTGAATGCGGTCTTGGGGTCGGGTGGCTTGGAGGGAAAAGGGTTGGCGATAGGGGTGGTGGAGCTGGCCCACGGCTGACTGTAAACAGGCGAAGCCGATGAGGTCAGCGCCGGTTGGATTGGGTTGCCAGGGGGGCACGTCGACAGAACCGGCTCGAAGCACGCGTAGCCCACGGAGACTTCGCTGTAGAACGGCGGTGCGCCGTTAAATTGCAGGTTGTCTTCGCCCTTCAGCACATCATAGAAAATACCAAAGCCTCCGCGAAGGCTGGTCTTGCTGCCGCTGGTTGGACTCCACGCAAACCCGATTCGGGGGGCAAAGTTTGTCGTGTCTGGAAAATTGGCCCCGCGCGGCGCGCCCGCGTCCCCGGGAAAAACCAAGCCCAGGGGCGCATAAGGAAATCTTGTAGACTGGCGCCCGGGGACGATGGAAAACGTTCTGCCCTCGGTGTCAAACTTGGGTTGGCTGTACTCGTAGCGTACTCCTAGAGTGAAGGTGAGGTTGGGCTTGGCCCGCCATTCGTCTTGCGCGAATCCGTAGGTTGCCTTGCTCCGAATGTTGTTCCTGGCGTTTGGACCCTCAAACAAGCCGTTGGGAGCTCCCACCAGAAAGTCGGCGAAGCTGTTCCCGGTGCCATACCCACCTGCAGCAATTCCGGCATAGTAGAAAGTGCTGTCGGTAAAAAAAGCGTAGATGGTATTTTGTTGATAGGCGGAAAATCCTCCGCCGAATTTCCAGGTGTTGCGACCTTTCACCCACGAGAACGTATCCGCAATCACGTAGGTGTTGCCGACCTCGTAAGCCGGACCGGACTGGTCTGGCCCGAAATTCAAGCCGTTGTCGAAGGTCATGAGCGGAGGGCCATTGGCAAGGTCGGACGCGATCCCGAATCCCAAGGAGGCCGCCGAAGGCATGGTGCTCACTGGCAAATCTGCTAGCGAGTTGTGGCGCTGCACGGTGAGATGCAGTTCGTTCAGTTGGGTAGGCGAAAAGGTCCGGCTATAGGCGCCATTGAGAAAGTACGTGTGGATCGTATTGGTGGAAGGAAAGCCCGTCACCGTGGATGAGTAGCCAGGCCCCCGTCCGAAGGGTTGAAGCAGGGGATTTCGAAAACCGCCAACGGTACCGGTTAGTTTGTCGTTTTCGTCGATGTCGAAATCGATCTTGCCGGTCAGTTCATTGCTGTTGTTCGTCCCGTTGGCAGCGGGCACAAGCGTTCCCGTCGGCGAAGACGGAATCAATCCCGTCGCGATGTAGGCTCGAGCGGCGGGGTCTATCTTGCTCGGATCCATGATCGCTTGGGCCGCCAGCGCCGGGTTCGATTGAAAATAGGTGTTCTTCTCGAGAAAAGCCGCGACATTCGGATCCGGCCCCCCGTTCACAGCCTGCGAAAAGTTTCCTTGTAGTTCGGCGGGTGTGAATACCGTTTGTGTCGGTTGGACGATGGTCTCTATCTGGCGCTGGCCCTGATACGAAGCAAAGAAGAAAAGCCGGTTCTTAACGATGGGACCACCGAACGTGCCCCCAAACTGATTGCGTTTGAGATTGTTTCTCGGTAGGCCGGCCGGAATGTTGAAATAAGCGTTGGCGTCAAAGTCGGTATTGCGCACGAAGTCAAAGGCACTGCCATGGAATAGGTTCGTGCCCGACTTGGTCACGACACTGATGACACCCGCGCCGTTGCGGCCATATTCCGCGGTGTAGTTGCTGGTCAAAATGCGGAACTCGGCAACCGAGTCCGGATTCGGGTTATAAACCACCTCGTTGCCCAGAAGATCGTTATTGAGTCCCCCATCCAACAGGTAGGTTACGGAATCCGTACGTCCACCGCCGATGTTGAACCCTTGGGTCGCGCTGGTATCATCGGGATTGTCTTCCGTCACCCCGGGCTGCAGAAGAGCCAGCGTCAACACATTGCGTCCATTGAGGGGCATATTAACGATAGGACGGCTGGTGATCGATTGTCCTAGCGTGGGGTTGACGGTCTCGACCCCTGACACTTGCTCCTCTACCAAAACTTGTTCGTTGACTGCGCCCACCTCCAGCTTTAAATCGACGCGCAAGGATTGGTTGATCTCGAGCGGAGCGGTGGTCAATTCCAGCGGGCGAAAGCCTTCGTGGCGTGCGACAACCCGATAGGTGCCGATGGGTAAATTCAAAGCCTGATAAAAGCCGGCCGAGTCCGTGATTGTTTCGTAGGCAACATTGGTTGCCGTATTCGCTACCGTGACCTTGACGCCCGACACTACCGCTCCCTGCGGATCCGTGACCGTACCCAGGATGCGAGCGGTCGCCTGCTGGGCGGACGCGTCCATCGTCAGGAAGAGGGCCATGCATAAAACCACCACTGCTCTCAGTAGCTGACCTAAGACGCGATCGCCGGCGGGGCTTGAGTGCCGGCCATCGAACGTAGAGAATCGGGCTTTCCTGTCTACCCGTGCCTGCCTCGACGTGGACGAAACAGGGAAGGTGAAACACGTTGACATCGAGGTGCTGAGCCTCATGATTACCTCCATCAAATATGTTCGTGAGATGCGGTAGCCACCTGGGTCCACAGCGAGGCGGACGGCATGAATACCACTGGAGTGAGGATGAAGAACTTCACCTGAGGTGAGTACTCCCTGATTGATCGCCGGGTGCGGCAACAATATTTGCACAGCCAGATAGAGCTTTTCAAGAACAAAACCAGCGATTCTGCTTTACAGCAATTCGCGTTTACAGCAATTGACACGCAGAGAATCGGACTTTCCTGTCTGCTTGCGCCTGCGTCCACGCGGCCGAAAAAAAGCAAGGTGGAATACATTGACATCGGAGTGATGTTGAGTCTCGTGACGCTCGATTCAATGAATAGGTTCGTGAGTCCTCCATGGCGGCGGAATCCTGTCCTGATCTATCGGACTTTCCTGTCTGCTTGCGCCTGCGTCCACGCGGCCGAAAAAAGGCAAGGTGGAATACATTGGCATCGGAGTGATGATGAGTCTCGTGACGCTCGATTCATTGAATAGGTTCGTGAGTCCTCTATCCGGATGGCGGCGGAATCCTGTCTGTGATCTAGACGCCAACGGTTCACTGGATGACTACGAAGGTTCCCCAGGACCTAGAATGCGCCCCACCCGGCTGGGCACGAATCTGCGGATGCCCCATTCCGCAATCTGCCAGAAGGAGTAAAGACCATGTGCTTATGGCTCCAATTGGTCGACTTGGGGGAGAGTTTCGAATCTACGCTCGACGAAAAATGTAGGTCACAAAGCCCCATCGAACCGCGACCTTGCAGCCTTTGGCTCTCAGCCTCTTAATGTTCTTGTACAAAGCCAGCATACCTGTTAAAGTGCGGCAAATTGTGGCAAAATTATCGCTGACGGGTGTCACGTATGAAGAATGTCTATGAGGTTTTGCGACAGAAAGAGCTCGAACTAACCAGGCTCGAAAAAGAGGTGGAGGCTTTGCGCGTCGCCGCGCCCCTGCTTTCTGAGAGCGAGAAGGATTCTTCCGCTGAGGCCACCACCACCAAGCCGACATTGGCCAGCACGCCCCAACCGCCGCTTCGGATGGCGCAGCCGCCAGCCCCCACTCCAGCTCCCCAGGTAGCACGGGCTGCAGGATGGGAAGATACAGCGAAGCGCTGGCCGTAAGTTTGCGTCCCTGAATCTCGCGATGGCGCGAGATACTCCCCTTTGTCTTGTTCCCCCAGGGCTATGCACGGTGATCGTCTGTCCCACCCGACGCCGCGAGTGAGCCCTTTTGCCCGATCATGAGGACCCGGCCGAACGACTGAGGAATGGGCGTGGCCGGCTGCCATTCGACATCCCGGGCAAGTTCGCGGGTCCGCTCGACCTGGCCCGCGCCGATGAGCAGTGCGATGCGACCTGCGGGCAGCACCAGGCGGGTCGCCATTCCCAGCGCGGCTTCGAAACGCTCCACCGCCCGCAGGGTGACCACCTCGGCTTGACCGGGGAAACTCTCAGCCCGGCCGGAGAATACCGTTGCGTCCTTCAGCCCAAGCCGGCGGATGACCTCCCGCAGGAAGATGGCCTTTTTCTGATTTGATTCAATCAGCGTGAGCTGGACATCCTTCGACCAGATCTTAATGGGCAGACCGGGAAATCCGGCGCCGGATCCGACGTCGATCAGCCGGCTCTGGGACGGTCGATCCGAGTTGCCCTTAAATAGATGTCGAGCCGCGAACAGGGACTCACCGAAATGGCGGGTGACGATGCCGTCCGCGTCGCGCACGGCGGAAAGATTCATGCGGGCGTTCCAGCGGACGAAGAGGTCGATGTAGGCGGTGATTTGTTGGAGTTGCAGGTCGGTTAAGCCGGCAGGTTCCCCCGGTCCGAAGTCGGCCCGGAGAAAAGGCTCGACCAGCGCCGCAATGCGTCTCAAATCCATGAGTTTGCGATTGTAGATTGGCGATTGCCGATTTGCGAATGACGCCTGCGGTTGGATTCGCTGCTTCGATGGCTTCGCGCCAAGCGGACGGCCTGTCATGCTGGAGCGGCATTCTCGGCAACTCGAACTAGGGGTGAGCCGTAGTCGATCCGGCAACCTGCGTCGTCACGGCCCTTTTTTTGCCCGTGAAGTAGATCCACACTCCCACCGCGAGCAACAACCCGGTCAAACCTACAATTTTCAGCAGCGCCAAAGTCTTGTTCGGTTCATCGGGCGGGGGAAACAGGGAAAGAAGGATCGTCACGCTGCTGGTCAAAAATCCCACGATCGAAACCAGCACGGCCACAGGCTTCCCCCCGGGCACACGAATCACCTCCGGCTGGGCGGGCTGGCTTTGCAGCTTGAACATGGCTGCAAAGAGATAGAGGTAGGGGATGAAATACGTAATCACGCCCATACTCACGAGCACCTCGTACGCACCCCGAACGGTGGTGCCAGCCTGCCCAAGGTAGATGAAGACTACACCACAGAGAAATTGCGTGAGGAGCGCAATCCAGGGCGTGCGCCAGCGAGGATGTAGGGCACCGAATGCAGGCGGTAGAAAGCGATCAATGCCGGCCACAAACGGCAGGCGGGCTACGGCCGCAAGGTAGGCGCTCGCTGCGCCCAGATTGCTGAGGGCAATCAAGAGGGCGGCCACCGGAATGACCGCCTCGAGGCCCACGCGCTGCGCGGTTCTCGCGACCGCCTGCATCAGTCCCTGCAAGTCGCTCACTTCGGCTTGCGGCAGGGCCACCAGCACACCGATGGTTCCCAGCGTGTAGCAGAAAGTGACGATCGCTCCGCCGACCAACAGGCCGATGGGAATCAGGCGCCGCGCGTTCTTGATCTCCTCCCCCATGAACGACGCTGTCTCGCACCCCGACAGAGCAAAGGTCAGCACGGACCAGAAGATGAAATCGTGGAGACGAGTGCCGGGGATCATGGTATGACGCGTGAAGGCGGTAGCCGGGCCGAAGCGGTGCCAAGCGAGAACCGCCATACCGATCACAATCAGGACGGGAGCGCACATGGCGATCGCGCCCAGGTTGTGCAGCCATTTGCCAACCTCAAGGCCGATCACATTTAAAAAGGTGGCCGCGGCCAGTGCGAGCAGCGAAAAAACAATATAGAAAGTCGCATTGTTCGAGAGGCGTCCCCAGGAAGCGGGGCGCATAAACAGTGCGTTGCTGGCAGCAAAATAGAGCACGGCCGGGAAATAGGGAAGATTGCTGGTCCAGTAAGTCCAAGCGCACATGAAACCGGAGAAGTCTCCGAAGGCGTGCTTGGTCCATACATACAGACCGCCTTCGTTTGGATAGCGCGAGGACAACTCGATGACTGAAAGCGCCAAAGGCGTGTAGAACCACAGCCAGGCCCCGGCCCATATGACGACCGAACTGGGCCCGGCCGCAGCCGCCGTCGCGATCCAGCGCAAGCTGATGCCGGTCACGACATAGAAGAACACGAGATCGCGGAACCCCAGGACCCGTCGCGGACGGTTGGGCTCCTTCGCCTCCGTCATAGCGACCGGCTGAACCTGGCTGAGCGGTCCACCCCGATCGTCGAGCGGTTTGATTTCAACCACTTTGCGCGTCCCGCGTTATTCCTACCAGGCAATCGAGAGACCGCCCCCCTCGCAACCCGCCGTCCGCAGCGAGTGAAGCTCGACAGCAAGCCGGGAGAAAGCCGGTTAGCGAGCGATCCCCCAGCTCCGGTCTCATCTCCTATCCAGTCGTAGATCGATCTTGGCCGGCGGCGCACCAGGCCTCATCGTCAGCACGCTGAAGCCACGCACTGGCGGACGCCACTGGTTTATTTGCTTCCTGCTGTCCTCACCTCCGCCGGATCATGGTTGTAATACTCGTATGCCGACATGGGCTTGGCGTAGTCGAGTTTCCACGGCCGCTGATCTGCGGGCAGCTTGCCCAGGGCATTTGCCATCTCGCGGATGTGCGTGGCCACCGCTCCGCAGCAGGCACCGATGTAGTTCACCCCGATCTCTTGAGCGCGCCGGGCGTAGGCCGCCATGTCTTTGCGGCTGAGTTGGAGGTGGTCGAGCTCAAAGGGAAACTCCGGCAGACTGGTGAAGTCGGGTTTGTCGGCAGGGGTGCGGTAGGCAACCGGTTGAGCGGCGATGAAGGCGTCAGGCACGGCTTGCCTCATCTCCGCAAGGAAGGAAAGCATGTGCTCGGGCGGCCGCAGGCAGTTGACCCCGACAATGTCTGCCCCAGCATCGACCAGAGCTTTAGCGGCTTCCCCGGCCGTCTTCCCCTCCGCGGTGGTGTTTTGGTTCTCGAAGCAAATGGTGATCATGGTCGGTAGACCGGTCTTCTTGGCGCTCTGTGCCGCGATCAGCGCTTCGCCAAGCCAGGAGAACGTCTCCCCGATCACGAAGTCCACGCCCTCCGCCACTTGCACCGCGAGTTGTTCATCGAAGGTGGCGCGCACCCGGTCCTCTGCGGCCCGGCTGCCCGGCTCGTACATCCACGTGAGGCTGAGATTGCCAGCCACCAGGCAGCGGTCGCCGGCAGCCTCCCGGGCCGTCCGCACCGCAGCCCGGTTGAGGTCTGCGAGCCTGTCCTCGAGCCCAACCGTCGCGAGCTTGTCGCGGCTGGCGTAGAAGGTCAGCGCCTGCAGCACCTCGGCGCCAGCCGCGCGAAACTCCAGATGGAGCTGCCGCAGCGCTTCAGGGTTGGTGAGTGCGATTTCGGGAGTAAACGGACCCGCGCGCACCCAACCGCGCTTTTCGAGTTCCAGCAGATATCCGCCGTCGCCTAAAACCGGACCTTCTTTCAATTTTTCTAGAATATTTTTCTTCATGCTGTCTCCTCCCACTGACTCTTCAGCCTACTCGAACTGCGAAACTCTTAAACTCCATGCCAGAGCACCCGCCAACTTCCGCTCGGCTCAGTCGCCAGCCTGGCGATGCCGGCGGCGAAGGTCGCGTAGAACTTGGAATGCCGCGTTGTGGCCGGGGGCACCGGTAACGCCCCCTCCTGGGTGCGCGCCCGCGCCGCACAAATAGAGGCCTTGAATCGGACTTCGATACTGGGACCAGCCGGGCACAGGACGCATAAAAAACAGCTGCTCGAGGGTGAGATCGCCGTGAAAAATATTTCCCTCGCTGAGCCCGTAGATTCGCTCCAGGTCGAGCGGAGTGAGCACCTGCCGCGCGACCACGGCTCCCGGCACATTCGGAGCGTATTCGCCGATTTTCTTGATGACCCGGTCGCCGAGCAATTCACGATTCTCCTCCCAGGTGCCCCCGCGCAGGAAGTAGGGCACAAACTGCACGAAGCAGGTCATGATGTGGCGGCCCTTGGGGGCAAGGCTGGGGTCTACGTTCGAGGCAACCACGCAGTCCACCCACAACTGTTCGGGGATTTCCCCAAACTTCGCAATATCGTAGCAACGCTCGGCGAACTCGAGGGAAGGAACCAGGGTGAACAGGGAGCGCTCCGCCGGTCCGGCATTCTGCGGCCTGCCGTTTACCCTCGGCTCCTCCGCCAAGACCAGATTCACCTTGGCGCAGGGGCCGCTCATCTTGATTCCCGCGACGGCCTGGCGAAAATCCTCGGGCAGGTCGCCCGCCGGAATCAGCCCGAGAAAGGTTCGCTTCGGATCGGCATTGGAAAGCACCGTGCGGGTAGAGATTTCGCTTCCGTCTTCGAGCACAACCGCGCGCACCTGTCCGTTGCGGGCGTCAATCCGCGCCACGGGAGCCGAGGTGCGGATGGCAACGCCGCGCTGGCGCGCCGCGGCAGCGAGCGCCTGCGTGATCGCGCCCATCCCGCCCATGACATGGCCGTAAAACCCTTGCAATTCATGCTCGCCACCACTGAGGAGATGAAACAGTAACCCAAGCGCCGTGCCGGGATCATAGGGGCCGCCGTGTTTTCCATAGACACTGTTGGCCAGGAAAAGTGTTTTCACCCTATCCGACTCGTAATTGCGGTCCAGAAAATCGCCCAGGCTGCCGGTCAAGAAGGAAATCAGCTGCGTGATTTCTGCGCTCCTGATCCCGCGAAAGCGCTTGCCGGTGCGCAGCAAGTTCCACCAGCCATGCAGGCCGTCCACCTCCAATTGCGGCGGGGGTTCAAGAAAAAAGGGCTGGAGATAGCGGGCCAGCTTCTTCAGTTGATCGTCGACGCGCACAAACCGGTTCGCGTCCTTCGGGGAAAAGCGGCGCAGCTCCGCCACGGTTCGATCACGATCCGCCCACCAGGAGACGACGTCTCCGTCGGGAAATGGCACCTGCAGCGCCGGATCACAAGGAACCATGCGCAATCCGTACTTCGCCAGTTCTAAATCGCGAATGATTTCCGGCCGAAGCATGCTGGCGATGTAGGAGGTGGTCGAGGCGCGACAGCCGGGTGCGATTTCTTCGGTGACGCAACATCCTCCCACGATCTCGCGCCGCTCCACGACCAGCGTGGACAGCCCGGCGCCGGCCAGGTAAGCGGCGGCGGTGAGGCCGTTGTGTCCGGCGCCGATGACTACCGCCTCGTACTCATTGCCTCGCGACATACGATGAAATCACGAAAATTCTCTGCCCGGCGTAAGGCGCAGCGTGCTCTTGTCGAGGTTGAACTGATTTTCGTGCCGGCAAGAGGAGCTCAAGGTGAAAGCCGGTATGCCGCTCCGGCTCGAGAATCCTTCGGCCAAAGGCACCGGGAAGGCCTCGCCCTGCGCCGAAGGCCTGGGTTGGCCCAGCTGCATAGCCCCTGTGCTCCGGGCATCGGTCGAAAACCGCAACTTCTCGACAGTGGGCAAGATTATAGCCGAGGTTGGACCTTTCCCAACCTAGCCCAGGAGCACCCCGAGCGGGGATTGTGCGCTTGCGATCGAACGACGGGCACGGCCCGTACCAGTTGGGCGGGTCTGGGCACTTTTGCGGTCACAAGCCCACCTGTCCTGTCGGCCATCGCCTAGAAGACCCGTATTTCGTTGAACTTCCGAGATCTCAGACGGGTTCGCGCCGACTGATAGAGTCTCTATTCGCATGTCTCCCGTCACCGAAGAGGTCAAGGAGCAGGACGCCGTACAGGCCCTGGTTCAGCTGCTTCGCTCCCGTTCCTATGAAGAGATTCGGCAGCGAATGTACGACAGCTCCCTCGGCAGTAATTGGTGGCTGGCCTGCAAAACCGAACTCGACCTTCGCAACGGCGAGCAGGCGGCGGCCGCGCTCTCGGCAACCTCGCGCGTGCTGGAGCGACTGCACGCCTCGACCGAGCATCTCGAGCAACTGGGGGACACGCTCCACCAGGCAACGGAAGAGGTGAGAGACTTGCTTCGCGGCACGCTCGAGGCCGGCCGAAGACTCGAAATCGCCGTGTACGCCGCGATCGGAATCACCCTGGTACAACTCTTCAATCTAGTGTTCGTGCTCTTCAACCGGCGGTGACGGCTTCGCGATCTCTTGCATTCCTTGGATTCCGTCGGCTGGGCAGCGCTCTTCGAGCGTCCGCAAACCTCGGCACCCTGGGTTTCCAGGCCGGGGCCGTACCCCCTTGGCTACCAGCATGGGGCGGTCGCGCGCCTACATCGCTTTTTCAATGGCCGCGCGCAGGTCGTTGTACGACATGAATCCAGGATGGTATAGGGCGATGTGCCCCTGACGATCGATCAGCACCAGCGTCGGAGTCGTGCTGGCTCCGTATTTGTCGAAATTTCCCTTGCTGACGGGCACCGCGATCTCCTGCAGCCCAGCATAGTACTGTCGCCAGACATGCCCGATGTAGTCGAACTCGGCCTGCGGAGTGGCCTCCTGTCCGTAAGCGGCGTAGCCGTAGAACTGCGTGGGCGCTTCTAGTTTCAGTCCCTTGGGGGAGAATTCCGAGTTCAACTGGGCAAGAATCGGTCCTTCTTGCTTGCAGTCGGCGCACCAATGAGCCCAGAAGAACAATAGAACCGGAAAACCCATTAACTGGTTGAGCGGAGTAGGCCGGATTCCGATGTATTTGGTAAGCCCGAGCGAGGGAGCCGGCTTTCCCTCGAAGCCGATCAGATTGAGGTTCTTTTGCAGGCGCGCGCGCAGCAAAGTGCCGCCGTAAGTCGCCAGGTTGCGCCGGAGAAGCGCCGCCGCCTGGCTTTTCTCGCCCCGCAACACGAGCGACTGGGCTTCGACCTCGAGCGCGGCACCCAAGGCAATCAGCAGATGCGGCTCGGCATCGAGCTCTCGGTGTTCGAGCAGCTGGCGGGAGGAAGTCTCGACCTGCTTCGCCCAGCCATCCGCCTGGTCCAACTGATTCCGAGAGAGGTAGGCGCGCGCCACCCAAGAGGCCCCCTCCAGGTACTCGGGATCCACACCATGTGCGCTGCGGTAATTCTCGAGTTGGGAAATCGCGACCGCAACGTTGCTTTCTGCGAGTGCGGCTCTCACATTCTGAATGATGTCGGCGAGCAAAAGACTAGACAACATCCCAATCACCGCCGTCACCGACAGCCAACGTTTGCAAAGAAGAGCCACGCAATCATCTACTTTTCCGACCCGCACCGGGCTCTTGATTAAGCGGTCAAGCTGGGTTGGCCCGATGGCAAGGTCAGTCGGATACGGTTTTGGAAGCCATGTAGGAAACAGTTTACGGTCAGGGTCAAGACGATCTTCGAAGATTCGGCCTCGGTCAACCAGCATTGATCTACACCCATGATGTTCGTACAAACCAGCGAAATTCGCCACGAGAATGGATTTCGTCGGCTGACGACGGTTCCACCCTGCTCAGACCAACCAACCCCCAAAACCGACGAATCCGGACACAGATGTCCTTCGTACCCGGAGCTTGAGTCCGAAGGGAAATCCTGTTTGCGAAACCCCTGCGCGCCTTCGGAGCGGCCGCTTACGGCGGAAGTGAATTCGGCGAGGTTCTGGCCACCGCTGCCCGAATCACATCGGGCGACTTCGATAGCGGGTACGACGCTTGCAATACCACAGCCGAGCGGCAACCGAGGCAGCAGAGCAACTCGGCCGCGGGCACCGCACCAGTGCCCGTGACAGCTTCTTGCGTGCCGCAACCTACTACCGCGCCTCAGAGTTCTTTCTGCATGCCAATCCGCGCGACCCCAGGATAGCAAGTGCGTACTGCAATCGCTCGATGGTTATCAAGCGTGCGCCACCCCTTGGAAGATCCTTTACGAACACACTAGCCTGCCAGGCCGATCGCCTAGACGATTCGGGCCGGGCCCCCCTCCTTATTATTCACTCCGGGTTCGATGGCTCCGCCGAGGACTTGCACGTCGGTGGCGCGTGACGCCGTCGAACGCGGCTACAACGTGCTCACTTTCGATGGCCCGGGCAATTCGGGCCGTTGCATCGCGAGGGTCTGACCTTCCGTCCGGATGGGGAGAACGTGGTCTCACCGGTGATCGATTATGCGCTGACGCTCGCCGGTACTGATCCGGCAAAGATCGCCCTGATGGGAATCAGTCTGGGAGGCGTATTTGCGCCGCGAGCCGTTGCGTTTGAAAAACGCATTTCCGCACTCATCGTGAACGACGGGGTTTATGACTACGGTGCCGCAAATCTCGGTCACCTCCGCCGGAGCAAAGGATGGAACACGACAGTTACCACCATGAAGCCTTCTCCAACGGCTGCTTGGGGCATCACCCACGGCATGTTCGCCATGGGGGCACGCTTCTCATTGATAACACTATACTTAGGATGTGCTCGCCCAAATAATCGTAGCAATTTCGCGGAATTTTGCGGTAGAATCACTTGGCGTTTGAACTTCGCGGTTTTTGCAGTTTCCAGTAATTCCCGCTAACCGGCGTGACCTGCCTGCAGAAGTCCTGGGAAGTGAATCAGCGCACATCTAAAACAAAAAGGAACAAAGCAACACCATGGAAACAGGAACAGTAAAGTGGTTTAACGACGCCAAGGGTTATGGTTTTATCAGCCGCCAGAATGGGGAGGACGTGTTCGTACACTTCTCGGCCATCCAGGCACAGGGATTCCGCAGCCTGCAGGAAGGTCAGCAAGTCCAGTTCGACGTCGTGAAGGGTCCCAAGGGCTGGCAGGCCGAGAATGTGAAAGGCGTTTAATCCACTTTTTGCAATCCGCGATGAGGGCGGCCGAAAGGCCGCCCTTAGTGTTTACTGGGCAAATGCAGGGACAAGGAGGAAGTATGCCACTGAAACCGGGCGAAATGGCGCCGGATTTTGAGCTGCCGGCTGTCGAGGGAGAGCAGCGGATGCGGATCCGACTGAGTGATTATCGCAACCAAAAGCATGTGGTTGTGACCTTTCACCCGGCCAACTGGACGCCAACTTGAAGCGAGCAAGTACCGGCGTTCGATCGCGATCGCGAGAAGTTCGCCCGGCTCAATGCCCAGGTCCTGGACATCAGCGTAGATACGCTTTACAGCCACATGGCATGGCAAAAGCACGACATTGGCAGGATGCACCTGCCGATGTGCTCAGATTTTTACCCGCACGGGGAGGTGGCGCAGGCATTCGGCGTGCTTCGCGAGAATCCTCCTTTGGCAGGAATCAGCGAGCGGGCGGTATTCATCGTCGACAAGGATGGAAGAATCGCATTTGCCGAGGTATATCCGCTTGATCAGGTGCCGGACAATGAAGAACTGCTGGAAGCGCTGAAAAAGTTGAGCAGCTGAAAGAGACTGGCGGAGGGCGAGCGCAGGCCCCTATTATCCTGCCGCATTTGCCGGTACATTTCTTGCCCGGCGACGGAAGCGACCAGCGAGCGGCGACGTTTCCCGCTCGCGGGGGTCGGGGGGGAGTGGCTGAGGCTGTCGCGGGTGGGTGGCGTTTGACGCTTCTCAACGCCACCCAGTAAACTAACTACTGTTTGCCTGTACTTGCGGCTCCCCTCTGGAGCCGTCCGCAATCGTAGCCCAAGAGCCGACGCGGAACAGCAAGCAGAAAATCTTCGCAACCACCCGCAACCCGTAACGGTGCGCCGGGATGGCATGGAGGCTTAGTATGTACGCGGTCATCCGCGCCGGTGGGAAGCAGTACCGGGTAGCTCCGGGCGACGTGATTCGAGTGGAATTCCAGCCGGGAGATTCTGGAAGCCAATTCCAGTTCGGCGATGTCTTGGCGATCTCTCCCGAGGAAGGCCAGATCAGCAAGCCAAATCCCGATACCCAGGTGGTCGGCGAGGTGCTCGAACAAGGGCGAAGCGACAAGATCCTGGTCTTCCACTACAAGCGCAAGAAGCAATATAAGAAATTGCGTGGGCACCGCCAGCCGTATACGGCCGTGCGCATTACCGAGATCGCCTTCAACGGTCACAAATTCACAGCTCCCAAGCCCGCGCCGGAGCCAGAAGCCAAGGCAGCGGCTCCGCTTGCTGCCGAGGCACCGAAGGCTCCCCCGGCAAAGGCGAAGAAGAAATCTGCGGCGAAGAAGCCTACGGCGAAAAAGGCGAAGGCGCCGCCAAAAAAGAAAAAGAAGAGCTAAGAAACGCGGGCAGCGGCAAGATGTCCGTTCTTAGTTTGAAAACCGCAATTCCGATTGACGAGTGAGACTCTTATGGCACACAAGAAAGGTCAAGGCACTTCGCGAAACGGGCGCGACTCGAATTCCCAACGGCTGGGATTTAAGGCATTTGGCGGACAGTTGGTCCCGGGCGGCACGATCATTGTGCGCCAGCGTGGAACCCGCGTGAAACCCGGCCTGAATGTGGGGCGCGGCAAGGACGACACTTTGTTTGCCAAGATCACCGGCCGCATCCGCTTCAAGGATCGGGGCTCGACGGGCAAGTATGTCATGATCGAACCCGAGAAAGCGAGATGAGCGGTTTCGGCCCGGCGGACAGCCTGTCCGCCTCCCCACAACCCACTGACGGCCTCGCTTTTGAAACCAGGGCCTTTTGCTTTTGGCTTCCGACCCTCGTCCGACCGTCGCCCCGCTGAGCCCGACGGCGGATCACCAACCCAGCGCTCGTGTTCATTGACGAGGCCACAATCCGCGTGAAGGCCGGGGACGGCGGCAATGGCTGTGTTGCCTTCCGCAGGGAGAAGTTTGTTCCGCGGGGTGGCCCGTCCGGCGGCGACGGCGGCAAAGGCGGCGATGTCGTCATCGCATCGAGTGAACGCCACAATACGCTGGTGCACTTTCGCTTTAATCCAGAATATAAAGCACAACGCGGGAAGCACGGGGAAGGCTCGAACAAGACCGGGCGCGAGGGGGAAGATGTTGTGCTGAGAGTGCCGGTCGGAACCCTCGTCTATGACGAGGAAGCCGGGGGGAAAATCCACGATTTTTCCCGTCCGGATGAACGCATGGTGGTGGCTCGAGGCGGCCGTGGCGGAAGGGGCAATGCGCGATTTGCCACGGCGACGCATCAGGCTCCGCGGGAGCATGAAGCCGGCCTTCCCGGGGAAGAACGCGTCCTTCGCCTGGAACTGAAACTGTTGGCGGACGTGGGCCTGGTGGGGTTCCCGAATGTCGGCAAATCCACTTTGATTTCTCGTATCTCCGCCGCCCGCCCCAAGATTGCCGACTACCCGTTTACCACCCTCGAGCCGAACCTGGGCGTGGTCGTGGTCGGTCGGGGGCCGGAGGAGCAAAGCTTTGTTGTGGCCGACATTCCCGGGCTCATCGAGGGAGCGCACCGCGGGGCCGGGCTCGGCACTCAATTTCTGCGTCACATCGAACGCACACGCCTGCTGGTGCATCTGGTCGATGTGTCGGACTCCAGTGGCCGTCCGGACCCCATTCATGACGTGGAGGTAATCCTCAGTGAACTGAAGAGCTTTGCGGCGAAACTGGAAGATAAGCCGATGATCATGGTGGCGTCGAAAATCGATGTCGCGAACAACCGCAAGCTGGCAGAACTCAAGCGATATTCGAAGCAGCGGAACCTGGAGTTATTCCCCATCTCCGCTGTGACCGGCAAAGGCATTCGCCAACTGAAATATGCGATGGCGGCAAAGCTCAAAGCGATTTCCGGCGGGACTGGCAATGAGGATGCGGCCGGGTATCCAGCCGCCATGGCTCAGAATCCGATCGAACCAGAAAACAGCTGACCCCATGCGGAGCCCGGCCCAGGTTTGTGGCGCTTGCGCCGGCCGACGCTGTGCCTTGCCCGAACCTCCAGTGCGAGAGGTGACACGCTAGGCTTGGGCCATTCGCGAAACCGGATGGAACTGGTATTGGAGAATTTTTGCCGCCAGCTTCGGCTTCGTCGCCGGCGCCTCGCCGCCGAGCGCCCGCACAACTTCCCCCCGGCATAGCACCTCCGCCGATGTCAGTCCAACGATTTCCCGCGGCAGGACCAGGTTAATTTCAAGCTGTACGTTGGGCAAAACCAAGGCCTCCGCCTGAAACAACATGCCGGAACGGCTGATATCCTCCGTGGTCCCAGCTGACCACTCCGCGGCTCCGATCTCGCGATATCGCAAAGGCAAGTGCAGGCGAAAACGTCGCGCCCGGAGGGGAGATTGCTTTGTTCTTCGATAAGGGGTTGGAGTGGAACGAACGGCCATGAGAGCCTCCTTGGATTGCGGTCGATCGAGAACCTGACGCACCTTGGCTTTCAGAATTGGCAGCGCAAAGGGCTTCTGCAGCAGGTCGATTCCGGCCTCGAGCTCGCCGTTGTGTCCCACAACGCTGTCGCTGTAGCCGGACATATAGAGCACTCTGGTTTCCCTGCGCATCGAAACGATCCTCTGTGCGAGCTCGCGGCCATTCATCCCGGGCATGATCACGTCGCTCAGCAGGAGATGAATTGCGCCCCGGTGAGCCCCGGCAACGTCCAGGGCAACCGCCGGATCGGGCACCGACAACACTTCGTAACCTAGGGTCGCAAGATATTGCCGCGTCAGCTCCCGCAGGGTGGTTTCGTCTTCCACGAGCAAGATGGTCTCGTGACCGGGGGAGGCCTCCGTCATGGTGAGCGGCCCTTCTTGCGCCACGCTTTCGCCAGTTTCATCAACCCGGGGGAGGAAGATCCGGAAGGTTGTTCCCCGATTCGGCTGGCTTCGAACCCAGATGTAGCCTTCGCTCTGTTTGACAATGCCGTAGACCGTGGACAGTCCCAGGCCGGTGCCCTTCGGGCCCTTGGTGGTGAAAAACGGCTCGAAAATGTGGGTCTGGGTTTCGGCATCCATTCCCAAGCCGGTGTCACTTACGGCAAGCATCACGTAGTCGCCCGGCTCGGACGGCATATGGGGACGGGTGGACCCTTCCTCCACTCGGAGGTTGGCGGTTTCGATGGTGAGTCTGCCTCCCTGCGGCATGGCGTCGCGCGCATTCACTGCAAGATTCATCATCACTTGCTCGATTTGCCCCGGATCGGCCTTGACCCGCCCCAAGTCGGGGCCCGCAACCATGACCAGCTCAATGTCTTCTCCGATCACTCGGGTTAGCAGTTTCAGGTTCTCGGTAATCACCCCATTCAGATCCAGCACTCGGGGGGCAAGCATCTGCTTTCGACCAAAAGCCAGGAGTTGGCCGGTGAGCGCGATGGCGCGCTTGGCCGCTTTCGAGATCTCCTCGGCCGGCCCACGGGCCGCCGCACTTGCTCCAACCCCCTCGAGCAAGAGTTCGCAATAGCCAGCGATGACCATCAAGAGGTTGTTAAAGTCGTGGGCGATTCCCCCGGCCAGGCGTCCGACAGCTTCCATTTTTTGCGCCTGGCGCAGCTGCTGCTCCAAAGCCCGGCGTTCGGTGACATCCTCGGCAAAGAGTTCGACATACGTCGTGTGATCTCGGTCTCGAATAGTGCGGCCGGAAAGCCGAACCGTGAGCGAGGTGCCGTCCCTGCGAACCCAATCGGCGGTGAGCCCGGTGAAGCGTTCGGCGGTGGCCAAGTGGTCGGCTGCGGCGAACCATTCTTGAAACTCGCGAAACAGAGTCGGTAAACTCCGGCCTACGAGGTCGGAGCCTTCACGGTAACCCAACATGGCAACCAGAGCAGGATTCGCGCTGAGCACAATGCCAGTCGCGTCGCAGCGGCAGATTCCGTAGGGAGCATTGGTCACGAGCGAGCGGAAGTTGGCCTCGGATCGCCATAGTCCTTCTTGGGCCGAACGCAAGGCGGCATTAGACCAGCAGATCAGCAGCGCCACGACGACAAAGAGGATGAGATGTATGATGGCTCTGCGGTATTCGCTGGGCGAATGCCCCTGGCCCAAAGAAAAATAAGCGCTGACGGTTAAGGCAAACGAGGTCGCCACTAAACCGGGCTTCCAACCGCCGTACCAGGCGCTGACCATAATGGCCACGGCAAACACCACCAGGCGGCTTTCCGCCAGATCGGAGAGCAGCAAGGCTGGGATCAAGGCGAGAATGACGCTTAGGAGGGCCACCCCATATCGCAGGACGGGCGCTCGAGCCGGCGAGACACCGCGTGGACGAAGGAGGGGAACCTTCAGGGGCATTCAAGATCACTGTAGTGGCAGGGCTAGAACTCTGCGAGTTACCGAAGTCCCGCTGGCCTGGGCAAAGCCGGGCGTTGGACCCAAGGACAAGCCCATTCGGACAAGGGTGTGTCTGAAATTTGCACCACCGGTTCGGGGAATACCGAGGGGGAGGAAAGTTCCACGACGCGGGATCAAGACCGGCTAGAGTTTGGCTGTTCTTCAAGCGAAAACCATGAATATTGGCCTGTTTGGCGGGACCTTTGATCCCATTCACCACGGTCATCTCGCCCTGGCGCGGGCAGCCAGAGAGCGCTGTGCTCTGCGGCGCATCTACTTCGTTCCTGCCAATGTTCCGCCCCACAAGCAGAGGCAGCCGCTGAGCTCGTATTTCGATCGCTATGCCATGGTGGTGCTGGCCACCCTCGGTGAGAAGGCTTTCATCCCGTCCTTGCTCGAAGCGCCAAACTCGGAGGCGCTCGCCTGCACCTCCAAGAAGCGGCCTTCCCCCCCCGCCGTTTCCGGTGCGAATTACAGCATCGATACCGTGCGCCGTCTGAAAGGCACGCTGCCCAAAGCCGACCGGCTGTTTTTTCTCATCGGCATCGATGCCTTTCGCGATATTGCCACCTGGCACGAGCCCGAGGCTTTGCTCGGCGAATGCGCGTTTATCGTGGCCAGCCGGCCGGGATACTCTTTGGCGGATGTAGCCAACGCGCTGCCGGAAGGGTTGCGCCCGAAAGCCTCGGTCACCCAACCCTTTTCCAAACAACCGGCGCGGGGTGAGCTGGTGTTGCCCGGTGTGACCATCCACCTGCTCGAGAACGTGCACCATAGCGTTTCGGCTACCTCCATTCGAGAATCGGCTGCCCGATCGCGTTCGTTGACCAAGTTTGTGAGCCCCGCGGTAGCGGAGTACATCCGAAAGATGGAGCTTTATAAGGGCGGTTGACCACCCATCCCCGATCCTGGGCTAGGCCTCGCTCAAGTACAATGGGATGCCGCAGAAATCGATGAAGAAGAACGATGTAAAGCGACAGCTCTCGGAAGCCTTGAGCGCCTGTCAGGCAAAAAAAGCGGACGAGATCACCATCCTCGAACTGGAAAAGGGCTCGGGAGCCTTCACGGATTATTTTGTGATCTGTAGCGGAACTAACCCGCGCCAGATCCAGGCCATTTCCGATGAGGTGGAGCATCGCCTCGAACGATCCAGACTCCGGCCCGCCCATGTCGAGGGCTACCGCCAGGCCGAGTGGGTACTGCTCGATTACATTGATTTCGTGGTGCATGTCTTCTCAGAGAAATCACGGCGGTTTTACGACCTCGAACGATTGTGGAAATCGGCCAAGCGGTTAGAGCCAAGCGACCTCAAACGCGCCAAGACTCGGCGAGTGCGCGAGGCGAGCGCACGACGCCTCCGAGCCTGAGTTGCCGAGAAGCTGGTTTTTGCGGAGAGAGGCGTACCGCTCCAAGTCAAGGTGCCGGCCCTTTGCCGGCTTTGTGGTTAGACTGGCAGTGTGAAACTCAAAGTTGCCTGGATCGGCAAAACGAGGAATCCCGCCCTCGAGGCCCTCGCCGCCGAATATCTGCAGCGCTTGCGCCGCTACGTGGAAATCGAAAGCGCAGCCCTGAAGCAGGAATCCGCGCTGCTGAAGCTTTGCCGGCCCAACGCGCGTCCGGTGAGGTTTGCCCTGGTGCTGGTCGATTCCCGGGGCAAGGAACTCTCTTCGGAACAATTCGCAGACTGGCTCCGCGAGTACCGCGACCGGAATTCCCAGCCGCTGTTATTTGCGGTGGGATCGGCCGATGGTTTCAGCCGGGAAGCGCGTGAGGCTGCCACCATGGCGATCTCGCTCGGCAAAATGACTTTGGCGCACGAACTGGCACGCGTGGTTTTGCTCGAGCAGCTTTACCGCGCCTTTACTATTTTGGCGGGTCATCCTTATCACCTGCGCCACTGATGGACCCGACCCCGACCGGACTTCCCTGGCGTTCTTGGTCCCTGGAACCGAAAACGAGCGGCGGCGATGGTTCGGGATGTGCATGGCTTTCGTTTCGAGGATGCGAGAAAAAAAGCTCAAGCATGAAACTTGGACTCTAGGGATTCGCGAACAGGTACAATCAAGGTTCATTTTCCTATGCCAGACATCCGTCGAGGTCTGATCCTTGTGCATACCGGACCGGGAAAGGGAAAAACCACAGCCGCCTTGGGGATTGGGTTGCGGGCGGTCGGCCAGGGCATGCGCGTGCTCATGCTGCAATTCATCAAGGGATCCTGGCACTACGGCGAGCTCGACGCCGTCGCCGCGTTCGGCGAGAAGTTCGTCATCAGGCAGATGGGGCGTGGCTTCGTCAAGGTCGGGACGGAGAAGCCCGACCGCGAAGACGTGCGCATGGTGGAGGATGCCTGGAGCGAGGCGGAGCAGGCCATTCACTCCGGTCTCTGGGATCTGGTGATTTTGGACGAGATCAATTACGCGATCAGCTACGGAATGCTCGCCGCCGTCAAAGTCGTCGAAGCGTTGCGCAAGAAGCCGGACATGGTGCACGTGATCTTGACGGGTCGGAACGCGCATCCGACAATTGTCGAATTGGCAGATACCGTAACCGAAATGCGCCAGTTGAAGCATGCCTATGACCAGGGTGTTTTGGCGCAGAGAGGCATCGAGTATTGAGTGGCTAGGGGAAGGTCGCCCCCCGAGTGGGGACGGACCAGCCGGCCCCCTCTGGCTACGCGGCATGTTTCTATGGCCTGGTTTAAACGACAGTCCGCCGACCTGGACGCCTCGGGAGCGAAGAAGGTTCGCACCGAGGGGTTATGGGTGAAATGTGACAGCTGCCGCCAAATCATCTGGAAAAAGGATCTCGAAGAAAACCTCAACGTTTGCCCCAAATGCGACCACCACTTCCGCATTGATGCGCGGGCGCGGTTAGCGCTCCTCCTCGACGGCAACCAATACCAGATCTTTGACAGCAACCTGGTTTCGACCGACCCGTTGGGGTTTATCGATCTGAAGGCCTACAGCTCACGACTGGAGCAGGCCCAGTCGGAAACCGGACTGAGCGATGCGGTGATCAACGCACGCGGCAAGCTGAACGACCGGCCCGTCATCGTCAGTGCCATGGAGTATTCCTTCATTGGCGGCAGCATGGGTGCCGTGGTAGGAGAGTCGATCACGCGCGCCATCGAACAATCGATTTCGAGCAAAGCCCCTCTCATCATCGTTTCCGCTTCCGGCGGAGCGCGCATGATGGAAGGCGTGGTCAGCCTGATGCAGCTGGCCAAGATCTCGGCCGCACTGGCGCGGCTCGATGAGGCCCGGGTGCCGTATGTTTCCGTGCTCACCGATCCCACGACGGGCGGCGTAACCGCATCGTTCGCCATGCTTGGAGACCTCAACATTGCCGAACCCGGGGCGCTGATCGGGTTTGCCGGACCACGTGTGATCGAACAAACCATCCGCCAGAAGCTGCCGCCAGGATTCCAGCGCAGCGAATTCCTGCTCGAGCATGGGATGCTCGACGCGGTCGTCCCCCGCCGGCAGCTGAAGCCCTACATGAGCCGCGCCCTGGACTTCATGACTCGGGCAGCCTAGGGAACATTCGCCCGCCTTTGCCTTCTCTAGAATCCTGCTGGTTTGCGCCTCCTTCGGCTTCCCTAGGTTGCCGGCAAAGTCGAAGGCCGGAACTGAAACTGGTAAGCTGTTAGCTGGAGTGCCGATGGAGGGAAGCTCCTATCAGACCGCGGTTGCCCGAATGTACGCCTTGGGCCACGAGCTGGCGCCCTCAGGGGCGCACAAGTTTGACCTGGCCCATATGCGGGTACTGCTCGAAGCCCTCGACCATCCCGAACAACGCTTTCCCTCGGTTCTGGTTGCAGGCACCAACGGCAAGGGCTCGACCTCGGCAACCTTGGCTTCGATTCTTTGCGCCAGCGGCTGGCGAACCGGGCTGTACACATCCCCTCACATGGTGCGAATCAACGAACGTATTCGCATCCAGGGAAGCCCCATCCCGGATAGCGATTTCGCTTGGCTGCACGATCGGGTCGAGCGTTCCGCCGGGCGTCTGGTCGCAGCCGGAGAGTTGCCCTGGCACCCGAGCTTTTTCGAGATGATTACCGCCATTGCCTTTGAGCATTTCGCCGACGAGAAGGTAGACCTGGCGGTGCTCGAGGTGGGGATGGGCGGTCGGCTGGATGCAACCAATGTGGTGGAGCCACGAGTCAGCGTCATCACCGACATCTCGCTCGACCACCAGAAATTTCTCGGCGATACGGTGGCCGAAATTGCTGCCGAGAAGGCAGGGATCATCCGCCGCGGCGGGGCCGTGGTCACCCTTCCCCAACAGCCGCAGGCCAATGACGTGATCGGCCGGGTGATGATGGACTTGGAGGCGCACGCCGCGGATGCGGTGCGCTACGTACCTCCAGTGTCGCCAGCTAGCGGGGGCTGGCTGCTGCCGAGCACGACTCGGGAACCAGGAACCGCAGCAGGCACCACGCAGGGTACGGAGCTGGCAAACAAAGTCAGCCCCCGGGGTCCGTTCTCGCGCTATCCCCTCGAGGTGATGGGCAAGCAGATTTTGGTCGAGTCGCCGCTGGTCGGTCGGCATCAGTTGAGGAATACCGCCTTGGCAATCGCAGCGGCGGTCGAACTCGACAGACAAGGATTTCCAGTTGCCCCTGAGGCGGTGGAGCGAGGGATTCGCCAGACCCAATGGCCAGGGCGCTTCCAGGTTCTCTCTTCCTATCGCCATCGGCCGGAATATGTTCTCGACGTCGCCCACAATCCAGCCGGAGCTTGGGCGCTCCGATCCACCCTGTCCGAATATTACGGGGATCGGCCCTTTACCTTGGTCTTTGGCGCCATGCGCGACAAGGCCATTGCCGAGATGGCGGAGATTCTGTTCCCCTTGGCGGAGCGGGTGATTGCGACTCGGGCGGACAATCCAAGGTCGGCGACGGTTGAGGAGATTCGCCAGGCGGCCAGGCGTACGGCGACCGACATCGAATCGGCCGAGGAGGTCGGCGCTGCGCTTCAGCGCGCCTCGCAAATGCTCTCTCCCTCGGGCGTCGTGGTCGTCACCGGCTCGATCTATGTCGTGGGAGAGGTCATCCATCAACTGGAGGGCAAGGCTTAACTTTGCAGGAAATCAACACATCCGTTGGCGAAGATGACCAGAGCACCGAGCGCTTCGATCGATCGCAGCCTGCGTACCCGCAAGCGGCGGGCCTGCGCCCCCAGAAGAAGTACGGGTGGCTCAGCCGCTTGCGCTCCTATTTCATCTTTGATCCGCTCATTTGGGGTTACACCGTCCTGCTCGGGATTGTCTCGATCCCGGTGTCGCTGTTCGGAAATAAAGAACGGATTCTGCACGGATTCGCGCGACTTTGGTCGCAGCTGATCTTAGGAACGATTTTTTCTCCGGTGAAGGTCATCGGCCTCGACCAGATCGATACCGCAAAGCCTCATGTCTATGCAGTCAATCATGCCTCTGCCCTCGACATTCCGGTTCTCTACGTGCACTTGCCGTTTCCCTTCCGCATTGCCTTCAAGAAAGAACTGTTGAGCTACCCCATTGTGGGGTGGCATCTCAAACGCTCGGGCCAGGTCTCGATTGACCAGCAAAACCCTGCCCGGTCGATCAGCAGCATTCGCACTGCCTTGAAGAGCCTCAAGCAAGGTACGCCTCTGGTGATCTTTCCCGAGGGTGGCCGGACTTCGAACGGTAAGATCAAACCTTTCTTGCCCGGGGCATTCTTCCTGGCCATTAAGGCCCAACTCGACATCGTGCCCATTGCCCTGGTGGGCACGTACGAGCTGCTGCCCATGAACACCTACCACATCAAGTCGCGCCCACTTGAAATGCGCGTAGGCCAGCCCATCTCGACCACCGGTTTAACCGTGGAGGACATGGGAGTACTTTCGAACCGGGTGCGGAGGGCCGTGGAGGATCTCTACTACGCGGGGCGCTCGGCGAGCACCCTGTAGCGCATCTTGAGCTTTCTGGCGTTCCAAGGACGCGTCCGTACCCAAACCCCGGCACCGCCGCTTAACCGTCCGCCCCCCGGGAACTCCCTCGACCTGTTTTATACTGGCTGTACATGGCAGCCAGCATTCAAATCAAGCTTCCCGATGGGAGCAGCAAAGAAGTAGCGCCGGGCACGACCGCGCTCGAGATCGCACAATCCATCAGCCCGAGGCTGGCCGACGCCGCCCTTGTGGCTCGAAGCAATGGGGATCTTGTCGACCTCAAGCGTCCGCTCGAAAAGGATGTGAATCTGCGCATCTTGACCGACAAGGACGCGGAGGCCCTGCCCGTTTATCGCCACTCCTCCGCTCATTTGCTGGCGGCCGCGGTGGTCGAATTGTTTCCCGAGACTAAGCTGGGCCACGGTCCGGCAACGGAGACTGGATTCTTCTACGATTTCTACCGCCCCACTCCGTTCACTCCCGAAGATCTCGAAAAGATCGAAAAGAAGATGCAGGAGCTGGTCGAGTGCGATATCCCCTACGTGCGCGAGTTTGTGCCCCGGGAGCAAGGTCTGGCGCAGTTCAGGAAAGAAGGCGATTTCATGAAGTGTTATTTCATCGAGCAATTAACCAAGCCCGATGAAAAGATCTCGATCTATCGCACCGGCACGTTTAGCGACTTCTGTCGCGGGCCCCATCTTCCTTCCACCGGAAAGATCAAAGCCTTCAAGCTGATGAACATTGCCGGCGCGTACTGGCTGGGGGATGAGAAGAACACGCAACTGCAGCGCATTTACGGAACTTCATTCTTCTCGAAGCATGATTTGCAGGCTTATCTGCGCCAGCAGGAAGAGGCTAAGCGGCGCGACCACCGGGTACTCGGACAACAGCTAGATCTGTTCTCCATTCAGGATTTAGCCGGGCCGGGTCTGATCTTCTGGCATCCCAAGGGCGGAATCATCCGCAAGGAGATGGAAGACTGGATGCGCGCCGAGTACATCAAAAGGGGGTACTCACTCGTCTACACCCCGCATGTCATGCGCAAGCAGCTGTGGCAAACTTCCGGCCACGAAGGCTACTACGCGAACAACATGTTTGACATCATGGAACTCGATGATGCCGAATACCGCCTGAAACCCATGAACTGCCCCGGCCACATTCTGATCTACAAAGACTCCCTGAAGTCGTATCGTGACTTGCCGGTGCGTTTGGGAGAATTGGGAACCGTATACCGCTACGAGCGCTCCGGGGTCATGCACGGATTGCTGCGAGTGCGCGGTTTCACCCAGGATGATGCCCACATCTTCTGCACCCCGGAGCAAATCGAGGACGAGATCGAAGCTTGCCTGGATTTTGCCCTGGACGTGCTCAAAGACTTCGGCTTCGAGCAGTTTCAAACCGAGCTTTCGACCTGGAATCCCCAGGATCGGCAGAACTTCGTCGGCAGCGAGGAGCAGTGGACGCGCGCCACCCAGTCGCTCGAGCGTGTGCTGGTGCGCCGCAACCTCGACTTTAAAACCATTGGGGGAGAAGCGGCGTTTTACGGGCCGAAAATTGACATCAAGCTGGTCGATGCGATCGGTCGATTGTGGCAGCTCTCGACCATTCAATTCGATTTCAACCTGCCGCAGCGTTTTCATCTGGAATATGTCGCGGAGGACGGCACCCGCAAGCAACCGCTCATGGTGCATCGGGCGCTCTATGGATCGATCGAACGATTCTTCGGCGTGTTGATCGAGCATTATGCTGGAGCGTTCCCCGTCTGGCTCTCCCCGGTGCAGACCACCGTGATCCCGATTGCCGAACGCCACGTCGCCTATGCGAACCAAGTCGGACAAGCGCTGAAGGCGGCGGGGGTGCGCGTCGAGATTGACGCGCGCAACGAAAAGATGAACGCCAAGATTCGCGAGCATTCGCTCGCCAAGGTGCCGTTCCTGCTGGTGGTGGGGGACAAAGAAGTCGAATCCGGCAAACTCAACGTTCGCACCCGGGGAAAAGAGGGGACCGAAGATATGACCGGCGAACAGTTTGACGAGAGGATTCAGCAGCTGATCCGAAGTCGGAGCTCGCGCCTGGACTGACCCCGCCTGCCAGACGCTAGCGCCGGCTCCGGGCCGGCTCAATTCCTTCGACATCCACCCAGTTGGTGGGATAGCAACCGGTATAGCATGCCGTACAGTAGGTGGTTGGCTGACCGTCGCCGCAGGCCTTCTTCAAGCCCGCTACGGAGAGATAGGCGAGCGAGTCAGCGCCGATGAACTCACGAATCTCTTCGACGGATTTATTGGCGGCAATCAACTCCCGCACGGACGGAGTATCCACACCGTAAAAGCAAGGCGAGATGGTCGGCGGGCAGGAGATGCGCATGTGCACTTCTCGGGCGCCGGCGCTGCGCACCATGCGTACAATCTTGCGGCTGGTGGTGCCGCGCACGATCGAATCATCGATCAAGACCACGCGCTTGCCCGCGAGCAGGCTGCGCACAGGGTTCAGCTTCAATTTGACCCCGAAGTCACGCACGCTTTGCAGAGGCTCGATGAAGGTGCGACCCACGTAATGATTGCGAATCAGTCCGAAGCGGAAGGGAATTCCGCTCTCCGCGGCATACCCCATGGCGGCGCTGACTCCGGAATCGGGCACCGGAACCACGATATCCCCCTCGGCGGGCGCCTCCCGCGCCAGTTCTCGCCCCAACTCCGCCCGGCTTTCCTCGACGGCGCGACCAAACACCAAGCTATCGGGACGAGAAAAATACACATGCTCGAAAATACAGCTCGATTGGGGGTAGGAAGAAGCGTAGAAGCGCGATGTAAGGCCCGACGGAGCGACCACCACCAGTTCTCCCGGCTTCACATCGCGCTCAAAGGTCGCGCCGATCAAGTCGAACGCACAGGTTTCCGAGGCGAATACCGTGGTGTCCTGTTTCTGTCCTCCCCCAGCCGGGATTTTGCCCATGGCCAGCGGCCGGAAGCCGCGCGGGTCGCGGGCGGCATAGATCCGATCGCAGCTGATCATGACCAGAGAGAATGCCCCCTCCACCTGGCGCAGCGCGTCCGCCATGGCTTCGAGCAAGCCTGGTTCTTTCGACCGGGCAATCAAGTGCACGATCACTTCCGTATCGCTGTTGGTCTGAAAGATGGACCCTTGGCTCTCCAGCTGGCTGCGGATCTCGCCGGCATTGACCAGGTTGCCGTTGTGCGCCAGGGCGATCGTGCCTTTGTTCGACTGCACCCGGATCGGCTGCGCATTGAGCAGGGCGGAATCGCCGGCCGTCGAATACCGCGTATGCCCGATGGCCAAACTCCCGTGGAGCTTGCCGAGAACGTCCTCCCTAAAGATGTCGGCCACCAGGCCCATGCCCTTATGCATGTGCAGGGCCTGGCCGTCGGAAGTCACGATGCCCGCCGACTCCTGGCCGCGATGTTGCAACGCGTGCAGCCCCAAGTAGGCGAGCTTCTCCGCTTCCGGGTGAGCACAAATCGCCACCACGCCGCAGGCTTCGCGAAATTTGTCAATCTTCGCCATTCCGCAATCGATCTCCCCTGCCGGAAACCCTTTGGCCGAGCGCTCTCTCCCGCGGCAGAACCCGATCTCAGACCGCCTCTGGTTCCGGCTCACTCCTTAACGCCGCCTCGAACCCCTTCTCATACCATTCTCGCAAAGCGCAAACCGAGGCCGATACCAGCGAACGGCGATCCAGCCTGATCTCCAATTGTTCGCGGATGGTGGTGCCGATCCGCTCCGCGGAAATTCCGTATTTTCTCGCCACGACTTGGATGCCAGGGAGGTTCGCCTGGTCGCAAGAGATGACAACCCGGCTGGCCTCTTCCCCGAAGAGGATAAATTCCGGAGCGAGCGGCTCCTCGGAGTGCAAGTCCACGTCGGCCCCCACCCCCTGGGCGAAGGTGGATTCGGCCAACGTGACCGCGATTCCACCCTCCGAACAGTCATGGGCGGAGTCGATGAGGCGGAAGTGAATCATCTCGAGGATTGCCTTCTCGAGCGCTGCCTCGCGTTCGAGTTCGAGAGCAGGAGGGAAACCCCAGAGCTCGCCCAACACTTCTTTGGCAAATTCGGAGGAACCAAACTCCGACTGCGCATCGGTAAGATCTCCCGGCTCCGAGGCTCGCAGCAAGACCACCGCTCGCCCCGGCTCGCGAAAATGGGGAAACACGGTCTGGTGGACGTCATCCAGGATTCCGACCACCCCCAGGACCGGCGTGGGATAGATGGCTTCCCCCAAGGTCTCGTTGTAGAAGCTGACGTTGCCCCCGGTAATCGGAATATCCAGCTCCTCACAGGCTTTGCTAATCCCGTCGACGACCTGCGAGAACTGCCACATGATTTCCGGTTTCTCGGGATTGCCGAAGTTCAGGCAATTGGTGGCACCCGCGGGGGTTGCCCCGGCGCAGGTTACGTTACGCGCCGCCTCGACCACCGCGTGCATCGCCCCCAGTTGCGGGTCGAGATAACACCAGCGGCTATTTCCGTCGAGAGCCATGGCCAGGCCGCGACTCGAACCCTTGATGCGAATCACTCCCGCGTCGCCCGCGCCGGGTGCGGCGACGGTGTTGGTTCCGACCATGTGATCGTATTGCTGCCATATCCAGCGTTTGCTCGAAATATTCGCGCCGGCCAACAATCGTTTCAGGTCATCCCCAAAATGGAGCTGCCGATTCAGTTGGATGGCGGATGGCATTTCTCGCGGGATCGGCGGTTCCCAGCGCTTCATGGGGCGCCGGTAGGCGGGGGCATCGTCGGTGAGCGCACGATTGGGAATCTGGGACACCACCCTTCCATGCTCGAGTACCCGCAGGTTCCGATCACCGGTGACTCGTCCGATCGCGACGGCGTCCAGACCCCATTTTTCAAAAATGCGGAACACTTCCTGCTCTCGGCCCTTTTGCGCTACCAGCAGCATGCGCTCCTGGGATTCGCTGAGCATGATCTCGTAAGGGCTCATGCCCGTCTCCCGTTGCGGCACGCGATCGAGTTCGATTTCGATTCCGACCCCTCCGCGTGCCCCCATTTCGCAGGTGGAACAGGTCAAGCCGGCCGCGCCCATATCCTGAATGCCGACCACCGCTCCGGTCTGCATGGCCTCGAGGCAAGCTTCGACGAGAAGTTTCTCGAGAAACGGATCCCCCACTTGCACGTTGGGGCGCTTGGCTTCGGAGGCTTCGCCAAATTCCGCGCTGGCCATGGTGGCCCCGTGAATGCCATCGCGGCCGGTCTTTGCCCCCACATAGAGGACCGGATTCCCTTCTCCCGCGGCCCGGGCATAGAAAATTTGATCGCGCCGGACCAGCCCGAGGGCGAACACATTCACCAGGGGATTTCCCGAATAGCAAGCTTCGAACTTGGTCTCGCCGCCCAGGTTCGGCACCCCAAAGCAGTTGCCGTAGGATGCGATCCCACCCACCACTCCCTCGAGCAGAGTATGGTTCTTGCGGAGCTCGGACGGCTTTCGAGAACGTCCGCCCGCCGCCTGAATGGGACCGAAGCGCAGCGAGTCCAGGACGGCTACCGGCCTTGCGCCCATGGTGAAAATATCGCGCAAAATGCCGCCCACCCCGGTAGCCGCACCCTGAAACGGTTCGATGAAGGAGGGATGGTTGTGGGATTCGATTTTGAAAGCGCACGCCCACCCCTCGCCCAAGTCGAGGATCCCAGCGTTTTCCCCCGGGCCTTGCACCACACGCCGGCTATGCGTCGGCAAGCGTCGCAAAAGAAGGCGAGAGGATTTGTAGGAGCAGTGCTCACTCCACATCACGCTGAAGATGCCGAGCTCGGTCAGGGTAGGCTCGCGGCCGCCCAGCAGTTGCTTGACTTTCTCGTATTCTTCCGGCGTGAGATCGTGTTCCTGAACCAGTTCGGGAGTAATGACGGGGGCCAGGATCGTGTTCATGAGGAAACTCCATTTTCGCACGGCGGGCGAGCGATGGACAGGAGTCTAGCGAGAATTGTCGAGCGCGAGAGACCGCGGGTTGTCTGGACCGAAAACCTGGACGGACCCGCAACCGCGCATGGGGAGCCCTCCCTTCTAGTATGATTCCCTTCGAATGAAGTCGGTCATTGTCGGCACCGCAGGGCACATCGACCACG
This sequence comes from Terriglobales bacterium, assembly GCA_035622175.1. Lineage (GTDB taxonomy): Bacteria > Acidobacteriota > Terriglobia > Terriglobales > Acidobacteriaceae > JAFAGX01. The sequence continues at coordinate 19,417 of DASPVV010000261.1, read as the reverse complement.
GAAAAACCGCGCTGGTCAAGGCATTGACCGGCATCGATGCCGACCGACTGGAGGAAGAGAAGCGGCGCGGCATCACCATCGACATCGGATTTGCGCATCTCGAGCTGCCCGGTCCCGAGGGAGAAGTCCTGCGCCTCGGCTTCGTGGACGTCCCCGGTCATGAGCGCTTCGTGCGCAACATGCTCGCCGGCGTCGGCGGTCTTGACCTTGTGCTGCTGGTCATTGCCGCGGACGAATCGATCAAACCTCAGACGCGCGAGCATTTCGACATCTGCCGCCTGCTCTCGATCGGTTGCGGCATGACCGTACTCACCAAGGCGGATCTTGTCGATCCGGAAACCCTCGCGGTCGTACGCCTGGAGGTGGAGGAATTCCTCCGCGACTCATTTCTTGCGACCTCTCAAGCTCCGATCGTGGCCGTGAGTTCCCTGACCGGCGCGGGCCTCGAGCACCTCAAGCAGGCGCTGGTCCAGGTGGCGGCCAAGGCTCCCCGGCGCGATTCGACCGCCTTTGCGCGCTTGCCCATTGATCGTGTGTTTACCATGAAAGGCTTCGGCACGGTGGTAACGGGAACCCTGATTTCCGGTATGGTGCGGAGGGAAGACGAGTTGGAAGTCCTTCCGCACGGCCAGCGCGTCCGGGTTCGCGCCGTCGAGGTCCACGGCAGAGGAACCGATCAGGCCGGGGCCGGCCAGCGCACCGCGCTCAACCTGGGGGGCGTGACTACCGAGCAACTGGCGCGCGGCATGACGCTGGTTCCTCCCGGCGTATTCCGGGGCACGTCGCGGTTGGATGTCGAACTGTCGCTTTTACCCTCCAGCAAACCGCTGAAAGACCGGGCCCGCGTTCATTTCCATGCTTACACCTCGGAAGCGATGGCCACCGTCGCCCTGCCCGGGGAAAAACAGGTGGCTCCGGGGGAAACCGTCTGCGCCCAGCTGCGGCTTGCTCATCCCATCCTGCTGCTGCCGGGGGACCGTTTCATACTCCGCCAGTTTTCCCCCGCCATGACCGTCGGCGGAGGTCGGGTGCTTGAAAATGCGCCTTCCCGCAAAGGTCGCAACCGATCCGAATACATTTCCTTCCTCAAGCAGGTCGGGCACTTGCCTGGCGAAGCCCTGCGAGCCCGAGTCGCGGCCGCGGGCCGAGCTGGTCTCACCTTGACCGATGTGATTCGACGAACGGGCTGGACACGGCAGAAAGTCAACTCGACCGCGGCCGGCATCTCCGCGATCACCGGAGTTGGCGAATACCTTATCCTCAAGCCTGCGCTCGAGGAAATCGAGCAGCAACTGTGCCGGACGCTCGACCGCTTCCATGCCCAGAACCCGCTGGTTGAGGGAATGAACAAGGAAGAATTGCGCAGTCGCTTTCCGGATGTTCCCCACGACGTGTTCTCGCGAGTTTTCGAATCCGCCGTCGCCGGCGGCAAAGTGGAACTGACGGCAGATCTTGTCCGTCTGCAGGGGCGCAGCGTGGTGATGAGAGATGACGAATCGGAATCGAAGAGAATCCTTGAGGCCGCGTTTCGCACCGCCGGGCTCAAGGTCCCTGGCCTGAAGGAGGTGCTGGCCGGACTGAAAGTCGACAAGGCGCGGGCGCAGAAAATCGTGACCCTGCTTTTGCGGGACAAGGTTCTGGTGAAAGTCTCTGAGGATTTGCTCTTTCACCGCCAGGCGCTCGAGGACCTGCGCCGGCTCCTGGCGGAGGAGAAGGCAAAGTCCTCCAACGTCAGCGTCGCCCGTTTCAAGGACTTGACCGGCGTCACCCGCAAGTACGCCATTCCCCTGCTCGAGTATCTGGACCGTGAGCGTGTCACCCGCCGCGTGGGGGACGAAAGAGTAATCTTGTAAGAGACGGAGACTCGGGCTTCAGCCTAGGGCAGCGCACATGGAAAACCAGGTTGCAATCGTCGGGGCGGGTTTGGCGGGAGCGGAGGCGGCATGGCAGTGTGCCCGGCGGGGGGTAGAGGTGGAACTGTTCGAGATGCGCCCTCAGCGCTTGACACCAGCCCACCAGACCGGGGATTTTGCCGAACTGGTGTGCTCGAACTCGCTGAAGTCGGACAGCGAGAACACGGCGCCTTGGCTGCTCAAGGAGGAAATGCGACGCGCCGGGTCGCTGCTGCTTGGACTGGCGCGAGAGTGTGCCGTGCCCGCCGGACACGCGCTGGCTGTCGACCGCATGAGCTTTGCCGCCAAGGTTACCGCCACCATCTCCGCCCACCCTCGGATCAGGGTTCGGCGCCAAGAAGTCAGCGACGTCCATCGAGACCAAATCACCATTGTGGCACCGGGGCCGCTCGCCTCCGACGCCCTAGCGCAGCAGGTCGCTCGCCTCAGCGGCACCTCACATTTGCACTTCTATGACTCCATCAGTCCCATCGTGGAGGCGGACTCGATCGACCTCGCCAAAGTGTATTGGGCGGCGCGTTACCAGAAAGGCTCCGCCGATTACCTGAACTGTCCCCTGTCGCAGGAAGAATACGAACGCTTCTACCAAGCGCTCCTGGCCGCGCAGTCGGTCGAAGAACGGGATTGGGAGAAGCTGAATTATTTCGAAGGTTGTCTGCCGATCGAGGAGATTGCCCGCCGCGGACCAGACACCTTGCGCTTTGGACCGATGAAGCCGGTGGGATTGAAAGACCCGCGCAGCGGGCAAATGCCGTACGCCGTGGTGCAACTGCGCCGGGAAAATCTGCGGGCGGATTCCTACAATCTGGTGGGCTTTCAGAATCACCTGAAGTTCGCTGAGCAGGGGAGAGTCCTGCGCCTGATTCCCGGCCTCGAACAGGCTCGTTTCCTGCGCTACGGACAGATTCATCGCAACACCTACATCAATGCTCCCAGCCTGCTGACGGAAACACTGCAGATGAAGCAACACCCGAACATTTTTTTTGCCGGGCAGATTTGTGGGGTGGAAGGGTATGTGGAATCGATCGCCACCGGCCTGATGGCGGGTATGCACGCCGCCGCGTTGGCGAGCCACGCTCCGTTGGTCGCGCCTCCACGGGCCACCGCATTCGGATCGCTGGTGTACTACATCACCCACGCCAATCCTCTTAACTTCCAACCGGCCAACATTACCTTCGATCTTTTGCCGGCGCTCGATCCAAACATCCGCGAGCGCCAGGAAAGACATCGCCGTCAATGTTCGCTTGCCCTGCGAGAATTGGATCGGTGGATGGAGAGGCTGGACGCAACCGGCCTTGCGAGCGTGCCTCCCCCAGCCGCCTGTGCCTAGGCGGGGAACTCTCGTCCGCCCCCTGCGTCGTCCCCGGGGGAAATCCTAGTTGTCTAGGGAGCCTTGGCAAACCATTCGTCAAACCACTCGAAGGCGCGCACGTAGTAGTCGCGCTCATCGGCGGGCTTGATCAGTTGGTGCCCTTCGTTGGCATAGACCACCAGCTGGGTGGGCACCTGCAAGCTCTTGAGCGCGTGCCACCATTCGACCGACTGCTCCATCGGAACCTCGCCGTCACGGTCTCCCACGAGGATCAGGGTCGGCGTCTTGACCTGTTTCACATAATGCATGGGATCGCCCTTGGCGTAGAGCGCAGGATCTTCATAGACTGATGCGCCGAAAAAGGGAGTCATCCACTCGTCGATATCGTTCAGCCCATAGTAGCTCTGCCAGTCGGAAATCCCCGCACCGGCGACGGCGGCGGCGAAGCGCTGGGTCTGAGTCTCCGCCCACATCGTCATGTAGCCACCGTAGCTGTGCCCACGAATGCCGACACGGTGAGGATCGACCGGATACTGTTTGAGAACCGCATCCACCCCGGCCATAATGTCGCTAAGATCACCCCCGCCTAAATCCTTCACGTTGGCCTGGGTAAACGCTTCGCCCTGTCCATAGCTGCCCCGTGGATTGGGGCACAAGGCAAAATAATCGAGCGCCGACTCGGTTCCCATGGCTCTGGTATCCCAGCGTGAGTTACAGGCCGAGGAGGGTCCACCGTGCACGTTCACCACCAGTGCGTATGTCTTGCCAGGAGCGAGATTCTTGGGCAGCATGAGCCAACCTTCGAGAGACGTGCTCCCGTTTGTCCAATGGAAATTGCGCATCTCGCCCCAGGCGCGTTTCGCACCGGCGTTCACCGTGGTTAATTGCTCCCACTTTCCAATCGGCCCGGCCCATACCTCGGGGGGAGCGCTCGCCGATTGCCGCACCACGGCGGTCACGAGTCCGTCAGCGGAGAAGGAAGCGCTGGGGGAGACGGTGGTGCCCACGAATTCTTCCCCGGCCCAAACCGTCTCGACCTCGCCCCCGGATGCGCTTAGGGTAGCGAAGCCGGATTCTCCATCGACATTCTGCGCCAAGACGATGCGGTCAGGACCGCGCCAGGCCAGCGATGAAGGAGAACCCTTGAGGCCGGGAGTGAGGTTTCGCGCCGGGCCGCCGGCCACCGGAACGACGTAGATGTCGCCGCCCTTTACGTCTTCATCGCTCATGAGCCCTTCGAGAAAGGCGACCCACTTGCCATCGGGCGAGACCCTGGGCTCCGCGATCTGCCATTTTGGAACATAGATTTCTCGCATCTGGCCAGATTCGGCGCTGATGTGATAGAGCCGCGCGACATACCAGTTGGCGTCGCCCGCACCCGGGGCCGCCGTCGCCACCCAGCCCTTTCCGTTGGGAGTCCACTCATATTCGTAGATGTACATGTCGGCGGGCGTGATTTGGGTGAGAACGTTTAGGTTGAGATCGATGGTGGTGAGGCGTTGCTCATAAATCTTTTCGTCAATCACGCCGGCGAGCGGCGTCATCGGTTGCAGGGGGCCGGCCACCCGGGGCATGCCTTCGATGAAGAGCAGGGCCAATTTCGATCCATCGGGAGAGAATTGTGGGAGGGCGGCGTAGCCTTTGAGTTCTGCTCGCAGCACCTTCGCGCTGCCGTCGGCGGCGCTGGTCCAGACCTGAGCCGAGGGAGCATTGCCGGGCAGATCGGCGATGAAGGCGATTTCCTTGCTATCCCGCGACCAGCACACGTCGCGCAGGGGAAGCCTGCCCTCAATAGCGATGGGGCGGGCCGTCCGGTCGCGGGTCGAGCCGATGGTCAGCTCGCCTCCGATGATGGCAGCCACCTCGGCGCCGTCGGGGGAAATCGAGACTTGCTTGAGCACCCTGGTGTAGGGCATGGAATCGACCGCGCCGGCCACCCGTGAGGAGGGGGTCTCGGGACGGGCCCCGACAAAAGGGCAGAAAAGTAAAAGCGCGAGCTCACAAGCAAACCACCCAGATACAAGGCGGAACGCTGGGGTCATAGTGAAGAGAGTATATACGGCGTGGCTGACCCTTCCGGAGAACTGCGCGAACCGGGAACGCAATCCTTCCCTTTTGCGTATCCCGATGGGGGAGGTTTGGTTGACCCCGATCCGGCTCACATTCGGGGGTCTACCCCGTCCAACCGAAGGGATGATCCTCAGGGACCTGATCGGCGACGTGCTCCGCACCTTGTGGGCGCATAAACTTCGCACGTTTCTGACCATGTTTGGCATCGCCTGGGGGGTTGTATCGATCGTGCTCATGGTCGGAGCGGGAGAAGGTTTGCGTGTCGGCCAGGCCAAAGTCGCCGAGACCTTGGGCAAAGACGTCATGATCGTGTTCCACGGGCGCACCAGCCTGCAGGCCGGGGGAATGCGGGCCGGAAGAGTTGTCCACTGGGAGGACCAGGATGTGGCGGTGGTCGCCTCCGCGTCGCCCGACTGCCAGTATGCTCTACCCGAGCTCGAACAGGAAACGGTGCGAACCCACAGCAACTATAACAACGCGGCGCTGCTCGTCACCGGCTCGTTTCCTGAATTTGGTTATATCCGCTCCCTGAACGTCGGCGACGGGCGCTTCTACAACTGGGATGATGAGCACGCAGGACATCGGGTGGCATTCCTGGGAACGGATGCCGCTAAACAGCTCTTTCCCGGCCGCAATGCGGTCGGGGAAAACCTGTATCTCAACGACTTTCCGTACACCGTCATTGGGGTCATGGCGCAGAAAAAGCAGGACTCCAGCTACGACGGCTGGGACGCCAACAAGATCTTTGTCCCATTTGCGGCGATGCGACGGGATTTCCCCGACCGGCCTCCCGGCACTTCGACCACCTTCGATCAGCTGCTGGTCACGCCCAAGTCCGTCGCGCAGCACGAGGCTTGCAAACATGAAGTGCGCGCCGCCCTGGGACGAATGCACCATTTCGATCCCAACGATAAAGAAGCCTGTCCCATCTGGGACACGGTCGAGGAAGCCCTGGCCTTCCGGCAAATGACGAATGGGATGAAGTATTTCTTGGGGGCAGTCGGAATCGTCACCCTTTTCCTGGGAGCGCTGGGGGTCATGAATGTGATGATGGTGGCGGTGCGGGAGCGCACGCGTGAAATCGGCGTGCGCAAGGCGCTGGGCGCCCCAGGGCGCGTGATTTTGAAGCAGTTCTTCCTGGAAGCCTTGTTGATTGCCTGGCTGAGCGGAGGCGTCGGGCTGGGGATTGCCTACGGAATCTGCTACCTGGTGAATCTCGCTCCCATGCCGGATTTCTTCGCCGGCCTGTTGCCTACGCGGACGACCAGTGTGCTTGCCTGCGGGTTGCTGGGGGGTGCGGCCGTCCTGGCCGCTCTCTATCCGGCGCGCAAGGCAGCCTCGGTCGATCCGATTGAAGCACTGCGCTTCGAGGCGGGCAGCTAACCTCCGTCTCCCCAGGAAGCGGACGAAGCAACCCGGAAAGCTCCTCTGTCCCCGCGCGATGGCCCAAACCATGCTGGAAGAGATCATTGCTGAAGCCTGGAACGCGCTCCAGCGCAACCGGACGCGAAGCCTGCTGACTTTGCTCGGCATTGTCTGGGGCATTGCGACGGTCACTCTGCTGATCGCCTATGGCAGCAGCTTTCGCAGAATTCTGGTGAACGGCTTCGATGCCTTCGGGAAAAGTGTCGTGATCTGCTGGCCGCAACAAACCAGTGAGCAGCCGGGAGGCCAACGAGCCGGGAAAAAGGTGGTTCTCGAGCAAGCCGATCTTGATTTAGTGAAAGCAACCGCGCCGCTGGTCAAGAGCGCCTGCCTCGAGACCGTCCGTCGTCCCGGCATCTCCTACGGCGACCGCCTGGTGGGCACGGCCGCGATCCGGGGGGTTTGCCCCGAGTACGGGGAGATGCGCAATGAGGTGCCAGGGGAAGGCCGCTGGATTGATGCCAGCGATTTTATGGAACGGAGGCGGGTAGCCTTCCTGGGCGGACGGGTCCGCGAACAGCTCTTCAGCGGGCGTCCCGCGGTCGGGGAAACCGTGCTGATCGGAGGCGTGCGTTTTACGGTGATCGGCGTCATGGCTCGGAAGATCCAAATGAGCAATTACTTCTCGAGTGATGACAATTCGGTCTGGATCCCTTATACGGCTGCCGGGGTCCTGTGGAACACCCGCTATGCCGCCGTGCTCGTCTTCGAGCCCATTGCTCCTCAGTTTGAAAAGCAGGCCATGGCCCAGGTGTTGGCGGCGATTGCCACGCGCCAGCAATTCTCCCCCACCGATAAGAAGGCCCTACAGATGTTTGGACGCGACGAATTCCGTCCGATCATTGACGCTTTGACCATCGGGCTGCAGGTGCTGCTGACCTTTATCGGAACCTTGACCTTGGGAATTGGTGGGGTGGGCGTCATGAACATCATGCTGGTCTCGGTCGAGGAGCGCATTCGCGAAATTGGATTGCGTCGTGCCTTGGGAGCGAGAAAACGGCACATCTGGTTTCAGTTTCTGGCCGAAACCTTGCTCATTATGCTCCTGGGCGGAGCCCTTGGTGTGCTGCTTTCCTACGGCATCGCGGCGGCCGTAGGCACCTTGCCGCTGATGGGTGCGCTTTTTGAGGACACGTCCGGCAAGGCCGATATCCATCTGCAGATCTCGGCCATGACCCTGGTTGTATCGACGGCGGTGTTGTTGGCGGTCGGTGTGCTGAGTGGCCTGGTTCCCGCCTTTCGTGCCGCCAAGCTCGATCCCGTCGAGGCGCTGCGCTGCGAATAATCACCCTGCGGCCAAGCGCACGGGTGGGTTTTCGAGGGTCCCCTTAGCCCGGCGCGATCGCTCCTACGGCTTTGAAATTCAGTTGACCTGCCAACTGGTTCCCTGTACCTTGCTGCCATTCCCCGCCGGGCTCGGGGAGGGGCTGAGTTGCCGATTTCTGCCATAGACGCGATCAGTCCGGCGTTTGAGCATACCAAGCGCCAGCTGTTTCAGCCCTTCCGCGCGGAGCAGTGGGCCAAGCTCGCGCTGGTGGGATTGCTGGCGGGAGAATTGACTACCGGAAGTTGTGGCAATAACAACTTTCGGATTCCCAAGCACCCCAACGAGGTCACAGCCGGCGGCCTGTCAAGGATTGATCCTGCGCTGCTTGTCTTGCTGATGGCTCTGCTGATCGTGCTCGGTTTCGTCTTCTTCACTGCGCTGCTCTATTTGAACAGCGTGATGCGTTTCGTTCTGTTTGACAGTGTCGTCGCCAGACGATGTGATCTTCGAGAACAGTGGAACCAACGGCAGGGAGCCGCACTCAGGTACTTTATGTGGCAGGTCCTGTTTAGCCTGGCAGTGGCGCTGGGATTGGCGCTTTTGATCGCAGTTCCAGCCACCTTCGCCTTGGCCGCCGGATGGCTTACGAAACCGAAAGAGCACATGCCCGTCCTCATTCTTGCTGGCATGGTGCTGTTCCTGGCGGTATCGGCTTTCGTTGTGGTCTCCGCCATCGTGCAGGTGTTCACCAAGGATTTCGTCATCCCCCAGATGGCGCTCGAAGACCTAAGCGCATTCGAGGGTTGGCGGCGGCTGTGGCCCATGCTGTGGGCGGAGAAGGGTTCCTATTTCGGCTATCTTCTGCTGAAGATGGTCATGGCCATCGGAGTCGGCATTATCCTGGGCATTATCGCCACGGTCGCGATTCTCGTGGCGATCGTTCCCCTGGGAGGGTTCGGGGCATTGGCTGTGCTCGGGGGAAAGGCCCTCGGCTTGGAATGGAACGCCTATACCGTCACCCTAGCCGTAGTGGCGGGATCGATCGTGCTGGCGATGTTTTGCTATTTCATTGCCCTCATCGGCGTGCCCACCGTGGTGTTCTTCCCTGCCTATTCCATCTATTTCCTCGCTTCCCGCTACCCCGGTCTCGCCATGGCGCTACACCCCGCGGCCCCGATTCCTTCCCCACCCCGCGCCGCTGTGCCGCCGCCCATCTCGCCTCTGCCCGAGGCCAGCAGCTAAGCTCTATGGCCGACGGGGTCCAACCCCTTATTCCCTCGACCGATTCTTGATCCAAATCGGAGTACCTAAGAAGCCGAAAGCGCGGCGAATCTGGTTTTCCAGGAAGCGCTGATAGGAAAAGTGCAATTTCACCCGGCGGTCGGTAAAGAGAATGAAGGTAGGGGGCGCCACGGCGGCCTGCGTCATGTAATAGATTTTGACCCGCTGGCGCTGGGGGACGGAGGCCCGTTCGAAGTCTACCTGCGCGAGAAAGCGATTCATTTCCGCGGTGGGAATGCGCTTGCGGCGCTCCTCGGCAACCCGCTCGAGCAGGGGAAAAAGCTTTTCCATGCCGCCGCCCGTCGCCGCCGAGATGAACAGCAGCGGAGCATAGTCGAGAAACTTCAGGCGCTCACGGAGTTTCTGTTCGTAGGCTCCACGGTCCCTCAAGCGCTGGCCGTCGGCCATGCGATCGGTTCGCGAGCGGCCGACCGGCTTTCGCTGTCCGCTCAAGATCAAGTCCCACTTGTTGACCACCACGATGACCGAGCGGCCGCTTTCGTGCGCATAGCCGGCAATCGTGGCATCGAGCGCGCTCACGCCCTCGGTGGCATCGAGCACCAGCAGAGCAAGATCGGCAGACTGCAGATGTTTGCGGGCCATCACCACCGATAGCTTCTCTGCCAGAAGGTGCGTCTTGCCCTTGCGGCGGATGCCCGCCGTATCGAGAAAGCGGAAACGCCAGCCGTTGCGCTCAACCAGCGCATCGACCACATCGCGGGTGGTGCCCGGGGCAGGCGACACGATGGCGCGAGCGGTGCCGGTCAAGCGGTTCAATAGCGTGGACTTCCCTACGTTGGGATGGCCGATAATCGCGACCTTGGTCTCTCTTGTTTCTTCCCCTGCCTGCGCTTCGCGCTGGCTCGTGATGAGCTCTGGCGGGGTGGTTTCGAGGATGGCATCCAGCAACTCATCCACTCCCCGTCCGTGCTCGGCGGAAACGGGAAACAAGCGGCGAATCCCCAGCCGGTGGAAATCCGCAGCCAGCGGTTCCTGTTTTTCCGAATCGATCTTATTGACGGCCACGAACACCGGCTTGCCGGTACGGAGCAGCAAGCGCGCCAGCTCAAGATCGGGGGCAGCGAGCTCGCTGCGGCCGTCGACCACCATAATGATGGCCGGGGACTCTTCGAGCGCCACCTTGGCCTGACGAAAGATTTCGGTCGCCAGCAGATCTTTGGGCTCGGAAACCATGCCCCCGGTATCGACCAGGCGGAGGCGGCGTCCGCGCCATTCTGCCTCTTGGTAAAGGCGGTCTCGCGTGATTCCCGGCTCATCGCCCACGATGGCGCGGCGGCGCCCGACCAGGCGATTGAAGAGCGTAGATTTGCCCACGTTGGGGCGCCCCACGATGGCGATGGTTGTAACTGGGTGCGATTTGTATGCGCCGTCGGTCAAGGTTCGGCTTCCGAGCCGGTGCCCCAGCCGCTCGGGGAACAACCGGACAGATTGCAGCCGGCCGCTTCGACCCGCAGGCGCGAGAGAACCTGCCCGCAGGCGAGGGTTGCGCCACAGATCGAGAGGCGTATTGTGACTTATTATAGAGACTCCGTGACCTCGCGTTCCCAGCCTGCGGTCCCCAGCATGCAGTCGACGGTCTCGCTCCACAACTTCTTTGCTCCGAGCGGCGTTCTCTCCCGCACTCATCCGGCCTACGAGTTTCGGCGGGGACAACTGCAGATGGCGCAGGCGGTCGAACAGGCGCTGCGGGAGAAGCGCCACCTGATCATCGAAGCCGGTACGGGTACGGGCAAAACTCTCGCCTATCTGGTGCCGGTGATCCAGTCCGGGAAGCGGGTCATCATTTCGACCGGGACCAAGAATCTGCAGGAGCAGCTTTTCTACAAAGATATTCCCTTTCTGGAGCAGGCGATCTACCCCCGCGGCACGGGTAAGCTCAACGTTTGCTACATGAAAGGACGCAATAACTACCTGTGCCGGAAAAAGCTTTACGACCTCACCCGGCAGCCGGTCCTCAGCGGACTGGAGGAGATCGAGCACTACCGAACGATCGCCGCCTGGGAGAAAACCACGGCAGCCGGGGACCGTGCGGAATTAGCCGCCCTGCCCGAGTCGAGCCTGCTCTGGCACAAGCTGGATGCGCGCTCGGAGACCTGTCTCGGTCAAAAGTGCAGCTCCTGGGAAAACTGTTTCATCACCGAGATGCATCGCCGGGCGATGGCAAGCGATATCATCATCGTCAACCATCATCTGTTCTTCGCCGATCTCGCCATCAAGCAGGCGGAGAATGCGCCCGATGCCGGCATCCTGCCCGAAGTCGGAACCATCATCTTCGACGAAGCCCACGAACTGGAGGTAGTGGCGGGAAACTACTTCGGAGTTTCGGTGAGCAATGCACGCGTCGAGGAACTCTGCCGGGACGTCGAAGTTTCGCTCGAGCGCGAGCATCTTCTCTCCTCCGCCGTGCGGAATGCGGTGAGAGGTTTGCGCGATCGGTCTGGACTTTTCTTTTCGGTGCTGCCGCCGGGAGAAGGACGGTTTGCGTTTGACAACCGGCGACAGTTCCTCGAGGAAAATGGCGATGAATTCCTCGCCCTAAAAAAATCGTTGAAACGGCTCACCTCCGAGCTTGCGAGCCTGCCTAACAAACCGGAAGAGGTCTTCAACTTTGTTCGGCGCGCCGAGGAATTGGGGATGCAACTCGGGTTTCTCATGGAGTTGGAAGATCCGAATATCGTGTACTGGATCGAGCGGCGAAGCGGGCGGCTTGGACACGGCCTGCGCCCGGCCAGCCACTTGGGGAATATAGATTCCGCCCCGAATGAGATACGGGGTGCGAGGACCAACGTCTTTCTCCAGGCCACGCCCATCGATGTCGGCCCCATTCTCAAAACCTGCCTTTTCGACAAGCTCGATTGCGTGGTGCTGACCTCCGCTACCCTGGCCGTCAGTGGAGGCTTCACCTACGTGCGGCGCCGGCTTGGCTGTGAGTTCGGCAGAGAGCTGGTGGTAGCCTCCCATTTTGATTATGCCACCCAAGCCCTTCTCTACATTCCACCGGACCTTCCCGATCCTCGCACCCCTCAATTTGCAGCCAAGGCCGCCGAGCGAACGCGGCGTTTGCTCGAAATAACCGAAGGCCGGGCCTTTGTTTTATTCACCAGCTATGCGCAGATGAAGGAGATCTATCAACGATTATTAGGGGAACTCGGCTTTCCCATGCTGCTGCAGGGGGACGCACCGAAGAGCAGGCTGCTCGAAAAATTCCGCTCAACCCCCAATGCCGTGCTGTTTGCGACTTCGTCCTTCTGGCAGGGCGTGGATGTGCAAGGCGAGCAACTGAGCTGTGTCGTTATCGATCGCTTGCCCTTCGCGGTTCCGAGCGATCCGGTGGTGGCCGCGCGGGTGAAGGCCATCGACGCCGAGGGGGGAAATGCGTTCTTTCAATATCAGGTGCCGGCCGCCGTGATCACTCTGAAACAGGGCTTCGGGCGGCTGATTCGTTCGCTTGACGACCGGGGCCTGCTGGCCCTGCTCGACAATCGCATTCTGAAAAAGCAGTATGGCAGCCTCTTCCTCGAGAGCCTGCCGAACTATCGAAAGACCACGGACCTCGCCGAGGTGGCAGCGTTCTTCGGCGCCAAGCCGGACTCCGTTTCCAGTTCCTGAGGCGGGCAACGCTCGCCTCCCGCTCATCCGAGGGGTGCGCGCTCTCCGCTTCCCTCTACCGTTTGCGACGGCGCTTCTTGGCGCGGTCGTGATCAGGAAATACGCGGGCGAAAATCTGGTCCACGTTGCGCAGCTGACGCTTGAGATCGAAGGCGCGCTCGATCTGGTGGCGGGGCACGCGCCGGGTGATGGCTCGATCCCGCAGCACCAAATCCCGGAAATTGGCGCCTTCGCTCCAAGCGCGCATGGCGTGCGCCTGCACCAGCCGATAGGCCTCTTCGCGGGCCACCCCGTGCTCGACCAGGTCGAGCAAGACCTGGCCGCTGTACACCAGCCCGCCGCCATCCTCCAGATGGCTCGCCATCCGCTCGGGGTACACGATCAAAGTGTCGATCAGATGGCTGGTTTTCTCGAGCAGGTAATCGCTCAGGATCGTCGAATCGGGAAGGATCACCCGTTCGACGGAAGAGTGCGAAATGTCGCGCTCGTGCCACAAGGCGACGTTTTCGAGGCCGGCCTGGGTATTGGAGCGCACGATGCGCGCCAGCCCGCTGATCTGCTCGGCGGTGACCGGATTCCGCTTATGGGGCATGGCGGAGGACCCTTTTTGTTTCTCGCTAAAGAACTCTTCCGCCTCCCTGACCTCGCTGCGCTGGAGATGACGGATTTCGGTGGCAATCTTGTCCAGGGTGCTGGCCATCACCGCCAAGGTGGCCAAGTAATAAGCGTGGCGGTCGCGTTGAATGACCTGGGACGAAATGGCGGCGGCTTTCAGGCCCAGCCGCGCGCAGATCTTCTCCTCCAGCTCCGGGCTCAGATGGGCAAAGGTGCCGACAGCACCCGAGAACTTCCCCACCCGCATGTCTTCGGCGGCGCGCGCGAAGCGCTCCCGATTGCGCTCGGTCTCCGAATACCAATTGGCCAGCTTCAGTCCGAACGTGATGGGCTCGGCATGCATACCGTGCGTACGTCCCACCATGGGCGTACGCTTGAATTCCCAGGCGCGTCGCTCGAGCACTTCGGAAAGCTTTTCGAGACCGGCGGCGATCCGGGCGGAGGCTTGGCCGATCAGCAGGGCTTGCGCCGTGTCCACCACATCGTTGGAGGTCAGCCCGTAGTGAAACCACCGGGCATGCGGACCCACCATTTCCGCTACCGCGGTCGTAAAGGCGATGACGTCGTGGCGCACCTCGGCCTCGATCTCATGAATGCGCTCGAGCGTGAACCCGGCGCGCTCGCGGATGGCCTTGGCTGCTTCCTTGGGAACAACGCCTGCGGCGGCTAAAGTCTCCGTCGCCGCCACCTCCACCGTCAACCATGTCCGAAAGCGGTTTTCGTCGCTCCAAATCCGGCCCATCTCCGGCCGGGTGTATCGTAGAATCAAAGTGTTCTCCTTCGTGCGGTTTCCTCAGAACCCAGCATTTTGTCGCGCCGACGGTCGCCGAACTCCCGCCGGCGTTCGCAAAACCGGGGGACTAGGGATTTTAAACGGAGTCGAACCCGGGTGGCCAGTGGCGCCTGCCGACCGCGAAAATCGGCGGCGTCGACCCGCCGGACGAGCCGAGGAAACTTCGCTCATCAACGATCGTCGCACTCGAACCCGGGAGCGCAAGCGAGGAAGAACGGGCGGGGGAAGCGGCCCGTCGCCGGAGATGCCCGGTCGTCACTTCGGTATACATCGTGTTACGATTAAAATGACGGCAACAGGAAAGAATCTGCCCCTATGGAGAGATCTCTGACCGCGGCCGACTATCAAGCTCTGGCCGAACTGCGTTACCAGATCCGGAGATTTCTTCACTTCAGCGAGCAGGCGGCCCGCCGCGCCGGCCTGGAGCCTGGCCAACACCAACTCCTGCTGAGCCTGAAGGGCCTCCCCGAAAGCGTCCGTCCCTCGATTGGCGAACTGGCCGAACGCCTGCAGATTCGCCATCACAGCACGGTGGAACTGGTCAACCGGCTGGCGAAGGGCGGCTATGTGCGGCGGGACCGGGCCGGTGAGGACCGGCGGGAAGTGCTGCTTTCTGTCACCCGCAAGGGCGAAAAGATCTTGCGGGAGCTTTCGCTCGATCACCGCGCCGAGCTTCGCGTGCAAGGGCCGGCTCTGATCGCCGCGCTCCGCCGCACCGTCCAAGTGAACAAGAACCGCAAGGGCTGGGTTTCCGAAGCCGGCGCAAAAGCCTAAGGAGAAGAATTCGAATCGCGGAAGATGCCTCCAGGATCGTGACCGACGGCAGTCCTGCCCCTGCCACCATCGGCGCTACCGGCATGCAAGTTGCGGACGTGCGAGCGGCCGAGCCGGCGCAGTTTCGCATGTTTCTCATATCGGTGCTGGCGGCGGGAATCGGGCTCATTGCCGGGCTCATCGCCTACGTGCTCTATGACCTGATTGGGCTGTTTACCAATATCGCCTTCTATCACCGTATTGCCTTTGAGTTCATCAGCGCTCGCCACCACCAACTCGGCTTGTGGGTGATCCCGGTTCCGGTCGTCGGCGGGATCATCGTCGGATTCATGGCCAAGTATGGTACCCCCAAGATCAAGGGCCATGGCATTCCGGAGGCCATGGAAGCCGTGCTCGTCAATCGCAGCCGCATCGAGCCGCGGGTCGCAGTTTTGAAGCCGCTCTCGGCCGCGATTGCCATCGGCACGGGCGGTCCGTTCGGGGCGGAGGGCCCCATCATTCAGACCGGGGGGGCGTTTGGATCCCTGATTGGGCAGGCGCTGCATACCACGGCGTCCGAACGTAAGGTACTGCTGGCCTGCGGAGCGGCGGCGGGCATGTCGGCTACTTTCAACACTCCCATTGCCGGCGTCATCCTCGCCATTGAACTGCTGCTGTTTGAGTTCAAAGCGCGATCGTTCATCCCTTTGGTGATCGCGAGCACCCTGGCCACAGCCCTGCACATGCAACTTCTGGGAGCAGGCCCCATGTTCAAAGTGGCCTCCATGGACTTCGGGGTTCCGCGGGCGCTACCCTTCTACCTGGTCCTAGGGGTCGCCTGTGGGCTGGCAGCGGTCGGCTTTAGCAAGCTGCTCTATTGGACGGAGGACCAGTTTGAGAAGCTGCCGGTCGACGAGGTGTGGTGGCCGGCCATCGGCGCCCTGGGCTTGGGCGTGATCGGATATTTTGTGCCCCGGGTTCTAGGAGTTGGCTATGACACGATTGGCGACATTCTCAATGCCAGCCTGGGGTGGAAGATGCTCGTCATCGTCATGGTGGCGAAGGCGGTGGCACTGGTGATTTCGCTTGGCTCGGGGACCTCCGGCGGCTTGCTGGCCCCCATGTTCATGTCGGGTGCTGCCATGGGCGGCCTGTTTGCCGCGGCGGTTGACGGCGTCTTCCCGGCCGCCCATCTCTCTCCTGCAGCCTTCGCCCTGGTCGCCATGGGAGCGGTTTTCGGCGCCGCCTCTCGCGCCACATTCTCCTTCATTATCTTCGCCTTCGAAATCACCCGCGATTACAATGCGGTGCTGCCTCTCATGTTGGTGAGTGTCATTGCCGACGGCATCGCCATGTTACTGATGCCGCGCGCCTCGATCATGACCGAAAAACTGGCCCGCCGCGGTCTGTACATCCATCAAGACTACGAGGCGGATGTGCTCCGGCAAATGATGGTAGCTGAAACCATGGACAAGGCGGCTCCGACCATTCCCGCGGACATGAAAGTCGGCGAATTGTCGGACCGCATCACCCGTCACGATCCCGAGATCAGCCGGCATCAAGGCCTGCTGGTGGTGGACCCGAAGGGAAGGCTGGTCGGAATCATAACCCGGGGAGACGTGGTGCGCGCGCTCGACAAAGATCCCAGGGGCAACGCCACGGTTCTTGAGGCCGGGACGCGCGAAGTCATTGTAACCTTCCCGGATGAGCAGCTGGCTGAGGCATCCGCCAAGATGCTGCGCAACAACCTCGGTCGCCTGCCGGTGGTCGACCGTAACGACCCTCGCTGCATCGTGGGCTATTTGGGAAGGCCGGGAATCATGGCCGCACACCTGCGACGCCTGGAAGAGGAGCACATCAGGGAACCAGGATGGATCCGCCCGCGACGGCGGTCGGAGTGACGCCTCGCCCTAGCGCTTCGCGCCTTTCGATTGCGCAGCTTGAATTAACGGCCGCAGCGCCCGCACCGAAACGCCCAAGGTCCCACCGGAGAAACCGTCGATGTAGGCGGCGTTCACGCCAATGACCTCACCCTGCGAATTGAAGACCGGACCGCCGCTCGCCCCATGCGCGGTGGGCGCATCGTAAATGAGCTTGTCGCCCACCACATCTCCCAAATGCCCGCAAGTGGCGGAGGGGCGAATCAGGGACAGGGCGGCTAGTTCGCTGGCGGCATTCTGGTCGTCGTGACGCAACGCCAACCTCTCATAGACTGCGGCCGGCGACTTCGCGACCATGCCCAACACTCCCATGGGATAGCCGACGACTGAAACCAGCTCGCCAGGGTCGGGCGGCTGCTCGGCCAGAGGCAGGGATCGGAGGGGGCCAACCGACTGCAAATTCTCGATGCGCAGTACAGCCAGATCTCCTTGCGCCGACAAAGCCGCCTGGATCAGATTCACCGGTTCCGGTAATCCGGGAAAGAAGGCGATCAATCGTTCCAGGTGGGGATGGGCGCCTTTGCGGATGAGAACCGCGGAATCGGGATCCTCATACCAGGGCTCGGCAACGTGACGGTTCGTCGCCAGCAGCCCTTCGGCGACCACAAATCCGGTTCCCGACACGCGCGCCCGCAGGATGGGCGGAGACTCGCCATCGTAGGCGACGTCGTATACTCCGTGTATGTAAGCGATGGAGTTGCGGTAGCGATTCAACACCAGGGCAGGCATCGCCTGCTCTTGCTTGAGGCGTTGCACTTCGCCGCGAAGGCCTTGAACTTCCTGCTGAACTTCCCGCGTGGACTGCTGCGGATAGTAATGCGCCAGCAATCCGATGCTGACCAGCAAGAAGACCGCCAGCATGCCGTGGAGGACCCGTTCCCAAACGCTCGAGACTGGCTCTTCTGAAGCTTGTGGGTTGTTTTCCATTGAGACGAAATTGGCATTCCCGGGGGGAGGCCGTACTCGGCCTTACGAAACTGAGGCTCTATGCTCGCGCGTTCGTTAGGGGTTTCCTAGGGTACGGAAGGCGATGTCCGGGGGAGTATGACTATCTCCTTGTTCATGTATCACTTACGTTTCTAGGTTAGCCTGGAGCAAGCTCCTCGGGGAGGACTTCCCTCCCCGAGTGGGGGGGACGCTTCGCGCGCCGGTTTAAGCCAAGCCTGGCAGGGGCTCCAGGCCCCTGGGTGACGCCCCTAGACCCGCTCCAGCTCCCGCAAAGTACGCTCATTCACCACGTTGCCCGTGTTCAGCGTCGATTCTGGTTCAAACAGCAGGATCCAGCACTCTTGGTCGGCGACCGGGCGGTGTTCGACCCCGCGGGGCACTACGATGAACTCCCCTTCCTCGATCCAGACGTGGCGATCGCGAAATTCCATGCGAAAGCGTCCTTTGACCACCAGAAACATCTCGTCTTCGTTGGGGTGATGATGGAAGACGAACTCGCCTTTCAGTTTGTCCAGTTTTACCTGCTGTCCGTTGAGTTCGGCTGCGATGTAAGGCTTCCAGTACTCGCGGATTTGCGCAAATTTTTGCCTGAGGTTGACCTTTTCCATGGGCTTTGTGCTCCTTGGCAACGAGTGCCTGACCATTTCCAGTTCCGATGCGCTCGGGCGGTGCTCCCTTATTTTTCCCGGAGCACAAGGGTATCGCTTTCGCCGCTGCAGCTCTTCTCCGGGTCATAGGTGGCTGATGCCTCGCGCTTTCCCCGGACAGCGTGAAAAGAAAGAATGCCGCCTTTCACCTTCTTGGGGAGACCCTTGAATTGCGTTTTGCCGTCGATATTGGTTGCAGCTTCGAGATCGAGCCGCCGCACCCCCGCAAATCCGTACTCGATGTGCACGCGGATCCTGGCGTCGTACACCGGCGCCCCGTTCAGGTCGGTGACGACAAAGGCCACCGAACAAGGGCCCGCCTCTCCGTCCATCACCGGGACCGCGTGGGGATCCGGTGTTTGTTGAGCTCGGATGGAGGACCCGAGAACGACGGCCAGACTGAGAATTCCGCCGCAACCCAAACTGCGCCAGTCGAAACCGATCCTGCCAGATTTTTGCCTGCGCGTACGACCCCCCTTGGAGCGCGATGGATGTGGGCCGCCCATCAGTCGATAGCGGACCTTAGATGCTGCGAGACTATCTTAGAACATCGGTTTCGAATTTGCGCCGGGGTTCTTTCGCGCGGGAAATCGTCGCCCGCTCAAGCAAAAGCCGCCAGCATGGGCTGGCGGCGAAGAGCGAAGCGAGAAGAACGAGACTAGTTTTCGTAGAGCAGCACGCCTTCGGCTTTCTCCGAATCCACCGGACGGTAGTAGAGCTTGTTGCCGTCGAGGAAGACCTCGATGAACGCCGGACGGGTGGTGATTGTGCCCTGGATCAGGGCCTCCGAGAGCGGGTCCTCGATGTATTTCTGCAGCGCCCG
>DASPVV010000260.1:0-7730 GCA_035622175.1 Terriglobales bacterium | reverse complement strand
ACTTGAAGAGCAACATCGAGCAAGGTTCCGAGTTGAAGCGGCGACGTCCGGGTCTCGATCCCCACGGCGACTTCCTTGCCGCTGGAAATCAGATCGCGCAGCGTCTTCCCTTCGAGCAGTTCCATCACGATAAAAGGCTTATCGTCCTGCTCTTCAATTTCATAGATGGTGCAGATATTCGGGTGGTTCAGCGCGGAAGCTGCCCGCGCTTCCCGCTCAAAACGCTTCAGCGCATCCGGAGCGCCAACCAACTCCTCGTGTAGGAACTTCAATGCGACGCGGCGCCCCAACCTGAGATCTTCCGCTTTGTACACCACGCCCATTCCTCCACCGCCGAGCACTTCGAGCACTCGGTAGTGGGACTCTTTCTTGCCGATCAGGGTTCCAGCGGCCGGGGTCTCTCCACGCACCAACCCTGCAGGAGCCTCCGGCAAAGATTCCACCCACTCTACCGGAGTTTTCCAGCGATAGCCTCGGCGGGCCAGAGTTTCGATGTAGCGCGGATTCTCGGCGGAATCATCAAGTACATGCCGAAGCCGGTTCATGGCGGCGCTGATACTGTGCTCAAACTCGACGATGGTGTCGTTCGGCCAGAGCCGCTTGCGGATTTCCTCCCGGAACACCACCTCCCGAGGATGCTCCAGAAGGACTATTAGGATTCGCAAGGGTTGCTCAGGCAGGGCGACGGTAGTGCCATCTTTCTGACGTAATTCGCCAGATCGAAGATCGAGTTCTAAGCCTTCGAAACGTGCCAGCCCATGAGATTCGCGAACCTTCGGCACAGTTACACCTCGCGGGGCAGGCAAAATTTTAGCACTGAAACTAAGCCCGACCGAACGACGTTGGAGTCAGTGATTTCACGGATTATCCGATTCGGAGTTCTTTTTTTTGCACAGTCGTAAGTTATTAAGAATCAATTCGGTACCGCGATGATGAGGAAATGACCCACTTATGACTTGGTTTGCATTGAAGGTTTAACGCGTTTGGGCGAAGTTCGGCGTGTTGGTTGGGCGCAGGTCGCAATCATTGGCGACACTCGTCTTCGATGCAGCAAGTATGGCTCCCAGAAGAAGCATACAAAAATGCCTAGGGGGGAAATGAGAACATGAAAACGCAGACATGCAAGACGCTCAAACTCACTGCACTTTGCTTGGCCATGCTGCTGGCGATCTCGCTTCAACTGGCCGCACAGGAATACCACGCACAGCACCATCATTACAAGCTAGTCGAACCTGCTACTTTCGGCGGGCCGGGGAGCCGCATTAATGGCTTCTTGTATTCGACATTTTCATCGGTCCAAGACCTAAACCGCGCAGGGACGCTCATTGGCTGGGCGGATACCTCCATGCCGGATCCCTACCAAAATGAGGGCTTTTGCTTCGCCATATATTGCTACGTCGCTCACGCGTTTCAATTGCAGAATGGTGTTGTCACGGATCTCGAAGTACTCCCGGGCGGCCTGAGCAGCGCTACGAGTTGGATCAGTGCAAACGGCCTGATTGCTGGGGCCTCACAGAACGGCGAAACCGACCCGCTTTACCCTGATTTCCCGGAGGACCGTGCTGTTCTTTGGCGCAACGGCAAAATTATCAATCTGGGGACATTGCCCGAAGGCGGATACGAGAGTGGGGCCCAAGCCGTCAATAGCAGCGGACAAGTGGTGGGATGGGCATTCAATATCGTTCCCGATCCGTATTCAATGGGTGTTTGGTCGACCCTTTATAACTCTTACGAGCCGTTCCCCTACCCATACCAAAACAGAGCCTTTCTTTGGCAGAACGGAGTGATGCAGGACTTAGGTACTCTGGGCACCGGAACCGACGCCTTTGCGATGGCCATCAATGAAGCAGGACAGGTTGTCGGCATATCGTACACCGACACGACACCGAACCATGTGACGACTCCCTGCGCAACAGGACCAATCCCAACCCAGGACCCGTTCCTTTGGGAGAACGGCAAAATGATTGACGTTGGAACGTTGGGAGGTACCTGCGGTTTTCCATCCTGGATCAACGACTATGGTGAGGTTGTCGGCTACTCAGACTTAGCCGGAGATCAAACGTGGCGTCCCTTCCTCTGGACCCGACGGACGGGCATACAAGACCTAGGCACGTTGGGAGGAAATTATGGACAGGCTTCAATGATCAATGAACTCGGGTACGTTGTTGGGGCATCCACACTGGAAGGTGACAACCAGTACGATGCGTTCCTCTGGAGCGGAAAGATGCACGACCTTGGAACCCTCGACGGTTCTAACTGTGCTTACGCGTTTTCCGTCAACGCGCAAGAGCAAGTCGTGGGCAATTCGGGACCCAGCTGCAGCACAAGCGCATTCCTCTGGGAGAATGGGGGCCCCATGGTTGACCTGAGCACACTCGTTTCCCCCAACCCCGGCTTTTCTAGTTTGGGTGCGATTGTCATCAACGACCGCGGCGAGATCGGAGGACAAGGCGTTGACGCTAGCGGATTCTTTCGTGCCGTGTTGCTGATCCCCTGCGACGAGAATCATCCCGGCATCGAAGGCTGCGATTACAGCTTGGTGGACGCGAGCAACGCACGGCAAGTCAATTCGCCCTCCGTTGTGCAAGGTCCGACATCCCCGCTTCAGGCAGGGCCGAAATTGCCCGGCGAGTTCAATCCGCCGTTACGCTTCGGTCAGCATCTTGAACCGTGGAATCGAGCTCTTGGCACACAAACACCCACTCCGACGTTGATCGATAATCCCTCCCCATCGATGGCAGAAGAGGAATGCCTTGGCGGCGCTGTCACTGACGTCAGTAAAGCCGATCATGTCCTCGACCCGGCGCTTTGGCCATACGGACGTTGTGGCGAGGCCGATGGCAAACTCACCGGCTACTGCATGGCATCCAATGTCATCGCCATTGGATGTATTTCGTTTAAGTCCGAGCATACGTGCCCGCGAGGAGCAAAGGCGAAAAAACCAGGTCTGACGGAATGCTGCGGACGCATGAACTGTGTGAAGGTTTCAGTCGACCTCGAGAGGCGGTGTCTCTAGCAAGGCGTCAATGAGGGTTCGCGATGACATAACTTTCGGTACGAGCGCATAGCCCCGGCGCGTTAACCCAGCAGCGGGATTTGTGTCTCGCTGGACAATGCCAGCAGAATAGGCAGCACCGAGGGCGTCCGCAATCTCAATAGCGAGAGAAAAATCAAGTCCGTTTCCATCGGACGATTGCCGATCCGATGCTTCAGGGTCATCCCGTCCAGGAAACTCCGTAGCGATAAAGGCGTGCCGGTCCTGTTCGCCAATGTCGTGAATTGTGCAAATGTTGGGATGGTTCAAAGCTGTGGCTGCCCGAGCTTTGCGTCGGAAGCGTTCCAGGGCCTGCGGGTCTTGGGCTAACTCTTCGGGCAGGAATTTCAGTGCGACAAATCGGCCAAGCTCGGTGTCCTCGGCCTTATAGACCGCACCCATCCCGCCACCGCCCAGCTTCTCGACGATGCGGTAGTGCGAAATGGACTGGCCGATCATTCGGCTGAAATGCACGACTTTTGCCCTGATGTGACCGGGCTCTCACCATGTGCATTTTTAATTTCACCAATTACAGTTTTGCTGGTTTTGTTCTCGTAAATGCGGCCGGTGTGGCCTTGCACAAAATTTTGTTTCACCAATCGCACTGTTGTACAAACACAGCCTGAATCCAGTGTTGGCAAACCTGCGGAGGGAAACGCAGGCGACGTTTTCCCGCGCTACGACCACAACATTTTTTCACCAATCACACTTGTGCTGACCAACAAGCCACTGTACGAATCTTCGCTCGACTTCGGGCGCGACCCGGAGCGTCGTCGGACGCGCGATTAGCAAGGCGCCGCGGCGGTGCTTCATGTCGAGCCAGCCTTCGCCGGCCAGCATGCGATAGGCCTCGGCCACGGGATTTGAAGTGCACGGCCAGATCGATGGCGCGTTGGCAGACCGGCGGCAACAAGGCGCCGCGGTTCAACGCTCCGCCAGGGGTGTGCAAGTAACGGCAGTGGAGAGATCTCTTTTCTCAGGTGGCGTCAGCCTGCAAGTTTTAAGGTTGGCGCTGAACCAGAGGCATCTCTAGTTGCTCCGGGGGCGGCTGCTTTTCGTTCGACGAGCACGCGGTACCGTCCTTTTTGCCGAGATAAGAACCCGGACATGCCCCTGTTCGGATGATTTCACGGTGAAGGGTTGGGTTTGGTATATATTCGGTGCGAAAGCGATTAGCAGGCGTACAGTCGGTCCACCCTGGGTTTTCGAAGTACGGTTGGACCTTCTCAGTAGGTCTGACCTTAAAAGCACGAATCGCGTAGCACAAATTGCTGTTCTGCTTGGCGCTAAAGGCGTGTATGGTCGAATTTGGATCGAACCAATTCGGCGCGTTGTTCTGAGCCGCAGCGCCAAGTCCGACCAGCAGTACCGATGCCAGTACCAGAGCTTTCATATTCTGCGCCTCTTAAGGAATATTGTATCCCTATTGGGAATGGCGGCGATGCACTTTTCATGCAGGGATCTTGCGCCATCTACGCGGCGTACCTGCAGAGAAAAGTCGGTCCAGATGCGCTGTTTCTTCGCCCAATTTGTGCAGACGTTGGACTTGGACTCGGAAGTTCATCCACGTCCTCTGCGGACTACTCCTCCCTTGTCGTCTAACGCTTACTAATCGGGACAAGACTCGACATCGAGGTTAGTAAACCCTACGCCGTTACCGAGGACTCATCCGCTCAACCACGCACGCTCCGGGTCAGACAGAGTCGCAGGCTCGATTGCTCCACTGAGAATTCGATCTCGCCGTTCCCGACTCTTTCCCATTGTGCAATTACTATGGCACTTTTTCATCAAGTTTCACGGGCCGCGCGCTCTAAACGCGTCCCAACGAGCCGACTTGCGGGCCTGTTCTCCACCGCCGGTTTGCTTGTAATCTGACCGGAATGCCGAATCTTGCCCCGAAGCCAGTTGGTGAGGGCTTACTATAATGTTCGAGCTAACTCGGCCAATCGGAGAATAGTGATCAAGACTTATCTGAGGATGCTGTTGTTCGGAGCGCTTTTCCTCTGCGCCGCGACCTCGCTCACGCAGGTTCCTCTCGCGCCGCTCGAAGCGAAACAACTCGCCTCCATCGACGATTTCGTCAATCATGAGATGGCCCGCCAGCGCATTCCCGGCCTCGAGCTTGGCATCTACAGTCGCGGCCGCATCCTGCTGGCTAAGGGCTACGGCCTGGCCAACGTCGAGCTCAATGTGCCGGTCAAACCCGAGACCCTCATGCAATCCGGCTCCGTCGGCAAACAGTTCGTCTCCGCCGCCATCATGATGCTTGTCGAGGAAGGCAAAATCTCTCTCGATGACAGCATCACGAAGTACTTCCCCGATGCGCCCGCCACATGGAAGCCGGTCCTGATCAAGAACCTGCTGTCGCACACGTCAGGTCTGTCGGAGTACGAGGCCCCTGAGCGCACCGGCCCGAATGGCCCGTTCTATCTCCGCCTCGACTTCACCGAAGATGAGCTGGCAAAGAAGATCGAGGCTCTCCCCATCGAATGGACTCCAGGAGAGAAATGGGGCTATCGCAACACCAACTACGTGCTGCTCGGCATCATCATTCACAAGATCACAGGCGTGCCGTATGCGGAGTTTCTCGGCGAGCGCATCTTCAAGCCGCTGGGCATGACCTCGACCCGGCCCATCAGCGATCGCGACATCATTCCCAACCGCGCCGCCGGCTACGAGATCGACCGCAATGGCGAGCTCAAGAACCAGGAGTGGGTCTCGCCCACTTTCAACTCCACCGCCGATGGCACGCTCTACTTCAACGTGCTCGACCTGGCCAAGTGGGACGAGGCGCTATACAGAACGAAGCTGCTGAAGCAATCGAGCCTCGACCGGATCTGGACCGTGTTTCCGCTCAATGACGGAAAGCCCAATCCGGCAGGTTACGGCTTCGCTTGGTCCCTCGATGTGCAGAATGGCCACAAGCGCATCGGGCATGGCGGTGCCTGGCAGGGATTCACCTGCAACATCTCGCGTTATCCCGACGACAACTTCGCCCTTGTCGTGCTTACCAACCTCGGCGCCGGCCAATCCAATCCCGGAGTCATCGCGCACGTGGTCGCGGGTTTGGTCAATCCCGCGCTGACCGTGCCCAAGTTGGAGGCGATTGCCGACAACCAGCCGGAGCTCGCCGAGCGGCTCAAGAACCTTCTGGATGAAATTGTAGCGGGCGAAGACATTCGCCCCGAGACAAGCCCGAAACTAGCGGCGTTCATCACGCCCGACAAGGCGAAACATGTGCAACAGGTCCTGGCGAAACTCTGGCCCGGAGGAACACTCACGCTCGTGAAGCGCGTCAAGGGGCCGGAGGGCGGGCCGCAATGGGTCTCCACATACCGATTAAGCAAAGGCGGCGATGCCATGCTGCTGGTCTTCGGCATCGGTGCGGACGGCAAAATCCCGATCCTCGGCCTGTCGACGAATCGCGAATACGAGTGAATTCATTCGCCGTGGCAAAAGCCGTGCCGCCCCGCGGCGGCCTGACTCAAAATATCGTCCCTGGGGACCTTCGTCGATCACAATTCGCATGCTTCGACGGCTTGCTACCATCAACAGATGGATCGATCCAATGGATACGAAGCAGTCTCGAAAGAATGGCTTGCGGGTCGTGGCAATAGAAGTCGGTCTACTGGAATCGGCGTGAAGGAAGGGTGGAAGTGGGCGAGAACACTACCGCGTGGCAGCAGTTGCGACAAGCTGGGGCCAAGACTTACGTGATCGTGCCCGGCATGAATCCAACCGGAGGCTACGAGAGAGGCTTAGACTATGTGGATTCAGTCGATGAGTATGTGAGCGGCAAAGATGTTCCTCTGGAAGGGTACCGAGGGCCTGGGGTGACATTGTGGGTGCACTTGAAGCTCCGTCTCCGGTCTATCCAGCGCTATACCGGGCTGTTCGCGAGGCCAATATCAAGCGGCCCGCCGTACGGGGGACGATTTAATACTGCCCGAGTTTCGTCCTTGTGCTCAGGCTTATTTCTTCTTCAGTTCCGCATCCCAATTCACCAGCAGGGTGAGCGGCTCAGGGGAGGCAGGCTGCTGAAGACTATTGATCAAGAAGCGTTTTCCGTCGGGAGCTACGTCATAGTACCATTGTGGCGAAATCGGTGCACGGATCCGAAACAAGGGCCGAGCTTTTCCAATGACAGGACTGTCATGATCCTCGGAGAACTCCACGGCCATGAAAGTCAAATCCGGGGTTGCGTAAAAGAGTTCCCTACCATCGCGACGCCAAACGGGAGAACGACCTCCGTTTGTAGAGACCTGCCACTTGCCGGAACCACTGGGAAACGAAGTAAGATAGAGCTCATTTTCACCGGACTCATACGAGCAATACGCGATCCACTTTCCATTGGGAGAAATTCGTGGAAATGTGTACCGCGAAATTCCGATAGCTGCTGGCAAGAAGTCCATCGGCCTCTGGGTTCCCTCGACAGACAGAATCAAGAACTGAGTTCCGCGCTGTGGATTCTGCTGGACTCCTGCGACGTAGCGCCTGTCGGGAGACCACGAAGCCGGGTAGCGATCCCCCACGCCCGGAGACACTAGGCGTTCCTTGTCCGTCCCATTCACCGCCTTCTCGTAGATTTGTGAGGAGTGTCCGTCGCGGTCGGAGCTGAAAACAATTTGGCTACCGTCAGGAGACCATAATGGCAAGCGATTGTGCGTATTCGCCTGGCTGAAGGTTAGTCGGGTCT
>DASPVV010000259.1:0-18128 GCA_035622175.1 Terriglobales bacterium | reverse complement strand
CTGCACAATGGCGACATTTTGGTAGCGGAGTGGCTGCCCATCGGGCGACTGACGCTCCTGCGCAGGACTTGACCGAGCCCCCATGGCAATGGCCGGTACGCTTCGAGATCGGCCCTTCACGTGAACAACTAGAAAACAAGTTTACCGACCAAGCTTTCGGGAACGGATTTGCCTGGTAAGATGCCTGTCTGCCCCGCGTAAAAACGTGAAAGCTTCGGCAACCTTGCGATCGTCGGCAACACCGCCGGGGTAATCGCAGTGCCATACGCATTCAACGATTCGAGTTGATTCAGGGTTTCGAACTGTAAGAGTGTGGCATCGGTTAGTCGCGTGTCAATGAGTCGTAGCACGCGAAGCTGTTTCATGGCGGCGATGGCGGCGGCTGAATGGTCCGTGATGGAGGTGCGCGAGAAATCGGCGACAATGATATGCTCGGCGACGGGCGCGAAGGTTTCCAGATCCCGGTCACCAAACTTGATCCCGAGGATAGAGGCATTTAATCGCAACTCCGCGGAGTTGCGTGAGTCATAATCCAATATGCCGGGAAATTGGTTTTGCAACTGCGAAACCACGGGTCCGATCGCGGACCGCAGTCTGGCCACTAGGAGAGGATCGATCTTCTCAAACTTCACTTCGGCCGGAACGGCAGAGCCGGATGGCGCGTTGTTGATGGCATTGACGGCGAGCGTGTCCGAGGCGCCGGCGGCAATCCACAGCTCGATTGTCTTCACCTCATCCGCAGCTAACGGCTGCTTTCCTTTTGGCATAAAATCGTCGTGATTGGAGGGTAACTTTATCCGACGAAGTAGATCGCTTTCCTGAATGTTCCCGGTCTGGATGACCGGCCCATCTTTCCCACCCCGCATTAGAGCTCGATAACTGTCGAGTCGAAGATTCCCTTTGTGCTTGTCCGCGCCGTGGCAGTTGATACAGCGTGCGGAGAAGATCGGCTGAATTCGTGCCCCGTAGAATGTGTTCGGATCGGCTGAGCCTACGTTGTGGCTGTCCTCCACGCCGAGCAGAGCACGCAGTCCGTTCGGCATGAATTCGGTGAGATGATTCGGTCCGAGCGACAATTGCCCGCCTCGATAACCCGTCCACGCGACGAGTCCAACTCCTAGCACCAGCACGGTTGCGTAGGCAACGCTGACCTGCAGCCGCGGGCGCAGCATCCAACAGGCGCAACAGACGATGGACAGGACAACGCCACCCCACATGTGCTGAATCATCAGCGTGCCTGAGTAGCCCCCGCTGCGTGCGAGGGACCATCCGAGAATCGATGCGATGGATGCGCCGACCGTTGCCAGCGACAGAACGAAAGGTACTGACAAACGCAGATAGGTGAAACGAATGCTGCGCCCGGCTATTTCCAGGATGGGCACCAGCAGGAAAAGTGCGATCGGAAAGTGCACCACGAACGGATGAAAGCGCCCGATGAACTGGACCCAGTGCGCACGCTCTTTTCCGTCGGGAGGAAAAACTGCGGCCAGTATAGTCACCGCCAATATGGGAGCCAGCATCACAAACCCGAGGCGAAATTCGCCGGGGAAGCCGCGGTTCGGTGTCGTCAGGGAAGGCTCACAGCTTTGGTCAAAACTTCTGCCGGGAACATTCATGCCAGAATGTCGGGGACCACGCGCGCCGGCTTCACGCTGGTCAGCTTTTGTTCCAACCCCTGAAATCGGTAGTTGAGTTTGCGATGATCGAATCCGAGCAAATAAAGCATCGTCGCGTGCAGGTCACGAATCTCGACCGGATCTTTAACGATTTCGTAACCCATATCGTCGGTCTCCCCATGGCTCATGCCGGGTCTTACCCCACCCCCAGCCAGCCAGATCGTGAAGGCGCCCGGGTTATGATCGCGGCCCACATACTTCATCTGTTGACCGCCTCGATTTTCTCTCATTGGAGTGCGGCCGAATTCTCCACCCCACACCACAAGTGTATCTTCCAGTAAACCACGCGATTTAAGGTCGGATAGCAGCGCTGCAGTAGGCTGATCGACTTCACGGCAACGGTCATTGAAGCCCAGGTTCAAGGCTTCTTTGGCATCGGCGCCATGTGAATCCCATCCCCAGTGATAAAGCTGAATGAATCGTACTCCCCGCTCTGCGAGACGTCGCGCTACTAGGCAGTTGTTGGCGAAACTGGCCTCGCCGGGTTTCGAACCATATTGTGCGTGAACCGAGTCCGTCTCTTTGCGAATGTCCATCGCGTCGGTTGCGTCCATCTGCATCCGAAACGCCAACTCGTATTGAGCGATCCGCGTCACCGTCTCCGGATTTCCGAACGCAGCATAGGTCTGGTCATTGATCTCGTCGATGGTGTCGAGCATGCTGCGACGCAACGACCGGCTTACGTCGGCGGGATTATCCAGATAGGGCACGGGCTCGCCGTGGGAGCGGCACTGCACCCCCTGGTACACACTGGGAAGGAAGCCCGAACTCCACAATTGCTTTCCACCATCAGGCGTCTTGCCGCCGGAAAGCAGCACAATAAAGCCGGGCAAGTTGTGATTCTCCGTCCCGAGACCGTAGACAACCCACGAACCGAAAGATGCGTATCCCAGGCGCGGATTTCCTGTCTGCACCAGCAGTTGAGCCGGTGCATGATTGAACTGGTCGGTCCGCATGGATTTGATGAAACAGATATCGTCGACACATTTCTCAATGTGCGGCAGACGGTCCGAGATCCATTGTCCACTTTGCCCGGTCTGATGAAACGGATACTGCGATCCGAGCAGCTTCGGAACGCCACTGATGAACGCGAAACGCTTTCCGGCAAGAAACGAAGCCGGGCAATCCTGTCCATCAAACCGCTTCAATTCCGGCTTATATTCGAACAACTCCAACTGGCTGGGCGCCCCAGCCATGTGGAGATAAATCACGCGCCGGGCCTTCGCTGGAAATTGCGGCGGAAGGGGAGAAAG
The DNA here is from genome assembly GCA_035622175.1 of Terriglobales bacterium. Lineage (GTDB taxonomy): Bacteria > Acidobacteriota > Terriglobia > Terriglobales > Acidobacteriaceae > JAFAGX01. The sequence continues at coordinate 15,199 of DASPVV010000259.1, read as the reverse complement.
CGGAGTCCTGGCATCGCGGCTGAAATCGAGCGCGGCAGTCTCTCCTCCAGCTGCTTTCGCGGACGGTACAAGCTTTGATGCCAGCGTTCCGAGGAAGAGAGTTCCCAAGCCTCCGCCCACGCTGCGAAGGAAATGCCGCCGCGTTCTTGCCTGCAGGAATGCCAACTCAACTTCGGTGTGCGATTCGGATTTGATTCCTAGAGCCGTCAGTGTTCGGGAACACGCATTGGAGTTCGACATGGGGATCACCTGGTCAAAGCCGCATCAAGATTGATGAGAACGCTCGCCAGTGCAGTCATGGCGGTCAATTCACGAGAGTTGCCGTGTGTGGTTGCAGCGATCGGCTCCAAAGTCGGTGCTGCAACAGTCTTCTGATAAAGGGCTCGCAATGCGACTAGTTCCCGATCAGTTGGATCGCGCGACAGGACCAGCCGAACTCCGTATCTGATACGGGCATCAATGCTCTGTTGCTCAGAGAGCATGCGTTTGGCCAGAGCCTCGGATGCTTCGTAATACACGGGATCGTTGAGCGTCACAAGTGCCTGCAACGGCGTGTTGGTCGGAATGCGCCTTGCCAGGCTCGTGTCATGATCGGACGCATCGAAGGTGAGAAAGCTGGGATACCCGCTAGTCCTCTTTATATACGTGTAGATCGCTCGCCGGTAACGATCGGGCCCCGTTGCGTCTTTCCATTTGCTGTCGTTGTAGACGGTATTCCACACGCCCTCCGGTTGTGGGGGCATTACGGGCGGACCGCCCATTTTGTCGGACAACAAACCGCTCGCCAGCAATGCCTGATCCCGAACCATCTCCGCAGTAAGCCTCTGCTGCGGTCCACGAGCCAAGAGACGATTGTGAGGATCTTTTTCCATAAGCGCGCCGCTCGCCTTTGCGCTTTGGCGATACGTTGCACTGGTGACTAACTCGCGTAACAGCGCTTTCATGTCCCAGTGAAGATCGTCTTGAAAATGGAGGGCAAGCCAATCGAGCAGTTCTGGATGGCTGGGCCCTTCGCCAACGCTGCCGAAATTTTCGAGAGTTTCCACGATCCCTGTACCGAACAACTGTTCCCAGTACCGATTTACGGCGGTACGAGCGGTCAACGGTTGCCCCGGAGCAAAGAACCACTTTGCGAGAGTCAAGCGATTTCGCAGCCCTCCCTCGGGCAATCGTGGAAAAATTCCTGGCACGTCGGGAACCAGTGGAGGTCCAACCTTAGTCAGAAAATTACCGCGCTCGAATTCCAGTGTGGTTCGCTGATCGTAGTTCGGTTCCTCCGCCATGATGGGCAGGGGAACGGTAGGAATCTTTTTCAATTGGCGGGTCAGTGTTGTGAGTTGCGCGAGTTCCTTACTCCAACTGTCATCGTTGGCGAGGTTTTGCCAGGATTCATCTCCACTTACGGATAGGTGGACGCGCCGCACCAAAGCGGGCTTGTCGTCAATCTCTTGAGTCTGCGTCAGGCGCAGTTTGATCTGACCCCCACGCCTGAGTTTTAACGGCTTGGCGGGCACGGCCAATATCCACCGCGGGTGGAACAGGTTGGGTACCGTCTGGAACCCGTTGGCGCCCGGATCATCAGTCGGTTCGCGCCTCGATTCGATGGCGGCGCTTAGCGCGCTTTCGAGACTCGATTCAGAATCCGGGACGAGGAGATGGAATACAATCTTTTTCTCTTGCCCGCTATCTGCTATGACCCAAGCATCGATTCGATCCACAATGAAACCGAGGTCCGGAGTGTGGCACGCAGTTTCGCTATTTGCCGGATAGACCTCGATGCGCAAGGCAGTTATTTCAGGCGCATCCACCTTTGCGATCAGTTCGAAAGCTTGCTTGCCCGAGATGTCAGGGCTGGCTTGAAGATCTCCGCCCGAGATGAGCAGGGGCGTTTTCTTTCCGGTTTCGGTCTGAGCCTTCTTGCGCGCTTCAGCGATAGCTTGTTGCAAATATTTGCGCTGCTCTTTTTGTTTTTTCGGAGCGAGTTTTTCTCGTTTGAGACCTGCCAACTGCCGCTCTAAGTCTGAAGCCTCCCATTGCGACGCCAGCGCCGCACTGGCGGTTGCGGAGGTAAGAGGAATGGGGAACCATTGCGACTGCTCTTCGAGCTGCCTCCCACGCCTTACGACTGCAGACTGTAGCTTCGCGATGTCCTGCTGCAACCGTGCAGCTTCGGGGTAAAGCGTCTTGTCCTTTGGTACGCGCAAGACTGGGGTGTCTTCGGGAAGGTCGGCGTCTTGCGTCGTGTTGAAGAACGCCAGGGACTTGTAGTATTCGACGTGCCGGATCGGATCATAGGGATGCGAATGACATTGCACGCAATTCATAGTGAGGCCGTTCAGGACCGACCACGTGGTCGCCGTCCGGTCCATCACCGCGACGGTACGGAACTCTTCATCATCCGTACCACCTTCATCGTTGACGGGTGTTTGGCGATGGAACGACGTCGCGATTTGATCCTCAAACGTGGCGTCGGGGAGTAAATCGCCGGCGAGCTGGGTGATCACGAATCGGTCGTAGGGTACATTGCGGTTAAAGGCATCAATCACCCAGTCTCGGTAAGGCCATACACCCGGGCGCTCCATGTCCTTCTCGTAGCCTTTGGTATCCGCGTAACGGGCTAGATCGAGCCACATCGAAGCCCACCGTTCGCCATAACGCGGAGATGCCAGCAGGCGATCGACCTGTTTTTCGTACGCGTCTGAAGACGAGTCGGCCAGAAAGGATGTTTGCTCTTCTGGAGCTGGTGGAAGGCCGGTGAGGTCGAGGGAGACCCGACGCAACAAAGCAGCTTTATCGGCCTGAGAGGATGGCGAGAGGCCTTCTTTTTCAAGACGGGCAAGAATAAATCGATCGAGCGGCTGGCGAACCCAATTGCTGTTTCTGACGACGGGAAGAGCCTGCGGCTTCGGAGGAACAAATGCCCAATAATCCTCCCACTTTGCTCCCTGTTTGATCCAGCGACGCAGCAGGTCAATCTGTTGAGGGGACAAAGGCGATGCGTGGTATGGCATCCGCGCGTCCGGGTCCGGCGAAGTGACTCGCGCAATGAGCTCGGACTCATCGGGCTTTCCCGGCACAATCGTTCTTTTACCCGATTTTCCCGTGCCTAACGCCTCTTCGCGAAATAAAAACGAAACGCCGTTTTTCTGCCGCACTCCACCGTGGCACGGCATGCAGTTTTGATTCAGAATGGGACGGATATCACGGCTGAAGTGCACTTCGTCACCGGAGCGACGCCGCAGCAAGTAAACGGCAATTAAGAGTACACAAACGAGGGGCAGTCCGAGCATCCATAAGCGTGCTGATTTTGAACCGGATCCCCTCAACCGACCGGGCATAGCTGCCTCACGTAGCCCACATTATATTGCGAATCGGTTGCCTTTTTGTTTGCGTCACCAGGGCTTTCGGTGAGTCAGGGGATGATTAGGCAACTACCAGAGGACTGGCCACATGGAAGTCGAACCACGCAAAACCAGATAGGCCAGAAGCCCTAGTGTTGAAGTCGGCTTCGCGGACGCCTGTCAGGCGTCCGCCAGAACGATAGCGACGCATGACCCAGAAGGACCTGGATTTGCTGCAATTCTCCTCCCGCCAAATGGCAGAGTCGCGCACAGGTAGAGATCGTGCAGAGCGAGGTTCTGGAGGCCGGCCTGGCCCGCGGCCTCTTTCGATATATACCAGATTGCTTTCGGCTTGATCCCTTCTCCCCACACCTTCCCCAATCGGTTCACTCGGCGAAAGATGGGACCCCCGAAGGCACCGGACGCATTCGTCCACTCATCCACGGCGCGCGTCGCCCACGCGCGGCACGGGAACGAAGCGAATATGTTCTTCCTCTGCCGATCAAGTCCGCCAGAACCCAGTGGTTTTTCGGAGCTGGAAATCGTCCTTCTTCAACCCGACAAGCTCCGCACGGCGAAGCCCGCACCCGATCAATAGCGCGAGAATCGCGCGGTCGCGCTTGCCGTGGGCAGTCTCCATCGCCAACCCTCGCAGCAGATCTCTCGCCTGGCCAACGCTGAGCCAATTCCCGATTCTGATGCGTATTCGAGAAAGAATCGGTAGCGAATCGATGAAAGGCCAAACGAGGGTCGGAGCAATACTAGCCGATGAATTCGTCGATAGCATGTCGGTAGGATTCTTGCGAGCTGGCAGCCCCGAGTGAGTGAAGCACGCGAAGTATCGTTCTTAGCCTTGGAGCGTTTTGATTGTTGGGATGGACCATACTGGCAGCCTCCTAAGCCGCAGCCAATATGGTCGCTCGGGCTAGGACTGATGGTCTCCAAGCCCGTTTCTGGCTAGTCTCCGCATTACCGACGATTCGCGAACTGGGTTGGTTTTGCGGATACAAGGGCGTTTGTCGGGACTGATTTCGGTCCGTATCAGATCGATTTCGGGGTTGGCGGCTGGTATTGTCTCAGGCTGCCGAAGAAGGAAGCTGCAAATCCTCGCCCACGATTCCCGCGATCCTATGGGCGGCATCGAGCGGAGTGAAGGTCCCCACGAGCCTGCCGCTGCCGTCGGCTGCAACCACCGGCATGATGTCCATGTCATTGCGAAGAAAGTCCAAACTTGCAGCAAGTACGGCGTCGGTCTCGCTAACGGTATGCGGAGCTTGCTGCATGAAATCGCGAACCGGCGTCCGAAACGGCAGGCCTCGGCCCAGCGCGGCGAAAAGCTCGCGACGGCTGCAGTAACCCTTCAAGGTTCCACCTTCGGCGACTGGGAACGCTACATGGCCGCCCTGAAACTTCGCCACGGCATCGACCAAGGAGAGATTGAGCGGCAAGGTCTGGACGGCACGAGTCATGACATCGGCAACGGTGAGAGCGCCTACGGCAGGATTTATCGCTGCCACCGTGGTTAAGTGTTCGTAGGCCTGCCGCGCGAACAACGAATGCTCCAGCTCTCTCTGCAGCGCTCCAAGCGACTCAGCGAGGCCGGTGAAATCCGCAGGTTCGATGACGATCAAGTCCAGCGGGGTTTCCGCCTTGACCGACGCTCTATATGTACGGCGCGCCACGCCTTCCAGAATCGCCGCCTCCCCGAAATGGTCGCCCTTCGTCCACGTCACGAGGGGAGTTTCTGAAGCTTCATCCAAGTGAAGCCCGGCGCTCCCCGCCTTGACCACATAGAAAGGACCTCCCGGTTCACCTTTGCGGAAAACAAAGTCGCCAGCGGCATAGTGGGCCTGCTTAAATCGCTGCTGTTGCATTACGCGTAGCTCCACGACGTTGGGTTTGAAGAAAATATCCCAGGTCCAGTCTACGACCACATTGAGCTTGCGCCTGATGGTGGGGATTTTCATCAAGTAAACGGCTCTCCAGAGAAACCAGGCGACCAGACCGGAGAATCTCAACCTATAAATCTCCGCCACGCCGTTGTGGTGGCCGATAGTAGCCAGAAGTCCTTGCGGGCGGAAGAGGAACGGCTTTGTTGCCTCTCTGCGTTGGACTCGAACCAGGTTGGCAGCCAGTTGCTTAGCTTGCCGTAGTGCAAACTGTGCGGTAGGGGGAGAGAGCTGTCCATTCCAGGCGTTGGGAACCGCCGCACAGTCACCAAACGCCCACACGTTGGTCGCGCCTGTCACTCGCATGTCCGGCTCGGTCTTCAACCTGCCGTGTTCCATGGGCAAGCCGATTTTTTTGATAAGGGCGGTGGGTGCCGTTCCGATCGCACACAGGGTGAGACCCGTGTTGATCCGCTCTCCCGTCCCCAACCGGACATATCGGGCCGTAACCTCTTGCACCTCCGTATTCAGCATGACCTCGAGGCCGTTTTGCTGGATTTTTCGCAGGGCAAACTCCGAGAGGGAACCGTGCTGAAATTCGGGGACAATTCGTGCCCCCCGCTGCAGAAGCACGATCCGAGGCCGATTGCGCCTTAACTGCGGATAAAAGGGATGAATATTCCGCATCAGGTCGAACAGATGACCCGCGGCTTCTACTCCTGTGAAACCGCCTCCAACCACCACAACCGTCAACAGCCGTTGCCGCTCGGCGTCTTCGGGCTCCACGGCTGCCTGCTCAAAACGTGCGATGACTTCGTTGCCGAGGGTCAGGCCGTCGCCGACTGTCCTGAGCGTGTACGCATGAGCTGCCATGCCGGGAACCACGTCGAGGTTGATCTCCGAGCCGCAAGTGAGAACCAGGTGGGCATAGGAAAGTGCCGCAATTTTCCCGTCCGGGCGGGTGTACTCGACCTCCTTCTTGCCCAGATCGACGCCGGTTACTGTGGCCGTTAGCCAAGTGGCCCGGGGAGCGACCTGCCGGCCTGACACCACCACGTCGAGCCCGGATAGAGAGCGGCTCGCAACCTCTGCAAGCATCGGAGTAAAGACCATATGGTTTTCACTACTGATGACTACCACTTCAACATCTCGCGCAACACGGCGATTGAGGTGCTCGGCCAAGGTCACGCCTGCGAAACCGCCACCAATGATGACGATTTTGAAGCTGTCGGTTTCTTTTCGGATGCTGGGCATATTCTCTTCCACGTGTGCTTGAGGAGGTTAATGGATAGGTAGGGCGGAGACACGACTATTTGACCCAATTCGAAGCGGCGCGTCAAGAGGCGGATTGACGAGCAATGCGGAAGTTGAACCAGGAAGGGCCAAGCGGGCCTTCAGTTGGCTTCGCGGACTCGAAGCCCGTTTGTGGCCAACTTCAGATCTGTCCACCAGACGAGTGCTGTTGGAAGACGCTACGCCGTTACTGGAGACTAATTCTCGCTGCGTTGTTGGCGCACCAGGTTGCAGTGGCACTAGGACCTACTTCAGGGAAACCCGTGTATTCGTTCGACTGGATATAAACAAAAGTTTGGCGGTTGAGGGCAGGCGAACAAACAGCGCAAGCTTGCCTGTTAACGTCAACTAGGACTGTTTTCGAGCGGTCCTTGTTGGAACAGATTTCGTTTTTGGAAAACTTTAACGGGGACTCCACGCAAGACAAGTCCTCGCCTGCGACCTAAGGGCAGGCGTATAGTCGGTCCTGCTGTGAGATTCTCAACGGGGAGGAAAGTATGAGGAAACCAGTATTGGTGGTGAGTCTCGTGTGCCTGGGCGCGACTGTGGCCCTCGCGCAGGGCAAGGTGGCGAACGGATGGGCGTGCGGGAAACCGGCTATGGCCAATAGCATCGAGGTCGGGGATCAGCCCAACCACGCCTACGCCATTGACCAAATCAAGTGCACCTCCAGCAAGGGCGAAATCGCGGGCGTGAGAGAGAAAGAGGGCACAGGCACCGAGTTCACCGAAGTCACCGGCAGCAGCAGCAAGGGCCACGCCGTTTGGGTCGAGACCATGTCCAACGGAGACACGATCTACGCTACCTACGAACCCACGTTAACCCTGAAAGATGGCCAGATAGAGTCCGCCGCTGACAAGTGGCAATACACCGGCGGAACGGGGCAATTCAAGGGAATCAAGGGCAGCGGCACCTGCAAGGGTACAGGAAGCGCGGACGGGTCGAACTGGACCTGCATCGGCACGTACTCGCTTCCCAAATAGCGCCACCAGCGGGGAGACACAGAAGCCGCATGGGCTTCGAACCTCCGTGTATCTCTGGTGCTGACAACTCCCTCGCCACAAGCGCATTCCTCGCAATTACAAAGCGCGGGGCGCGGGGCAACATTGGGGTAGGTGTCGAAATCGAGTACACCACCATCCTTACTTGGGTGAAATGGGGTTTGAAAATTCAGCCGACGATTTCTGCAAATCGAGCGGAGAGTGCTCGGTTCAGCGTTGCGGAGGGCATAGCTGCAAGAAAGGATTGGTTATGAGCGATGGAGATGCCAAAGCGCTTTTGGATCGTGATGGTTGTCTTAGGTGCGTGTGCGTGCAATTTCACTCCGACGATGGCTATCGGGCTCTTCGCCGGCAGTGGTGGGCGAAAGGTGAGCACCGGTGTTCTGGCAACGCTCGCGTTGAGCGACGCGGTACTTGGTTTCTACTCCGGATTCTGGTACGTGTATACGGCTGCGCTGATCCTTGCGCTTCCGGCAGGTTGATTCGTGACCGAACTGGTGCCGAACTGATTGCCGCCGCGGCTTTCGCCTCCAACCTCTCCTTCTTCCTTATTACTAATTTCATGGTCTGGGCGAGCGGCAACACGTATTCGCACACAATCGGCGGGTTGTGGGCATGTTTTTTGGCGGGGGTACCCTTCTACCGAAATCAGATCTTGGGCGATGCCTTTTACACGGCTGCGATATTCGGCGGGTACGCTCTCATTCAACGGTTAAGCGAACCCACAGGAGAACCCGCATAGCGTGCGCGTCGTTTCTCTATTGGCGAGTGCTACCGAAATCGTTTGCGCCTTGGGCGCAGGCGAGATGCTCGTTGGGCGGTCGCACGAGTGCGACAACCCGGAGTGGGTACGACGACTTCCCGCCTGCAGCGAGCCCGCGTTTGATGTGTCGGTTTCGAGCGGAGAAATCGACCGGGAGGTTCGGCGCAGAATCCGCGCTGGCGAACCGCTGTATCACGTTCACGGAGAGCTGATTCGCGAATTGCAAGCCGATCTGGTGATGACCCAATCGCATTGTGAAGTCTGCGCCGTCACGCCCGGCGATGTGGACCGAAGCTGCAGGCATGGCGCCCGACAGTTGTCTCTGTCCGCTATCTCTTTGGAAGAGATTTGGGGAAGCATGTTGCGGATTGCGCAGGAGCTTGGTTTGGACGAACGGGGCAAAGCCCTGGTCGGCAGCGAGCAGCAGCGCTTGAATAAGGTCAGAAACAAAGCGGCGCGGTTCAGGCGACCCACTGTCGTCATGTTGGAGTGGACAGACCCTTTATTCGCCATGGGAAACTGGGGACCCGAATTGGTAGACATCGCGAATGGTGACGTCTTGCTTGGCGAAAAAGGCGAATACTCGGCGGCCATTCCGGCCGAGCAACTTCGCGAGGCCGACCCCGAGTACCTGATCGTAGCTCCCTGCGGGTTTGGGTTGGAGCGGAGTCTTGGCGAACAAAGCGTTCTGCAGCGATATCCGTGGTGGCAGGAACTGCGAGCTGTACAAAACGCCAACGTCGCATTTGCCGACGGTAATCTCTTCTTCAACCGCTCTGGAAGGACCGTCTCTCAGACGGCCGAGATTATCGCTGAAATCCTTCACGGCGTTTCCTTCGGCGAAAAAACAGAAGAAGTTCATTGGCGCTGGAGCGAGGCGAATGTTGCGCAAGCTTTGCATCGAATGAGCGGGAGCCGCACCTGACCAACGCCTCTCCGGGAAATCCGCCGACGATCCGAAAGGAAGTGCTGCGATTCGTGAGAATCGAGATTAGTTTCCGAGGGCGACTTCTTCGTCCATTTCTGGTGAACCGGCCAACGATCGGATCAGTTTACTGACGCTGTGCGCGACCTCGAAGGATTCGGCGACAGCGGAGGGGTCGAGCAACCCGAGGCCGCAGGTTGCCGTGATCATCGCCCGCTGGGCAAATTTCTGAGGATCTCCAGCCGAAGACGCAGCCTTGAGCCAGCGAAGGACGATGGTCGCTGAATCGACGGCGTTCACTCCTGCCCGCGTGGGCACGACCCCATATGCAACCGTTCCGCCTTGTTGCATGAAATCCAATGCATGCCAATCCGCAAAGAACAGGTCGAGCCCTTCGTGCGCATCGAACGAAATGATATCCGGCTCCACGCGGCACATGCGCTCGAAGGGACGGGCCGCGCAGCAATGCAATCCGGCGTAGGCTCCACGAATGCGAGCACCTTCCAGCGTGGCCGCCAATGCGTTGAGCCGTTGCTCCGCGGAGACAAAATTCGCAACCGGTGCGTCCAAGCACAAGGCTGGTTCATCGACAAACATCAGCACAGGTAAGCCAGCCGATTTCAGGCGATCAATCTGCCAGTTGATGATCTGCGAGATATGAAAGGCGATCGCTCCAAAAAGCGCTGGATCGGCGAGGAAGGGCTTGCCCTTATGAAACAAATACGCGGCCAGCGTAATTGGACCCTCAATCTGCCCCTTGACAGCAAGAGCGGAACTAAATATCCGCGACGACAAAGCTCGTTCAAACTCTCCAAAGCCGGCCGCGTTCGACGGTGACAACTCTCCATCGCTTCGGTGAAGGATTTCGAGCACTGAATCGAGTTGGCCTTCTCTTACCTGATAACCATAGCCTCCATTCCGAGGCTGAATCAGGTGTTCGACAATCCCGAGGCCCTGCCCGACGATGCTCTCTCGTTCTGAGCGTTGCGGCAGCTGAGGCCAAAAAGGAATTTCCGGCGAGAATTCGGCAACGGAACGAACAGCCGAGGTGCTCGACGTGAAAGGCAGGCTGCCAATGCCAGTGACTGCACCTGCCGCGACGAACGGCTTTCGGTCGGAATGAGATCGAATCACTGTGGCTTGCACTTTTTTATCAATTCTCCCCGGAAAGTATGAATGTCTTCAGCCCCTTCGGCCCTCAGCACAACTCCGACACCGTCACGATTACTTCAGTGATCGCAGGCCTGAGAGTTTAAATATCTTGCCAGTCGCTATAATAAATGAAGCTCAGTAATGGGGAATGAGGTCAGTTCCAAGGCCGAATCGAAGGCTGCTTGAAGTCATCTAAAAAACATGAAGAAGGCGCAGCGGCACCCTCTAGAAAAGATCATCGACCAGCGTATCGCCATCATCGATGGAGCGATGGGCACGACGATTCGCACCTATGGGATGAAGGAAGCAGATATCCGTGGGGAGCGATTCAAGGACGCGGCGAAGAGCCTTCTAAACAACGGTGACCTATTCTCGCTGACTAAGCCGGAAATGATTGGTGACATCCATCGCCGGTTTCTGGAAGCGGGCGCGGACATCATTGAGACGAATACCTTCGGCGCCACAAGCATTGCTCAGAGCGAATTTTTTGTCGAAGATCCGCGCGAGCACGGTGGGCGCAAGAATCCCGAGTTTTATCAGAAGGTTATCGACGCTACGTTCCTCAATAACCTGGCCTGGGATATCAATGAACAATCGGCGCGGCAGTGCCGGGAATGGGCCGATCGTGTCGGCACCTCGACTTCGCGTCAGCGATTCGTGGCAGGAGCCATGGGACCGCTGACAGTCTCTCTCTCGAACTCCCCCGACGCCGACGACCCCGGATTTCGCGTAGTCACCTTCGATCAAGTCAAAGCTGCTTATGCGCGGCAGGTGCGCGCTCTGATCGCCGGCGGCGTAGACCTGCTGCTGGTTGAGACGATCTTCGATTCGCTCAACGCCAAAGCGGCACTCGTCGCCATCCGTGAAGTGCTTGATGCAGAGGACAAGGCGCTGCCAATCATGATCTCGGCAGCCGTCGGGCGCGGCGGCGAGACGATGATTTCGGCGCAAACCACCGAGGCGTTCTGGAACGCGGTGCGGCACGCGAAACCGTTGTCGGTGGGTCTTAACTGCTCGCTCGGTCCCGATCTGATGTATCCGTTCTTGGAGGAACTTTCAGAAAAGGCGGACGTGGCGATTTCGTGCTACCCCAATGCCGGCCTGCCCAATCCGCTTTCGGAGACCGGCTTCGATTTTGGCCCGCAAGACATGGCTCGTTATCTAGGCGATTTTGCACGGGCAGGCTTGATCAACATCGCTGGCGGCTGCTGTGGAAATACTCCCGCGCACATTGCGGCGATCGCGAAAGCGCTCGACGGCCAGCCTCCACGAAAGTGGAAAACCGAACGTACCGAGGGATCCTTCACTCGCCGGAGCGAGATTGAGAGTCGAGCGTGAGCGAGTCGGACAGAGCGAGCGCTGAGTCCACGAAGTTCAAGCCCCTTCGTCTCTCGGGCTCGCAGCCATTCACCCAACAGCCGGGTGTCTTCCTCATGATCGGCGAACGGACCAACGTGGCCGGTTCGCCGAAGTTTGCCAAGCTGATTCAAGATGGAAAATATGAAAAGGCGGTAAGCGTCGCCCGGCAACAGGTCGAGAACGGCGCGAACGTGCTCGACGTCTGCATGGACGAGGGCATGATTGACGGCGTCACCGCGATGACGCGCTTCCTGCAGTTGCTGGCAAGTGAGCCGGAAGTTGCGAAAGTGCCCATCATGGTGGACTCCTCGAAATGGGAGATCATCGAGGCCGGTCTGAAGTGCTTGCAGGGTAAGGGCATCGTCAATTCGATTTCACTGAAAGAAGGCGAAGAGCGATTCCGCAAGAACGCAGCGACCATTTTGAAATATGGCGCCGCCGTGGTCGTAATGGCCTTCGGCGAACAGGGTCAGGCCGCAAATTATGAGGACAAGATCCGCGTCTGCGAACGCGCCTACCGAATTCTGGTCGATCAGGTCGCCTTTCCACCAGAAGACCTTATCTTCGACCCCAATATCCTGACCGTTGCCACCGGCATGGAGGAGCACAACAACTACGCCGTCGACTACATCAACGCCACTCGTTGGATCAAGAACAATCTGCCGTTTGCGAAAGTAAGCGGCGGCGTCTCCAACATCTCGTTCAGTTTTCGTGGCAATAACGTCGTTCGCGAAGCGATTCATTCCGCGTTTTTGTATCACGCCATCGCAGCCGGCATGGACATGGGGATTGTAAACGCTGGCATGCTCGAAGTTTACGAAGAGATTGAGCCCGAGCTCAAGGAGCTGGTCGAAGATGTGCTGCTGAACCGCCGTCCCGACGCGACTGAGCGCCTGGTGGAGTATGGCGAAACCCTGAAGGGAGCCGGCAAGGCCACGACCGAAAAGAAAACTGAAGAATGGCGCAACGGCACGATCGAGGAACGCCTTTCGCACGCGCTGGTCAAGGGGATCGACACTTATATCGAAGCTGATGCCGAGGAAGCCCGCATTAAGCTGGGCCGCCCACTGGCGGTCATCGAAGGGCCGTTGATGGCAGGCATGAGCGTGGTGGGCGATCTTTTCGGAGCGGGCAAGATGTTTTTGCCTCAGGTGGTCAAGTCAGCACGAGTAATGAAGAAGGCTGTAGCTCACCTCACTCCCTACATGGAGGCTGAGAAGGAAGCTCGCGCTGCGGCTGGCGAATCGGTCAAGGCACAGGGCAAAATCGTACTGGCGACGGTCAAAGGCGACGTTCACGATATTGGCAAGAATATCGTTGGAGTCGTCCTCGCCTGCAATAACTATGAAGTCATCGACATGGGCGTGATGGTCCCCTGCGAAAAGATTCTCGAACGCGCCAAGGCGGAAAACGCGGACATGATCGGCCTCAGCGGGCTGATCACTCCGTCTCTCGATGAGATGGTCCATGTGGCACGCGAGATGGAGCGTCAGGGCTTCAAACTGCCGTTGCTGATCGGCGGAGCGACCACCAGCCGTGCGCACACCGCCGTCAAAATTGCTCCGAATTACAGTGAGCCGGTCGTCCACATCGTGGACGCCAGCCGCGCAGTGCCTGTCACCACCAGTCTGCTGAGCGAAGAAGGCAAGTCGGCGTTCGTGAAACAACACCGCGCCGAATACGAAGCAATCCGCAAGGCCCTCGCAGCTCCTAAGCAAACAGTCGTCTCGCTTGAAACAGCCCGCGCCAGGCGGACTCCGATTCAATGGCGCTCCGAGGACTTACCCGTACCGACTTTCACCGGCGTGCGCGTGCTTGACAATTTTCCGCTGGCGACGCTGCGCGAATTCATTGACTGGACACCGTTCTTCCATACCTGGGGATTGAAAGGGGTTTATCCGCGCATTCTTGAGCACGAGGAACAAGGCACACAGGCACGCCAGGTATTCAACGAAGGCAATGCCCTTCTGGATGCCATTATCGAAAAGAGACTCATTACCGCGCGAGGCGTATACGGCCTGTTTCCCGCCAATGCCGTGGGCGACGACGTTGAGTTATACGCGGACGAAAAGCGTGACAAAGTGATTGAACGGTTCCACTTCCTCCGCCAGCAGTCCAATAAGGAAGGCGGCGAGCCGTGCCGGTCTCTCGCAGATTTCATCGCGCCCAGGGAAACGGGACTGCCCGATCACATAGGCGCGTTCGCAGTAACCAGCGGGATCGGATTGAAGGAACTGTGTGAGTCATACAAGGCGAAGCACGATGATTACAACGCGATCATGGCGGAGGCTCTCGCTGATCGCCTGGCTGAGGCTTTCGCCGAGTGCCTGCACAAATGCGTGCGCGAGGAATGGGGTTATGGCTGCACGGAAAACTTGAGCAACGAAGATCTGATTCACGAGAAATATCGTGGCATCCGGCCGGCCCCAGGCTATCCGGGCTGCCCGGATCACACGGAAAAGGACCCACTTTGGCACCTGCTGAATGTTTGCGCCAACACGGGAATACAGATCACGGAGTCATTTGCGATGTGGCCGGGATCGAGCGTGAGTGGCCTTTATTTCGCCCATCCCGAATCGCGTTATTTCAGTCTTGGCAAGATCGACCGTGATCAGGTTGCCGACTACGCTGAACGCAAAGGAATGAGCGTGACCGAAGTAGAGCGATGGCTCGGACAAAACTTGAGCTATAACCCTAGGGGGTAACGGCCTGATCCGAGGCGGTCGCGGCGTAAATTACGGCCTCGAATGCGATTCCGTGCACAGTTGGGGCCGCAGTACTCTCACTCCTATTACGGTTTCCGGATTGACCTTATTTGCGGTGCTGGCGCACCGGGTGACGCTTCGACACTCCACCCCCGGGAAGGGTACACGTTCGTAGACGGTCGCTTAGGTATGTCAACGCTTGATAAATGAGGCGGTTGCAGAGGTGCCGTTACAAACCTAAACGAATCGCTAGCGAGTTCTAGTGGTGCCGACAGCGCGCCGCACGACGTTCCGACACGGAAGTTACGCGGACTGAACGGCTCGCTCAGGCTACGATCCGCCTCAGCGAATTGCGAGGAGCCATCCTAGGACGGTTCTTACGAGTGTGCGCGGGATTTGTAGCGGCATTTCGTGGCCAGTCTGCGGCTAGGTCACTTTTAATCTCGCTGTTTGATGAACTACAACCACGTGGGCTCTCGACTGAACCCGCCGCGCGGAAACGGTCAGAACCTGAAACGAACCCCGACTAGCGGAGCAAAGTTGTTGTTGTAGAAATAGGGGACGCCGGGCTTATGAGGAATGGCGATGGCCAGACCGCCGGTCACCCAAGAATACGCAATTCCGGCAAAAGCGTCGAAACGCGGGGTGAAGTGATAATCCGCATAGAACGACCCCTCGTTGAGCGTACCTGCGCAGGAACTGCGGAAACCCGCTTCTGGCGAGCAGGTCGGCGGAACACGGAAGTCGTTCTGCCGCTGTTGATACCAGGAT
>DASPVV010000258.1:0-8729 GCA_035622175.1 Terriglobales bacterium | reverse complement strand
ACTGAACCAGTTGTTTGCGTTGAACGCCGCCGAACCGTTGGCGCCGTTCATCCAGACGGTATAGCCCTTAACGATGTAAAGAGGGGAATACCCTGCCGAAAGGTCAACTATGGGAAGGTCTTGTGCGTGCGAAGGCACTGCCAGCAGGCACAATCCCAGAGCAGCCAAGGCGAGGTTATTCATTCGTACTCCGAGTCCCTGGGAGATGGAGAGAGCTGCGGAAATGCACCACAATCACAAACCCACTAACAGAAGAGCAAGCGGTAATTGTAAAAAACACTGCAGTTCTTGTGCAACTCAGCTTCCGCATCGAAATTATCGAAAGAATTAACGAAAGAATCTGCTTTTGTGGTTGAACATGACACTCATCACTGGCGCGCCATAACCTGGCTTTCTAAAGCTTTCACCTCCTTTAGTTCATAATGGTTCAGTTCATAATGATTCAGGGTGAGGCACAGAACACAGACTATGAAAACAAACGGCCACAACGACGCACCAAGGTCCGCTATCGTTTTCGCGCTCGATGAAACCTTTGCGCCGCTGGGCAAGGGACTGGTTTTATCTCTAGTAGCCTTGGGCCTGCCCGATGTTTCCTGCGATTTGTGTCTGATCGACATTGGGTGCGGTCCTGAGACCCAGCAATGGATGACGCAACACGGCTGCCGGGTCGCGCCCTTCGACCAGCCCCCGATTGCTCTGTCGCCTCCTGCCGGCGGAGCCAACTACATGAAGGCTCTGGTTTGCCGGCCGTTTATCCCTCATATTTTCCCCGGATACGCGGGTTACCTGTACCTGGACGCTGACGTCTGGGTGCAAAAGCGGGAATCTCTTGAGCTCGCGCTATCAACGGCGCTCAGTTCGCCGGATCGGGTGGTACTGGCGCCCTTCATTGATTTCAGCTATTCCTTCAACTACGCTCACCCCAACGAGGAGAATTACCTGCGTTTTCTGGGGTATTTCTACGACTGGTACCAAATAAGTTACGGGGCCCAAGTAGCGGAGCAAATGAAAGGACGCGCTCTCTTCAGTGCCGGCGTGTTCGCTATGAGTGCGGAATGCCCGCTCTGGAAAGGATACGCCGACGAACTGAGGGTGGTATTCGCGCGCGACTACTCCAATAAGCCTTTTGCCTTCCACGTGTCGGAACAAACCGCCCTGAACCACTTGATCTACTCTACCGGGGCTTTTATTCCTCTGGAGGCAATCCACAACTACAACTGTCATGTGGGGGCGGTGGAGCGGGATCGGGAGAATCAGGAGGTTGTCGTGAAATATCCGCCCAGGCGGTCCGTGGGTATCGTACACCTGAGCTACTCCAGCAAAATGATCCATTCGTATCTTGAGCAAGGCCTGCTTTGGGACCGCGGCAGCTATTTATCGAAAGCTGAGGTCGATGGATTGTTGCGGTTGGGGCACTACTGACCACGCGAGCCAACCCGGATGTTGCGCTGCCTAAGGATCGATCATTGGGTACGGTGGTCAGCCGGCGGACGAGTCGGGTTGATGACATTAGCTACCCCTTGGGAAAAAACGCCAAAATGCGCGTCCGCCGTAATACTCTATTCATGCCATGGCTGCTTCGGAGACCATCGAGTTCCCGCACGGAGACTACGTTTCTCCGGGCTTAGCCCTAATCAAGCCTGATGCCCATTTTCCCAACATGATCATCGGTGACAAGGGAAAGTGTGGTTGGGAGTACCTAAGACGAGAGGTAGATCACAACTGGTATGTTGACCGGCGCTGGCCCAGCATTGGGTTTGTCGGCCGGGACGAAGCTCATATTCTCTACAATTCTGCCTTGCAGTTTCGGCAGAAGAGGGCGCTCGAAATTGGATGCTGGCTGGGCTGGTCGGCTTGCCACATAGCCCTGGCTGGGATGGATATTGATGTGATCGATCCGTTGTTGGCCGATTCGGGAGTTCTGGATAGTGTGACTGCGTCTTTGTCCAGTGCTGCTGTTTCGTGCAATATCGTCCTCGTGCCGGGAAAAAGCCCGGAGGCGGTTCTCGCGATCGCCGGTGAAAAACACCACAAATGGTCTTTCATTTTCATTGACGGCGATCACCGGGACCCGAGTCCAGTGTTGGATGCCCACGCGGCATCAGCCTTTGCCGAGGAGAATGCACTTATCCTTTTTCATGATGCCGTATGCCCTGATGTGGGCCGCGCGCTTGAACACCTTCGAACTCAGGGCTGGAATATCGTCGTGTATCAAACTATGCAGATCATGGCGGCCGCATGGCGCGGCTCCGCCAAGCCCATCGAGCATACCCCGGATCCGCGGATTTCCTGGAGCTTGCCGGAACAATTGCGGAGCTACCCCTTGAGCGAAAGACTTAAATAGTTGGCTCTGAGCAGGAATCTGTAACTCGTCCAGCATAGTTGATAGTGTTTTCTAAAATTCGGACTTCTATGGGGGCGACGCTTCCGCGACGCCCCCGCTGTGCTCTGACTGACCAGCGCGCCAGCCGAGCGAGTCCATCGCTTGCGAAGAACTGCTCGTCGTAATCATTGGTGCATGCTGAAGCATCGACGCGAATTTGATTGTCGAGAAATACACCGGGATTTCTTTGCCGGACTCGCCGAATCAGTTTCATAGGACCGATTTCTTTATACCGCACTAAAACAGGATTTGACGTATAGATGTATTATCTTGAATTCTACGCAGACGCTCGATATACGCCTGTAACGGGGAGCGTCTGCCACCTATTTCGAGCGCATCGCCAACGCTCAACGAGTGGTCATGCGGAACACCGTGCTGAAACTCGATTCCCGGGACAATGTCCTGATCGCCCTGCGCGACCTTCGCAAGGGCGATCAGATTGCGTTCTCGAATGGTTCGCTGTCGTTGGCATCGGACGTTCCCGCAAAACATAAGTTCGCAACGGAAAACCTGGCGCCGGGCGGCAACGTGATTATGTACGGCGTTCTGGTCGGGAAAGCAAGAGAATCGATCGCGGCGGGGCAAATCCTGACCACGCGCAACCTCGCGCATGAAGCAGCTCCCTTTCATGAAAGCTCGCATGCATACGCGTGGACTCCGCCCGATGTCGGCCCATGGTGGTCCAAAACGTTTTTGGGATACCCACGAAAAGATGGGCAAGTGGGAACGCGCAACTACTGGCTGGTGGCGCCTCTGGTTTTCTGTGAGAACCGGAACATCGGGGCGATGAAGCGGGCCTTCGAAGAAGAGTTGGGCTTCGCTCCTCCTCCGGTCTACCGTCGCCAACTGGCCGATTTGGTGCGCCGTTACCGCAACCGGGGATCGTCGGATCAAGACGAAAAAGACCTTTTTGCGATTGAGGCAAATCCTCTGACCTCGAAATCGAACAAGGTTTTTGAAAATGTGGACGGCATCAAGTTCCTGATGCACGAAGGCGGTTGTGGCGGAACCCGCGAAGACTCGGATAATCTCTGCGGCCTGATTGCAGGTTACATCCACCACCCCAATGTGGCGGGCGCGACTGTTCTCAGTCTGGGGTGCCAGCACTCGCAGACGGCAATTTTGCGCGATCAGCTCAAGCGGCGTGATCCTCTGTTCAATAAACCTTTGCTGGTGCTCGAACAGCAACAGAGCGGCTCTGAGTTCAACATGCTTTCCAAAGCAATCGAGCAGACCTTTCTGGGGCTGACGGAAGCGAACAAGAGCGCGCGCGTTCCGGCCGGCATCGCCGATCTCTGCATCGGATTGAAATGCGGGGGCTCCGATGGTTTTTCCGGGATTTCGGCCAATCCCGCCATTGGGTACGTTTCCGACATGCTTGCGGCATTGGGGGGAAGGTCGATTCTGTCGGAATTTCCCGAACTCTGCGGGGTCGAACAGGGATTAATCGACCGCAGCATAAACAAAGAAGTGGGCGATCGCTTTATTCAGTTGATGCGCGATTATGCCGCTCGCGCGCGTGCGGTTCGCTCGGGCTTCGACATGAATCCCTCGCCGGGCAATATTCGCGACGGTCTTATCACCGATGCGATGAAATCTGCCGGTGCGGCGAGAAAAGGCGGAACATCGCCGGTTACGGCCGTGCTCGATTACCCGGAGTATTCCACGCGCCCCGGACTCAATCTGCAATGCACCCCGGGCAACGACGTGGAATGCGTCACGGCTCAGGTTGGCGCCGGCGCGAGTATTGTTTTGTTCACCACCGGCCTGGGCACGCCGACAGGAAATCCCATTGCCCCGGTCGTGAAAATCTCGACGAATTCGGAACTGGCAAAGCGCATGGAAGACATCATCGACATCGACACCGGCCCTATCGTCACGGGCGAACAGACGCAAGAGGAGATGGGAACCGCGATATTGGAGAGAGTCATCGAAATCGCCAGCGGCAAAGTGCGAACCAAGGCGGAGTTGCTGAATCAGGATGATTTCATCCCGTGGAAAAGAGGGGTGTCGCTCTGAATCACTCGGCGGAAAATCTCAATGGAACGTAAGAGCGCATGCCATGAACCTGCAACTGCTCGATAAGATCGTGCTCATCACGGGTGGCGCCAAAGGGATTGGCGCAGCCACCGCCCACGCCCTTGCTCAGGAAGGCGCTGTGCCGGTGATCGTAGATCGGGACGCGGAGGCGGGCGAAAAGCTCAGCACAGAACTGCGCCGCGCGGGCGCACGGTCTCTGGTGATCTCGATGGATCTCACATCTCCAGAAAACTGTTCCCGCGCCGTGGATCAAACCGTAAGAGAGTTAGGAAAAATCGATGCGCTCATCAACAATGCGGGCGTCAACGACCGCATCGGCCTGGAGACAGGCAGTCCCGATCGGTACGTCGGATCCCTCGAGCGCAACCTGCTTCATTATTACAATATGGCGCATTATGCGGTGCCATACTTGAAGAGCTCGCGCGGATCCATCGTCAACATCAGTTCGAAAACTGCGATCACCGGGCAGGGAGGAACTTCGGGCTACGCATCCGCGAAAGGCGCGATTCTGGCGCTTACCCGCGAATGGGCGGTCGAACTCCTTCCCTATGGAATTCGCGTCAATGCCCTTGTGCCGGCGGAAGTGATGACTCCTCTTTATCAGCAATGGCTCAACAGTTTTCCCAGTCCCGAGGAGATGCTGAAGACGATCGTCTCTAAGATTCCGCTCGAAAAGCGAATGACGCGCGCTGAGGAAATCGCCGCCATGGCAGTATTCCTGATTTCCGCCAAGGCGGAACATATCACTGGGCAGCATGTGTTCGTTGACGGCGGTTATGTGCACCTCGACCGCGCGTTGACGTAGGAGCAAAAAGCAAGTAGTGGAAAAAGAATGACTATGTCTGCGTCATTGACTGAACGACGATATGTTCCGGCCTTTGCCTTGGTCACGAGCCTTTTTTTCCTCTGGGCCATCGGCGTCAATCTGAATGACATTCTCATTCCACATCTGAAAAAGGCATTCAGCTTGACTGACTTTCAATCTTCGCTGATTCAGTCCGCGTTCTTCGGCGGCTATTTTCTTGCCGCTCTGCCTGCCGGTTGGCTGATGCAGCGAATTGGCTATAAGAAGGGCATTCTCACAGGATTGCTGATCTGCGCAACCGGTGCGTTTCTGTTCATCCCGGCCGCTTCCGTGCTGGTCTACGGATTTTTCCTGTTCGCTTTATTTGTCATGGCCTGTGGGCAGTGCTTTCTCGAAGTCGCGGCCAATCCTTACGTCACGATTTTGGGTCCGCCGGAGAGCTCGGAACGGCGCCTGAATTTTGCGCAGTCATTCAATTCGGTCGGAGCCGTCGTAACACCCCTGCTGGGCGCCACATTCATTCTCTCGGGCATTGAACATACTCCCACAGAATTGTCGGCGATGACTCCCGCTCAATTGCTGGCTTATCGCTCCTCCGAAGCGAACATGGTGAAGGTTCCTTACCTGGTCATCACTGGAATTTTTCTCTCGGTTGCGCTGCTCATCTATTGTTCGGACCTGCCGGACGTCCGGGAAGAAGGAAAATCGGAAGCGCCTTCCTCGGTGAATCTGGGTGGGGTTTGGGCACATGTTCATTTGGTCAAAGGGATCGTCGCTCAGTTCTTTTACGTGGGCGCGCAAGTGGGAGTCGCTAGCTTCATCATTCGCTTTGCCGAACGCGAAATCACAGGCACGCACGAAAAGGCTGCATCTCACTATTTGCAATTACACATGCTCGGCTTCATGATCGGACGGTTTGCGGGCTCCGCCATTATGAAGAAAGTGCCCGCGGCCAGGCTTCTGAGTCTTTTTGCCACGGGCGCGCTGCTGTCTCTTCTGGTGGTCCTGCTCGCATCGGGGCGCGCTCCAGTCTGGGCAGTGGCTTTGGTCGGCTTTTTTCATTCCATCATGTTCCCCACGATTTTCGCGCTGAGTTTGAAAGATCTCGGCCCTTATACGAAGTTGGGCTCGTCGTTGCTGGTCATGTCGATCATCGGCGGTGCAGTGATTCCTGCCGTGATGGGGAGGATTTCGGATGCCATGAACATTCAAATCGCTTTTGTGATCCCCTTGATCTGTCATGTCTACATCTCGTATTTCGCTTTGCGCGGCTACAAGCCGGCGCACGCCCGTGTAGCCGAACGATTCTTAGGTGCTTCTCCGAGTGAGGCAGAGTGAGCCGTCGCTATTGTTTGACCCTCGACTTGAAAGACGATCCGCGGTTGATCGCCGAGTACAAGCGGCATCACGAACGAATCTGGCCTGAAATTACTACCAGCCTCAAGGACTCAGGCATTGAAGATGCCGAAATTTATCTGTGGGGAACGCGGCTCTTCATGATTCTCGAAGTCAACGACAGGTTCTCATTCGAGGCAAAAGCGCGCGCCGATGAAGCGAATCCTAAAGTGCGCGAATGGGAAGCACTCATGGGGGAGTACCAGAGGGAATTGCCGCAGGCTAAGACAGGAGAGAAGTGGATTTTGATGGAGAAGATTTTTCAACTGGAAAGATAAAAGTTGGCAGGTACAGCAGGATTGGTCAGCCGCGGCAGTTGGCTGCCAAAGTAGTTGCGCGGGAATTCTGGCTTCCTTAGGTTTTTTTCTGGGAAACGTTCATCGGGCTCGAAATCGGTAAACAATGTCTCCGGCGCATAGAATTGTATGGAGCAGGTACAATTTTAAAGGAGGTGCAGCTGTTCCAAAATGAGCCCGAAGCTATCTGAATGCGCTTGCCCAGTCACTCACTTGGAAATGGCGGAGCAGCAGAGTCTGCCAAGTGGAAGGTGCTGAAGTGAACAAAGCGATTGTCGAACGAGCGGTAGAATCTGGCGATCTTGCAATCGCGGAAGTGGTGTTTTGTATGGAGTCTTTCTTCGCTTCGATGAATCTAGAAGAAATCTTTGGCTAGCCCAGGCACAGATTCCCGACAATCCCGATATCCAGTTTCAGGCAGATTTCATTGATGCCTCTCTTTACGACCAAGAAGGGAATCACGGAAAAGCATTCAAGCGATTCACAGCAGTCCTGTCGAAGTATTATCAGGGCCTCACAACTCAGCCAGATTTGAAGTTTGCCTATCAAGATATTCAGATCCGACGCGGCCTGGACGCTGTGCGAATCGGCAACTTCCAAGAGGCGATTCCACTCTTGAAAGAATCACTGTCCTTTTCGCTCAAACCGGGGGAAATGAGCAACATACTCTCTAGTCTTGGCCGTTGTTATTCGGAGTTGCGTGAATACCAATCTGCCAGGGAGTATTTCGTCCAAGCTCTATCAATCGGCTTGACAAGCGAGTGGGAAGGCGAGGTTCACATGCGCTTGGGAGTCGCCTGTGCACAACTCGGATTCCTTGGGGAGGCCAAACAGGAGTTCCTGCTCTGCGAAGAAAGAATCGCTGAATATAACCTTGAGAGTCGCCAAATCTATCAATGGCTGGCTTGGGTTTGCAATGGTCTCGGAGAAACAGTGAATTCAAGAAAGTACGCCGAACTGGCTCGACAAGTCCGATTTGGTCGGAAAGCGATTCCTTCAAAATACCCGATCAGCAACAAGCGAAAAACATCGTCCATGACGCACGTCCGAACCTCCCCTTACTATCCACAGTCGACGCCAACCCTGGCCCCCGCTGCTCATGGCGTTCTCCGCAGCGGCCACACAAAATCAGTCCCCGCAGACGGATCATCCGTTTACGCTCGCGACCTGGCGAACAACTCCGAGAAGCACAGAACTCTGCAGCAACAACGGTTGAGCGCTGGCACAAGCCGCTGAAAAGCGAGTGCATTCTGCCGGGAACGCCGCTGTCGCTGGAAAATGCACGGCGTCTGGTCGAAGGCTACGTGGAGCATTACAACAACGTCCGCCTGAACAGTGTCACCGGCTACATCACGCCGAAGGACCTGCTGGCGGAGCATCAGCAGGAGATCCACGCGGAACGCGACCGCAAGTTGGAAGCCGCCAGACAGCAACGCCAGAGTCACCGCCAGCAAGCCGCGTGAACAGAGAAGCGGCCAGCCACCTCGATGTCGGACAGCCAAGGAAAGCTATTTTGACTCACAGCAGAGATGAGTGATATCGGCCTTTATCATTCACGATGTTGGTTGGCTAGCTGAACTAGGTCCGGGCACTCGCCGGTACTGGTTCAAATCCGCGCATAGGGCGTTATACGGCCACTTCCGGGAGGGAAGACACAGATGGATCTGAATAGCTAATTCGCGGTGCAAAATTGGTGTTTTCAATGGTCTCCGTCACACCTTCGAGAGATGAGTGTTAGCTTTGTATCGTTCTCTTGGGTCGCTCAGAAGAAGAGAGCGACCGTTTCGATTCAGTCCCGCTGTGCTGCCAA
>DASPVV010000257.1:0-3833 GCA_035622175.1 Terriglobales bacterium | reverse complement strand
AAGGAGTTGATCGAGAAAATCGATCGCTATGTTCATAACTCCAATAAGCACGCGCAGCCGTTCGTGTGGACCGCGACCGCAGATTCGATCTTCGCCAAAGTTGAGCGACTATGCGAACGTATTTCCGGGACGGCACACTAGCCAAACACGATCTCCAGGTCGTGGGTTACTGGGTACCTGAGGAGGCAGCCGATTGGGACAATACATTCGTCTACCTCGTGGCTCATTCCAGCCGGGAGGAAGCAAAAAAGAACTGGGACGCGATGCTGGCCGACCCGGAGGTTCAGGAGGCAATCAAATCCGAGCAGGCCAACAAGCTGGTGGAAAAGATAGACCGAACGTACATGCGGTCGACGGGTTTTTCGCCGATGAAGTAGTGTCGCATTTCGCAGGATTCGATTCCTCAGTCGAGTTCGACGCCGGAGCCCTTCCTCTAGGACTGGTGACATTTAACTACGATTTTGTCATCAACGACAAAATTACCAATTCAGGCATCGAGCACTGGCAGGTGTGCAAAATTGACGAACAGTGGAGGATCTCGTCCGTACCTGGACGAGCCATGATCGCAACTGACTTTCTGTGAGCATGTTCCTCTTCAGCTTCCGAGTATTTAGTGGATGGCGGCGCCAAATCAAGGCCGCCGCAGTCGAAGCGTAGATGGCAGGGACGAAGTTCTGTTTGCTGCAGAATAGGCGCCCCGCATCGCCGCAACCCGCAGAGAAGAGTAAGAAATGGCAGGTCCGCCATCAACCTGAATTGCTTCAACGGATCGTCTCCGCAAAGTGTTGCAGTGCACAACCTCAAGTCTGAATGGAAAATGCCAGATGAACGAAAAGAGAACGGTCATAGTATTCGTTGCACTCCTTATGGGTGGCTTGGCCTCGCAAGCGTTAGCGCAGGGCCCGGAACCCAAATTCAACTCTAATGCCGATGACCTCATGAAGATTCGCGGCGTAGTGGAGGAGTTCGGTCAGGATATTATTCGCAAAGACGGCTACGCCATAACGAAGCTCTTGCTGAACCCCAATGTGCTCTTTCACCACACCAACACCCAGGAAGAGATTGATAAGGCCCGCAAACTTCACGCTCAATTCGATGGCATTGGCCCGAGCGAGCTAGATGGATTTGTGGAATTCCTCGCTACGTCGAAGGACAAACTCGAAGAGAAATTTCACAACATCGAGATTCGCCAGGACGGTCCTCTAGGGCTGGTGACATTTAATTACGATTTTATCGAAAACGACAAGCTTACCAATTCAGGCATCGAGCACTGGCAGGTGTGCAAAATTGATGGACAGTGGAAGATCTTGTCCGTTGCCTGGACGATCGATTGATACTCATAGCTGACAGCCAACAGCGCTCCAGAGAACAAGGCGAGCTTACCTGGTGATTGTGCCGGACCACTGAAGAAAGTGAAATCGGGATGAGATCAGTGAAATCTGGGATAGACGGAAATGACGCCAACCGATTTGTCCGAAGCCGGGGAAATTCGCCTTTCTGTGATTCTGGGGTATTGACCGAGAGAAGCGTTTTTATGGGAACTTTACTTCAGGATGTTCGCTATGGTTTGCGCATGCTGGTCAATAAGCCCACATTCACGATCGTGGCTGTCCTGACACTGGCCTTGGGCGTGGGCGCGAACACGGCGATGTTTAGTATGGTGAATGCGGTTTTGTTGCGTTCTCTCCCCTTTGCCCATCCCGATCGTCTGGTGAAGATCGTCGCCCTCAATCATGCCGGGGAGGCGCGGGATATTGGATTTTCAGTTCCAGAACTGGACGATCTCAGATCAAGGGCGGGAGTTTTCGACCAAGTGAGCGGTACTTGGCCGGGCGATGCTAATTTGACCGGTTCCGAGCATCCGCAACGTCTCGAACTCCAAATTGTCAGCCCTAACTATTTTCCCATGCTCGGCGTCTCGGCGCAGATCGGGCGAGTGTTTGGTCAGGGTGACGAAGCGCAGGGTTTCGCCGAAGCGGCCGTGATCAGCGATAGCCTGTGGGCCCGCGGGTTGGGCCGGGATCCCGCAGTTCTCGGCCGAAAGCTGCAACTGGATAACGATCCCTACACGATTGTCGGCGTTCTCCCGCCCGGATTCCGCCATCCGGGCAGCACGCTTGCCACGGATGTCGAAATATGGGTGACAGCAGGATTCAGGGCCGATCCCTTCCCGAAGGCGGTTCGCAGTGCGCGCATAGTGCCCTCGGCAATCGGGCTTTTGAAGCCGGGAATCAGTTTGGAGCAGGCTCAATCGAGATTGAATGCCTTCGCGGCTCAACTGCGGGCGGAATACGCCACCGACTATCCTGCCGGGTCCGATTGGTCCATTGAGGCTGAATCACTGCAAAAGTCGCTGGTGGGCAATGTCCGGCCCATGTTGTTGGTGCTGATGGGCGCGGTGGTGCTGATTATTCTGCTGGCCTCAGTCAACATCGCGAACCTCCTCCTAGCCCGCGCTTCGGGGAGGCAACGGGAGATGGCAGTGCGGCTGGCCATGGGCGCAAGCCGCTCGCGCATGATTCGGCAGTTGCTCACCGAGTCGGTGATTCTGTCTCTGGCCTCGGGCGTTGTCGGGGTGCTGACGGCGATGGTGGCGTTGCATTTTGTACAGTTTCTGCCCGCCCGAATTCCCCGGCTGGCCGAGGTGCAAGTAGACTGGACGGTGCTCGGCTTCGCCCTGTTAGTTTCCCTTCTCGCCGGGCTCGGGTTTGGTTTGGTTCCGGCCCTTCAATCTTCGAAAGCCGAAATTGCTCTAGCCATTCGAGAAGGAGCGAGAGGATCGGGCACCAGCTCTGAAACCAACCGGTTGCGCGCTCTGCTGATCGCCTCCGAATCAGCTCTCGGGGTGGTCCTGATGGTGGGAGCGGGGCTGCTGCTGCGGACATTTTGGGGACTGCTGCAGACAGATCCCGGTTTTAATCCCTCAAGAATTGTCACAGCAAATACCCGTCTACCGGTGCCTAACAATCCCGAATTGAACCGCTATGCTAAGCCGGAGAGCTTAAACGCTTTCGTGAGGGAAGCGGTGCGGCGCTTGCGGGCTATCCCGGGAGTTGATCTCGCCTCCATGACCACCGATTTGCCAGTCACCCATCTGTCGGAGCGCGTCCCCATCAACATTGAGGACCGCCCAGAGGAGTCTCGCGAAGGCCTGTTTTCTGAAGTCACCAGTGTGACTCCTGAGTATTTCAAGGTGTTACAGGCTTCGTTAGTACAAGGACGTTACGTAACGGAGGACGATCAGCCCGGCAAACAACTGGTAGTCATCGTCGATGAAAGTACGGCTCGTACCTTCTGGCCGGACCGCGATCCGATTGACCAGCGTTTGAGTATTGGGCGCACGGCCACCAACCCGCCGTGGTGGAGTGTGGTTGGAGTCATCAAGGACATCAAGAATGATGGCCTCGACCAATTGGGAACGCCACACATCTACTTGCCGCTATATCAGATATCGGGAATTAACAGTCGTGATTATCTTGTGGCAGGTTCTGTGACCTCTTTAAGCGTGGCGGTTCGGACCTCTTTGTCGGCTAGCAGCCTGGAGCCGCAGATACGTCGTGAGATAGAGGCAATCGATCCAGGTCTGCCAGTCTTCAATGTCCGCACTATGAATGAGGTCATTGACGGTTCTCTGGCTGCACGTCGCTTCTCCGCTGAATTAGTGGGAGTGTTCGCACTCGTGGCGCTTCTGTTGGCGTCAGTGGGAATTTACGGTCTGTTGGCCTACATGGTGGGTCAGCGGGCGCACGAGATTGGAGTGCGCATGGCGCTGGGAGCCATGCCCTCGACCATTGGGAAAATGATTGTGAGCCGGGGCGCGGGTCTGGCCGGTA
>DASPVV010000256.1:0-33620 GCA_035622175.1 Terriglobales bacterium | reverse complement strand
GGATTGTACGGGGTCATGTCGTACACGGTTGCGGGACGTACCCGCGAGATCGGCGTTCGAATGGCACTGGGCGCGCACCGCCAAGACGTGCTGCAACTTGTGTTGCGGGAGGGCATGTTGCTGGTCGGCGTGGGTCTGCTGGTCGGAGTTCCCGTGTCACTGGCCAGTGGTCGGGTGCTTCGTGGATTTCTATTTGGATTGAAGAGCACGGATCCGGTGTCTCTGATTGCCGTCGGGTTGCTGTTGGGGATAGTGGCTGTACTCGCTACGTTGATTCCCGCGCGCCGGGCGGCGAAAGTCGATCCCATGGTGGCGCTGAGATACGAATAATCGCTCATCAATGTCTGAGCAAGAGTTGCATGCAGCCGAGGCGGACCATGCCGAAGAAGTTTTCGACATGGTACTCCCAGCGGATTACGAGCCGACGAAAATGATGCAGCCCATCACCGAAAGAGCCACACCGAACCAGAGGACTGGGTTTTAGACGGCCGGCGGCGAGCGGCCGCCGGGTGCTCCTCCGCATCTGGGCGTCGAAGCCTCGCTCGATGGATTGATTCAAGGTTCCGGTGCCACTGGCAACGAGCAACCTGCCCAACAACGTGTTGATCATGAGCAGGAACGGAGAATCCCGCCACGGCGCTGCACCAGCCAAGTAGAACCCGGCGAAAGTCGTGATCACGATCAGCAAGTTGACTTCCGGCTTGGTAAGCGCTCAGTAGTCGGACAAAGCTGGCTCGGTGACCCGACGGTGTTGTGCCGCGGGAACTTGAAGCACAGCAACCATCGGCTCGGCGGCCATGTTCAGAGAGCCTCCAGGCTCTGCAGGACTTTTTGCGCGACTGAAACGCCACCCAATTCCGCTTGCGCCAGCTCATCCTCGCCGGAACTCCACGGCGAGAGCAGGTGCGTAGTCAGAACCGCTCCGGCCACGAGGTACACGACCGTCACGCAGGTCCACATCAATGCCGCCGCGCACTGCTGATCTTCGAGAGCAGAAATCGCCAACGGTCGTGACGCGGTGAAGTACACGGGATAAACTACGCGATCGCAAAACACAAGAAATCCGGAAAGGATGTCGCACGGCAAAGTGGCAAGAAATAGGTACACAATAATCGACAGGTCTGGCCACCTCGAGACACTTGGCCAGGGCTGAACTACGGGCCACCAGAAAAGAAGACCGGTGGCAAGGAACGATGCATGCTCCGCGAGATGCCAGCCTGGGGATTGCAGCCCGAGCGCAAAGACCGCCGGAATATGCCACCCCAGCAACGCCCCGGCGGCGGTGAGCCAGCATAACGCGGGTTGTGTGAACGCCCGTCCGGCCGTCCGTACGGGCGCCGATTGGAGCAACGGACCGATAACCGTGGGTACGAACGGTCGCGGTAGGCCGTGCAGAAAGGTCATGACCGGCGCGCCCAGCCAGATCAGGGGAGGAGCAAGCGTCATGAGCAGCAGATGCTGCAGCATGTGAACCGTCAGCAGTTCATGATCGAGCCCAGCAATCGGCGAAGCTACTGCAGCCCAGATCAGCCCAAGCCCCAGAAGAAAGCTGATCGCACGCCAGGCTGCAATGACGTTCGTGGACGTCGAACGGAGATGAAGCCATCCCCGCAGGTAGACTAAGGCAGTGAGGGCGATGGTCAGGGTCAACAAAACCGCGGACACTTCCAGTCCGCCATGATGGAGAAGTGGCACGAATCATTCTCCTAGGGCTGCCCGCCGGAACTCTTCACTGGGCTGTCGCTCAGCACTGCGTCGCGTGAAGCATCGCGGGCGGGGGCTTGCCCAGCCGGATGCAAGGTCTGAAGAAATGCGACCAGCGCGGTCGTCTCTGCTGGACTCAAGTTTTTTCCATACGCCGGCATGTTACCGCCTCCCTGGATCACCTGGCGGATGAGTTGGTCGTGTGTGAGCCGTACCGCAACACGGTCGAGAGCCGGACCTCTTTGCCCGCCACTCTCCCCCAGGGAGTGGCAGTTGCGGCACTGCTTAACCTGGAAAACGAGCGCCCCTTGGCGCTCCAGCGCAGTCGTGCCCCGCAGCAAGCGCACGGGTACGGGATCACCGCTCCACGCGCTCATGTGCGGGCTCCAGGGAGCGACCTCAGCCAGACGAGTAAAAGTACCGAGCGTGATCGCAAGCAACAGCACGGTCAAAACCGCGATCGGCCGGCGCTTCCAACTCTTTTCTCCTTCGCCGGCAAGAAACGGAAGAAGGAGCAATGCGACAATTACAACCACCGGCCCGACCAGCAGCGCCGGAGTTTCGAGCGAAGGGGGGAGGAGCGAGAGCAAAGCATAGAGCCACAGGAAAAAGTAATCCGGTTTGGGCACGGTTTGAATGATCGTCGGATCAGGCTGGCCGGTCGGTCCGAATGGACCGAAGTAAAGTGCGCACGCGGCAACCGCCAGAATGACGCACGCAGAAAACAACAGATCCTTCCACACGGCATAGGGAAAAAACGGTGCACCATCCTTCTTGATCAATTCATGGTACTCGCTGGCATAGGTCGCCCGGTTCACGACGCGTCCCGGCATCGGCCATTCGTTGATTCCGAGCTTCAATACCATCAAGACATGAAGGCCTACGAATGCGATCAACAACCCCGGAAGCACAAAGACATGCAGCGCGAAAAATCGGGAAAGGGTTGCGCCGGCGATGATGGGTCCGCCCAGCAACAGCCTCAGGATCGCGGGACCGACAACGGGAACACGGCTGGCGATCGACGCTCCGATCCCCAAGCCCCAATAGGCGTCTTGATCGAAGCGCAGCACTTGCCCGCTGAACGCCATGCCCAGAGTCATGAGCAAGAGAAACACGCCGAGGATCCAGGTGAGTTCTCGCGGGAACTTATAGGCTCCGAAGAGAAAAACCTGCATCATGTGGATCAGAACAATCGCGAGCATGAAATTCGACCCCCAGCCATGCATCGCGCGGATGAACCAGCCCAGAGTCACGTCGTGGTTCAGAGCCTGGAGGCTGCTCCACGCCTCTGCGGCCGAGGGAACGTAAATGAGAGCCAGGAGAATTCCCGTCACGATTTGCAGAACGAAAATGGCGAGCGCGGCGCTGCCGAACACGTACCACCAGCTGGCGGTGCTCCGCGGCACAGGATGTTCGACGGCTTCGCGGATGGGCGCCGCCAACTGCAATCGGCGATCGAACCAGTCGCCAATTTTGTCGATCAGGCTGCGCATGGCGGTTTCTCTCCAGTGTGAGCTGCGATGGCTGCTCCCGGCGTGGGCAGTTCACCGGCCTGAATGGTGACCATCCCGTCCTGAACTTTGTAGGGATATTCGAAAAGCCCACGCTCCGGTGGCCCCGAGGCGCGCGCGCCGTCGCGGTAATAGGCTCCGCCATGGCACGGACACATGAACAGACCGGATTGGGGAAACCAGCGAACCGGGCACCCGAGGTGTGCGCAGTTGATGGCAAAAACTTGGAATTGATCGCCCGCGATGCGCCGGACCCAGCAGGCCGTTTCCACCGTCTTGCCGTCGGTCGGCATCACGTACGGATTGCGAAATGTGGTCAGCCGCGTCTCGCCCTCCGGAAACCCGCCGACGGGTCCGAGCGGCACCCAAGAGAGATATGCATTGCTGCGGCCGCGGGTAATCGAGGAAAGAAAAAATTGCGCTATCGGCACTGCCAATGCGGCCGCCACCAATCCGTTGAACAGAATGCCTATCTTCGTAAAGAATCCGCGGCGGGAAAGTGCAGTATCATTCGACATCGTTCGACTCCTAATGCTGCGCGAAGTTCGAAGCGGAATAAGGTTGGCCCGGGTTCGGCACGCGCAGCGAGGCGAGCCAGGCAACGACGTCAGTGACGTCTTGGTCTGACATGGGATTGCCGGGCACGTTTCCGCGCCAATCCGGCGCTCCCAGTTCGGGCCGGCCAACGATGACGATCGTGCGCAGCTCCTGATCGCTGACCAGCGCCAGAAAGGAATCGTTCGTAATGGTGCTGCCCTTCGCTCCGCCTCGACCTTCCGGACCGTGACAGGATTGGCAGAAGGTTTGGTACACGACTTCGCCTTGCTGAGCGTTGCCCGTCGACCTCGGCGCATAGGCAGGCGGATTGGCTCCGTTCAGGATTCCTGGCCGGGCCCAGCGCGACCGCATTTCGTCGCTGATCACATCGATCTGCTTTTCGGTCAGCATCCCGCCAGAACTCTGAGCAAAGGCTGGCATTG
Organism: Terriglobales bacterium; assembly: GCA_035622175.1. Classification (GTDB taxonomy): domain Bacteria; phylum Acidobacteriota; class Terriglobia; order Terriglobales; family Acidobacteriaceae; genus JAFAGX01. The sequence goes on along the minus strand of DASPVV010000256.1, from coordinate 29,425 downwards.
AGGTACCGGGCACGCCGTCAGCAATCGCCTTGCGCACCGTCTTGTCGTCCGCGATGCCCAGATACACCGGGTCGGCAAGGGCGATGGCTGCGCCGCCTCGTCCCTCCGCGCCGTGGCAACCAGCGCAGTTCTGTGCGTACAGAGGGCTGAACTCGAAGACCTCGTTCGGCGCCCGGGTCTCGGAACCTTTCTGTGGTTGTCCGTGGGGAGAGCTGCAACCCGATAGCAGAACTCCTTGCAGAACCGCCGTTGCCCAAAGATATCGAAATCGGTTCACGGGCGTTTCTCTCCGCTTTCTCGGGGTGAAATCAATCCCGGAGCTTCAACTCCAGCGCGCACGGCGAACGAGACGTTCTCGCGCGTCAGCATATGCGACTGCCTGACCACGACGAGGCCGGCAACGAGGCCGAAGGCAACCTGCGAAGCCATAAACCAAAGCCAGTCAATGCGGCTCGCGAGCAGAGGATTCAGCAACCCCATCATCGTGTACAACAGCCCCGACCACAACACCGGGCCGATCAGCCCCCCGAGAACGATGGGTCGCCGTGTAAACATGGGAAGCATCGCTCCATAGAGCAACCCAACCAGGATGGACAGTAGGCCGTGGAGACCCACAGCAATGAAGAAGCTGTCGGCATGGAACGAATACAGCTCGGAGGGCTCAAGCTTCAGCGATTGCGCATAGACCGCAGCCGATAGCAGATTGATCGGATACCAAATGCTTCCGGCTCGAAGCAGCCCGTAGGCACAGGCCAACCCGGCCATGGCCACGCTTCCCGCGAGTCCGCCTTTCACCCCTGCAGAAATTGGATAGGTGTGAACCGGCAACCAGGCGCGCAGTTGATCGGGTGCAAGCGGAAGCCTTTCGACCAACCGGCGCTCGGTCGCGATGCGTACATCCTCCGCAACCACCGGCACGGACACTTCTTGTTGGTGAGGAAAGACCTCCCGGAACCAGGCGACAGCCCCCGCCACAGCCAGCGCGGCGCCTAAGACGCTCAGAGACAGGCTGGTAACGAGGCCCGCGAACAACAAAGCAAACCCGACGGCCAAAACAAAAGGCCAGGCGGTTGGTGCGGGCACTTCAATCTCGCGTGGAGGCGGAGGGATTGGGCTGATTTGCCCCACGGATGATAGCGATGCCACTTCTTCCTCCTCAACGCCCAAGGATGTAAACCACGGTGAAAACAACAACCCACACCGCATCCACGAAGTGCCAGTACATAGCCAGCACATCGGTGCGACGGGACTGATCCGTACCGACACGGCCGGCAAAACCGAAGACGGCCACGACAGACAACATGACCAGACCTGCCGTGACGTGAAAGGCGTGCAGACCGACAAGTGAGTAGTAGGTGGTTCCGAAAAGGTTGGTTGAAATCGTCAATCCGTGTTCCGACATCAGGCGATGCCACTCCCGGCCGGTTCCAAAGAGGAAGAGACCGCCCAGAAGGATGGTCGCGACCCACAATGATAGGAAGGCACGCCGCTTGCCGCGGGCCAGGGATTTTACGGCGAAGTGAATGGTGAGACTGCTGGACAACAAACAAACGGTGAAGAAGATCGGTGTCTCGAGCACTTCCCCTGGCGTCGGTCCGCTGAGGCTCTTGCCGGCGTAGAAAAGATAAGCCACGACGAAAATAGTGAAAATCGCCGACTCGGCAATGATAAGTCCGGCCATCGCGACCTTGCCGCGATAGGGAAGACTCCAGGTTCCGGGGAATGGAGTCGGCGCGGCTCCGGGGAATGGAGTCGTCATTGCGTTCATCGCTTTCTCCCTTTACTCATAGCGGCTGTCCGGATCTTCCGGATGCTTTAGATCCCACAATGGCCGGCGGCTCGCGACCACCGGAATTGAAGCAAAGTTGTAGGCAGGAGGCGGAGAGCTTACCGACCATTCGAGCGTCCAGGCGTCCCATGGGTCATTGCCAGCCCTGGCTCCATTGAAATAAGAAAGGATGAGATTCGATACGAACACTAACACCGCCATTCCCTGGATGAACGCACCGAGCGTGATGATCAGGTTCAATGTGTCCCAGCCGCGTCCCGGCTCGTACGTGTATATGCGACGCGGCATGCCGAGCAGTCCGGGAATGTGCATCACGTCGAAGGTCATGTGAAAGCCGATCACGAAAAGCCAGAAATGCCACTTTCCCAGAGTTTCGCTCAACATTTTTCCTGTAACTTTCGGGTACCAGTAATAGAATGCGGCGAATAGCGCGAAGAGAATTCCCCCGACGATCACATAGTGGAAGTGCGCTACCACAAAGTAGGAGTAGCTCAGCTGCCAATCGAAGGGCGCTGCGGCGAGCATGATGCCGGTGAGACCGGCAATCAGAAACTGAAACAGAAATGCGATGGAGAACAACATCGGTACCTTGAATTGGATCCGCCCGCCCCACATCGTGCCCAGCCAGTTGAAGATTTTGATCCCCGTGGGGACTCCCACCGCCATGGTGGTGATGGCGAAGAAGCTGTTGGCATAAGAATTCATCCCCACCGAGAACATGTGGTGCGCCCATACACTCAGGCTCACGAAGGCTATACAGACCGTGGCCGCGACCATCACAGGATATCCAAAAATTGGTTTTCTCGAGAATACCGGGATGATTTCTGACATAAAGGCGAAGCAGGGAATGATCAGGACGTAAACCTCCGGATGCCCGAATATCCAGAAGAAGTGCATCCAAAGTACGGCTGATCCGCCCGCCTGCGTATCGAAAAAGTGCCCTCCTAAATACCGGTCAATGAGCAACATGATCTGCGCGGCGGAAAGCGGCGTGATGACGATCAGAAGCATGCCCGCCATGGTCAAGTTGAGCCAGGCCAGCATTGGCATACGGGTGAGCTTCATGCCCGGGCAACGCAGGCAAAGGATGGTGGCGATGAGGTTGATCGCGGTCGCCACGCTGCCGAATCCGGCGAGCAACACCGCCAGGGTCCAGTAGTCTGAACTGTGACCCGGGGAGAATGCCTTCATGGCCAAAGGAGCGTAGGCCCACCAGCTGATATCGGGCGCGTTGCCGGCGCCGTACAGCCCGCTTCCACCAAGAAGGCTGAAGTAAAGTAGAAATCCGCTGAGCGCCGTCAGCCAAAAGCCAAACGCATTCAGACGAGGAAAAGCCATATCCCGCGCGCCAATCATCAATGGAACAAGGTAGTTTGCAAACCCGAACAGGATGGGGATGGCTACGAAGAAAATCATGGTCGTCCCGTGCATGGTGAACATGCGATTGAAAACCTGCGGCGACACAAAACTGTTGTGCGGACGGATCAGCTGAATGCGGATGATGACGGCTTCGATTCCGCCGACCACGAGGAATAGCAGCGCGTATAGGATGTAGAGAATGCCGATCCGCTTGTGATCGAGCGTGGTTACCCAATCGTGTAACGCCGAGAGCCAGTGTCGACGCTCCATCTGCACATTCGGCATGGTCATCACATTCGACGACATAGCGATCCTCAATCCCTCGACTACTGAAGCGACTCCATATAACCCACGAGGGAATCCAAGTCCGCGTCGCTTAATTGCATGGCAGGCATGAGCGACCCGGGCTTGAGGGCCTCCGGTTTCTTGATCCACAACCGTAAATTTCCTGCTGTGTTCTCGGCGGCCCCCGATGCGATGGTCTCGCGGCTCATTAAATGCGTCAGATCCGGACCGAATTGTCCGTTTGCCACGGTGCCGCCGATTCTATGGCAGTTGATGCACGCGGTGGTTTCGAAAACGCGCCTGCCGGCGATCACCTTTTCGTCCTCAACCGCGGGCTGCTGTTGCGACCGAACCCACGCGTTGAAATCTTCAGGACCGTCCACCGATACACGTAGAAGCATCTTGGCATGCTGCGTCCCGCAGTACTGGGCACACTGGCCGAGAAAGATGCCGGTGCGGTGCGGGTCCATCCACATGCGGTTGGGGTGGTTTGGAATCAGGTCCGTCTTACCCGCAAGCTGCGGAATCCAGAAACTGTGATCCGTATCGGCAGAAAACAACTGCAAAAACGTGGGGGTAGGATGTGCGGCATCGCTCACCGGAATGTGCAACTCGTTGGCGGTCACAATCCCGAGCCTTGGATAACGAAATTCCCACCAGAACTGATGCCCAATGGCGGTGACCTCCAGAGCTGTTGCAGGCTGCGGAGCGTCCTGGACGGCGTGAATCGTTCGCGCTGTGGCCAGAAACAGCACCACCACGATCAGAATTGGAATAATGGTCCAGGCCAACTCGATCTGCGTACTCCCGTACACTTGGGCCGGTTCGCGCCCGGCGTCTACCGCTCGCCCACGGAATTTTACGATGGAGTAAACCAGCAAAGTAAAGACGACGGAAAATATGATTCCGGTAATGACAAGAACGAACAGCGACAAATCAAGAATGGATTTAGCCGGCGTGGACTCGGGGGCGAAGATATTGGTGAGACCGTTGGATGGATCTTCCCGTGCGGCCCCTGGCGCCGTAGCTACCAACAAGAACAAGAGCGCGAGCATAGAAAGCGCGCTCGACGTAATCGAGTTTTGTTTGCGCTGCATTTGCGTTATCTGCTCTCTTTGAATTCTTGTCCGGAAACAGTTTACAGGAAGCCTGGGCGTATCCACGATTCAACGATTCGTACCTCCCAAAGTCCGGTTTCGATCGTCTCGGGCCAAAAGATAAGCCAGGCTCGCGTCGAGCAAACCGGCACGAGCCTTCACCGCCTGGGCCCGCGAGGCGCCACGCTGGGATGTCAATGCGATTCCCTGCTTGAATTGATCGTCCGAGACACGAACGCTTGCCTGACGCGCGGCAAGATACTCTTTCTTCACCTCCACCATGGAACGCGCTACATCAGTCGGGGTAAATCATTTCTACGCGGGCCACGACTTCATCCTGAACGCGCTGGAGATTCTCCTCTGCTTCCGCAACTTCATCCCGACGCTCTCGTAGGAGTGCCTTACGCTTTCCGGCATCGAACACGTCGTAGCTCAGGTCGATTCCGAATGTGCCGAAGTCTCGATCGACGAAGGGCACCCCGTTTTGATAGCTGTGGCGCAACCTCGGGTATGTATTCCGCGGTGTGTGCAGCCTCGCCACGGCCTCGACCGCTTGTTGGATTTCAGGGTTGTTGCACAACGCGGCTTTTACCGATTCCTCGCGTGGCGGCACAACGAGCGCGACGTCGAGATTGGGATCGAGGGCAAGTTGGGTGTTCAGCGGCAATCCAAGCACATCGTTCAATTGGATGGTCAGGTCACTGATCTCGATGTCGGTGGCCAGCAGGGTCTGCTTCGCTTCCAGTAGGTTGGCGCTGCTTTCAACGCGTGCTACTTCCAACTGGGAGAGGTTCCTGACCTGCTGGTCGTTTTCGTTCAGGTTTTCGCTCTCCGAGGGGATCTGCAACTCAGCTGTTTCCTTTCTGCAGTTGGCTGCTGAGTCGACCTCCGAAGCTGCGATTTTGTTATTCGCGTGAATCTTGATCAGCTGCGTGATCGGCTGCGCCAAGGTTGTGCCCAAGGATTTGGCGAACAGTCCCGCCTTTAGCTGGCGGAGGTTGGTATCCGTTATCCAAGTTCCCCTCTGCACGTGCAGGCCAAGGAGATTCGAGGAGTGCAGTTTCTCTCGTTGCGCCAAGAAGTGGCCCATAAACACCGCGCCGGGATTGCAGCCGAACAGTCGAATGGTGTGCAAGAACGCAGAGAATGTCAGAATCCACTGCGGCTTCGATAACCCGCCTGAGAAAACTCCTTGTAAAACAATGGTTGCGACCAGACCGACAAATGCGAACGATTGCCCGACGCCCATGAGCAGCTCAGTGCGCTAATAGTTCGCTGCCGACCAACCACCGGTTAAGTTTGCGTCCAAACCGAGGCAAGGGCAATACAGGAAATACCTGATGCCAGAAGCAGGCGTTTCGCCAGCAACAACAGCAAAACACAACCACCCGCTCCTTTTGGTTACACTGGGATCGCTCCTTGGCTCCTGCCCAGTAGAGGTGCTCGATACAGTGCCGTTCCTTCCCAACCAGTTGGTTTGAAAGGAAATAGAAGACGGCTTCCTGGGTCACATGCAATTGGCTTGGGGCGTGCTGAAGACGGGTGGTGCGAGGTGAAACGATGAGCCCTGATTACGTTCTATCGTGTGGCGTGATGTGGACCGGTTCCGAAGATGCTGGCCATGAACTGGTTCGAGCCTTGCACTCAAAGGATCCGGACCAGGTTTCACTCGCCTGCGCTCTTCTGGAAACGAGGACGGCTGCACCTCGACTATCTGTCCAGTAAAGCTCCGAAAGAGGCGCGGTTTCGCCGGGGCTCCTACACAATCTCAGTCGAGTCTATGTCGCGAACGGGTGAATCCTGCCTAAAACTGCTCTAGGCTAATAACTGCGGTCATCCGGTGCTCCAGGCCAGGCTCGACATTGACGGCAAAGGCCAGGATGTTGCTTGCTTCAACACACAGAAAATGACTCCATTCGCCATCCCTCAGGTCTCTTAAGGCTGCGGCTCCCTCGCGCCACGGATTCCACACCACAGTATTGAGTGAATTGTGCTTCCTAAGCCGAATGCGGCGGCGCATGTCCTCGTCCAAAAGTTCGACCTCGCTCGAGGTGTTCAGGTACGCACTGTCTGTTTGCGCGGTAATCGCGACCTCCCCGTGCTGCGTCTTCTCCTCGTTAAAGTCAGTGTTGTCAAGGTACTGCACGTTAGTGAGGCCCTGCAAGCGTACCCCCCCAACATCCCCCACGCGATTGTAGGTGTGGAGGGCTTCTTCGAAGCGCAGAGATGTGGTGCCGGTATTGGTGCAAACAAGCTCCAGACCCAGCGCGGAACCGAACGTAACGCGATGCACCAGGCGAAATTCCGCAGGCCACCAGGCTCGAGTCTGCTCATCGCTCTCGGTAAACATGCTCACGGTAACTCCAGCCTGGGTTTCAGCAATGGACTCGAGCTGCCAGGTTTTTGTCCGCACGAATCCATGAGCCGGAGCGTGCGGATCGTTTACTTTAGCGCGAAACCAAGGAAAACACAGCGGAATCCCGCCTCGGATTGCCTGACCTTCCTGCCAACGCGATTCCGTGCTCACAAAAAGCAGCTCGTCGCAGCCGGCGGGCTTCCAGGAAGTGACCTGGGCACCGTGCAGATACATCTCGCCGTGCCCAAACGAACCCTGGATTCGCACTCGCGGCAGCCCGCCGTTTCCCTCACCCAGCTTCGCAACCCCAGGGATTCCGAAGCGGCGATCCAGTTCTGCCACTACGGGGATTGCCTTCATATTCGCGCTCTCCACTGGTATTTGTCCTCGATTCTTTGTCGGTGCGTCGGGGCTGCATGCTCCGACGAGTGGCTGCCCGAAATTGTCTCATGCCTACCTGAAACAGGCGACTCACCGCGGTGCGGCTTGGAGAACGCCTGAAGGGGATGAAATTCGCCAAAGTGTTCTCGTGGGCGCTGGGCCCAGGATTGGAGGGCCGGCATTTTCTACTCAGCCCGGCGAGTCTCAGTGCGCTTAGCTACGAGCACGATCTGTTCCCGTCCCGTGATCCGGCTGTGGAATGATGACCACCACGTCGCGGCGTGAGTCCACGGAATGTTTTTATGGTAACCAAACGCAGAGAACAGTCATCTCATGAGACGTTGGCCCGAAGGATCCCCATGAGCACAAAAAGTGTGGTGCGTCCAGATTCTGCGAAAGTTGTTTCCATATCGGAGAAGTCATCGGAGGTTTCCGAGATTCTCAAACAATACTGGTCGTTCTCCATCCCGTTTGTCGGAACCGACGATGGGTTGTATGAAAGGCACCTGGTTTTTGACCGTGCGATCGACCCCAAGGTAGCCAGCGCCAGGGAACGTTTCGAGGCATTCTCCAGTTCGGTGCGCGACATTCTGGCGCAGCGCTGGGTACGGACCAAGCAAACCTATGAGCAGCAGAACGTTAAACGCATTTATTACCTTTCCATGGAATTTCTCATCGGACGTTCGCTGGCCAACAATGTGACGAATCTTTTGCTCGACCCTCTGGTGCAGCAAGCGGTCCAGGAAAAGGGGATTGACTGGCTTGAATTGATCGGGCAGGAACCAGATGCGGGTCTGGGAAACGGTGGCCTAGGACGGCTGGCGGCGTGTTTCCTCGATTCCATGGCTACCATGCAGCTCCCGGCCACCGGCTATGGACTGCGCTACGAGTACGGCATGTTTCGCCAGTCATTCGTGAACGGTTGGCAGCAGGAACGCCCCGACAACTGGCTTCGCGACGGCGATCCCTGGGAGATCGCCCGCGCTCACGAGAAAGTGGAGGTCAAGCTCAACTGCACCTTCAAGCTGCGGGACGGGCGGGTTGAAGTTATTCCGAATCGGCCGTCTAGCCTTTTTGGAATACCTTATGATCGTCCGGTTGCAGGCTATGGAGGAAAAACGATCAATACTCTCCGACTGTGGGCCGCGGCTGCGCCCGATTACTTCGATTTTCAGGAATTTGGCATGGGCGACTTCGTCGGTGCCCTGGGCGGAACCCTGGAAGCGGAGTCACTCACCCGGGTGCTCTATCCGGACGACTCTACGACTGCCGGACAAGAGTTGCGATTTGTGCAGGAATACTTCCTAGTGGCGTGTTCTCTGGCCGACCTGGTGCGCCGCTTTTTGCGTCACAACACGGATTGGGCACAACTGCCCGAGAAGGCTGCCATCCAGCTCAATGACACGCATCCTTCGATGGCGGTAGCTGAACTGATGCGTATTCTGCTGGATGATGCCCACCTTGGATGGGATCAGGCTTGGGACCTGACCCGGAAAACGCTGGCCTACACCAATCACACTTTGCTGCCCGAAGCCCTCGAGAAGTGGCCCGTCGCCTGGTTCGAAGCGCTGCTTCCACGGCAGTTGGAGATCATTTACGAGATCAACCGCCGCCTCATCGACGAAGCTCATGTCCGCTTTCCCGGAGACGAGGGCCGGGTGGAGCGCGTCAGTCTGGTAGAAGAAAAACCTTCTCGCAAGATTCGCATGGCGAACCTCGCGATTGTGGGCTCGCACAGCACCAATGGTGTGGCCGCTGTCCATTCCAAGCTGTTGCGCACGACCACGGTCAAGGATCTGGCGGAAATGTTCCCGGAGCGATTCAACAACAAGACCAACGGAGTCACACCACGCCGCTGGCTGCTCGAAGCCAATCCCCCACTGGCGAAGGCAATCACCGAGGCGATCGGCGACAAATGGATCACGGACCTGAGCCAGCTGCGCAACCTCAAACCGTTGGCTGACGACCCCAGCTTGCAGAAAGCGTTCCATGCGGCAAAACGCGATGCCAAAGTAGCCTTCGCGAATTGGCTGAAATCAAGCTCTGGTCAAGTCGTGGATCCAAACACAATCTTCGACTGTCAGATCAAGCGCATCCACGAATATAAAAGGCAGCTGTTGAACGCCCTGCGAATCATCGTGGTTTATAACCGTCTGCGGGAGAATCGGAACACGGACATGGTGCCGCGAACATTCTTCTTCGCCGGTAAAGCGGCACCAGCCTATCGGCTGGCTAAGCTCATCATCAAATTCATCAACAACCTCGCGGGCACGATTGACGGTGACCCGATGGTGCGCGGCAGAATGAAAGTAGTTTTTGTCCCTGAGTACAACGTTTCGCTGGCAGAACGGCTGATTCCGGCGAGCGACGTCTCAAACCAGATTTCGACTGCCGGCTACGAAGCCAGCGGAACAAGCAACATGAAGTTCATGATGAACGGGGCTCTGACGGTCGGCACTCTTGACGGTGCGACCATCGAGATGGCTGAGGAAGCGGGGCAAGAGAACCTCTTCCTGTTCGGCCTGACAGTTGAGCAGGTGCAAAACAGCCAAAGCTGGTATAACCCGCACTGGCACTATGAACACGAACCGGAGACGCGTGCCGCGCTCGACCTAATCTTCTCGGATTACTTCAGCCGAAACGAACCAGGTACGTTCGCTCCGTTGCGCGATACCTTGCTGACGAACGGCGACCACTACATGCACCTGGCGGACCTGACCTCTTACTGCCAGGCGCAAGACCGGCTGGGCGAGCTGTACGCCAAGCCCAATGAGTGGGCGCGGAAGGCTATCCTTAATGTAGGGAGCTCGGGAAAATTTTCGAGCGATCGCACGATTCACGAATATGTCACCGAAATTTGGAAGGCGGATCCATGCCCCATACCGTAGAAACGCACCCGACGACAATCCCTGGGGAACCGCCCATTTCGCCGCTGGCAGGCAAGCCCGCACCCAAGGGAATGCTGATCAACGTGGCTCGTTTGGAGAAAGACTACTTCGAGCACAAGCCCGACCTGAGCGATCCCAACCAACTCGTTGCCTTCGGAACAAGCGGGCATCGCGGCTCTCCTTTTCACAGCACCTTCACCGAAGCGCACATCCTGGCGATAACGCAGGCGATCTGCGACTATCGCCAAGCGCAAGGGATAGACGGTCCTCTTTATATGGGGAAGGATACGCACGCTGTTTCCGGACCCGCGCAGCGCACCGCTCTGGAAGTGCTGGCGGCGAACAGCGTTGAAACCATCATTCAGGAGAAGGATGCCGTAACTCCGACCCCGGTTATCTCGCGCGCGATTCTCGTGTACAACCGGAATCGAAACGAACATCTCGCCGATGGCATCGTCGTCACGCCGTCCCACAATCCGCCCGAGGATGGAGGCTTCAAATACAACCCCCCCAATGGCGGCCCTGCCGACACCGATGTGACGGCGTGGGTACAGAATCGCGCCAATGACCTGTTGCGGGCGGGAAATAGAGATGTAAGGCGCATTCCGTTCGACAAGGCTATCCGTGCCCCGAGCACGCATCAGGAAGACTTCGTCCTCCCTTACGTTCGCGATCTCAAGAATGTTGTGGACATCGACGCCATTCGCGGCGCCCGCCTTAAGCTTGGCGTGGACCCTCTGGGCGGAGCCGCCCGGCCCTACTGGGAGCCGATCAACTCGATTTATGGACTCGATGTTGTCGTCGTCAATCCAACCATTGACCCGACGTTTTCATTCATGACGGTCGACCACGACGGCAAGATCCGCATGGATTGTTCGAGTCCGTACGCGATGGCCAGGCTGGTGGGGTTGAAAGATGAGTACCAGGTGGCTTTCGCCAACGATCCTGACTCCGACCGGCATGGAATCGTCACTCCCGTTGCCGGGCTCATGAATCCGAATCATTATCTCGCGGTGGCCATCCAGTATTTGCTCACCCACCGGCCCCGTTGGCATCATGATGTCGCCGTGGGAAAGACCCTGGTGAGCAGCAGCATGATCGACAGGGTCGTCCAAAAGCTCGGACGCAAGCTGCGCGAAGTGCCGGTAGGTTTCAAATGGTTTGTTGCGGGGCTGGTGGACGGCTCCTACGGTTTCGGAGGAGAAGAGAGTGCGGGAGCGAGTTTTCTGCGCCACGACGGTACGGTGTGGACCACGGACAAAGACGGGCCGATCATGGACCTGCTGGCGGCCGAGATTACGGCCCGCACGGGCAAAGATCCCGGGGAGCATTATCGCGAACTGACTGCCGAGTTTGGCACTCCGTATTACAGGCGTATCGACGCACCAGCCACGCCCGAACAGAAGGCAAAATTGCAAGAGCTCTCACCGGATGCCGTGAAAGAGTCGGACCTGGCGGGTGAGCCCATCACCGCCAAGCTTACTCGGGCTCCCGGCAATCAAGCTGCGATTGGCGGGCTGAAAGTTGTCGCACGAAGTGGATGGTTTGCGGCTCGCCCCTCAGGCACGGAGAACATCTACAAGATTTACGCCGAGAGCTTCGCGGGCGAGTCCCATCTGAATGCGATCTTGAGTGAAGCTGAGGAGATGGTGAGCAACGCACTGCACTCCGGAGCAGGACAATGAGCAATAACGGCGGAACCATGCACGTTCCTCCGTTTCCATCCGAGTACCGTGCTTCGGGCCTGTTGTTGCACATTACCTCTCTGCCCTCCCCCTATGGAATCGGAGATTTGGGATCAGCGGCGTTCTCCTGGGTGGACCTTCTGCAGAATGCCGGACAAAGGTGGTGGCAGGCTCTGCCGCTTGGTCCGACCGGTTACGGCAATTCTCCGTATCAGTCGATGTCCTCCTTTGCGGGGAACGCCATGCTGGTCAGTCCCGGATGCCTGATCCAGGACGGGCTGCTCCAGGCGAAGGATGGTGAGGCTGAGTTTGCCCGAGCTCTGGTCGACTACGACCGCGTGATCCCCTTCAAGAGCCGGCTCCTTGAACTAGCCTGGACAAACTTCAAGGCTAAGGAGCGCAGCGATTTGCGGCCGGCCTACGATGAGTTTTGCGCGCAACAGGCACATTGGCTGGAGGACTATGCGTTATTTCGGGCGCTGAAAGCGAAGTTTCAGGGGGCGTATTACCTCGATTGGCCAACAGAGTTGGTTCAGCGCACCCCGGAGGCTCTAGCCGGTGCGCGCCGCGAGTTAACCAGTCAAATCGACCAGGTGCGCTTTGCACAATTTCTGCTGTTTCGACAAGCCGATGAACTCAAGCATCATGCCCGCTCCAAAGGCTTGGGCCTGGTCGGCGATCTGCCTTTCTTTGTTTCCCCTGATTCGAGCGATGTCTGGGCGAACCCGGAGTTGTTCTTGCTCGACGAGCATCGCCGGCCACGCTTCGTCGCTGGTGTCCCCCCCGACTACTTCAGCGCCCAGGGACAGCTGTGGGGCAATCCCGTTTACAACTGGGATGCGCTTCGCGCAACCGGGTACCGCTGGTCAATCGACCGACTGAGGGCCCTGCTTGCTCACGTGGATGCAATTCGTCTGGACCACTTCCGCGGGTTCGCCGCCGCGTGGCACGTTCCGGCGGGCGCACCAACGGCTCAGTCTGGGCAATGGGTCGAGGGCCCGGGTGCGCTCTTTTTCGAAGCAGTTCGCAACGAACTGGGTCGTCTTCCGTTCATCGTCGAAGATCTGGGTGTCATTACGCCCGACGTACAAGCACTGCGCGACCAGTTTCAACTGCCGGGGACGAAGGTTCTGCAATTTGCCTTCGACGGTAATCCAGGTAATCCCTATCTTCCGCACAACATCCCACATAACGCCGTCGCATACACCGGTACCCATGACAATGCCCCCACCCGGGAGTGGTACGGAGAATTGCCCGGCCATCAACGCCAGACCTTCTGGAATTACCTCAAGCGAGCACCAGGTGGGGACGCAGAAGCTGCCCCGGCGCTGATGCACCTGGCATGGTCGTCGCCGGCAGCGCTGGCGATTGCTCCGTTGCAGGATCTTCTCAACCTTGGAGGGGAAGCACGCATGAATATACCTGGTCGCGCCAGCGGGAATTGGCGTTGGCGATTGCAGGAAGACAAGCTGTCCCTGCCAGCCTTCGAGTGGCTGCGCGAGCTGACAACAAACACAAAGCGCTCGGACCCAGGAATCGCCGGCCAGCAAATCGAATTGGAAAATGCAGCCATCCACGAAAAGACGGCGTGACTTAGGCCGAAAACTAGATTTCGATGATGCCCCGCTGCAACGCTATGGCCAGGGCGTGGGTGCGATCGTTGGCGCCGAGTTTTGAAAGAACGCTCCGCATGTGAGCCTTTATCGTCTCTTGGTTTCGATCCTGGCTGGCGAAGCGGGTAATCTAGCGGTGAAGTTCCTGGCAACGGGGGGCGGTTATATAGCAGGCGGTGTTGTGCTGCATACGCTGCGCGCGATTGAGCAGCCAGCCTTCATGCAGGGTTTCAAGCGCAAAGGGCGTTTTGCGGAATTAACGGAGCGGATCCCGGTCCATGTGGTCGTCACTCCGGCCGGGCCGGCGGGGGCGGCGGTATACGGACTGGAGCCTTCGATTCCGGAGCCCGTGTTCAGCTAAGCTGAAATGTTCGGAACGTTTGTTCGGATGGAATGTTTCATGAATGTGTTGGTCATTGATGTGGGCGGGACGCACGTGAAGGTACTGGTCAGCGGCGAGAGTGAGCCCCGGAAATTTGTATCCGGGCCTAGGCTGACGGCAAGACAAATGGTTGCGGGAGTCAAGAAAGCTGTCGGCAATTGGCGGTACGATGCGGTTTCCATTGGTTTCCCCGGTCCGGTGTTGCGCCATCACCCGGTTGCGGAACCGGTCAATCTGGGAGGCGGTTGGGTTGGCTTTAACTTCCGGTCTGCCTTCGGCTGCCCGGTAAGGCTGGTGAATGATGCGGCCATGCAAGCCTTAGGCAGCTACCGAAAAGGAAAGATGCTGTTCCTGGGATTGGGAACCGGTCTCGGATCGGCGCTGGTAGTCGATGGCATTGTGGAGCCCATGGAACTGGGGCATCTGCCGTACAAGAAGGGCAGCTTTGAAAGCTATGTTGGCAACCAAGCGTTATTAAAGCGAGGAAAGAAGAAGTGGCGACGACATGTTGCTGACGTGGTTGCCCGTCTAATCGCTGCCCTGCAGCCCGATGAGGTCGTTCTGGGAGGCGGCAACGCCAAGGAGCTGAAAGATCTGCCTCCAAAGTGCAGGGTGGGCGACAACCACAATGCATTTCGAGGCGGATTTCGCCTGTGGGAGGAGGCAGAAGTCGACAAGCGACCATCGATGACTTCTACTCCCGCGGGTGTGAGACTCGCTACGGAGAGAACAAGAAAGGACAACGAAGATGGCAGCACGCGCAGAAGCAATAACCGGGCGCCCGGCGGCCAAACGCCAGGCATGGAAAGATCTCAGCGCTCACTATAAAGACATTCGAGATTTACACCTACGGCAGCTCTTTGCCGATGACCCAAAGCGAGGCGAGCGTTTGGCGCTCGAGGCTGTGGGCCTATACCTCGACTATTCGAAGAACCGGGTTACTGACGAGACCCTGAAGCTGCTTCTTCAACTTGCCGAGGAAGCGAAGCTGCGAGAACGAATTGACGCCATGTTCAGCGGGGAGAAGATCAACATCACAGAGAAGCGGGCTGTGTTGCACACCGCACTGCGCGCCCCGAAAACTGCCTCCATTCTGGTGGATGGAAAGAACGTGGTGCCCGAGGTGCATGCCGTGCTCGACAAGATGGCGCGTTTCTCAGATCGCGTGCGCAGCGGCGAGTGGAAGGGGCACACCGGCAAGCGTATTCGTAATGTGATTAACATTGGGATCGGAGGCTCGGATCTCGGGCCAGTCATGGCTTATGAAGCTCTCAAGTATTACAGCGAGCGCGCCATGACCTTCCGGTTTGTGTCCAACGTTGACGGCACCGACTTCGCCGAAGCCGTGCGGGATCTCGATCCGTCGGAAACCATGTTCATTATCTCTTCGAAGACCTTTAGCACGCTCGAGACCATGACGAATGCCCACACCGCTCGCGCCTGGTCTGTCGCGGGATTGGGAGGCGATGAGAGTTCGGTTGCCAAGCATTTTGTGGCTGTGTCCACCAACGCCGCTGCCGTGGCGGAGTTCGGAATCGACACTACCAACATGTTCGAATTCTGGGACTGGGTCGGCGGCCGCTACTCGATGGGCTCGGCCATTGGGCTCTCGACGATGATCGCGATTGGGGCGGATAATTTCCGCGCCATGCTGGATGGTTTTCACCAGATGGACGAGCATTTCCGCACCGCGCCATTCGAGCGGAATCTGCCCGTGCTCGTGGGTCTCCTAGCAATCTGGTACAACGATTTTTGGAGCGCACAGACGGTGGCTGTTTTGCCGTACGAACAATACCTGAAGCGATTCCCCGCCTATCTTCAGCAACTGACGATGGAGAGCAACGGCAAGCACGTTAGGCTCGACGGGAAAAAGGTGGCTCACGACACGGGCCCCATTTACTGGGGCGAACCGGGAACCAACGGGCAACACTCGTTCTACCAACTGATCCATCAGGGAACGCGGCTCATTCCGTGCGACTTCATCGCGTTTGGCAAGCCGCTGAACCAGGTCGGCCGGCATCACGACATGTTGGTTGCCAACGTGTTTGCCCAGACGGAAGCGCTCGCGTTCGGCAAAACGGCTGAGCAGGTCAAGGCGGAAGGCACCCCGGATTGGCTGGTCCCACACCGCGTATTTGAAGGGAACCGCCCCTCGAACACGATACTGGCGGAGCGGCTGACGCCGGAAGTTCTGGGCAAACTGGTGGCGCTCTACGAACACTCAGTCTTCACCCAGGGCGTTGTCTGGAACATCGATTCCTTCGACCAGTGGGGGGTTGAGCTCGGCAAGGTGCTGGCCCAGCGCATTATTCCAGAACTCGAGAACAAGACCGAGCCTATGCTCAACCACGATGGCTCGACCAGCACCTTGATTCGTCGTTATCGCAAACTGAAGGAGAAACAATGACCACCATTGGCTTTAATGAACCTTTATATATCCTGCCTTTCGACCACCGGGGGTCGTTCCAGACCAAGATGTTCGGTTGGATGGGCCCTCTGAGCCCGGCGCAAACGGCCGAGATCGCCTCCACCAAGCAGGTAATCTACAACGGCTTCCGGTCCGCCCTTCAAGCGGGTGTGCCTAAGGAGAAAGCTGGAATCCTGGTGGATGAACAGTTCGGTGCAGCCATTCTTCGTGATGCCCGGGCGAACGGCTACGCCACAGCCTGTCCCGCGGAGAAGAGCGGACAAGAAGAGTTCGACTACGAGTACGGTGAAGACTTCGCCCGACACGTCGAGGCCTTCCAGCCAACGTTTTGCAAGGTTCTGGTTCGCTATAATCCGGAGGGGGACCGCCTTCTAAACCAGAGGCAGGCAGCCCGTTTGAAAAGGCTCTCGGATTATTTGCACACTTCCGGTCGCAGCAAATTCATGTTCGAGTTGCTGGTGCCGGCGGAGAAGTCACAGCTCGATCAGGTCAAAGGAGACAAGAAAGCCTACGATCTCGAGCTTCGCCCACGACTGATGGTTGAGACCATCGAGCAACTCCACCATGCGCAAGTCGAGCCGGACGTGTGGAAAATCGAGGGACTCGACCGCCGCGAAGACTGCCAGAAAGTGGTGGCAGCCGCCCGTCGCGGCGGACGTGACAAGGTGGGTTGCATCATTCTGGGCCGAGGGGAAAACGACCAGAAGGTGCGGGAGTGGCTCAGCACTGCAGCCACGGTGGATGGCTTCGTCGGTTTCGCCGTGGGCCGGACCAGCTTCTGGAATCCCCTGGTTGATATGCGGGCCAACAAGATCACGCGCGAGGCCGCTGCCGCCGAAATTGCCGGCCGCTACCGGGAATTTGTGGATATTTTTGAGAAGGCTCGTACCCAGACTCCCGCGGTCGTGGCATAGAGAGAGAGAAACTGCGCACGATGCAAAAGGGTGCTGGCAAACTCGCGCCTTCGATCCTGGCGGCGGACTTTGCCTGCCTGGGTGAACACGTTGTCTTGAACACTTAACCAATCTTGTTTCGTCAGGAGATAGAGATGCAACTTGGAATGATCGGTCTTGGAAGGATGGGCGCCAACATGGTGCGGCGGCTCATTAATAAAGGACACAACTGTGTGGTGTTCGACAGGTCGCCTCAGGTCGTGGGCGAGTTGGTCAAGGAGAAGGCGAACGGCGCGGCGTCGCTCGCCGAGTTGGTTAAGAAGCTCGACAAGCCGCGGGCGATCTGGCTCATGGTTCCGGCTGCTGTCGTTGACCAAACGATTGCTGATTTGCTCCCGCATCTCGACGCGGGTGACGTTTTGATCGACGGCGGCAATTCTTACTACATCGATGACATTCGGCGCGCCCAGGAACTGGCTCCCAAAATCCACTACCTGGATGTTGGCACCAGCGGAGGTGTGTGGGGCTTGGAGCGCGGCTATTGCATGATGATTGGTGGGGAAACCGAAGTCGTGCAGCGGCTGGATCCGGTCTTTGCCGCACTCGCTCCTGGGATGGGCGACACGCCACGCACGCCCGGCCGGGAGAAGGTCGGCGGCACTGCCGAGCAGGGCTACCTGCATTGCGGTCCTAACGGGGCCGGCCATTTCGTCAAGATGGTGCACAACGGCATCGAGTACGGGATCATGGCGGCCTATGCCGAGGGAATGAGCATCCTCCGCTCCGCCAACATCGGGAAGCAGGGAAATGCTGCTGTCGATGCCGAAACCACGCCTCTACGCCATCCTGAGGAGTATCAATACGATCTGAACTTGCGTGATATTGCCGAGGTATGGCGCCGTGGGAGTGTGATCGCATCTTGGTTGCTCGATTTGACGGCCAGTTCGCTGGTTCAGGATCCGCACCTCGCGAAATTTGCCGGCCGAGTCTCGGATTCAGGCGAAGGACGATGGACGATCAAGGCGGCGATCGACGAAGCCGTGCCGGCGCCAGTCCTGACCACAGCCCTTTACGAGCGATTCAGCTCGCGGGGTGAGGCTGACTTTGCCGACAAACTGCTGTCTGCGATGCGGTTTCAGTTCGGCGGACATCTGGAAAAAGACAGCAAAACGAAAGTGGCGTGAGGAGATCACTGTGACCAACTCTCATTCCGACGCGTTAGTGTTCTTTGGTGCAACCGGTGACCTTGCCTACAAGAAGATCTTCCCTGCGTTGCAGGCGATGGTGAAGCGCGGTCACCTCAACGTTCCGGTCGTTGGGGTAGCGAAAGCCGGCTGGACCCTCGAACAACTCAAATCGCGGGCCCACGATAGCCTCGAGAAGCACGGTGGAGTGGATCCGGGGGCATTTGAGAAGCTCTCCCGTTTGCTGCGCTACGTGGATGGCGACTATCTGGCCCCGGCAACCTTCCAGGCGCTTCGCGCAGAACTCGAGGATGCGCATCATCCCGCGCATTACCTGGCGATTCCGCCGGTTCTGTTTGAAACCGTCGTCGAACAGCTGGCGAACTCGAATTGCTCCCAGGGTGCGCGGGTCATCGTAGAAAAGCCGTTCGGGAATGATCTCGCTACCGCGCGGGAGCTGAACAAGGTTCTGCTCAGCGTCTTCGACGAAGCCGACATCTTCCGCATTGACCACTACCTTGGCAAGCGGCCGGTCAACAACCTGCTGGCTTTCCGCTTCGCGAACACCTTCGTGGAAGCGTTCTGGAACCGTACCTACATCGAGAGCGTACAGATCACCATGGCCGAGGATTTCGGAGTCCAGGGCCGAGGAGGCTTCTACGATCAAACAGGCACCGTCCGTGACGTGGTGCAGAACCACTTGTTTCAAGTGTTGTCGAATCTGGCCATGGAGCCGCCCGTTCGATCCGACAGCGATTCTGTACGCGACGAGAAAGTAAAAGTACTAAAGGCAATTCCGGCCATCGATGAGAGGAACTTGGTCCGTGGCCAGTTTCAAGGCTACCGGGATGAAAACGGTGTCGCCAAGGACTCGCAGACCGAAACATTCGCCGCCTTGAAGTTGGAGATCAATTCCTGGCGTTGGAAAGGAGTTCCTTTCTATATTCGTGCCGGCAAGTGCTTGCCCGTGACCTGTACTGAGATTGTGGCCAAGTTTCGCAAGCCTCCTTCGCTTTTCCCCGACTCCAGCTTGGTGGAGAATCATCTGCGGTTGCGCCTAAGTCCAGAGGTGACCATCGCCCTTGGCATGATGACGCTCGCTCCTGACGCTGAAGGACTTTCGCTGCAAGCGAGCGAAATGGTCGCCAGCCGTTCTCCCCGTGGCGATGAGATGGACGCCTACGAACGTGTGCTCGGAGCAGCCATGGCGGGAGACAGCACCTTGTTTGCGCGTGAGGACTACGTCGAAGAAGCGTGGCGCATTGTGGAACCGATCTTGAAAAAGAAAACGCCAGTTTATCCATACGCCGCCAATTCGTGGGGTCCGAACGAAGGCGAGCGCGTCACTCCTCCGGGAGGCTGGCAAGATCCAATCTTCGTGCACGAAACGCCATCTCTTGCCAGCCATGCGGCTTGAGAGGTTAGGAAGCGAAAGGTTTACGATGAAGATAGAAGTGTTCCCCGATGAAACCAGCGCTGCCCAGGCCGCCGCGGAGGCGATTGCTGCTGAAGCTCGGGCTGCCTTTGCGGACCGCGGCCGCTTCGTCATGGCTGTGAGCGGCGGCCGTACCCCCTGGATCATGCTGCGCAGCCTTGCGGAAGAAGATCTCCCCTGGGAGAGCGTTCACGTCGTTCAAGTGGACGAGCGGGTGGCACCAGCGGGTGACAAGGATAGAAATCTCACGCACATTCGGGAAAGCCTGCTCGATCATTCGACGATTCCTCAGGAGAACCTTCATGCCATGCCGGTGGAATCGCCCGACCTGGACGCCGCGGCCAGGGAATATGCTTTGCTCCTCGCTAGCATCGCCGGCTCACCTCCGGCGCTAGATCTCATCCATCTGGGCCTCGGGCCGGACGGACATACCGCTTCGTTGGTGCCTGGGGATCCAGTCCTTAACCTGACCGCCGCCGATGTAGCTCTAACCGGTGTCTACCAGGGAAGGAAACGCATGACGTTGACCTATCCGGCCATCAACCGGGCGCGACGGATTTTGTGGTTGGCGACCGGTCGTGAGAAGGCCGACGCCCTCTTTCGCTTGCGTCAAGGGGATCTGACGATCCCGGCGGGCAAGATTTGCCAGCTGCGGGCGGTAGTTTTCGCGGATCGTGCGGCGGCTGGCGATCTCGCAGCCTGAAGCGTCGCAACAAGGGGCAAGCATGAAGGATTCCAACCAAGTCATCGTCGCCGACGTGGACGTTCCACAGCGCACAGCCGAGCCCGTTCCCCCGACCCCCTCGAAGCGTCGGACCTGGGAGCAGGCCGAGGGCAGTCCGCTGCCGCTTGGCGTTACCTGGATCGAAGCGGAGCAAGCATTCAACTTTGCCGTTCATGCTGAGCATGCGGAAAGTGTCACGCTGCTACTCTACACTTCCAACGATTTGGTCAACCCGCTCGTGGCGTACCGTTTCGACTTTTTGCGCCGCAAGTCGGGACGGATTTGGCATTGCCGGATTCCGATCACGGAAATGGGGGAAGCGGCTTATTACGGATATTCGGTGTCGGGTGAGAACACTCCCTTTTTGCATAGCTTTGATCCGCAAAAGGTTCTCCTCGACCCTTATGCGCAAGCTGTTTTCTTTCCGCCTGCTTTTGATCGCCAATTGGCAATGAGAGAAGGGCCGAATGCGGGGCATGCGCCTTTGGGCGTGTTGCGCGCCTGCCGTCCGACCTTTGACTGGGGCGACACCAAACCGCCGTATCACCAGTCGGATGCAGTGATTTACGAACTGCACGTGAGAGGCTTTACCAAGAATCCCAACTCCGGCGTCGACCCATCTCGTGCCGGCACGTATGCGGGCCTGCTGGAAAAGATTCCTTATCTCAAAGATCTGGGAGTCACAGTTGTCGAGCTGATGCCGATTTTTCAGCGTGACCCTCAGGAAGGCGACTACTGGGGCTATATGCCTCTGAGCTTTTTCGCACCCCATGCACAAGACGCCAGTAATCGTGACGATGATGGGCAACATCTTGAATTCAAAACCATGGTGAAGGCGTTTCATGAGGCGGGCATCGGCATCGTGCTTGACGTTGTGTACAACCACACCTGTGAAGGCGATCATAGAGGTCCCATCTACAGCTATAAGGGTTTCGACGCCGCCAGCTATTACATGCAGTCATCCGACCCGGCTAATCCGTACGCGAACTACTCGGGCACCGGCAACACCCTGAATTTTGGCAAGGGCCATGTGCGCAAGATGGTGATGGACAGCTTGCGGCACTGGAAAACAGAGATGCATATCGATGGCTTCCGCTTTGATCTGGCGTCGGTGTTCAGCCGCAATGCGGATGGATCGCTCAACTGGGGTCACGCCCCGATCTTCGCTGAAATCGCCGCTGATCCAGAGTTGAGCCGGCTGCGCCTGATCGCGGAGCCATGGGATACGGGAGCGTATCAACTGGGCCGGGGGTTCCCTGGGATCACTTGGTTGCAGTGGAACGGACGATTCCGGGACGATATCCGCCGCTTCGTTAAAGGTGATTCGGGGATGGTCCCTGACCTGATGCGGCGAATCTATGGCAGCGACGATCTTTTCCCCGATGGCCGCGCCGACGCTTATCACGCGTACCAGAGCGTGAACTACATAACTTCGCACGATGGCTTTACCTTGTACGATCTGGTGGCTTACAACCAGAAACACAACCGGGCGAATGGCAACAACAATCAGGACGGGATGAACGATAACTACAGCTGGAACTGTGGACACGAAGGCGATGAAGGCGCGACCCGGGAAGTGCTGGCGCTGCGCCGCAAGCAGGTCAAGAATTTCTGCTGCCTGCTCATGTTGTCGAATGGAACTCCGATGTTCCGAGCCGGAGACGAATTCCTGAACACGCAATTTGGCAATAACAATCCCTACAACCAGGACAACACCACCGGATGGCTGGACTGGAGCCAGCTTCGGACCAATCAAGACATCTTCCGGTTCTTCAAGAGAATGATTGCGTTTCGCAAAAATCATCCTTCCCTGATGCGCAGCCGCTTCTGGCGCGAAGATATCGCCTGGTACGGAACCGGCGAAAAGGCCGACCTGTCCTATGACTCCCGAAGCTTGGCGTTCTGTCTGCACGGAGCCTCTCAAAACGACGATGACATTTACGCGATGATCAACGCGCACTGGGAGGCGTTGAAGTTCGACGTCCAGGAAGGTACGGCGCGGGAGTGGGTGAGAATCGTGGACACAGCTTTAGCCAGCCCCGCGGACTTCTCTGATCGAGGGGAGCCTTTGGAGGCGGCCGGTTATAGGGTGGCTCCGAGATCGGTGGTTGTGCTACTTCGACCAAGAACATAGAGAGCGGAAAAAGCAAGGAATGGCGTGCGAAGATTGTATGCAGGGAAGAACGAAGGTCATGGCCGCGGGGCCGAGCCACTGGGGGATGATGGAATCGTTGCGCTGGCCAGAGGAGGAAAGAAACTGCTCGCGCGTGATCGCAATACCTTCACTCGCGAGACTCCCGTCCATGTCCCATAGCACGGCTCGAGGGTCACTCATCGACCACCCTCCAGGGCGGTAGCTTGGCTGCAGTGTTCTTGGCTTGATCGTGAGAAAGAACAAGAATCCTACTTGTATACGATGCGGTGCGGCCCGCCACAGCTGAGCCGCACCCTTCGCAGGGGCCAATCCTCACCCAACCTTTTCAGCAACTTGGGAGAGAGCGTACTCTTCCAGGTGCTGCGCGTCGCTATTAAATTTACGGATGCCTTCGGCCAGTTTCTCGGTCGCCATGGCGTCTTCGTTGTGCATCCAGCGGAAGGCTTTCTCGCTGAGACGAAGCTGTACATCTTTGCTTGCCTTAGCTTTGGCTGGATCGAGTTTGCGTTCGACCGTGCCTTCAGTCTGTTCCAGTTGTTCAAGCAACTCGGGGCTGATGGTCAGCAAATCCGATCCCGCCAGCCTAATGATCTGATTGAGGTTGCGGAAACTGGCTCCCATGACCTGAGTCTTGTAGCCATATTTCTTGTAGTAGTTGTAGATGCGCGTGACGGATACAACTCCAGGATCTTGATCCGGAGGAATTTCCTTGCCGCCTGCCTCTTTCTTATACCAGTCGTAGATACGGCCGACGAAAGGCGAAATCAAAGTGACGCCAGCTTCGGCGCACGCGATCGCTTGGGCAAAGCTGAAAAGAAGTGTCAGATTACAGTGGATGCCTTCTTGTTCCAGTTCGTCAGCTGCCTGAATTCCCTCCCAGGTGCTGGCAATCTTGATCAGGACGCGCTCGCGCGGCACACCTCTTT
This sequence comes from Terriglobales bacterium, assembly GCA_035622175.1. Classification (GTDB taxonomy): domain Bacteria; phylum Acidobacteriota; class Terriglobia; order Terriglobales; family Acidobacteriaceae; genus JAFAGX01. Next base: position 5,845 of record DASPVV010000256.1, on the reverse strand, counting down.
TCTCGTACAGCGAAATGAGCTTACGCGCCTTGGCAACCGTACCGGGAGTGTCGAAACTCAAGCTGGCTGCAACTTCTGTGGAAACGCGGCCGGGAACCACCTTGAGGATTTCGGATCCGAACAGGACGAACATCTGGTCGATGAACTCCGCCGCCATTTCTTCGTGGCTGCCACCCTGGTTCGAAGCCTCTTCAACAGCCTCTTCCACCAGATGCCGGTAAGCCGGCATCTGCGCGGCGTGATAAAGAAGCGAAGGATTGGTGGTCGCGTCCTGCGGTCGGTGCCGGTGGATGGCCTCGATATCGCCAGTATCCGCTACCACTGTGGTGTATTGCTTCAAAGACTCGAGCAACGTCATGGTTTTCTCCTGTACTTCAAGCTCAAAAAATTAACCAACCTGCCCCAAGGAAACCTAAGGCACCCGGGAGGGTTCCAAAAGGCGCGTTAAGGGTTGGGCGAACTGACGGTTAGGAATTGGCTGGGGCGGACGTGGGCCCATGTGCCGTCGTGGTCGTAGGCTTTCATGGCGGAAGCTATTTCGGTGGTTTTAGGGCCGAGATCCTTTTCGTGAATCATGCCATACTGATTGACGATGAAGGTTTTCACGCCGGAGGAGCGATACGCTGCCGGAAATGCCACGACGGCGAAGCCGCCTGTCATCTTGCCATCGACGATGTAGCTACGTGCGCCGCCATGGGCGTGCCGGCCTTGCGCCGTGAGGATCAGAAAATAATAACCGTGAAAGGGCATGCGATCAGAACGCGTGTAACTCGCCTCAGCAACGTAGGGGCCGAGGGGATTCTTGTCCATATCGTTGCCGTTCTCAGGTGAAAACAGGCCATCGTGCTGGCCTTGGGAGCAGTTCAGGTGTTGTGCGTATTCGCCGGCCTCGGCGTTGAATTGATACTCGGCAGCAATGATGCCGCGGAGGGCGTCGATGGCATCCATTTCATTTTCGCCGATGCGCCGAAAGAGAATTTCGCGCCGACCGAGATTCGAATCGAAGAACCATGCACCGTTGTGCGCGACGAGCGGTAAGGGCAGCGGCCAGTTTTCTGCGCCGACGTAGAGCGTGGTCTCGTTGTCGGGTTCGTTGACAAAGCGGTGCATCTGCTCGTACTTTTTGGCGAAGACGTCATCCTGGGCGTAGCGCTCAGCCTGGTTGTCGGTCCAAATGACGATGTCGCGGGCGCCGGGACCGAGAATGGCCAGCATGGCTTTTTCGTCATGGTTGCGCGCCATGTCGTAAAGGGCCTGAGCGGCTTCCTGGGGGGAAGAAAAGGTCTTCTGCGCACCAGAGGCGATCTGTGCCGTGCGGTGTGGGGAGGAAGCCTTGGGAGGCGCGGTTGACTGAGATTGGGCGTCGTGTACGCGCGCTAAGATCGGCGAAGTGGTAAACATGACAAGCAGCGCGGCGATCGTGAACGAAACCTTGGAGGAGAGAATCTGCTCCGCACGAAGCGACATTTTCACCTTCCTCTCTTCTTCTAGATTTCCGGAATCGCAACCAACAATCCGGCTGGCGCTCCCCTCTGGACCTAGTGCCGACCGCCGCCACCACCCCCGTGGAAGCCGCCACCAATACCGCCGCCGCCGAAGCCGCCGCCGTGAAAGCCGCCAAAACTGCCTTGGCCGCGAGCTGAAAACCCCCGCGTTTCGCCGCCATTCCCGAACCCGGTGAACGGGCCTGAACGCGTGCCTGGCGCGCGTCCTTCGAACCCACGATTGAACTGTTCCGGCGACGGATAGCGGTGCGCGAAGCCGGGATCGCCGTGATAGTAGTAGCCGCGGTCGAAGAATGTGGGTCCCCAGGGATACCAAGGACCGCCGCCAAAATAGATTCCACCTCCCCACCAGCGCAAACCCCAAGCTGGCCAGCCCCACCCGTAGCCCCAAAACGGTCCGAGACCGAAACCGACGCCGAAGTAGAGCCCTGGGCCATCCCACCACGCTCCAGGAACAGCCACCCAACCAGGCCAGGGAGCGACGGGGAAGCCGTAGGCGACCCAGGGATCGTAGGCCGGAACGTATACGACGCGGGACTCGGGATCTTTCGGCTCAATAGTGATGTACCCGTGCTTGTCCTCAACCTTTATTTGGTCATTGCTTTTGAGTGTTCCGTGTTTCTTGGCCTCGCGGCGCATTTGCTGAATGGCGTTCATCACGTCCGTGGGCTGATTGTAATCGGCATCGCCCAATTCGGACGTCCAAGCGAGGTTTGTCGCCAAGTTTTGAAGTACCGGAGGAAAGGCGAGCAGTGACTTCACACTGGGGTCCCAGTTCTGCTTGTCGACTTCGCCCGCGATTTCCTCGGGCGACAAATTGCGTCGGGGAGCGAGCCAGTCGTAGGCTTGGGCAATTTGCGATGGGAATGAGGAAGCCGCGAGAATGGAGGCGACGAGCGAGTCAGGGTACAGCGCAATCGGCGCGACAAGTTGTTGAAGCTGTTCGGGATTTTCCGTTTGATAAGGCTGACGGGCGGGAGGCGGCGATTGCTGTTGGGTCGCGCCCTCAGAGGCAGGAGGAGGGGGTGGTGGCTGCTGTTGAGTTTGATCCTGAGAAGCCGCAACGCAAGCTGCTACAAATGCAAGCCCCACGATTAGAAGCAGGTTGAGTCGGCTCATTTTGTCACCGATTAGCACCCGTAAACCTGGATTCGGACACCCGCCCGTGACTGGTTATTAAGACGCTTCCGAAGATGAAAACGATTCGCAGTTTGTAAGCGCCTGCGAGATTGCCTGGCATGCCATGGCGTACCCCAGTAGGACGGAAGTGACGTAGACAAATCTACCACAATGAATGGAATCGGCGGCCGATAAAGCCGAGTGCGGCTTCGAAGCGTATCACCCCAGAACATCGGTTGAGAACCGAATCAAAGATAGACGATTGTTCCCCACCCGACCCTAGCCATGCAACAACATCAGTCGCGTGGTGGCTTCGTGGATCCCGGACCGAGCGCGTTGATCGTTGGCAGTTACTGAGAATCGGGCTTCCCACCACAAATCCGATCCACCACGAGTCGATGGGCAGTTTATCTAGCTTCGAGCTTTGTCCCCTCCCGCTGCTCGGTCGAGAATCAGTGCGATCTCTCGATGGCCTGCCTTTTCTGCGATCTCGCTCAGTGTCTCGCCTTCGGGCGACCGTAACGTCTGAACCGCGCCGCGCTCGATCAGCAGTCGTACGATCTCTTGACGGCCGCGCGCAACGGCGTAGGACAGCGGAGTGTGCCATGCGGCGGCGTCCCAGGGAAATAGCCCGTAGTCGCCGAAAGTCCGGTTCAACGCTGCGCGGTCTTCTTCCAGGACGGCTTTGACGCGTTGCGCCATGTCGTATTGGATCGCCTCGATGATGTCGATCGACCCGCGCAGAATCAGGTCGCGGGCTTCTTTGTGACCGGCGTAGTCAGCCCATCCGGCGGGCGTGCCATGATACTTCTCTTCGCGCGCGCGGACATCAGCGCCATGTTTCATCAACACACCAATCGCGCTCAGGTTCCCGTACCACGCCGCCGCATGCAGCGGTGTGTATCCGCTCGTCGCGTCGATCGAGGTCTTTGGATCGTCGCGTACATTCACGGACGCTCCATTGCGGATTAGCGTCTCGATCACTTCGCCCGGCGCGCGTTCGCTGGCGCGAATGATGAAATGGCCCCATCGTCCGTCTGGCTTCAGTGTACCGGGATCTCTACGCAGCAGTTTTTCGACGTCGGTGGTACGATGCAGAGCCACTGCGGCCGGCAGGCGCACGTTTGCTCCGCGCTCCAGCAGCACTTGTACCAGGTCGTGCCTGCCGTCGAGCGCCGCCAGATCGAGGGCAGAAAAGCCGGCTCCGTCGAGCGACTCCGTGTTAGCACCGAGGTCGAGCAGCGTCGTCACCGCCGCGGGTTGGTTCTTGATGACGGCGAGATGCAGCGGCATGCTGCGCATGATTGTTCCGTTCATCCGCCGCTCGAGATCGCCCGGCGTGCGCGAAACAAGCTCACGAATCATTTCTGCGTCGCCCATTGCGACCGCAGAAAAGATAGTGTGTCTCGCGCCGTGCGCGAGCAGATACGCAACGATCTCGGGATTGGGTTGGATGTAATCCCATGCCGTCGCCCACCCGATCACGCCCAGCTCGTGGAAGTCGCCCTCGCCGACCGTATCCGCCCCATGCTCCACCAGAAGACGAACAATGGGGAGGCGATGCTTCTCCACGGCGAAATGGAGCGGATACGCTTTGTCACCTTGGCAGCGGATGTTGGGATTGGCGCCGCGCTCGAGCAGCAGCTTGACGGCCGCCTCGCTGTTGCCGAAGACGGCATGGTGCAGCGCCGTTCTCACGCCCTCCCCGCCGCGCTCGTCAATGAGCTCCGGATGCGCATCAAGCAACGCATTGAGTCGCGCCAGGTCACCTTTTCCCGCGGCCTCGCGCAGAGACGCGACCGCCTCAGTGGTCGAGCGCGCTGCTGCAAGCGTCTTGACATGAGCCTGCAGCTTGGGCCAGGACGCGAATCCATATTCGCTCGCAATCACCAGCTGCGCATCCGCAAGCGCGAACGGCAACGCGGCGACCTGTTCTGCCGATAGGTCTCTCCAGCGCGGGTGATTCTCGCGAATGCGAGTCAGCGCCTCAGGGTCCGCGGCCTGCTGACGTTTCAATAGGGACTTGGCCTGTTTCTTGAGTTGTTCGAGACTGGGACTCGGCGGGAGTTGCCTTGTCATGGAAATCTCCTTTCGGTTCGTGGCCTGTGTCCGCACCGCAGGCAGAAAGAAGATTTGTCAGATGGTAGCCGTGCAATTCCTGCAGGGTGGGCTTGGCCCTTTCCGCGGACTGGATGCGCCCCGTGCGCCGAAAACCAACGATAATCCTGACTTTTGGCCAAGTCAACAGCACCCGCCTGGCTACTCAACCCATGGTACCGGCTCCGCAACGCTCGCCCCACACCTCGCTCCCGAGCAGAACCAGGCGTCCGACGAGCAATTCATTAGGCGCTTCCAGCACCGGCCAGAGTGCTCCGTCATCGGCCAACGAGATTGGCAACGATAGGCAGGCTCTCGGTCACACGGAAGTCATTCGCTAGTCGCTCAAACATAAACTTCGGTACAACTCCGCTACCATGGAGGCGAGAAAAACAGTGGCATCCTATGCGAAGAGCACTTAGATTTCGTCCTGCTCTTAGTTCCGACCAGAAGGTCGAAAGTTCAAATCTGGTCTGGTGGCGGCTATGCTGCTGGGCTGCTCATGGCTGCGATCGGTGTTTACCGGCTGATGTCCTACTCCGTTCAACAGCGCACACAGGAACTCGATGTCCGCATGGCACTCGGCGCGCAGGCCTCGAATCTTCGCAATATGGTGATCCGCCAGGGAATGACGCTCACGCTAATCGGATTACTCATAGGCTGCAAGCTCTACGGATCGTACACGGAGGTGTGCATGCCCGCGTGCCGCGCCGACTCCTGCATCATAGATAGTCTTCGTCTCTGCTGATCGAGCAACTCCTGCATCTGCGCGACGCGTTGCATCTGATGCTCTTGATAGCGGCTATAGGGTTCCTCGTACTGGGCGCTGCCGCCAGCGGGATGGATCGATGCATTCATCTGGTCTATGCGCGCTTGCAGATCAGCGATCCTGCTTTCCTGCGCCTGGATGCGCTCTCTCCACTGTTCCTCCGCGCGCTGCTCGGAGAGGTTTCGTTCAGTGAAGCGCTGGTCTGACGAGCGCCCTTCGAACGACCTGTTGACACCGGACACTACGGTCATGGGCTCGGACGCGCTGGCCTCCTGGAGCTGCGGCGGGTCAGCGGGAAGGTCTTTATTCGTAATCACCCTGGGCGTTGTCCCGGCTGCTACTTGGGCCGCCTGTT